>CAVXRL010000001.1:0-143808 GCA_963764225.1 uncultured Actinomycetes bacterium
GCATCTCCATGAACTGCGCCGTGTGCTTCTTCTCCTCGGCGTTGATGTCCTGCAGCACCTTGAGCGTGGCCTCGTCCTTGGTCACCGCCATGAACTGCTCGTACAGGTTGACGGTGTCCAGTTCGACCCAGATCGCGGCGCGCAGCATCTCCTTGTCGACGTCCTCCGGCTTGACCTTGCTCAGATCGATGGGGGTCTTCGAGTAGTCCATTCCCTGGCTCCCTCTCCTCCGTGGCCGTGCTTAAGGATGCCCGCCCGGGGAGCGGCCGGGTCCCTTGGGTGTTGCCGGCCGGCGCCGTCCCGCCGTGGGCGCGGGGCCGTCCGGGCTGCTTCGCGGCGCACGCCAACGGGAGAGGCGGGACGATACCCGCTTCGAGGGGGTAGTCCTTCTGAGTGTGGACCGGCGGACAACTCAGCTACAGGCGGGTCCGGGTGGACGCGTCCGGGCGGCGGGTGGCGCCGTGACGGCGCGGCCGCCGCGGGCGATGATCGAGGCGGTGCGGCCGCTGGTCGACTGCGGCCGCTTCCCGGTCAAGCGGACGACGGGTGAGCCGCTCGTCGTCGAGGCGGACGTCTTCACCGACGGGCACGACCTGCCGGCCGCGGCGCTCCGCTGCCGCGGCCCGGGCGACGACGCCTGGAAGGAGACGCCCCTTACCCATCTCGGCAACGACCACTGGCGGGGCCGGGTCGCGTTCGAGCGCCTGGGGGTCCACGCCTGTGAGGTCGTGGCGTGGGTCGACACGTTCGGCACGTGGATCCGCGATCTGGCGGCCAAGGTGGCGGCCGGCCAGGATGTCGAGATCGACCTGCTGGTCGGGGCGGAGCTGGTGCTCGAGGCCCTGTCCTCGGCGGGTGAGGAAGGCCGGCAGCTGGCGGCGTGGGCGGCGCGCCTCGCCTCCCCCGGGGGGGAGGCGCTCGAGGCGGCGCTGGAGCCGGACCTGGAACGGCTGATGCGGGAGGTCGCGCCCCGGGGCGCGGTCGCCACGTCCACCCGCATCAAAGTGCTGGTGGAGCGGCCGCGAGCCGCAGAGGGCGCCTGGTACGAGCTCTTCCCCCGGTCGTGGTCGCCGGTCGCCGGCCGTCACGGCACCCTCGACGACGTCCGCCGCCGGCTCCCCTACATCGCGGACATGGGCTTCGACGTGCTGTACCTGCCGCCCATCCACCCCATCGGCACGACGGCCCGCAAGGGGCCGGGCAACACGCCCGCCGCGGCGGACGACGCCCCGGGGAGCCCGTGGGCCATCGGCTCGCCGGCCGGCGGCCACACCGCCGTCCACCCCGACCTCGGGACGCTGCGGGACTTCGACGCGCTCGTCGCCGAAGCCGCCGCGCGCGGCATCGAGGTCGCCCTCGACCTGGCGCTCCAGAGCTCGCCGGACCATCCCTGGGTCGGCGAGCACCCCGAGTGGTTCCGGCGGCTGCCGGACGGCTCCATCGCCTACGCGGTGAACCCGCCCAAGAAGTACGAGGACATCTACCCCTTCGACTTCGAGACGGCCGACCGCGAGGCGCTCTGGCAGGCCCTCGCGGACGTGGTGCGCTTCTGGATCGGGCACGGGGTGCGGATCTTCCGCGTGGACAACCCGCACACCAAGCCGTTCGCCTTCTGGGAGTGGCTGCTCGCGACCATCCGCTCGGAGCAGCCGGACGTCGTCTTCCTGGCCGAGGCGTTCACGCGGCCCCGGCCGATGTACCGGCTCGCCAAGCTCGGGTTCAGCCAGTCGTACACGTACTTCGCCTGGCGCACCACCAAGCAGGAGCTGACCGACTACCTGGTGGAGCTGACGACCACCGACCTCGCCGAGTTCTACCGGCCGAGCTTCTGGGTGAACACTCCCGACATCCTGATCGAGTACCTGCAGACGGGCGGCCGGCCGGCGTTCGTCGTGCGGCTGGTCCTGGCGGCCACGCTGACCGCCCTCTACGGCGTCTACGGGCCCGTCTACGAGCTGCTCGACGACAAGCCGGCCGCCCCGGGCAGTGAGGAGTACGACCGCACCGAGAAGTTCGAGCTCCGCCACTGGGACCTCGAGCAGCCCGGCAGTCTGGCGCCCCTCATGGCGCGGCTCAACCGCATCCGCCGCGCCCACCCCGCCCTGCGCGTCAACTCCGGGCTGCGGTTCCACAGCATCGACAACGACCAGCTGCTGGCCTACAGCAAGTCGAGCCCGGACGGCGGCGACGTCGTGCTCGTGGTCGTGAACCTCGACCCGCGGTGGCCCCAGTCCGGGTGGACCGACCTCGACCTGGGGGCGCTCGGCGTCGAGCCGTCCTCCTCCTTCGACGTCGTCGACGAGCTGACCGGCGACCGCCACACGTGGGAGGGGAGCCGCAACTTCGTGCGCCTCGACCCTGCCGTCGCCAGCGCTCACGTCTTCAGCCTGCCCGGCAGCCGGACCGCGCCCTCAGGGGACGGTGCGTGATGCCCGCTCCCTGGAGCAGCCTCTCGGGCAGCGCGGCCGACCGCGTGACGCGCGCGCAGGTGTCGGTGGCGGTCGGGGACGAGGCCACCTGGTACAAGGACGCGGTCATCTACGAGCTCCACGTGCGCGCGTTCCGTGACGGCAACGGCGACGGGCTCGGGGACTTCCGCGGCCTCACCCAGCGCCTCGACTACCTGCGCGACCTCGGCGTGACCGCCGTGTGGCTGCTGCCCTTCTACGACTCCCCGCTCAAGGACGACGGCTACGACATCGCCGGGTACACGACCATCCACGCCTCCTACGGCCGCATGCGCGACCTCACCCGATTCCTGAAGGAGGCGCACAAGCGCGGCCTGCGCGTGATCACCGAGCTCGTGCTCAACCACACCTCGGACCAGCACCCCTGGTTCCAGCGCGCCCGGACCTCGCCCCCCGGCAGCCCGTACCGCGACTTCTACGTGTGGAGCGACACCCCCGACCGCTTCACCGAGGCGCGCGTCATCTTCTCCGACTTCGAGAGCTCCAACTGGACCTTCGACACCGTCGCCGGCGCCTACTACTGGCACCGCTTCTACTCCCACCAGCCGGACCTCAACTACGACAATCCGGAGGTCCGGCGGGGGATGCTCGAGGCGGTCGACTTCATGCTGGAGCTCGGCGTCGACGGGCTCCGCCTGGACGCCGTGCCGTACCTGTACGAGCGGGAGGGCACCAACTGCGAGAACCTGCCGGAGACCTTCGAGTTCCTGCGCGAGCTGCGCCGGCACATCGACGAGCGCTTCGGCGACCGCATGCTGCTCGCCGAGGCCAACCAGTGGCCGGAGGACGCCGCCGCCTACTTCGGCCACGGCGACCTGTGCCAGATGGCGTTCCACTTCCCACTCATGCCGCGCATGTTCATGGCCATGCGCATGGAGGACCGCTTCCCCATCGTCGACATCCTCCAGCAGACGCCGCCCATCCCCGAGTCGGCGCAGTGGGGGCTGTTCCTCAGGAACCACGACGAGCTGACGCTCGAGATGGTCACCGACGAGGAGCGCGACTACATGTACCGGGCCTACGCGCGCGACGCCCAGAGCCGCATCAACCTCGGCATCCGGCGCCGGCTGGCGCCGCTGCTCGGCAACGACCGGCGCCTGATCGAGCTCGCCAACGTCCTGCTCTTCTCGCTGCCGGGCACGCCGATCATCTACTACGGCGACGAGATCGGCATGGGCGACAACGTCTACCTCGGCGACCGGAACTCGGTACGCACGCCCATGCAGTGGAGCGCCGACCGCAACGCGGGCTTCTCGGACGGCAACCCGCAGAGCCTGTACCTGCCGGTGGTCACCGATCCCGGCTACTCCTACGCCGCCGTCAACGTCGAGGCGCAGTCGGCCAGCCCGTCTTCCCTGCTCTGGTGGATGCGGCGGCTCATCAGCCTGCGCCGCCACCACCCGTCCCTCGGGCAGGGGTGAGATCCGCTTCATCACCCCCGAGAACCGCAAGGTGCTCGTGTACCTGCGCGAGTTCGAGGGCGAGCGGATCCTGGTGGTGGTGAACCTCGCCCGCCGGGCGCAGTTCGCGGAGCTCGCCCTGCAGGAGTTCGCCGGCATCACGCCCATCGAGCTCTTCGGACAGACCGAGTTCCCCGCCATCGGCGAGCTGCCCTACCTGCTCACCATGGCGCCGTACGGGTACTACTGGTTCCTGCTGCCGGACGCGCCGGCCGAGGAGGCGCGTCGTCGTGGCGGCACCCCCGCCGTGCGGCTCTCCGGCCCGTGGCAGGACATCTTCCTGCCGGCCTCGGCCGCGCGGCTGGGGCGCGCGCTCTCCCGGTCGCTGCCCGGCGCGCGCTGGTTCGCCGGCAAGGCCCGGGAGATGCGCGGCGTGACGGTGGTCGACGCCGTGCCGCTGGCCGGGCCCGCCGGCGACCGCAAGGGCGCGCGCGACTGGTCGCGCGGCGCGCTCGTGCTGGCCCGTGTCGAGTACGGGGAGGGCGAGCCGGAGACGTACCTCCTGCCGCTGCGGGTGGCGCAGGAGGGTGAGGACGTCGACCCCGGGTCCGTCTTCGCCCGGCTGCACGCCTCGGAGGGCGAGTACCTGCTGTGCGACGCCGCGTCGTTCCCCGGGTTCGGCGAGGCGCTGCTCGACGCGATCCTGAGGAAGCGCCGGCCGAGAGGCTGGGCGGGCCGCCTGGCGGGGTCGAGCAACCAGTGGCTGCGCACCCAGGTGCTGCGCCGGGGCGGCTTCCCGGCGCCGGTGGTGCTGGGAGCCGACCAGAGCAACACCTCGCTGGCGTACGGCGACCGGGCGATCCTGAAGTTCCTGCGCCGTCCCGTGGTCGGGGAGAGCCCCGAGCTCGAGATGGGCCGCTTCCTGACCAGCAAGGCCAGGTACCCGCACGTCCCCCAGCTCCTGGGCGCGCTCGAGTACGTGGAGCCCGAGGGAGCCTCGGCCACGGTCGCCGTCCTGCACCGCTACGTGAGGAACGAGGGGACCGTGTGGGACCTCACCCTCGACCTCCTCCGCGCCTACCTCTCGTCGGTGGCGGCGGCCCCCGAGGGGTTCCCGGTGGCCGCCGCCTCCGGCGTTCCTCTGCTCGAGCTCGCCGGCCGCACCCCGCCGCCGCGCGTGGCCGACGCCGTGGGCGACTTCCTCGACCGGGCGCGGCTCCTCGGGCAGCGGACGGCCGAGCTGCACCTGGCGCTCGGGTCGGGCGGAGAGTCCGCCTTCGCGCCCGAGCCGTTCACGCGCCTGTTCCAGCGCTCCCTCTACCAGTCACTCCGGCTGGTCGCGATGCAGTCGCTGCGCCGCGCCCGGCTCTCGGGTCGCGAAGGACCCGTGGGCGAGTGCGTCGCGCGGGAGCGTGAGATCCTCGAGAGGCTGCGAGCGGTGGTCGACCTCAGGATCGGCGCCGACAGGATCCGCGTGCACGGCGACTACCACCTGGGCCAGGTGCTGGACACCGGGCGCGACTTCGTCATCATCGACTTCGAGGGCGAGCCCGGCCGGCCGCTCGCCGGGCGGCGACTCAAGCGAGCGGCGCTCGAGGACGTCGCCGGCATGATCCGCTCCTTCCACTACGTGGCGGCCACCGCCGTCACGCTCGAGCCCGACATCGCCGACCAGGAGACCATGCGCGCGTGGGCCGACGCCTGGTACCGGTGGGTCTCGGCGGCGTTCCTCCGTGGCTACCTCGACACCTGCGGCGACGCCGCCTTCATCCCCGCGGACCCTCGCACCCGGGGCGCCCTGCTCTCGATCCTGCTCCTGGGCAAGGCGACGTACGAGCTCGGGTACGAGCTCGGCCACCGGCCGGCGTGGGTGGACACCCCGGCCCGCGGCATACTGGAGCTCCTGGCGACGGAGCCGTCGTGAACCGGGCGCTCGGCGACCTGGCGCGCGCACACGGCGTCCTGACCGGCTACACCGATGGATTCGGCGAGCGGCGGCACCCGGACGACGAGACGCTGCTCGCCGTCCTGCGCTCCCTCGCCGTGCCCATCGACCACCCGGACGAGGCGCCCGGGCTGCTGCGCAGCCACCTCGCCGAGCGGGCGGCGACGGTGCTGGAGCCGGTGACCGTCGCCTGGGACGGGAGGTTCGGCGAGGGCCTGCCGCTCCGGCTTCCCCTGGAGGCGCCGCCGGTCGACGTGACGCTCACGGCGGCGCTCGAGGGCGGCGGGGAGACCGCCTACGTACGCCGGTACCGCGAAGACGACCCGGACGTGCGCGTGCTGCCCGGCGGCCGCGGAGCCCGCACGGTCCTGCTCCGGCCGGACGTCGTGCTGCCTCCGGGCCGGCACGAGCTGCACGTCGAGATCGGCTCGCGGCGGCACACCACGACCGTCGTCTCGGCGCCCCGTGGCTGCCCTGCGCACGCGCGCCGTACGTGGGGTGTCTTCCTGCCGCTGTACGCGCTGCGGCACGGGGGTGACTGGGGCGTCGGCGACCTCAGCGGCCTGGCCGGGCTGCTCGCGTGGCTCGGCCGCCTCGGCGGCGACCACGTGGCGACGCTGCCGCTCTTCGCCGCCTTCCTGGCCGAGTCGGGGCCGTTCGAGCCCAGCCCGTACCGGCCGGTGAGCCGGCTGTTCTGGAACGAGGTCTTCCTCGACCCCGAGGCGCTGCCGGAGGCCCGGTCCGACGCGGTCCGCAGCCTCCTCGCCGCGCACCCCGTGGTCGTCGAGCGGGAGGCGCTGCGCCTGCTCTCGGAGGTCGACTACCGCCGGGTCGCGCACCTCAAGCGCCAGATCGTCGCCGAGTGCGCCGCGGAGCTCGGGCGCGCGCCGCGGCGGGAGCACGCCTTCCGCGAGTGGCTCGCGGCGGACCCCACGCGGCTGGACTACGCCCGCTTCCGCGCCTCCTGTGAGCGGCTCGGGGCGCCGGCGGCCGGAGCAGCCCCCGGGGCGCTGCAGGACGCCGACCCCGAGGTCGTCCGGTACCACGCCTACGCCCAGTGGGCCATGGACCAGCAGCTGAGCGCCGCCACCGCCGGCCCCGGCTCGCGTCTCGCGCTGGACCTGCCGCTCGGCGTCCACCCCGAGGGCTTCGACGTGTGGCAGCGGCCCGGCGACTTCGCCGCCGGCGTGCACCTGGGCGCGCCGCCCGACGCGTTCATGACCGAGGGCCAGGACTGGGATCTGCCGCCGCTGGTGCCGTCGGTGTCGCGAAGCACGGGGCACGGGTACCTGGTCGCGTGCCTCCGGACGGTCATGCGTCACTGCGGGCTGGTGCGCCTGGACCACATCATGGGGCTGCACCGGCAGTTCTTCGTGCCGGAGGGGCGCGAGCCGAGCAGCGGCACCTACGTGCGTCTGCCGTCCGAGGAGCTCTACGCCCTGGTCTCGCTCGAGGCGTGGCGGGCGGGCACGGTGGTGGTCGGCGAGGACATCGGCACCGTGCCCCGAGCGGTGCGCCGGGCGATGGCGGAGCACCGCGTGCTGCGGACCTACGCCCTGCAGGCCGTGGAGACGCCCGCCGCGGCGCACGGCTTCCCGCTGCCGGGCGCCGATTCGCTGGCCATGCTCGGCACCCACGACATGCCCACCTTCGCCGCGTTCTGGTACGACCTCGACCTGCCGCCCGGGACGCGCGACCCGTCCGCGGCCTCCGAGCATGCAGCGGAGCGCGAACGCCGGAGCTCGCTCCGCCGCGCCCTGCGGGCGGCGGTGAGCGACGGGCCGGCGCCGGTGGAGGCCGGCGGCGACGCCGTGGACGGGCTGGCCGCGGCGCTCTCTCTGCTCGCCGAGAGCCCGGCGGCCGAGGTGATCGTCAATCTGGAGGACCTCTGGCTCGAGACGCTGCCGCAGAACGTGCCCGGCAGCCCCGACCCGCTGGCCCACTGGCGGCGGCGGGCGCGGGTGCCGCTCGAAGCACTGGAGAGCGAGGCCGCCGCTCCCCTGCTGGCCGCCTTCCGCCACCGTCGCGAGGAGGCCGCATGAAGTCCCTGTTCTCCGACGAGGACCTCTACCTGTTCAACGAGGGCACGCACGAGCGGCTCTTCGAGCGCCTCGGCGCGCACGCTGGTGAGCAGGCGCGGGGCGGCGGCTCCGGCGCCCCGGTCACCTCCTTCGCCGTGTGGGCGCCCAACGCCGACGAGGTCTCCGTGGTCGGCGACTTCAACGGCTGGCTGCCCGGCGCGGACGCGCTGCGGCCGCGCGCCTCCTCCGGCATCTGGGAGGGGCGTGTCGAGGGCGCCGGCCCGGGGAGCCTGTACAAGTACCACATCGTCAACCGGGCGGCCGGGTTCGCCGCCGACAAGACCGACCCCGTCGGCTTCTCGTTCGAGATCGCGCCCCGCACGGCGGCGGTGGTCACGTCGCTCGACCACGCCTGGGGCGACGGCGAGTGGATGGCCGGCCGCGGCGAGCGGAACCGGCGCGAGGACCCGATCGCCATCTACGAGGTCCACCTCGGCTCCTGGCGCCGCGTGCCGCAGGAGGACTACCGCTCCCTCTCCTACCGGGAGATGGCCGAGCCGCTCACCGAGCACGTGCTGCGCCACGGCTTCACGCACGTGGAGTTCCTCCCGGTCATGGAGCACCCCTTCTTCGGCTCGTGGGGGTACCAGACCACCGGCTACTTCGCCCCCAGCAGCCGCTTCGGCTCCCCGCAGGACTTCATGGCCCTGATCGACCACCTGCACCGGGCGGGGGTCGGCGTCATCCTCGACTGGGTGCCGTCGCACTTCCCGACGGACGCGTTCGCCCTCGCGCAGTTCGACGGCAGCCACCTCTACGAGCACGCCGACCCGCGCCGCGGCCTGCACCGGGAGTGGGGCAGCCTCGTGTTCAACTACGGACGTCACGAGGTGCGCAGCTTCCTGCTCTCGTCGGCGATGTTCTGGCTGGACCACTACCACGCCGACGGTCTCCGCGTGGACGCCGTCGCGTCGATGCTCTACCGCGACTACTCACGGGAGGAAGGCGAGTGGGTGCCCAACGAGTACGGCGGCCGGGACGACCTGGACGCGGTCTCGTTCCTGCGCCGCCTGAACGAGGCGGTCTACCGGGAGCACCCGGACGTGCAGACGTACGCCGAGGAGTCGACCGCCTGGGCCGGCGTCTCCCGCCCCACCTCCACCGGCGGCCTCGGCTTCGGCTTCAAGTGGGACATGGGCTGGATGCACGACACCCTGCAGTTCTTCGCCCGCGACCCCATCCACCGCTCCCACCACCAGGACGAGCTCACCTTCCGCGCCGTGTACGCCTTCTCCGAGAACTTCGTGCTCCCGCTCTCGCACGACGAGGTGGTCTACGGCAAGGGGTCGCTGCTGGAGAAGATGCCCGGGGACGAGTGGCAGCGCCGGGCGAACTACCGGCTGCTGCTCGGCTACATGTACGCGCAGCCGGGCAAGAAGCTGCTCTTCATGGGCGCGGAACTGGCGCAGCCCTACGAGTGGAACCACGACGGGAGCGTCGCCTGGGAGGTCGCGGACGCGCCGGGGCACGCCGGCCTCGCCGCGTGGCTCTCCGACCTCAACGCGGCGTACCGGGAGCAGCCGGCGCTGCACCTCCACGACTGCGACCCGGAGGGGTTCGAGTGGGGCCACGCCGACGACGCGCAGAGCGGCGTCATGAGCTTCTGGCGGATCGGCGCCGGCCCCGAGGACCGCGTCCTCGTCGTCTGCAACTTCACGCCGGTGGTGCGCGAGGGCTACCGGGTCGGCGTCCCCTCGCGGGGCGTGTGGAGCGAACTGCTGAACGGCGACCGGAAGGCGTACGGCGGGAGCGGGCAGGGCAACCCGTCGGGCCTGCTCTCGGACCCGGTCCCGGCGCACGGCCGCCCGTTCTCCCTGGCCCTGCGGGTGCCGCCGCTGGCGTGCGTCTACCTGGTCAGGCGCCGATGAGCGAGACGGTCCGGAGCGTGTCCGGAGACGACCACGCGACGGGACGCCTGGGGGCCACCCCGCTCGGCGGCGGACGCTGCCGGTTCGAGGTCTGGGCGCCGCTGGCGCGGCGAGTCGCGGTGGAGCTGGAGGGCGAGGACGTCACGTCGCTCGCCCTCTCCCCGCACGCGCACGGCCTCTTCTCCGGCACCGTGGGCGGCGCGCCGCCCGGCGCCCTGTACCGCTACCGTCTGGACGACGGGGAGGCGCTCGCCGACCCGGCCTCGCTCTCGCAGCCGGAGGGCGTGCACGGGCCGTCGGCGGTGGTCGACACCGGAGGCGTTCCCGTGGAGCGACTCCGGCTGGACCGGCGTGGAGCTGGCCGACCTCGTCATCTACGAGCTGCACGTGGGGACCTTGACCGCCGCCGGCAGCTTCGACGGCGCGGCGGAGGAGCTGCCGCGCCTGCGCGAGCTGGGCGTGACGGCGGTCGAGCCCATGCCGATCGCCCAGTTCCCCGGGACCCGCAACTGGGGGTACGACGGCGTGTTCCCCTTCGCGGCGCAGGACTCCTACGGAGGTCCCGAGGGGTTCGCCCGCTTCGTCGACGCCGCCCACGCCGCGGGGCTCGCCGTCGTCCTCGACGTCGTCTACAACCACCTGGGCCCCGAGGGCGGCGTGCACCGCCGCTTCGGTCCCTACTTCACCGGCGCCTACCGCACGCCCTGGGGCCAGGCGGTCAACTTCGACGGCCCCGGCAGCGACGGCGTGCGCCGCTACTTCCTGGAGAACGCCCGCTCCTGGCTCGAGCGCTTCCACGTCGACGCGCTGCGCCTGGACGCCGTGCACGGCATCTACGACCGCAGCGCCGTGCCCTTCCTCGAGGAGCTGGCGGTGGAGACCGACGCCCTGGCGGCCAGGACCGGGAGGCGGCTCCACATCATCGCCGAGAGCGCGCTGAACGACCCACGCCTGGTCGGCGACCTCCGTCGCGGCGGACTCGGGCTGCACGCGCAGTGGAACGACGACCTCCACCACGCCCTGTACGCGTACCTCACCGGTGAGCGCGGCGGCCACCTGGCCGACTTCGGCAGCCTGGCCGACGTCGCGACGGCCTACGAGGAGGGCTTCGTCGTCAACGGCCGTTACTCGAGCTTCCACGACCGCCACTACGGCGCTTCCTCCCGTGAGGTGCCGGCGGAGCGGCTGGTCGTCTTCGCGCAGAACCACGACCAGGTCGGGAACCGGCGCGGCTCCGCACGCCTCTCGAGCGACCGTTCCTTCGAGGAGCTCAAGCTGCTCGCCGGAGCGGTCGTCCTCTCGCCCTACGTCCCCCTGCTCTTCATGGGGGAGGAGTACGGCGAGACTGCCCCGTTCCCGTACTTCATCTCGCACTCCGACCCCGAGCTCGTGACGGCCGTCCAGGAGGGGCGCCGGCGGGAGCTGGAGGCCACCTTCGGCGCCTCCGACTGTCCCGACCCGCAGGCCGAGTCCACCTTCGCCGCGGCCCGCCCGGACCGCTCCGTGCTCCAGGCGGAGGGCGACGCCGGCGAGCGCGCGCGCTCGCTGCTGCGCTTCTACCGTCGCCTGCTCGAGCTGCGGCGCACGCTGCCCGGCCTGCGGCCCTCCCGCGACGGCCTCGTCGTCCTGCCGGTCGAGGAGGCCGAAGCGCTGCTGCTCCTGCGGGCCACCCAGGGAAGTCCTGACCCTCGTCGTGCTCGCGCTGGGCGCCGAGGCCCGGCCCCTGACCGTCCCGCCGGGCGTCGGCCGGTCCACGCTGGTCCTCGACTCCGCCGCCGCGGAGTGGTCGGGTCCCGGCGACTCCCTGCCGCGAACGGCACGGGCCGGCGACGTGCTGCGGCCGGCGCCGCGCTCCGTCGCCCTGTTCACCGGGCAGCCCCCGGACCCGGCGCTCTGATGCGCGTCTGGCCCGGAGAGCCGACGCCGCTCGGCGCCACGTGGCAGGGCCGGGGGGCCAACTTCGCGCTCTTCTCGCGCCACGCCACCGGCGTGGACCTCTGCCTGCGCCGCGACGACGGCGGGTTCGAGGTCGTGCCCCTCACGGAGCGCACCGATCTGGTGTGGCACGCGTTCCTCCCCGACGTGCGCCCGGGGCAGCGCTACGGGTACCGGGTGCACGGGCCGTACGCGCCGCACGAGGGCCACCGCTTCAACCCGCACAAGCTGCTGCTGGACCCGTACGCGAAGGCGGTCGACGGCAGGCCGCCGTCCGACCCGGCCGTGTACGGCTACGACCTGGCGGACCCCGCCGAGGACCTCGCCATGAGCGAGACCGACAGCGCTCCGTCCATGCCCCTGAGCGTGCTCATCGACCCCGGCTTCGGCTGGGCGGGCGACCGTCCGCCGCGCACCCCCTGGCACCGCACCGTCATCTACGAGTGCCACGTCAAGGGGCTCACGATGCTGCACCCCGGAGTGCCTCCGGAGCTCCGGGGCACGTTCCTCGCCCTGGCGCAGGAGCCCATCCTCGAGCACCTCGTGGGGCTCGGGGTGACGGCCGTCGAACTGCTGCCCGTGCAGCAGTCCATCGGCGAGGGCTGGCTGCTCGAGAAGGGCCTGACCAACTACTGGGGCTACAACACGATCTCCTACTTCGCCCCCGACACCCGCTTCGCCACGTCCGCGGGAGGCGAGCAGGTCCACGAGTTCAAGACGATGGTCCGCGCGCTCCACGCGGCGGGGATCGAGGTCATCCTCGACGTGGTGTACAACCACACGGCGGAGGGGAACCGGCTGGGGCCTACGCTGTCGTTCCGCGGCATCGACAACGCGTCCTACTACGTCCTCGACCCGAACGACCCGCGCTACTACCTGGACTATACGGGCACCGGCAACACGCTCGACGTGCGCGACCCGGAGTGTGCTCGCCTCGTGCTGGACAGCCTGCGCTACTGGGCGACGGAGATGCACGTCGACGGGTTCCGCTTCGACCTGGCGGCCGCGCTCGCGCGCACGCCGCACGGGATCGACCTGGGCGGCGCCAGCCTGTTCCAGGTCATCCGCCAAGACCCGGTCCTCTCGCAGGTCAAGCTGATCGCGGAACCCTGGGACGCGGGCGAGAACGGCTACCAGCTGGGCAACTTCCCGCCCGGGTGGGCCGAGTGGAACGGCGCCTACCGGGACGCGATCCGGCGCTTCTGGCGCGGCGACCGGGGCAGGGTGCCCGAACTGGCGTCCCGCCTGGCGGGCTCCGCCGACATCTTCGCCGCCAGCGGGCGCCGCACGTACGCGAGCATCAACTACGTCACCTGTCACGACGGCTTCACCCTCACCGACCTCGTGAGCTACGAGCACCGGCGCAACGAGGCCAACCAGATGGGGGTCGCCGACGGCATGGAGGAGAACCTGAGCCGCAACTGGGGCGAGGAGGGTCCGACGGAGTCGGCGAGGATCCGCCGGCTGCGGGAGCGGATGAAGCGGAACTTGATGGGGTCGCTGCTGTTCTCGCAGGGGGTGCCGATGATCCTCGCCGGCGACGAACTGGGCCAGACGCAGTGCGGCAACAACAACGCCTTCTGCCAGGACAACGAGATCAGCTGGATCTCCTGGGACCTCTCGGCCGACGACCTCGAGATGCTCGCCTTCACGCGGCACATCGTCGCCATCGTCGCCACCAACCCCGGGCTCAGGCGGCGGAGCTTCCTCGCCGGGAGCGCTCTCGGCGACGGCATGAAGGACGTGGCCTGGATCAGACCCGACGGGGCCGAGATGACCGAGGCCGACTGGGAGGACGCCGAGAACCACACCCTCGGCATGCTCATCCCGTACCTCGCCAGTGACGAGGTCGACGTGCTCGGCCGCCCGGTGTTCGGCGACACGCTGCTGCTGCTCCTGAACGGGGGCAGCCGGTCGCGGCGCTTCCAGCTGCCCCTCGTGCGCCGCGCCGGCATCTGGAGCCTGCTCGTGCACACCGGCCGGCCGGGCGGCCGCGTCATCCGCAGCGGCAGCGTGCACCTCATGGCGCACTCGCTGATCCTGCTGCGCCACGGCGCCCCCCTCCCCGCGTAGCTGCGGAGGGCGTGTGACGATCCGGCCGATGGCGACGTACCGCCTCCAGCTCGGGCCCCGGCTCGGCTTCACCGGGGTGCGCGAGCTGCTCCCCTACCTGCGGTCGCTCGGCGTGACCACGGCGTACCTCTCGCCGCTGCTGCAGAGCGTGCGCGGCGGGCACGGCTACGACGTCACCGACCCGCGGCGGCCGAACGAGCAGCTCGGCACGGAGCGTGAGCTGCACGATCTGCTGGACGCGGCCGCCGCCGAGGGACTCGACCTGCTGCTCGACATCGTGCCCAACCACATGGCGGCGAGCACCGAGAACCCCTTCTGGCGCGACGTCCTGGAGAAGGGTCGCGCCTCTCGCTTCGCGCGCATGTTCGACATCGACTGGGACGCGCCGGAGGCGGGAGGCAGGCTGGTCCTCCCCGTCCTGACGTCGACCCTCGAGGAGCTGGCGTCGGCGGGCGAGGCCGGGCTCGAGTCGGCGGAAGAGGGAGAACTGCTGCTCGCCTGCGGCGGGCTGCGGCTCCCGCTCTCGCCCTGGTCGTACCCGGTCGTCCTCCGCGCCGATGAGGCGGATGCCGTGCCGGTCGACCTGGCGCCGGCGCTGCAGGCGGCTCGCGGGCTGCCGCGCCCGGAGGAGGGGACGGCCGCCGAGCGCGAGCTGCTCGAGGCGGCCACGGCGACGCTGAAGCGGCGGCTCGCTGAGGCCGTCCGTGGCTCGCCCGCGGCTGCCGGCTACCTGCGCGAGCGGCTGGCCTCGTTCTCGGCGGCGGGCGCCGGCGCCGAGGGCGTCCGGCGCCTCACGCGGCTCGCCGCCGCGCAGCCGTACCTGCTCATGCCCTGGCGGCCGGGGTCGCGGATCGTGAACTACCGGCGCTTCTTCGACATCGCCGACCTGGTCGCCGTGCGTCAGGAGGAGCCGGGGGTCTTTGAGCTCACCCACGGGTACCTGCTCGAGCTCCTCCGGCACCCGGCGGTCGCCGGCTTCCGCGTCGACCACGTCGACGGCCTGGACGACCCGCGCGGCTACCTGGAGCGGCTGCGGGAGGAGGCAGGTCAGGCGCTCATCGTCGTCGAGAAGATCCTCGCCGAGGGTGAGCGCCTGCCGCCCAGCTGGCAGGTCGACGGCACCACCGGCTACGAGGTGTCCGCGGCCATCGACAGGCTGCTGGTCGACGGTCGCGGCTGGTCGGAGCTGCGGCGGGCCTCGGAGGACTTCACGCGGCGTGAGATCCCTCCGTTCCGGTCCCTCGCCGAGGCGGCGAAGCGCGAGGTGCTCGCCTCGCTGTTCCCGCGCGAGGTCGGGGCGCTGGCCCGGGACCTGCCCGTCCGCCGGAGCGGCGAGGACGGCGAGGCGCAGGCGGCGGACCCCGGCGAGGCGGCGGACCTCGGCGAGGCGCAGGCGGACCGCGAAGCCGCGGTGGCCGACCTCACCGCGGCGCTTCCCGTCTACCGCACGTACTTCGGCGACCCGGCCGACGTCCCCTCATCCGCGTCGTGGCTGGAACGGGCGGCGCTGGCGCTCCGGGCGCCGGCCGCGGGAGCGGGGCCGGGCCGGGAGAGGGCCCGCGAGGAGGTGATCCGGACCATCGCCACCTCCCCCGCCCACGGAGACGGGCTCGCCTGGACGAGGCGCTGGCAGCGGCTGACGGGGGCGACCGCGGCGAAGGGCGTCGAGGACACGGCGCTCTACCGCTACCCCGTGCTGCTCTCCCGCAACGAGGTCGGGGAGGAGCCCGACGCCGCCCCGCTCGACGTGGAGGGGTTCTTCTCGCTCATGCTGGGGAGAGGCGAGCCCGGGCGGGGCGGCCTCTCGGCCACCTCCACGCACGACGCCAAACGGGACGAAGACGCGCGCGCCCGCCTCCACGTCCTGTCCGAGCGGGCCCGGGACTGGTCGGCCGTGCGGCGGCGCTGGCACGCGCTGAACGACCCGCTGCGGCGCGCCGCCGGCCCCGGGGCGGCGCCCGATGCGGAAGAGGAGGAGCTCATCTACCAGTCCCTGGTGGCGCTCTGGCCGCTCGACCGGCGGGACGAGGGAGCGGCCGTCGACAGGCTGTGCGCGTACGTGCTGAAGGCCCTGCGCGAGGCGAAGCGCCACACCTCCTGGATCGACCCTTCCTCAGAGTACGAGGCGGCGGTCGAAGGATTCGTGCGGGCTGCCCTCGCGCCGGAGCGCCCGTTCCGCGACGAACTGCGGGGCTGGGTGCGCGGGGTGGCGGCGTCGGGCGCCGTGAACGCGCTCGCCCTGGTGCTGCTGCGCACCGTCGTCCCCGGCATCCCCGACACCTACCAGGGGACGGAGCTCTGGGCGCAGCCGAAGCTCGTGGACCCGGACAACCGCGGCGCCGTGGACTTCGCCCTGCGGCGCGGCCTGCTGCGCGACCTGGACCGCCGCGAGGCGGAGCACAGGAGCGGCCTGCTGGAGGAGCTGGTGGCGGAGTGGCCGGACGGCCGGCTGAAGCTCTACGTCCTGAGCCGGGCGCTCCGCTGGCGACGCGCGGAGGCCGCGCTCTTCTCACAGGGAGAGTTCGTCCACCTCGAGGTCGCCGGTCACCGGTGTGGTGACCTCGTCGCGCTCGGCCGCCGGTACGGGGACCGGTGGGCCCTGTGCGCAGTGCCCCGTCTCAGCGACCGGCGGCGGCCGGAGGGAGAGGTGCGGGGCGGCGACTGGAGCGACCTCAGCGTGCCGCCGCGCGACGGGTGGCCGGCGGCCTGGACCGACGTGCTCAGCGGACGCCGACTGCTGTCCGGTCCGACAGGACTGCCGGCGAGCGAGCTCTTCGCCGCGCTCCCGGTCGCCCTCCTCGCGTCCGCTTGAGAGCGGCCCTCAAGCTCAGACCCAGGTCTGCCTGTAGTCACGTGCGAACCGGAGAAAGGTGCCGGGAGGTCTGCCGAGCAGTCGCTCTACGTCGTCGCTGACCGCGGCGAGCTTGCCGTTCCGCATCTCGGCGCTGAGCTCGACCAACGCTTCACTCATTGCGATCGCCTCAGGGTCGCGTGGCGGGTCATCCGCGTCTTCGGCCTCATCCAGGTGACGCACCGGCCGCCCGGTCACCGTGCTCAACGTGGCCGCCATCTCCTCACCGCTCAGGGACTGCGGTCCGGTGAGCGTGTACGCCGCTCCTTCGTGCCCGGAACCGAGCAGGACTGCTGCAGCACAAGCCGCCACGTCCCGCGTGTCGACGGAGCTGACGCGAGCCTGCCCCAGAGGAAGCCGGAAGCTGCCCTCGTCACGGATGCCGGGGGCGTAGATCGTGGCGAAGTTCTGCATGAACGCATTCGGGCGCAGGATCGTGGAGGAGAAGCCCGATGACAGCAGCGCATCCTCCGCTTCCCTGTGCCACCGGCTCAAAGCGTCCAGCCCATGCGGCGCGTCGTGCATCGAGTGCCGCACGATCCTCTCCACCCCCGCCGCCCGCGCTGCCTTGAGCACGGACGCGACGTACTCCGTCGCCGTCGGCACCTGAGGGGTGAGCAGATAGATCGATCCGGCGCCGTCGCAGGCCTCCGCGATCGTTGCCGGCGACTCGAAGTCGATGACCACCTCTCGCACGGAAGGCGGCCAAGCGGCGTCGGGCCGCGGGCGGCGGACACCGGCTCGCACCTCCGCGCCGGCTTCCGAGAGAAGGCGGACGACCTCCCGCCCCACCGTGCCGCTCGCACCGGTCACCAAGATGGGTCTCATGACCCCATGCTTCCCTCGGGCCGCGAATCGCGCAGGCGCGAATCGCAGCGAGCAGCCGTGATGCGTGGAGTGACTTCTCGGACGAGCTGGCGCTGGATCGCACGAGATCCCTGAAGGAGACTCATTGAGTCAGTCCAGGCGCCACCTGATGCTCGACCCCTGGAGGTGGATCACGACCTGCGTCGGCGCGAAACCTTGCTGAGCCCGCTGATGGAGCCACCCGACCGAGCTCCTGCCCACCCGGCTCGAGTCCGGCCCGTGCTCCTCACCCAGGCCCCAGACGCCGCCCTCCTCACGCACGCCGTCGCTCAGCTGCAGCAACTGCCATGCCTGTGGCCAGCGCGCCGCTCGCGCGTCGAGGCTCGTGAGGCGCACCTTGATCGCGTAGTGCCGTGCGTAGGCGACGTAGCCCTCGTTGCCGCCGTCGCCGCCTCGGTCGGCGAGGCGTTTCACGGCGAGGACGGCGATCCGCTCGGAGGAGGTACCGCCGGTGTCGTCGGTCCAGTCGATCTGCACGGTGTCGCCGAGTCCGCCCGCTCCAGGACGGGCCAGAACGGTCGGAGATGGTGGGGACGGAGGAGGGAACGTCGTGCGTCGGCGGCGTGGTCGATGCCGCTGGGGCCGGCCCGGAGGATCCGGTCCCGCCGCCACAAGCCACGAGCAGACTGCCGCCGGCAACGACGACGGCCAAGCAGAGGATCCTTCGCCCGAGCATGGTCAGATGCTATCAGCCCCTCTCGTGCCGGCCGCTCATTGCTCCAGTGGCGGCTCGAGTGACGGCCACGGCTTTCGCCCTCGCCGCCGACCGGCATGGATGGGAGTGTTGCTCTCGCCTACAATACTGGTCGCCGTCTTGCCCCACCTGAACGGCTCCGAGAGAAGATGAGCCGAGAGCAAAGAGACATCCCACCGCTCCGCACGCACGTCGTGCCCCTTCTCTGGCTGCCGCTGCCGGCGGCCGTCCTCACGGCCCTCGTCCTCAACGCGCTCTTCGGCGACGCGCCGTACGAGTCCGCCGCGCTGCTCACCCTGTTCAACACCCTCTTCCTTGGGTCGGTCTCCCTGCTCGTCGCGCTGATCGCCTGGATGAGCGCGCGCAACACCGGGCAGTGGAGCATCGTCTGGCTCGGCTGCGGGGCTCAGACCATGGGCCTCGCCGCCCTCCTCGCCGGACCCCTCATCTCGGATATCAACGACGCCATCACAGTCTTCAACGTCGGCTTCGCGGGCGCCGCCGTGTGCCTCGCCGTCGCCGCCGCCCTTGCCCTCAGGACGGCGCCCGTCGAGACTGAGGAACGGATCGGAGCAGGGCGAGCGACCATCGTTCACGCGTTCGCCGCGAGCCTCGTCCTGGTCCTTGCCCTCGCCGCCGCCCGGGACCTCATACCGGACTTCTGGGTCCCCGGCGAGGGCACGAGCACGCTGCGCTTCGTCGTCCTCCTCGTCGCCATCGCCGGCTTCGGGATCGCGGCTCTGGTCTTCCTCCTGGGCTACCATCGCTCCCGCGTCGCGTTCACGCGCTGGTTCTCGGCCGCCTTCGCCATGCTTGCCGTCGGCCTCGTGCTCGTCCTGGTCTCCACCCCGGCGTCGGTCGTGGGCTGGACGGGGCGGGCGGCGCAGTGGACGGGCGCCTTCTACATGCTGGTGGGCATCGTTTCCGCCGCGACCGCCTTCGGCACCTTCTCCCTGCCGCTCCATCGCGCCCTGAGCGAGGCAGAGCTGCGCCTGCGGCTCATCATGGACGGCGCAGGCATCGGCCTCTTCGAGCTCGATCTGGAGCGCGACATCCTGCGCTGGGACGAGACCGTGCGCGAGCACTTCGGGCTCGGCAGGAGCGCGCGGGTGGACGTCGAGCGCTTCCTGGAGCTCGTGCACCCGACCGACCGAACGCTGGTGCAAGAGGTGATCGCGCGCAGCTGCGATCCGGCAGGGAGACGGCGAGTTCGACGCCGAGTACCGCATCGTGCGCGCGAGCGACGGCGAGACCCGCTGGATGCTCGCCCGTGGCTCTACCTCCTTCGTCGGCAGAAGAGCCGGTGCGCATCCTCGGCGTCCTCTTCGACATCACGAAGCGCAAGCGGATCGAGGAGGCGCTTCGCGAAAGTGAGGAGCGCTTCCGCATCATGGCGGACGGTCTCCCGTTCCCGGTCTGGGTGCACGACGCGAAGGGCGACCTGAAGCTGGTCAACCGAACCTACTGTGAGTTCTTCGGGGTGAGCGAGGAGCAGGTCTCAGGGCAGAACTGGTCGCCGTTGCTGCACCCGGAGGACGCGGAGCGCTACGTCTCCGAGTTCGAGGCCGCGATGGCCGAGCACAGACCCTTCCACTGTGTGGCGCGGGTTCGCGACGCCCGCGGAGAGTGGCGCTGGATCGAGTCCTCCGCCTCGCCGCGGCTTGCGGCCTCGGGCAGTTTTCTCGGCATGGTCGGCAGCAGCCCTGACGTCACCGAGCGAAGGCAGGCCGAGCACGCCCTGCTGGAGGCCGAGCGCGAAAAGGCCACACAGCGAGAGCGAAGCCGCCTGGCTCGCGACCTGCACGACTCCGTCACGCAGGCGCTGTTCGCGGCCACCCTCAAGGCGGAGGCGCTGACGGCGTCGTCCGACAACGGAGACCGGGACAAGGTCGACGCGATCGCGGACGAGGTGCGCCAGCTCACTCGCGGCGCCCTGGCGCAGATGCGCATCCTGCTGCTCGAACTGCGCGGCGATCCGGTCGCGAATGTGCCGATCGCGCAGTTGCTCCGCAACCTCGTCGAGGCGACGGAGAGCCGGGCCAGGGTCGTGGTGCGCCTCACGGTCGACGACCTCGTCCCCATGCCACCGGAGGTGCACGAGGCGACGTACCGCATCACCCAGGAAGCGCTGAACAACGTCGCGCGACACGCGCGCGCCACCACGGCCTGGGTGACGCTCGCCACGGCTCCTTCACGAGTCCGCCTTACTGTTCGGGACGACGGGCAGGGCTTTGACGGCGCGCCACGGGACGCGAGCCACATCGGCCTCACCTTGATGCGGGAACGCGCAGAGGAGGCAGGCGGCCATTTCGCGGTGGAGACGGGACCGGACCGGGGAACGCTGGTGTCATTTGACTGGGAGGGGCCGGCGGCCACGATCGATGCTCGGCCATCTTTCAACGATCGGGCAGGTGACGTCCAAGAGCGGACGTGAGCGCAGCCACCAGGGCTGCCGGCACGAAGACCGTCCTTCTGACCGAGCCACAGTGTGGCTACTCGACCGACCCCGCCACCGTTTCCTCCGGGTAGCTTGAGACTGCCGCGGAGCATGCCGTCGTCGCCGGGCAGGAGGTGTCGACGCGGCTTCCGGAGGATCAGGAAGAGTCAGCTTCAGGCAGAGATGTGAGGGGCCGTTCGAGATCGTACAGATCGAGGTCTCCAGGGGCTCGGACTGCGCTGTGCCCGCATCCGTCCTGAGGGCGGGCTCCGATGCAGCAGGAGTCAGGAGGAGCCATGCGAGAGGCACGGGGCAAGAAGCGCACGCTGGAAGAGACCTGGGGGGCAGACGTCTGCTCCCGCTGTGGACGTGAGCTGGTCCTGGGGGAGGGGATAGCCAGGATCGGAGCGCCGGGCAAGGAACTCAGGTGCCCGGAGTGCGCGGCGCTCCCCGCCGAACCGGACCGGCGCAGCCGCTCGTTCGACTCCATCGGCGAGGAATCAGCTGCCTGAGGCTGGACGAGCGCGGAACACCTTCTCCCGGGCTTCGAAGACCGGCGCCTGAGCGTTCAGCGCTCTCTCGGCCGGACTTGCGCGGGTCCGGCAACCACGCCAGCGGCGTTTGACGAATTCGTTAGCCCCTTGGCGCCGCCCTCGCTCCGCGTGACGTTCGCGCGGCGCTCGTACATCCGCTTCCTGGGTTCGGCATGCGCCGCGCGGGGCATAGTCGGTCATCCCCGACTACTCCGGGTGTTTTGCTCCACTCTGTGTACTAGAATAAACGTATGCCTATCATCGCAACCGTCGGCTCGATCAGGAGCCGGCCGGGGAGTCGATCAGAATGACCTCGACCAGAAAGATCTCGCTGACCGCGGGCTTGCTCTACCTGCTCACCTTCGTCTCGATCCCGACCCTGTTTCTCTACAACGCCGTGCGCGGAGCCGACTACATCGTGGGCTCCGGGCCGGACACCAGCGTGTATATCGGCAGTGTCCTGGAGATCATCGTGGCGCTCGCCGGCATCGGCACCGCCGTCGCGCTCTACCCGGTGGTCAAGCGGCAGAACGAAGGGGTTGCGCTGGGCTTCGTCGCCGTCCGCACCCTCGAAGCCGGCGCCATCTTCGCCGGCGTCTTCACCCTCCTGGCGATCGTGACCTTGCGACAGTCCGGGGCCGGGGCAGCTGAGCTCGCCACCGGCCAGACGCTGGTCGGCCTGCATGACTGGACGTTCACCCTCTCGCAGAGCCTCTTGCCCGCCGTCAACGCCCTGCTGCTGGGCTCACTGCTCTACCAGTCTCGCCTGGTGCCGCGGATCCTGCCTCTGATCGGATTCATCGGGGCGCCCCTGCTCATCGCCTCCACCATGGCCACCTTGTTCGGCGCCAACGAGTACGGCTCCTCGATGTCGGGGCTCCTCGCGATCCCGATCGCGCTGTGGGAGTTCTCGCTGGGCGTCTACCTCGTCGCCAGGGGGTTCAGGGCGGCCGGTCTGCGGCAGCTCGGCTTCGACGCCGACGACCACGTGGAGCCCTCTGCCACCGCCTCTCCCGGGAGCGAGTTGCGACCGGCGGCGTGACGAGCGTCCGCTCAGACCACGCGGACGTTCGTCCTGTCCCGGAACGTGAAGCACGACCAGTGGCAAGCCGTCGAGGCCGAGGGTGCACGGGAGACATCAAGCGCCCTCGGCCTCGGCCGGAAGTCACACCGTGGAGGCCTGCGGTCCACAGGCAGCAACGGCTGCGCACGGAACACGCGCGTCCCCGGATACAGTCCAAGGTGGGAGTACGACCATCAGGCGTGGGGACGTGGGGACAGAGGACTATCGCATCAGCGTGTTGCGGCCGGCGGCCGGACTCATCGTCGTGGAGGCGACCGGCGAGCTCGACCTCACCAATAGCCACGACTTCTCAGAGCAGCTGCTCGCGCTCCTCAAGGAAGGGCCGGCGCGGATGGTGCTCGACCTGAGCGGGGTCGCCTACCTTGACGCCTATGCGCTGGGCGCCTTGCTCGACATGTCAAAGCTCTGCGAAGTCGATGGCTGCGGGCTGGCCATCGCCTGTCCCCAGGGAAGGGTGCGCAGCGCCCTGGCAGGGACTGGCCTGGACCAGGTCATCGCCACCTGGGCGACGCTTGACGAGGCACTCGGCCGGGACGATCCGGCACTCTAGGGGCGCCGGCGCGGCGGCGCGGCGCGACGTGAACGCACCCACCGCCGCGCCTCCTGCCCCGGCCCGGGAGGAGTGAGGACGAGCAGGAGGAGGGCCTTCGCCAACGACGTACCGCTCGACCTGCACGTCGCCGGCTCCACGGACCCGGCACGGCGGCGAAGGCGGGTTTCGACGCGCTGAAGAGGCGCAGCCGAAGGCATCCTGGCAGGGCATCGCCAAGGCCGAGAAGAAGGCCGTCTCAGTCCGAGGCGCCGCGCAGCCGCAGGAGCTCGCGGCCGCCTCGCCCTCCTGGCGCCATGCCGGAAAGACGAGCAGCGCCCCGATGAAGAAGCAGACCGCCCCTACGAACGTACCTCTGTCGGCGAGGGTGAGATCGACCGCGTACCGGTCCGCGGGATCACGTAGGCGCCGATCGCCGACAACATGAAGAAGACGGATCCGATCATGTTGACCCAGGCCCCCCACCACGCCGCCTCGCGCGGCCGCCACGTGAACAGGCGGCCGAGGGCGAGGAGGGCGAACGTGCTCGAGACGAGGAAGAGGATCGAGCCGTAGAAGTCAGGCCGCCACACGACCGCGTCGTACTGACTGTTGCCGACCGCGATGGTGATCGCCCAGAACGTGGTCCCGTTGAAGAACAGGGTCCCGGGGAACTGCGTCGCCGCGGCGACCCAGCCCCGCTCGCGCGGGAGCCAGGCGAGGAACCTGAGCCGGCCCGGCTCGCCGTCCCGCGGCGTACCCGTCGCCGCCATCTCCGGCGACTGGCACTGCACGAGCTGCCAGAACGAGGCCAGCGTGAAGAAGATGGACGAGACGAAGAAGGTGACCGCGTCGGGCGTCGGGCCGACCGCCGACGCGTAGGCCGGCGTCGAGCCGAGCGCGAAGCCGAACGAGCCGATCGCGAACAGGGTCGCGATGGTGGCGTTCAGGCGCCTGGGCCTCACGCGGGAGAGGCCTTCATATCGCCCCGCGCCGCGGACTCTTCCACGTCAACCCCCCTCGCTCGCCGGTCGCCCTTCAGGCCACAGGGCCCGGCGCCCATCATACCGGCCAGCGGTACGCGATGAGTCATCGACAGGGAGACCCTCCGGAGCTGAATGCCCATCGTGTTACCGAGACGCCGGACCGCCATCGCGGGGCGAATCCGCACGTCGGATCGTCCGCCACGTTGCATCGAGACCTACAAGCAGACGTCGACCGAGCCCACCCCGACCGGCGACGTGACGGTCAAGATGCTCTTCGAGGCCGACGAGCCCAGGCCCGGGCCGGGGGGAAGGTCACGCTGTGGGCCAACGACAAGCAGATCGGCGAGGGCCGGCTCGACAAGACCGTCTCGCTGATCTTCACGACCTACGCCGGCATGGACATGGGCCGCGACAACGGCGGCGTGGTCGACCTGGCCTACGAGGACAAGGCTCCGTACCGTTCACGGGCACGGTGAAGAAGGTGGTCTTCGACCTCAAACCGGCGCACCACGAGGCCGAGCAGGCGCTGCACACGCACGAGCAGACGCAGGGGGTGGGAGCGGGGACGGCCGGCTGATCGACGACGCGGCGGGCGGCGTCGAGGGACCGGCCGGCCGGCCATCAGCCAGCATGGTGTGCACCAGGGCGACCCCGTCGGCCGCTTCGGTGCACCAGCCGTCCGCGCCGGCGTACTCGGCCGCGCGCTGGTCGATCGCCGTCCCGCCGACGACCACCGGCAGGCGCCGCTGCCAGTCGGCGGTGCTCTCGCGCACCAGTCCGATGGTCTCGCGCATGGCCCCGAACCCCGTGGTGAGCAGGCACGAGAGCCCGAGCACGTCGGGGCGCTCCGCAACGACCGCGTCCGCGATCAGCTCCGGAGCGACGTCCACACCGAGGTCGACGACCGCCAGGCCTCTGGCCTCCAGCAGCGTCACCACGATGTTCTTGCCGATGTCGTGGATGTCACCCTTGACCGTCGCGATGACGACCTTGCGCGAGTCCTGGGGCGGCTCCGCGGCTGCCAGAAGTGGAAGCAGCAGGTCAGCCGCCTGGCGGAAGATCTCCCCGGCCATGATGAGCGCGGTCACGAAGTACTCGCCGCGCTCGTACATCTTGCCGACCTGCTCCATCCCCGCGCGGCACTCCTCCATGAGCCTCCGCGGGTCTTCGCCGCCGGCCAGCCGCCGGTGGATGGCGGCGAGGCTGCCGTGCTGGTCCATCCCCACGATGAGGCCGACAAGATCGTCCGCGGGCGCCGGCTTCACTCCCGTGCCCCCTTCACGCCGTCGGTGAGGCCGACCGTGGTCGAGAACCTGAGGCGGTCGGCCCGGCCGATGAACCGCCCCCAGCTCACGGGGCGGTTCTCGAAATCGTAGAAGAGGTGCTCGACCACCCACGCCGGCACGCCCGGCTCTTCGCGGAGGTGCGCGGCCTCGGTCTCGGAGAGCGTGGAGGCGTGCAGGTCGAGACGGCCGTACTTGAAGCCCGACCTGCCCGCGTTCGCGAGCAGGTCGCGCAGCGCGGTGACCCCGTACTCGGCCTCGACGAGCGGGCGCCGGGGATCGAAGACGAGGTACTCGCTGTGGGAGAAGACCGGCTCCCCGCCGCTGCTGACGATGCGCTTGATGGTGACCACCGGGGAGTCGGGGTCGAGCGCGAGCTTGCCGCTCACCCGCGGTGAGGACGGCACGATCCGCGCCTCACTGATCTTCACCGTCGTGGCCTCGTCGTCGACGAGGCGGCGCAGGCTGCCGAGGTCGAACGTCGCCGCGCCGAGCTCTGGAGCCTTGACGAACGTCCCGCGCCCGTTCTCCGTCGTGACCACGCCGTCGCGGACCAGCAGCGCCACCGCCCGGCGCGCCGTCATGCGGCTGACCCCGTACAGCTCGCAGAGCTCGGCCTCGGAGGGCAGGCGGTCGCCGGCCGTGTACTCCCCCCTGGCGATGCCCTCCCGCACGCTGCGCGCCACTTGCGCGTACGGGGGCTCGAACGATGAACGATCGACGGGCTTGAGCTTGCTCACGGGTTCTCCGGCCGGGGACTCGACGCTGCCTTCGGGCCCAGATTGTACCACGGCTCCCTACCTGTCTAGACAGGTATCCGGACCATCTGCTAGAGTGCTCGCACGTTGAGCGGACGGAGGGGGGCGCATGCCTCAGGAGTTGAAGGAAGCGATCGTCGGCCTGCGCATGGACGAGGCGCTGGAGCTGGCAAGGAGCATGGTGGCCGACGGGGCGGAGCCGCTCGCCATCATCGCCGAAGGCAGCGAGGCGATGCAGGAGATCGGTCGCCGCTACGCCGAAGGCGAGGCGTTCATCCCCGAGCTGATCATGGGCGGGGAGATCATGAAGAGTCTCTCGGCGGAAGTGCTGCCCGAGGGGGGCGGACCGAGCGCCGGCGGCGCGAAGGGCACGGTCGTCATCGGCACGGTCCAGGGCGACATCCACGACATCGGCAAAGACATCGTCGCGCTCATGCTCGGGATCGGCGGGTACACCGTCCACGACCTCGGCACCGACGTGCCGGTGGAGGCCTTCGTCGCCGCCGTCAAGGAGCACGACCCGGACATCGTCGGGCTGAGCGGGCTGCTCACGTTGGCCTTCGACGCCATGAAGAGTACGGTCGAGGGCATCGCCGCCGCCGGGCTCCGCGACAAGGTCAAGATCATGATCGGCGGCGCTGCGGTCAACGAGAGCGTGCGCGCGTATGCGGGCGCCGACGGCTGGGGCGACGACGTGGGCCATGCCCTCGAGCTCGCCGGCACGTGGACCGACGGAGGCGCCTGATGCAGGACGTCACGGGAGGGAAGCTGGGGGACCGCCTCATCGCGGACTGGGTGAGCGGCGCGCACCTGCGCTTCGCAAGCGACGAGGCCAGGACGAGATACCAGGCCAGGGCCCAGCTCATCGTCGACACCATCAGGCTCAAGGACACCGGCACGATCCCGGTGGTGCCGGCCGCCACCCAGAAGTTCGCGCTCGACTACGGTGAGGTCACGTTCCGAGAGGCGATGACCGAGTTCGACAAGGCCTTCGCCGCCTACGTGCGTCAGTACGAAGACACCGACTTCGACGCCTACGTCGGCCCCGAGTTCATCTTCCCGGCGGGGATGTTCGAGGCGCTGACCTGGAACCGCGTGCGCCTGCCCGGCGTCCACCTGCCCGGTGACAAGTCGTTCCAGTTCGTCGAGGGCGAGTACATGAAGGCCGACGAGTACGACGAGTACCTCGACGACCCGTCGGACTGGGTCCTGCGCAAGTACCTGCCGCGGCTGTCTCCCAAGCTCGAGCCGCTGGCCCAGTTGCCGCCGCTCCGCAACACGCTCGTGTTCCACCAGGGGCTGCCCGACCTGGTGCTGGCGGCGGCCGAGAACCCGGGCGTGGTCGAGGCCATGAAGGCGCTCCGCGCGTCCGGAGAGGCCGTGCAGGAGTGGTACGAGTACCTCGGGCGCCTCGACCAGGAGCTGGGCGGCCGGCTGGGCATCCCCCACCTGCTCGGCGCCATCGCCGCCGCGCCGTTCGACATCATCAGCACCTACTATCGCGGCTGGCGCGGCGCGATCGTCGACATGTACACGCAGCCGGAGAAGATGAAGGCCCTCATGGAGCGCCTGCTCCCCTGGCAGCTGCAGTACGGGATCGACGGAGCCAAGGCGCTCGGGCACCCGATCGTGACGGTGTACCTCTACAAGGGCGCCGACGGCCTGATGTCCGACGCGCAGTACGAGGAGTTCTACTGGCCGACGCTCAAGAAGCTGCTCCTCGGCCTGGTGGAGGAGGGGCTGCTCGTCTGGGTCTTCACGCAGGGCAAGTACGACTCGCGCCTCCACCACTTCAAGGAGCTCCCCGCGGGGACGTGCCTCGTCCACCTCGAGAGCGGCACCGACGCCTTCCTCGCGAAGGAGGTGCTGGCGGGCTCGCAGTGCATCGAGGGCAACGTCTCCAGCGCGCTGCTGGCCACGGCGTCCGTCGACGAGGTCGAGGCCTACTGCCTGAGGCTCGCCGAGGTCTGCGGCCAGGGCGGCGGCTTCATGATGGACTTCTCCGCCTTCCTGGACGAGGCCAAGCGGGAGAACGTCAAGAAGATGATCGAGGTCGCGAAGCGCCAGGGGCGCTAGCAGGCCGTCGCAGGGCGGGCGATCATCCTCTGACGAGCCTGTCGTGGGCGCACGGGAGAGGGGGCGCATCGCGCCCCCTCTCCCTGCAGCACGTTGTCCTCTACTCTCAGAACGCCCGCAGACGCTCCAACTCCCGATCGACGTCGTGCTCGGTGATCGGGCGGCGGTAGGTGTCCCAGGCATGCATGCCGAGACCGATGCCCCAGCCCGCCAGGGGGATGATCGGCCAAGGGAAGATGGGTGAGCCGTGCGCGCTCGAGGTCACGGCCCAGATGACCCAGAGGAACGCGTTGACCAGCACGTAGGCGAGAGCGTGAGCCTTGAAGTCGCGCCGGCGCTTGATGTTCTCCCGAGCCTGCTCGCGCAGCAGTTCCTCGTGGCTCTTGACCTCGTGCGCTCCTCTGTCCTGAACGATCGTCGACATTGACGTCTCCTCTCTCTCCGCTGGCTGCTCGCCGTCTCCGTGCTCACGCGCCGTGCGCAGCCGTCGCCGTCCTCCCCACGCCCTGCCGCTGCCGGCTCATCCAGAACACGACCACCGCCGCGACGACGGCCGACGCGACGAGCCCGAAGTCCTCGACCATGCCCAGCTTCAAGGCGGCGGTCGTGGCGATGCCCGCCCAGACCAGCGGCATGACGAGCAGGTACCAGCGCGGCCGCAGGCAGCAGACCAGCACGCCGAAGGTGAAGATGGTGGTCGGGCAGGGCGCCACGCCGAACACCGGGGCCGACGGGTAGCTGTGGCCGGCCAGCGCTCCGAGCAGCGGGTACACGACCATGCCGTAGGCGATCATGGAGCCGCCGACGGCAAGGCGCCACGACGGGACCCGGCCGAGCCCGAGGTCGGCGCCGCGAAGCGCCGCCACGACGAACGCCGCGGCGCCGATGAGGAAGAGCACGCCGAACGGTCGGCCGCTCCTGCTGAGGTCCGCCTGGTAGCTCCACATGAAGACGACGCCGATCCAGGCCCAGTACAAGGCCAGGAGCGCGGGCACGAGGCGGTCGGCCACAGCGTGCGAGGCGAGCGCCGTCCGCGAGCCGCGCACGCGAGCCACCAGCGCAACGACGATGACGAGGCCCAAGGCGTAGCCGACGATCTGCATCGGCCATATCGCCTCGTTGTAGCGATGGAACATCGCCAGGAACTGATCGACGGTGAAATCCATGATTCCCCCTGACCGCTACTACACCTTACGAGACAAAGGCTATGACTCTCGGGATGCTCGAGCGCCGGCCAAGAGACCGGAATCGGAACTGGATGGGCGGGGAGTCTTCGCCCTGGTCCACCGACCAGGGTCGAGACGCGTCACAGCGAGCCGGGGATGATGAGAACCGGTTCGTGCCGCTCCGCCGGCCCGGCGTGCGCGCACCCGCGATCCATGATTCACCCGTTCGGGGTGACGCCTCCGGACCTCGCGCTCCGTAGACTTGCGGCAGCGACGATGGGAGGACCCGTGAACAGGACCACCACACACGGCCCGCTGCGCATCTTCATCACCTGGCTGGCGCTGGCGCTCATCGCGACCCTCGCCGTGGTCGCCGTCGAGCTGGGCGCCGGCGGCGCGCAGAGCTCCCCTCTGCAGCCGGCTCCCGCCCAGGCGAAGTCCGCACCGTCTCCACCCGACCATGTCGGGCGACTTCTTCTGGTTGAAGATCGCCTAGTCTGACGGCGCCCCCGGCCCGCGCTCACCCCGCCGACGGTGAGTGCGGCGTCAGCCGCGTGGGCGCGTTCCACGAGTGCAGCACGCGCAGATAGTTGGCCCGCTCGAAGGCGCCCGGATCGTCGCTGGACGCGAAGCTGACGCTGCCGCGCAGCTCATCGACCGAGATGTACTCGTTGTCGTCGAGCCAGCGCACGAGCTCGCCTTCCACGGTGCAGAAGTGGCCGGGCCCGTTGCGCAGCACGGCCGAGGTCATCATGGCGACGTCGGCGCCGACGAGCAGGGCTTTGGCCGCGTCGGCGCCGCTCCAGACGCCGGTGGTGACGGCGAGCGACACGTGCTCGGGCAGCTGCGAGCGCAGGATGGCGACCCAGCGCATCGGCAGCCGCATCTCCCAGGGACTGCTGAGCTCCAGGCTGGGGACGACCTCGCGCGAGTCCGGGTCGATGTCGGGCTGGTAGAACCGGTTCATCAGCACCAGCCCGTTCGCCCCGCGCTCGACGACGGCCGCCGCGAAGTGGGCGAGCGAGGTGTAGTAGGGCGCCAGTTTGACGGCGAGCGGGATGCTGAGCGCGGAGCTGACGGCCTCGATCACGGCGAGGTCCTCGGCCTCGACCTCGGCGGCGCTGCGCCGCGGGTCCGCGGCCACGCGGTAGAGGTTGAGCTCCAGCGCGTCGGCGCCGGCCTCTTCGATGAGCTTCGCGTAGCGCACCCAGCCGCCCAGCGAGGTCGCGTTGAGGCTGGCGATCACCGGGATGCTCAGCGTGTCCTTCATCAGCCCGACCACCGACAGGTACCGATCCGCGGCGCCTTCGAAGTTGCGCTTCACCGAGTCGGGAAAGTAGTCGAGCGCCTCGGCGAAGTGCTCCGAGCCGGCTTCGAGGGCGAGGAGCAGATCTGCGTCCTGGCGGGTGATCTGCTCCTCGAAGAGGGAGGGCAGCACGACGGCCGCGGCGCCGCACTCGGCCATCCGCCGTGCCTGGCCCGGGCGCCCCGTCAAGGGGCTGGCCGAGGCGACGAGCGGGGTGCGCAGCTCGAGGCCCAGATACTGCGTGGTCAGACGGCCCATCAGTGGCCCTCCTGGTCGTAGCGGTAGCCCGCGTCGCTCTCGACCTCGGGCTCGACGTCGGGTTCGCCCGAGACCGTCTGCTCGATCCGGGCGAGCTGCTCGTAGAGGCGCCAGCGCTCGTCGATGTCGCCCTGCGCCAGCGCCAGCAGTCGTTCGGCGCGCTCCGGGTAGGAGCGCATCAGGATGGCGAAGCGCGCCTCGGTCGCGATGAAGTCGCGCAGCGAGATGGAGGGCGGCTTGGAGTCGAGCTTGAACGGCTGCCCCGTGCGGCTCTCGGACGGATGGTAGCGGTAGAGCGGCCAGTAGCCGCTCCTGACGGCGTCCTTCTGGTGCGTCATCGACTTGGACATGTCGATGCCGTGGGCGATGCAGGTGCTGTAGGCGATCACCAGTGACGGGCCCCGCCACGCCTCCGCCTCGAGCAGCGCTTTGGTCACCTGCGTGTCGTTGGCGCCCATGGCGACCTGCGCCACGTAGACGTTGCCGTAGGCCCGGGCGATGGCGCCCAGGTCCTTCTTGGCCACGGCCTTGCCGCGCGCGGCGAACTTGGCCACGGCGCCGCGCGAGGTCGCCTTCGAGGACTGCCCCCCGGTGTTGGAGTACACCTCGGTGTCCAGCACGAGGATGTTCACGTCCTCGCCCGTGGACAGCACGTGGTCGAGGCCGCCGAAGCCGATGTCGTAGGCCCAGCCGTCGCCGCCCATGATCCAGATGCTCTGGTGGACGAGCGCGCCGGCGAGGGCCCGCAGGTGGAGCGCGTCGACGTCGTCGCCCAGGTCGCCCAGGGCGAGCCGCAGCCGCGCCACCCGCTCCCTTTGCTCGCGTATCTGGGGCTCCGTGCGCTGCTCGGCGCGCAGCAGGCCCTGAACGAGGTCGTCCCCCAGCCTCGGAGCCAGCCGCTCGAGCAGCGCCGCGGCGCTGCGCGCCTGGGCCTCGTACGCCAGGCGCAGGCCCAGGCCGAACTCCGCCGCGTCCTCGAACAGCGGGTTGTTCCAGGCCGGGCCACGACCGTCCCGGTCCACGGTCCACGGCGTGGTCGGCAGGCTGCCGCCGTAGATCGAGGCGCAGCCCGTCGCCGTCGAGACGACCATGCGGTCGCCGAAGAGCTGGGTGACGAGCTTGATGTAGGGAGTCTCGCCGCAGCCGGCGCAGGCGCCGGAGAACTCGAACAACGGCTCCAGGGTCTGCGCGCCGCGCACGGTGTCGTGCGGCAAGAGGTCGCGGTCGGAGCGCGGGATCGCGTCGAAGAACGCCCAGTTGACGCGCTCGACCGGGCGATGCTGACCCGCCGGCATCATGTTGATGGCCTTGTGCCGCACCTCGGTCCTGCTCTTGGCCGGGCAGACGTCGACGCAGACGCCGCAGCCGGTGCAGTCGTCGGGAGCCACCTGGATGGTCTGCTGCAGCTCCGGCGCCTCTTTGGCGCGGAAGTCCTTGTGCTTGAAGGACGGCGGTGCTCCGTCCAGGCGCTCCGGCGGATAGACCTTCATGCGGATGGTCGCGTGCGGGCAGACGATGGCGCACTTGCCGCACTGGATGCAGATCTCGGGGTCCCAGATGGGGATCTCTTTGGCGATCGCGCGCTTCTCGTACTTGGTGGTCCCCAGGGGGAAGGTGCCGTCGGGCGGGAACGCGCTCACCGGCAGCCGGTCGCCGGCGCCGGCCATGAGCACCGAGGTGACGTGCTTGACGAACTCCGGCGCGTCGTCCGGCACCGGCTGCTCGATCCGGAGCTCGCTGGTCGCGGCCGCCGGCACGTCGACGCGCCGCAGGGCTCCGAGCGACCGGTCGATGGCGGCGAAGTTCTTCTCGACGATCGCGGGACCGCGGCGTCCGTAGGTCTGCTCCACCGAGCGCTTGATGTGGGCGATGGCCTCGTCGGGCGGCAGCACCCCGGAGAGCTGGAAGAAGCAGGGCTGCATGATCGTGTTGATGCGATTGCCCATGCCCAGCTCCGCGGCGATGGCGTAGGCGTCGATCACCCAGAACTCGGCGTGGCGCTCGATCAGCTGGTCCTGCGTCTCGCGCGGCAGCCGGTCCCAGACCTCCTCGGGCGGGTAGGGGCTGTTGAGCAGGAAGACGACGCCGTCCTTGGCCGTGTCCAGCACCCGCAGCCGCTCGAGCAGCTCGAACTGGTGGCAGGCGACGAAGTCGGCGTGCTGGATGGTGTAGGTGGACCGGATGGGCTCGGGGCCGAAGCGCAGGTGCGAGACCGTGAGCGAGCCCGACTTCTTCGAGTCGTAGACGAAGTAGCCCTGCGCCCAGCGGCCGCCGGCCTCGCCGATGATCTTCACCGAGCTCTTGTTGGCCCCGACCGTACCGTCCGAGCCGAGGCCGAAGAACATGGCCTGGACCTCGGAGGCCGGCCGCCGGGGCCTGAAGCTCTCGTCCACGGCGAGGCTCAGGTGCGTCACGTCGTCGTCGATGCCGACCGTGAAGTGGCGCTTCGGGCGCTCGCGCGCCAGCTCGTCGAAGACCGTCTTGACCATCGCCGGCGTGAACTCCTTGGACGAGAGGCCGTAGCGGCCGCCGATCACGGCCGGCATCGCGCTCACGCGCGAGCCGTCCGTCGCGGCGGCCTCGCCGGCGAGGTGCTCGTGCAGCGCCGCCAGCACGTCGAGGTAGAGCGGCTCGCCGACCGCGCCGGGCTCCTTGGTGCGGTCGAGCACCGCGATGGAGCGCACCGTCGGCGGCAGCGCGGCGATCAGCTGCGCCGCCGGGAAGGGGCGGTACAGACGGATCTTGAGCAGTCCTACCGCCTCACCGGCGGCGGCCAGCGTCTCCACCGTCTCCTCGGCGGCGCCGACTCCCGAGCCCATCAGGATGATGACGCGCTCGGCGTCCTCGGCGCCCTCGTACTCGACCAGGCCGTAGCGCCGCCCCGTCCTCGCGGCGATCTCCTCCATCGCCGCCTCCACGCAGCGGGGCGCGGCCAGGTAGAACGGGTTGGACGCCTCACGGTTCTGGAAGTAGGAGTCGGGGTTCTGCGACGTCCCCCTGAGCACCGGCGCCTCCGGGGTCAGGCCTCGCCGGCGCGCCTCGACGACGGCGCCGTCGGGCACGAGCGCCCGCAGGTCGTCGTCCGAGAGCAACTCGATCCGGTCGATCTCGTGCGAGGTGCGGAAGCCGTCGAAGAAGTGCATGAAGGGGACGCGCGAGCAGAGGGTCGCGTGATGCGCCACCAGCGCGAAGTCGTGCGCCTCCTGCACGGACGACGAGCACAGCATGGCCCATCCGGTCGCCCTCGCGTGCATCACGTCCGAGTGGTCGCCGAAGATCGAGAGCGCGTGCGTGGCGAGCGAGCGCGCCGCGACGTGCATGACGGCCGGCGTCAGCTCGCCGGCGATCTTGTACATGCTCGGCACCATGAGGAGCAGCCCCTGCGACGAGGTGAACGTCGTCGCGAGCGAGCCCTTCTGAAGGGCGCCGTGCAGGGCTCCCGCGGCGCCCGCCTCCGACTGCATCTGCACCACGTGGGGCACCACTCCCCACAGGTTGGTGGTCCCCGCGGCCGCCCAGTCGTCGGCCGACTCGGCCATCGGGGACGCCGGCGTGATCGGGTAGATGGAGATGACCTCGCTGAGCGCGTACGCCACCCGCGCCGCCGCCTCGTTGCCGTCGACGCAGGCCCAGTGCCGTTCCATCGCGTTCCCCCTCTCGCGCCGCTCGCGCACGCTGCTCACACCCTGCGGCACATCTACCCGGAATGGATGCCGGGGGCACGTGCGGCCATTGCACGAGGCTTCGGCCGGGGGAATGCCCGTCGTGCAGTCCGTCCACCCGAGCGCCCTGGCCGGATGGCCGGGAGAAGTTCTGTTCCTTCGGCCGGCTTCCGGTCAGGCCGTCTGGAGGGCGCTATCGGGGCCTCCCCGGCTTAGCCTCAAGGCGACAACGTCGGTCAATCAAGGAACAGCGCAGGAGGCAGCGATGAGGAGGATCGACAGATTCAGGAAGGCGACCGGGTCCTTGTTCCGGGACCGGCGCTCGCAGCTCGGCCCTGACGCCGGCCGCCGGCCGCGGTTCGTCAACGAAGCGGCAGCGGAGGAGCACCGCCGCGCACGGCGCGCGGTGCTGTGCCACCGCGGTGAGTTGCGCCCCCTGCTGCTCGGGTGAAGGCGGCTGACTGAAGGCGCAGAGCAGTTTCGCCTCAGCAACGATTGACCTCCCCGTTCCGGCCCCCGTTTCCTCACTCCACTGCCTTTGCTGAGCGCCGCTGCCGGGCAAGATAGGTCAATGAAGCGCGAGTTGCTCTTCGTACAGGGAGGCGGCCAGGGCGTCCATGACGACTGGGACCGCAGGCTCGTCGAGAACCTCCGGCGTGAGCTCGGGCAGGCCTACGAGATCCGGTATCCACGCATGCCCGGCGAAGCTGACCCCGACTACGCCTCGTGGAAGACCGCGCTGGAGAGCGCGCTGGGCTCGCTCGGAGGCGGCGGGATCGTCGTCGCTCATTCGGTCGGTGGGACCATTCTCGTCAGGATGCTCGCGGAGCACCCGGACACCTGGAAGCTCGGTGCGATCGTCCTGATCGCGGCGCCCTTTGTCGGCGACGGTGGCTGGCCGAGTGAAGACGCGCAGTTCCCGCCGGACCTCGGCGCCCGCCTTCCCGAGGGCGTCCCGATCCATCTCTTTCAGGGGCTGGAGGACGAAGTCGTGCCGCCATCGCACATCGACCTCTACTCACGGGCGGTCCCGCAAGCCCGCGTCCACCGTCTGCCGGGCCGCGACCATCAACTCAACGACGACATGAGGGAAGTGGCAGCCGTCATCCTGTCGCTCGAGTGAGGACGCGAAGGGCCTCGCCACACATCAGAGCTCCCCGAACGTCCGCCGTACGGATCTCGAGGAGGTGGTCCGTCGCGAGTTCACGAAGGCAGCCTGGCGGCTCCCGGACCACCAGGAGAGTGCCCGTGAGCGCACGAGGCCGACCTCGTTTCGAGGTCGGCCTCTCCTGTCGCGACGCCTCGACACGGAAGGCCGGGGGCGCCGGGTACCACCACTGGTAGCGGAGACGCCCCAGCCAAGGCCGGCGCAGTCGTCGCCGGCCCCATCCGGGAGGAGACCGATGCGTGGAGTGATGATGCACACCGCGGGCGACGTGCGCGTCGTGGACCGTGAGGATCCGAAGATCGTCGAGCCCACGGACGCCGTCATCCGCCTGCCCCTGACCAGCATCTGCGGCTCCGACCTCTGGCCCTACCGAGGCATTCGAGCCGGTGGAGGACCAGGTCATGGGGCACGAGTACGCGGGGATCGTCGAGGAGGTAGGCTCCGAGGTCAGGAGCGTCAAGGTCGGCGACTTCGTCGTCGGCTCGTTCGTGATCTCCGACAACACCTGCCCCATCTGCCGGGCCGGCTTCCAGTCCAAGTGCGTCCACGCCGAGTTCGTGGCGCGGTCGGTCGGGACGCAGGCCGAGCGGGCCCGGATCCCGCTGGCCGACGGCACGCTGGTCGCGACGCCGGGCATGCCCGACGAGGACCTGATCCCGTCGCTGCTGGCCGTCTCCGACGTGCTGGGCACAGGCTGGTTCGGCGCCGTCGCCGCCGAGGCGGGGCCGGGCAAGACGGTCGTCGTCGTCGGCGACGGCGCGGTCGGCCTCATGGCCGTGCTCGCGGCGAAGCGACTCGGGGCGGAGCGCATCATCGCCATGAGCCGGCACCGGGACCGCCAGGAGCTGGCCCGCTTCTACGGGGCGACCGACATCGTCGAGGAGCGCGGCGACGAGGGCGTCGCGCGGATCAAGGAGCTCACCGACGGGCTCGGCGCCCACTCCGTGATCGAGGCCGTCGGCACGCAGGACGCCTTCACGCAGGCGCTCCGCTCGACCAGGGGCGGCGGCCATCTGGGCTTCGTCGGCGTGAGCCACGACGTCCAGATCCCCGGCCGCGAGCTGTTCTCCGCCGAGGTCCACCTGCTCGGCGGCCCCGCCCCGGTGCGCCGCTTCCTCCCCGACCTCATCAAGGCCGTCTGGGACCGCGAGATCGACCCGGGCAAGGTGTTCGACCTCACCCTCCCGCTGGAGGAGGCCGCCGAGGGCTACAAGGCGATGGACGAACGACGCGCGATCAAGGTGCTGCTCAAGCCCTGACGGCAGCCCGCGCGTGAACGGACCTGGAGGAGGCATCATGGCCGACCGATCCGGCAACCCGATGCGCGACGTCGCGCCGGGCCTCGCCGACTACACCGAGAACGTCCTCTTCGGCGACGTCTGGGAGCGTCCCGGGCTCTCGCCGCGCGACCGGAGCCTGATCACGGTCGCCACGCTGGTCGCCCTCTACCGGACCAACGAGCTCCCCTTCCACCTCAACAGAGCCCTCGACAACGGCGTCAGCCGCGAGGAGCTCGCGGAGCTCATCACCCACCTGGCCTTCTACTCCGGGTGGCCCACGGCGGCGACGGCCGTAGCCATCGCCCAGCGCGTGTTCGACGAGCGGGGGGTCTGAGGCCGCGCGACGACGAGTCAGCCGCGGCGCCGGCCGCGCCCACCGGCTGACGCATCTTTCAGCAGACGCTCGAGGCCGTCGAGGATGAGGCCGAGGCCGAAGTCGAAGGCCGCGTCCTGATCGAACGGCGTCGTGGCGAACTCCGCGGCGACGCGGAGCGCGTGCGGGTACGCGCCCTCCGGGACGGCGGCCACGACCTCCTGGGCCGCCTCGACGGCGGTCGTGTCCTCTTTCACCGCCAGACTGGACTGCCGGCGCTCGAACCCGTAGAGGTAGCTGTCGATGACGAGGAAGGCGTTCGCGGCGGCCGCCGGTGAGAACCCGGCCCCGATGAGCACCCCGAGGACCCCGTCCACGTAGGACAGGCTGTTGGGTCCGGTCCGGTCGCGCGAGTCGTGGAAGGCCGCCGCCCAGCGGTGACGCGCGAAGACCTCGCGCGCGGAGACCGCCCGCCGCCGCATCGCCTCCTTCCAAGCGACGCCTTCGCCGGGCACGTCGATCTCGGCGATCGCCAGCTCGACCATGCCGTCGAGGAGGTCGTCCTTGCCGGCGACGTGGTTGTAGAGCGAGGCCGCCTCGACCCCGAGCTCTCGACCGAGCTCGCGCATCGTGACCGCCTCGATGCCGCGCTCGTCCGCGAGCTCCACGGCGGCGCGCAGCACCCGCTCTCGATTGAGCGTCTCCCGCGGTTCCTTGCCCTCCAGGGTCCGAGCGATCGTCGCGCCTCCTGCCGCCACCGCATGGCCGCTCGCCATACGCTTGACAAACTAACACTGTTAGTACATGCTGCTCGAGGACGATACTAACATTGTTAGTATACAGCACCGCGCGTCTGAGCGACCAGACCACCGAGGGAGAGGGGATCGATATGGCGTCCGGCTTCACCGATCGCGCCCCACGGGCAGGACTGGCGCGCCTCACCGGTGGCCTGTACCTCGCCTACATCGCCGCGTCCATCCTCGCCGACAGGCTCGGTCACATCGGGCTCGGCACCCCGCAGCAGGTCTACGAGGCGTCACTCGCGCACGGCTCCTCGTTCCGGGCCGGGCTGGTCGTCGCACTCGTCTCGGCGCTGCTCTTCGCCCTGGTCGCCTGGGGCCTTTACCTCCTGCTGCGGTCGGTCAACCCTGAGCTCGCGCTGCTCTTCCTGCTGCTGAACGCCGTCGGTGTCGCGGTCCAATGCGCGAGCATGCTGCCGCTGGTCTCGGCGCTGCTGCAGAACGACCCGGCCGCCCATATGCAGGTCTTCTCGACGGCACAGCTCGCCGGGCTTGGGACGCTTGCCGCGGGCACCTACAAGACCGGTTTCGTCACGGCTCAACTGTTCTTCGGAGCCTGGCTGTTCCCGCTCGGCTACCTCGTCTACCGGTCCCGCTTCCTGCCGCGGCTCCTCGGCGTGCTCCTGCTGCTCGATGGCGTCGCCGTGCTGATCTGGTTCCTCCAGGCCCTGCTGCTGCCCGCCCATCACGCGATCAGCACGCCCGGGCTGGTCGTCAGCTTCGTCGCCGAGTTCGGACTCGCACTGTGGCTGCTCGTCAGAGGCGTGCGCCCGGCGCCCCGCTCGCCGCGAGCCGAGCGCCATTCCGTCGCGGATCCGGGGGAGTCCTCGAGAGCGGCCTCGGCATCCTCGGCCTGAGGCTGCCGCAGAAGGAGGCCAAGCGGCCTGCCGGCTCCGGGTCCGGACGCTCCCACCGCCGAGTACCCCCGGCGGTATACTGAGGCCCGCCGGCCGTCGTCTCGGGGCCGGCCTTGGAACCAGCAGGGCGACGCGGGCAGGAGGCGCAGGGTGGAGCCCTCACGCGAGCGCATCTTCAGTCGTGACTTCTCGCTCGCCCTCGTGGCGAACCTCTTCTCGTTCTGCAGCATGTACCTGCTGCTGGCGACGCTGCCGCTCTACGTCGTGGCCATCGGCGGCACCGTCTCGGACGCGGGGGTCGTGCTCGCCTGCTTCACCCTCACCGCCGTCATCGTGCGGCCGTGGATCGGGCGGCTCTCGGACCGCCGCGCCAAGAAGGCCATCATGCTGGTGGGCGCGGTCATGCTGGCCGCCAGCTCGCTGCTCTACGAGCCCGCCCACTCGGTGCCGCTGGTGATGGCCGTGCGCGTCTTCCACGGTATCGGCTGGGCGGCCTTCGGCACGGCGGCGAGTGCGCTCGCCGCGGACCTTGCCCCGGCCTCACGCCGCGGCGAGGCCATGGGCTACTTCGGCGTGGGCATGAACGTGGCCATGGCGGTCGGTCCCGCGCTCGGCGTCTTCCTGGTCGGCCGGGCCGGCTACGGAGCCCTGTTCCTGACGGCCGTGGTGCTCTCCGCCGCGGCAGCGTTGACGACCGTGGGCATCACGGACCCGGGGCGCAAGCCCGTCGGCGCCGCGTTCCAACGCGGCTGGCGGAGCTTCATCCTCCCCTCGGCGCTCTTCCCCTCCGCGGTGCTGTTCACCAACGCGTTGACCTACGCGTCGGTGGTCGCCTTGCTCCCCCTCTTCGCCGAGGAGGCCAAGCTCGGCAACCCGGGGCTCTTCTTCACCGTCTTCTCGGTGGTCGTGCTGGTCCTTCGCGGGCCGCTCGGGCGGTTGTCGGACCGGCGCGGGAGGGTCGCCGTCGTCGCCCCGGGCCTGCTGTTCACCTTCGTGGCGCTGCTCGTGCTCTCTCAGACGGAGAGCATGACCGGGCTGCTCGTCGTCGCCGTGCTCTACGCGGTCGGCGTCGGCGCCGCCCAGCCGACGCTCATGGCGATGACGGTCGACCGCGCGAAGCCCCAGGAACGGGGCGCGGCGATGGGCACGTTCACCACTTCCATGGACCTCGGGATCGGCGTCGGGTCGATCGTGTGGGGAGTGACCGCCCAGGCGTTCGGCTTTCAAGCCATGTACGTGGCCGCGAGCTTGATGGGGCTCGTCGGGGTGGCGGTGCTCCTCGGCGGGACCACGTGGCGCAGGACGCGCGTCGTCGGCAGGGGACTCGAGGAGAAGGGCGCGGGCGGGCTGTGACGCTCTGCTTCGGCCGCATCGCCCGGCTCCCGTTCGGGTAGGCTGCGCGCAGCGCTGCCAAGCCAGGAGAGGGGGTCGACGATGAGTCCGGCGGGAAGGCGCAGGAGCGCCGAGGAGTTCGTCAGCGCGGCGGAGTGGTCCGCGCGGGGCAAGGCCGCGCGCCGGGAGACGCCGCGCTCGAGCCACGGCAGGTGGCTGCCGGCGGCGGATCGGCCGGATCCGGTGGCCTTGCTCGAGGAGCAGGCGCAGAGCCGCGTCCCCGAGCTCGTCCCCATCCGCCACGGCCGCATGCTCGCCTCGCCCTCGACGTTCTACCGGGGCGCCGCCTTCATCATGGCGGCCGACCTCGCCGGGACGCCCGTCTCCGGCTTCGAGGTGCAGCTCTGCGGCGACGCGCACCTGCTCAACTTCGGCGTCTACGCCTCGCCCGAGCGCCAGATGCTCTTCGACATCAACGACTTCGACGAGACCCTCCCCGGCCCGTGGGAGTGGGACGTGAAGCGCCTCGCGGCGAGCTTCGAGATCGCCGGGCGCGACCTCGGCTTCTCCGCCGCCGCCCGCCGGGACGTCGTCATGGCCGGCGTCGCCGAGTACCGCGGCGCCATGCGCCGGGCCGGCGAGATGCGCGCGATCGACGCCTGGTACGCCCGGCTCACCGTCGAGGACATCACGGCCTGGGTCGACGCCGAGGTGCGCGCCGGGCGGCTCGGGAAGAAGGAGGCCAGAGAAGCCGGCGCCAACATCGCCAAGGCGCGCACGCGCGTGCACGAGCGCGCCTTCCGCCGGCTCGCCGGAGAGGTCGACGGCAAGGTGCGCATCCTCGCCGACCCGCCGCTCGTGGTGCCCCTCGACGACCTCGTGGGGCCGGGCGCGGCCCGCGAGGAGACGGACGCCTGGATGCGCGGCCTGGTGCGGACCTACCGCCGCACGCTGACCCAGCCTCACCACCCGATGGAGCAGTACCGGTACCTCGACACGGCCCGCAAGGTCGTGGGCGTCGGCAGCGTCGGCACGCGCGCCTGGATCCTGCTCTTCGAGGGACGTCAGCGCGCCGCTCCCCTGCTCCTGCAGGCGAAGGAGGCGCAGGCCTCGGTCCTCGAGCGCTTCCTCGGCCGCAGCCGCTACGGCAACCACGGCCGCCGGGTGGTCGAGGGCCAGCGGCTGATGCAGGCGGCCAGCGACATCTTCCTCGGCTGGCTGCGCTTCGAGGGCCTCGACGGCCGGATGCGCGACTACTACGTGCGCCAGTTGCACGACTGGAAGGGCAGCGTCGAGGTCGACACGCTGCGCGTGCCCGGCGCGACGCTCTACGCGCGCCTCTGCGGCGCCACCCTGGCGCGGGCGCACGCGCGCCTCGGCGACCGCGTCGCGATCGCCGCCTACCTCGGCGGGGGCGACTCGTTCGACCGTGCGGTCGCCGACTTCTCGGTCGCCTACGCCGATCAGAACGAGCGCGACTACGAAGCCTTCGCGAAGGCGGTCAAGTCGGGGCGGCTGAGCGCGGAGACCGGTCTCTGAGCGCTCGGCCTCCGCTCAGGCGGCGGTGAACCGCACGGGTCGCAAGACTTCTCGTGCTCTCCGCTGATTCGTCGCTCCCTCCGACACTCCGGGGGTAGGGACGCCTCGCCTCGTCAGGGTACGGCGGGAGCGAGAAGATGCCCCTGGCGTGGCTCGCGACTGACCCCGCCGGGGTGACGACCGCGAGCCCGAAGCCTCATAGCATCCTCCACAGGTGGACAGTCATGCCCGTGGAGCGCCGAGTGGCCCTCCCGGGCCGAGCGTGGGAGGGGACCATGGCCACGGCGATCGCCGCTCTCGTGGGGTGAGCCGTGCTTCACGACATGCTCACTGCGCTCCAAACGAAAGGGATGAACATGAACACAGGCGAGAAGACCACCTTCTCAGAAGCTGTGAGAGCAAGGCTCTCGACACTCTGGGTCGTGGTCATGTTCAACATGGTCTTCGCGGACATCCTGACCTTCATCAAGCCCGGCGCCCTGCAGGAACTGTGGGCCGGACAGGCGGGCGTGCAGGTCACGCCGGGCGTTCTGCTGGCCTTCGCGATCCTGCTCGAGGTCCCGATCGCGATGATCTTCCTGTCCCGCGTCCTGAAGCCGTCGCACGACCGCTGGGCGAACACCGTGGCCGCGGTGATCACCACCGCGTTCGTCGTCGGCGGCGGGTCGCTGACTCCGCACTACGTGTTCTTCGCGACCGTGGAAGTCGCGTGCATGGGGCTGATCGTCTGGTCCGTCTGGACCCGGCGCGAGCAGGAAGCCGGATCGGCCCGGCTCGCTCCGCTCGCCGGTCCTCGCTGAAGCATCGAGGGCTCAGGAGTCGAGACGCGGCGACCAGGCCGGCGGCGTCGCGTCGGAGAGGCCAACGGGCTGAGGGGCGGCGAGGCCGGAAGGGCCTCGCCGCCCCTCAAGGCTCTCGGGCCGCATCGCGAGCTCGCTCGAGGCCGTCGAGGATCAGGCCCAGCCCGAACTCGAAGTCGGCGCTCTCGTCGTACCCGGCCCGCAGCATGTGCTCGGTGACCTCCCTGAGGTTCGGAAACACATCAGCGGGGATCGCGACGAGGAAGGCCTCGGCCATCTCCTCGGGCGTGGCGTCCCCCTCCCCGGCGGAGATGTTGAGTTGCTGGCGTCCGAAGCCGTAGACGTAGCTGTCGATCGCCGAGAACGCCCGGACGGCGAGCTCGACGGAGAACCCCGCCCGCCGCAGCGTGCCGAGCACCCACTCGAAGTAGCGCATCCGCTCGGGTCCGCTGCTCTCGCGCGAGTCGATGAGGGCGCTCGCCCAGGGATGGCGCGCGAACACCTCGCGCGCCGAGACGGCCCTCCGTCTCATCGCCGGCCGCCAGTCGACGCCCCCGGAAGGCAGGTCGATCTCGCTCACCACGAGGTCGATCATGCCGTCGAGGAGGTCGTCCTTGTTGTCGACGTGGTTGTACAGCGACATGGCCTCGACCCCAAGGCGCTGCCCCAGCTCACGCATCGTGAGCGCGTCGATGCCGCGCTCGTCGGCGAGGTGCAGCGCCGCCCGCAGCACTCGCTCCCGATTGAGCGGCGATCGCGGCTCCCGGTCTGCCGGCGACCGTCTGGCCATGGGCCTCCTCCGTTGTCTGGTCCGCGGGTCACGCGCCGCGACAAGAGCCACGCGCTTGACATACTTACACTGTAAGTGCGATACTTACGCCGTAAGTACAGTCTACCGGCTCGGCGAGGCGCAATCAAGGCGGCTCGCCACAGGCCAGATCGGAGAGAACCATGAAGACGGCCGCACGGATCCTTACCGGTCGGCAGAGGATGGGTGGTTTGGCGGCCCTGTACCTCGCCGCTGCTTACCTGCTGGCGATGCCCTTCTTCCTCGTCGTGGTCGACTACCCCAGCGTCACCGACCCCGCCGGGAAGGTAGCGCTCCTCGCGTCCCATCACGGCAGCATGCACGTCATGTACCTCGTCACCTACGTGGTGTTCGGCATCGTCCTGGCCGTCCTGGCGCTCGCGCTGTACCAGCGACTGAAGTCCGGGGCGCCGGCCCTGATGCAGGTGGCCACCGCCGTCGGCCTGCTCTGGGCGTTCGTCCTCGTCGCAAGCGGCATGGTCTTCATCGCCGGCATGGCGGCAGTCGTCGCGCAGTACCCCTCCGATCCGGCTCAGGCCGCCTCGATGTGGCAGGCGATCGAACCGGTCGCGCAGGGCCTCGGCGGCTCGGGCGGCGAGATCCTCGGCGGGCTCTGGGTCCTGCTGGTCAGCTACGCGGGCCTCCGTGAGGCCGCGCTCCCCAAGGCCCTCGGCCGGCTGGGGCTGGCCGTCGGCCTCCTGGGGATCCTCTCGGTAGTCCCGCAACTGAACGAGGCCGCGATCGCCTTCGGGCTGTTGCAGATCGGGTGGTTCGTGTGGCTCGGCGTCGGGATGCTCCGCACCGGCGAGCGGCCGGAGCGGCTGCTCGGCCCCGAGGTCGAGCCTGCGTAGGTCCCACGGGCAGCTCAAGTCCGGGCGGCTGAGCGCGGAGACCGGACTCTGGGCGTGGTCCCGGCTGCGACCTCGTGGGCGCCCGCTTGCCCGAAGCGCCTGCGAGAGGGCGAGCGCCGCTGCCCCTGGCCGCGCCTCCGCCGCTCGAATAGGCTACGGCCGTCGTAGTCACCCCGTCGGGGAACGCTTCGCCAGGAGAAGGAGCGGTCGTGAGCAGCAACGAGCATGCGCAGTCAGCCAAGTCCGTCGCCATCATCGGGGGAGGCATCGCGGGGCTCTGCGCCGGCATCTACGCGCAGATGAACGGCTACCGGTCGCGGATCTACGAGATGCACGACATGCCCGGCGGCCTGATGACCGCCTGGGAGCGCAAGGGCTACACCGTGGACTACTGCATCCACTGGCTCGTCGGTTCCTCGCCGACCTCGAGCATGCACAAGCTGTGGCGCGAGGTGGGGCTGCTGCGCGACCTGCGTACCGTCGACCTCGACGTCTGGTTCGAGTACGAGGACGGCAGCGGGCAGGCGGTGACCTTCTGGCGTGACGTCGACCGCCTGGAGGCCCACCTCTGCGAGCTCTCCCCCGCCGACGCCGAGCTGATCAAGCGGATGCTCGGCGACGTGCGCCGCCTCGCGAAGGCGGACATGCCGGCGGACCTGCCGCCGCGCGCGCTCATGCGCCTGCGCGACACGCTCAGGGCGACGCCGAGCATGCTCCCCTGGCTGCTGCCCTCCCGGCGCTGGGGCAGGCTCAGCGTGGGCGACCTGGCGGCGCGCTTCCGGTCGCCGCTCCTCCGCGACGCCTTCGTCTCACTCATGCCGGCGCCGATGGGAGCCATGGCCCTGCTCGTGACCATGGCCTGGCTGCACGCCGGCAACGCCGGCTACCCGCTCGGCGGCTCGCTGCCGATGGCGCGTAACCTCGAGGCACGGTACCTCGAGCTCGGCGGCGAGCTCAGGTACAAGACCAGGGTCGCCAAGGTCACGACGCAGCGCACCGGGGGCGGCGACCGGGCGACGGGCGTGCAGCTCGCCGACGGCTCGCTGGAGCCGGCCGAGGTCGTCATCTCCGCGGCGGACGGCCACGCGACCCTGTACGAGATGCTGGAGGGCGCGTACCTGGACGAGCAACTCCGGGACGTGTACGAGCGGGAGCAGCTGCCGCTCTTCTACCCGATCCTGTTCGTCGGCGTCGGGGTGGCGCGGGACTTCGCCGACGAGCCGCAGCGCATCTCAGGACTGCGCCTCACCCTGGACGAGCGCATCGGCGCCGGGAGCGTCGACACCGGGCTTCTGGAAGTGCGCATCAGCAACTTCGATCCGACGCTCGCGCCGGCGGGCAAGACGGTCATCACCTCGGCCATCGAGGCGGACGGCCCGTACTGGATCGAGCTGCGCGAGCGCGACAGGGAGCAGTACAGAGCGGAGAAGGCGCGCATCGGGGACGCCGTGGTGCGCGCCCTCGACCTGCGCTACCCCGGTCTCAAGGACCAGGTCGAGATGGTCGACGTCGCCACACCGGCGACGACCGTACGCTACACCGGCAACTGGCGCGCCAGCTTCGAGGGCTTCATGCCCACCCCCAAGTACCTGATGAAGGGACTGCCGAAGCGGCTTCCGGGTCTCGACGACTTCTACATGGTCGGCCAGTGGGTCCAGCCGGGCGGCGGGCTGCCGACGGGAGTGATGACGGCGCGTGAGGTGCTCCAGCTGGTGTGCGACCGAGATGGGATGGAGTTCACGACGGCGACGATCTGACGCGCTCCGAAGTCGCCCGAACTCAGCATCCACGCTCCCGCGCAGGCCGAGCGTTTGCCGCGCCTGCTCACAGCGCTCCCACCTGCCGGCGCAACTCGTCCAGGGCCTCGTCCCTCGTCTCATGGAGCGTGAAGACGCCGGCGAGACCAGTGACCGACAGGACTCGCCGCAGGGCATCGTTGCCTACGACGATGTTCAGTGGCGACTTCGCCGTGTGATGCGCCCGGATGAGCACGCTCAGACCGATCGAGTCGATGAACGTACACTCGTTCAAGTCGAAGATGAGGTGATCGCTGATGCCACGCTCCTGGAGCTTGTCCAGCAGCTCGGCCAGCTCCTCGGAGGTGTGCATGTCGAGCTCACCGTGCACGGCCACGACGGCAGAGCTGTCTCCGATCCACTCGGCGCCGCACTCGAAATCAGCGCATGCGAACGTCTCCAACGGGCGTCCTAGCTCAGGCTTCTCCATCGGGCACTCCCCTCATTGGGCCGTCACTGGAGCGGGTCTGCACTTCCGCACTCTTCCTTTGCCTTGCCCGTTTCGCGCGACCCGAACCACGGACCGTGCTGTTGCAGGCCGGCTTTGGACCGCGAGCGGGCAGCGCGTACGACGACCAGGCGCCTCGCCGGCTCCTCCGGCAGTCGGCGCGGCGGGCCCTGACTGGGCGGCAGCGACCACGACGAAGTGGGCGGGGAGCACGGAGCGCTCGCCGCCCACTCGCCTGCCTGACTCTCAAGCGACGCCGAATCCCGAACTCAAGCCCGGCTCAGTGCGGCAGCACGGGGCAGCGGAAGTCCGCGGCAGGCATGCGCGTGATGGTCACGATGCCCGCGTCCGCCGCGGCCAGGACCTGGGACGCGGACGTGAACTGATACGGCGTGTAGCCGTCGTTGAAGGTCACCACGTTGACCGCCCAGGCGCCGCCGTGGTACGAGCCGGTGCCGGGGCCGACGGCCGCGATGCCGTCGCCGAACATGCTGCCGTTGACGAAGATGGCGTAGATCGGGTCGAGCCCGCCGTTCGGCAGCGGTGAGGACACGACGACCGTGCCCAGCCGGTCGCCATTGAGCCACAGGTGGTGGCCGGTGATCGCCGGCGACGCACTTGCCGGTACCGCGATCGCGAGCGCGAGCAGCAGCGCCGCACTCAAGATCAACATCGTCCTGCGGACCATCGTCTTCTTGCGGACCATCGTCTTCTCCCTTCTCTCCGACCTCTCACCGATGGCTCGCCTCGCCCGGTTGGGAGGCCTGTCTTCGGCCGTCACCGAGTCTTGCGGTGACGCCGCCTTTCCGAGAACGAGGGCAGGGTACCCGCGGGGTCTTTCGCCCCTCTTGCGGGTTTCTTACGAAAGGCTGAACGCCGGCCCGAATGCGGTTCCCGCGCGCGTCCGCGGATGCAGCGCGGGGGTACACACCAGGTGCAGCAGGCATGCTATCCGGATGGAGGTCGAGGACAGTGACGCCCGTCGTCCTGGTCGTGGAAGACGAGCCCAGCATCGCCGAGGTCGTGGCGCTCTACCTGCGCCGCGCCGGCTTCGAGGTGCTCTCCGCCGGCGACGGCGAGGAGGCCCTCGGGCTGTTGGCGCAGGCGACGCCCGACCTCGTGGTGCTCGACCTCATGCTGCCCAAGGTCGACGGCTACGAGGTCACGCGACGGCTGCGGGCGCGCGGCGACACGCCCATCATCATGCTGACGGCGCGCAAGACCGAGGCCGAACGCATCGCCGGTCTCGAGATGGGCGCCGACGACTACGTGGTCAAGCCGTTCAGCGCGCAGGAGCTGGTCAGCCGGGTGCGCGCCGTGCTGCGCCGCGCCAACGCCGCGCACGGCGAGGTCCCTGAGGAGCCGCTCGAGTTCGACGGCCTCTCGATCGACACTGCGTCGCGCACCGTGACCGTGCGCGGCGAGGAGCGCAGCCTCACGGCCAAGGAGTTCGACCTCCTCGCCACGCTGGCCCGGCCGTCCGCGCCAGGTGTTCAACCGTGAGAAGCTGCTCGAGCTCGTCTGGGGCTCCGCCGACTACATCGACCCCAGCACCGTCACCGTGCACGTGCGCAGGGTGCGCGAGAAGATCGAAGAGGACGCCTCGAAGCCGCGCTTCATCGCGACCGTGTGGGGCGTCGGCTACCGCTTCGAGCCATGAGCGGCCAGGCTGGAGCGGGGCGCGGCCTCAGAGCGGCCGCCGATGCCGGGTCCGGAAGTCGTGCGGCGCGCGACCGCAAGGCGACGCCGCGACGCGATCTGCTGGTCTTCATGGGCGGCACGCTGCTCGCCGTTGCCGGCGGCCTGATCGTCTTCTCGCTCGTCTTGAGACCACCGCGCAGCGAGGTCGGAGCCATGGCGCTGTACCTGGGCATCACCGCGGCGATCTCGCTGCTCGCCGGCGCCCTCGCCTACCGCTTCGGCTGGATGCGGCGCTCGCCGCACCTGGCCTGGACGCTGCTCGCCGGCTACCTGCTCGCGGCCGCCCTCACGTTCGTCAACGTGCTCATCACGGCGCGGCTCATGTTCCTCAGCCGGCACGACCTGCTGCTCTCGGCCGTCCTGCTCGTGTTCGCCGCCGGCGTGGCGGTGTCGATCGGCTACCTCGTCTCGGGCAGCGTCGTCGCCGCCGTGCGCAAGCTGAACCAGGGGGCCGAGGAGGTAGCGCGCGGGAATCTCGACGTGATCGTGCCCGAGCAGGGGCCGGAGGAGCTCGCCGAGCTGGCCCGGCACTTCAACGAGATGACGGCGCGCCTCAGGGAGGCGGAGACGGAGCGCGCCGCCTTCGAACAGGCGCGCCGCGACCTGATCCTGGCCGTGGGCCACGACCTGCGCACGCCGATCGCCTCCGTGCAGGTCATCACCGAGGCGCTCGCCGACGGCGTCGTCGACGACCCCGCGACCGTGCAGCGCTACCTGGACACCGCGCGCCGCGACCTGGGGACCCTCGCGCGCCTCGTCGACGACCTCTTCGTACTGGCGCAACTCGACTCGGGCGGGGTCCGGCTGGACCGCAGGCCGAACTCGCTCACCGACCTCGTCTCAGACACGCTCGAGTCGTTCTCGGCTCGGGCGGAGCAGCAACGGGTGAGGCTCCACGGAGAAGCGCTGGACGGCATCCCCAACCTCGTGTTCGATGCCGCCTACGTGGGCCGCGTGCTCGCGAACCTCGTGGACAACGCCCTGCGCTACACGCCCCCGGGCGGCGAGGTGGTCCTCAAGACCGCGACGGTGGACGACGGCGTCGAGGTGCAGGTGCGCGACTCGGGTCCGGGGATCGACGCGCGCGACCTGCCGCACGTCTTTGAGCGCTTCTACCGTGGCGAGGCCTCTCGCAGTCGCCCACTCGGTGGCGGCGGGCTGGGACTCGCGATCGTCAAGGGCGTGGTCGAGGCGCACGGGGGCAGCGTGGGGGTCCGCGTCGCTCCCGGCACAGGCACCACCTTCTCATTCGTGCTGCCCGCCTAAGCGGCTCCGGCCAAGGCGCCGGCCGCGGCCGCTACAGAAGAGACTCAGGCTGTGCTGCGGACGCCGGGCTCCTCGATCCCGCCCAGAAACCCCAGGATCTCCCGGCCGACGACCTCCGGGAACTGGGCCTGCGGGTAGTGGCCCGCGCCGGGCACCATGACGAACCGGCCGCGGAGGCGCCCCGCCACCAGCCGGGCCTCCGCCTCAGGGTCGCGGAAGTCGCGGTCCCGGTCGCCCATCAGGACGAGCGCGGGCGCGGGCACCTCCGCCAGCCGGGCTTCGGCCGGCTCATGGGAGGTGTGCGTCGTCGCGGTGAACGCGCGCCAGTGCCCGGGCCGCCGCAGGTTGTCGCGAAGCTTGGCCTGATGCGCCTTCAGGTCGGCCGGCTTCGTGCCGGGATACTGCGCCGCGTAGTAAGCACTCCATGCGCTCACCCCCCAGGGACGCAGCAGCGCCAGGCGGAACGCCAGCATGGCGCCGGCGCCCACCGGCGTGTTGCGCACGAACGGGCCGATGAGCACGAGGCCCGAGACGAGCTGCGGCGACTCCGCGGCGGCCCACACCGCCGCGCCCGGCCCCCATGGAGTTGCCCACCAGGACGGCCGGTCCGCCGAGGTGCCGCGCCAGCGCGAGCAGATCGCTCCCCGCGGCGACGTCGTCGTAGGAGTCGAAGCTCGCGTCGCTCTCGCCGTGGCCGCGCAGATCCATGGTGGCGACGCGAAATCCCTGCGCCCGCAGGAGCGGGGCGAGGAACCTGTACACGGAGCGCAGGTCCCCCATGCCCGGCACGCAGATCACCAGCGGCCCCTCGCCCACGGCGTCGTAGGCTATCCGACCGCCGGGGCGGTCGAGGTACAAGGTCTTCTGTTGCTGTGACTCAGCCATCACTCGTCCTCCCTGCAGTCACAATCGATCCGCCCTCTCCAGGGTCCGTCTCTCCAAATCGATTGCACGAGAGACCGGCCGGCAAACCAGCGCCGTCCGGGTGCGCTCCCGTCGCTGTGGGGCCCTGGGCGGCATCGGTGCCCACGTACGGCGCGTATGGTACGGCAGGTCGAACGGGCAGGGCTTGTCTCGCCCGCGTGCCGGGCATCCCAGTTCTCAGAACTCAGAACATCGACGCGGAGGAGAGACATGGAGGCATGTCCATCGCTGGGGCGAGCTGGGGCGAGGCGATTCTGTAGCAGGTGCGGGGCGCCGGTCGGAGCAGGGCCGCCGGCAGGCGCCGCCCGGAGCCGCCACCGTGGTGGTCCAGCAGCGGACGGCGCCCGGTTCGCCGGGCATCGGCGTCGCCGGCTTCGTCCTGGTCATCGTCGGGTTGTTCGTTCCTTTGGTGGGCCTGGTGGGCCTCATCCTGTCGATCGTCGGTTACGCGCAGGCGAAACGCGAAGGGCTCAGTACCGGGTTGAGCCTGGCGGGCATCATCATTGGAGCGATCGCCACCGCCGTCGGGACTCATCATCCTGCTCGTGCTCGTCGGGGTGAGATCGCATCATCCAGCAGTACCTCCACCGGCGTGATCATGGTGCTCCGCTGACCGGAAGGCGTCGTGCGCACGGCGGGCGATGAGCTGTTCGGGTCGTTGGGTGGTGGTCCAGCCGGTGCCGCTCCGCTCCTCAGGCGCCAGCTCCTGTGGCCGACCCCTCCCAGGCCGTATTCCGGCGATCCCCTGCGGTCCCGCCCTTCCCGGCATGGGCTACGGCGCCCTCACATGAGTGTGGCAGGTCGAACGGGCCGAGCTTGGCTCGCCCGTGTGCCGGGCATCCCAGTCCTGAGAAGCGTCGTGAACGGCGAGCAATGACCTGGACGTACCGCGCAGAGGCGGCGCGAAAGGCCGCCTGGCCGGACGTCCCCTGGTCTGCCCTCCAGCTCACGCGGCATCCGATCAAGCGCAAACGAAGAGGACACGGTGGTCACACCCCAACAGAAAGACAAAGCAGAACTCTTCCTGCAGATGCATCACGGCCCAGACATCCTGGTCCTCGCGAACTCATGGGACGTCGGAAGCTCTCGCCTGATAGAAGGTTGCGGATTCAGAGCAGTCGGCACGACGAGCATGGGGATCGCCGCGTCGTTGGGTCATCCCGACGCGCAGGTCATGCAGTTGTCGGAGATGCTTCCCGTCGTCTCGAGGATCGTGAGTGCGGTCAGAGTCCCCGTGACGGCCGACATGGAAGCCGGGTACGGCGCAGACACCGACGATGTCGTGGCGTCCGTCAAACAGGTCATCGACGCCGGCGTCGTCGGCATCAACATCGAAGACAGCGTGTCCCTCAGTCCGGTCCTGATCGACGAACTGGAGTTCTCGGAGCGGATAGCCGCCATCCGGGAACTGTCGGACGCGCTGGGACTGCATCTGGTGATCAACGCACGGACAGATGCGTTCTACACCTCCTTGGGCTCGACCAGCGAGAAGCTGGCGGAATCCATCAGACGGGGCAACGCGTACTCGGAGGCCGGCGCCGACTGCGTGTTCGTACAGCCGGTAGCGGAGAGAGAGCTGATCTCCACGCTGGTGAAGGAGATCGACGCCCCGATCAACATCCTGGCCAACCCCGGCATCGGAGGGGGAATGCCCCCGTCGGTGAGGGAGCTGCAGGAGTTGGGTGTCGCCCGTCTGAGCCTCGGCTCGGGACTGATGAAGGCGACATTGGCGCTGATGAAGAAGGTCGCCGACGAACTCGCACGAGAAGGGACCTACGACGCTCTGCAAGAGGCCACGACGCCTCCGTCCGAGGCTGCAACGGCCTACAGGATGGCGGTCGGCCTTGACGTATGAAGGCTCTCGGGATCGGCCGGCGCTCCGTCTGAGCCCCGAGGAGCGCCGCGGCCACCGTCGTCGACTCTCGTCGGTCGTCTGCGATGTCTCTGCGGGCTCTACGCGTCCTGACGCCGCGGCGCCGGCACGACGCCGACCTGCTGGAGCATCCCGAGCCGGTCGGCCACGCCCCAGTGCTCGCTCATGAGCCCGTCCCGGAAGCGGATGATGTCGATGACGTCCAGCTCGATACGCCGCCCGCTCGGAGGCCTCCCTGCGACCCCGCCGGCGTCGGTGCCCTGACCGCGCGCCCGCACCCACACCGTGTCCTCGCTGGCGACCACGTCCTGGATCTCCAGGGTCAGGTCGGGGAACGACGCGCGCAGGCCCGAGGCGATTCGGCGCACCGCCTCGGGCCCGCTGCCCTGACTGCCGTTCTGGTACTCGATGAAGTCGGGGGCGACGAGTTCGTCGATCACCGCGTAGTCGCCCTGCGAGAAGGCCTCCGTGAGAAGCCTGCGGACCTTTTCGATATTCTCGCTGCCGGACATGCCGTCCTCACTTTCACTACTGTGGTACAGTAACGATTACAGTGTGACTGTTCCCAACCGGGAGGAAACGTGAACCGGCGCCGTCCTTACCGTTCACCTCGACGGGAGCAGCAGGCGGAAGAGACGCGGCTCCTCGTACTCGACGCAGCCGAGAGGCTGTTCAAGGAGCGCGGGTACGTCGGGACCAGCGTGGCCGCCGTCGCAGCCGCGGCGGGCGTCTCGGCGGAGACCGTCTACGGCCACTTCGGGAGCAAGCGAGTGCTGCTCGGCGAGCTCTTCCGGCGTGCGGTCCGCGGCGCGGACCCCGCGCCCGTGCCGGAGCAGGAGGTCCCGCGAAGGCTGGCCGCCGTGACGGACCCGGAGGAGCAGCTCCGGCTGTTCGCGGCCGACATCACGCCCCGGCTCGAACGCGGCGCGCCCCTCATCGCCGTGCTGGCGGCTGCCGCCCAGTCCGATCCCGAGCTCGCCGAGCTGCTCGCCACGTTACACGCCGACCGGCTGAAGAACCTCCGCGTGCTCGTCGACGCCCTCGCCGCCAACGGCGCGCTCCGACTTCCTGCCGACGACGCGCTCGAGACGGTCTGGGCGCTGGCGAGTCCCGAGCTGCAGCAGCTCCTCGTGCGCGAGCGGGGCTGGACGCGGCGCCGCTACGAGGAGTGGCTGGTCGCCAGCCTCGCCCGGCTTCTCTTGACCTGAGCCCTCGGCCCGGCGCCGCGGTCATCAGGCGGCTTGAGCCCTCCCCATCCCCGGGCCAGAGGGGATCACGCCCACCGCGTCCTGCAGGGCGTACTGCAGTATCCGGCGAGGGAATCACCACGGTGTCGGTAAGCCCACGGGACAGGAGTGTGCGTGATGGCGGACAAGGCGACCAGGAAGTCCGGAGAGGCGGCGGAGCCGGTCCTCCTCTCAGGCGGCAATCCGCAGATCGCGAAGGCCGACGGCGACGCTCCCGTACAGGCTTACATCGCGGCCATGCCGGGCTGGAAGAGCGAGGTCGGGCGTCGTCTGGACTCGATCGTGGTGCGCACCGTCCCCGAGGTGCGGAAGGCGGTGCGCTGGAACTCGCCCTTCTACGGCATGGAGGGGCGGGGCTGGTTCCTCAACTTCCACTGCTTCGCGAAGTACGTGAAGGTGGCCTTCTTCAACGGCACCTCGCTGGAGCCGCTCCCGCCGGGCGAGTCCAAGGACGAGAACGTGCGCTATCTCGAGCATCTACGAAGACGACCGGTTCGACGAGGAGCAGTTCGCGGCGTGGGTGAAGCAGGCCAGTCAGTTGCCCGGCTGGGGCAAGGTCTGGTGAGGCGTCGCCTCGGGACGTGCGCTTAAAGGGGCGAGGCCCCGGGGGGACGGGGCCTCGGGGGGGGGGGGGGGGGGGGGGGGGGGGGGGGGGGGGGGGGGGGGGGGGGGGGGTTTTTTTTTTTTTTTTTTTTTTTTTTTTTTTTTTTTTTTTTTTTTTTTTTTTTTTTTTTTTTTTTTTTTTTTTTTTTTTTTTTTTTTTTTTTTTTTTTTTTTTTTTTTTTTTTTTTTTTTTTTTTTTTTTTTTGGGGGGGGGGGGGGGGGGGGGGGGGGGGGGGGGGGGGGGGGGGGGGGGGGGGGGGGGGGGGGGGGGGGGGGGGGGGGGGGGGGGGGGGGGGGGGGGGGGGGGGGGGGGGGGGGGGGGGGGGGGGGGGGGGGGGGGGGGGGGGGGGGGGGGGGGGGGGGGGGGGGGGGGGGGGGGGGGGGGGGGGGGGGGGGGGGGGGGGGGGGGGGGGGGGGGGGGGGGGGGGGGGGGGTTTTTTTTTTTTTTTTTTTTTTTTTTTTTTTTTTTTTTTTTTTTTTTTTTTTTTTTTTTTTTTTTTTTTTTTTTTTTTTTTTTTTTTTGAAGTGGTTTTGGATAATGTGTGTGATGTGTTTATGTATTTTGTTTGTGTGTGATTGTTTGAGTGTTTTGTTTTTTAATTTGTATATTTATTTTTTTTGTTTTTTTTTTTTTTTTTTTTTTATTTTTTTTTTTTGATTTTGAGTAATTATATGTGGTTGATGGATGTTTGTTAAAAAGTAAGAAATAAAAATAAGGGGCGAGGCCCCGGGGGTGCGGGGCCTCGTACAAGGGCTTTGGGGCAAACCCTCGTGGTGGGGGTCTTCGCTTGCCAGCGAAAGGAGCCACAACCATCTTGCCCCGTGAATGTTGCGCTGGCGTGAAGCAAGACGAGGATTGAGCGAAACCGGCGCCGGACGGCTCCCATCTGCGGCGCGACTGTAAGAAACGGGGCGCCCGGGTGTCTTTAGCAGTGACAGCATCGAAGCGACTGCAAAGGAGGCCGGGCGGGAGCGCTTCACAAGTCCTTCACCACCAAGGAGTACCGTGGTCCGGAAACCTCAGGGCCAAGCAGCTTTCGTAAGCGACACCAAGGATGGTCAACGCATGACAGGTAAGATCAAGGCGATGCTCACGGCCCTCGCGGTCGTCGTGCTCGCCACCGTCTTCTGGCGCCGGTCGCCGCCGCCGGCACGCCCGGCGGCATGATGGGCAGCCCCACGCCGGCGGCCTCGCCGAGCTCGACCACGCCGCCCGGCCCCGCCGGCGACTCCTGGTGCGGAGGCGGCATGTGGGGCGGCTCCGGCTCCTGGGGCGGCACCGGCATGTGGGGCACCGGCTCCGGCAGGAGTTGGCTCGCCAACAACCCCGACGCGCTCGCGGCCTGGCTGCAGCTCAAGGCCGATCACCTCGCGGCGATGCAGACCTGGCGCGGCACCTACAAGGCGGACCTCAGGAGCCCCGAGGCCCAGCAGGCCCTGCACGACCTGTGGACCGCGGCCTGGAACGACATGAAGGCCTTCTACGAGCAGCACGCGAACGGCGCCGCCTGGACCTGCCCCTCCGACGGTATGTGGGGCGGCTGGGACCACGACGGCATGATGGGCCACCACGATTGGGACGCGTCCCACATGTGGGGCAGCGCTCACGGCGCCTCGTGGATGACCCGCCATCCCCGCGCCTTCGGCCGCTGGCTGACCCTGCGCGCCAGGCAGACGGCAGCGGTGACCGCCTGGCAGCACCGCTACAGCCGGAATCTCAAGAGCAGCGCGGCGCGGACGGCCATGACGCACCTCCGCGCCCACCAGCGCGCGCAGGTCAAGTCCTTCTACCGCAACCACCACCTGAAGGTGACCACGAGCCGCATGCGCGACGGCGCCGGCGGCTGGATGGGCCTCGGCGGCATGTGGGGCGGCTTCGGCTGGTAAGCCTCCTCTTCACCGACCGAGCGTGACGATCCTGAGGGCCGGCGACCGCCGGCCCTCAGTCGTTCGTGGCTGCGGTGGCCCGATCCGCCGGCTTCGCATCGACCCGGCCTCCGACGCAGGCAAGCACGCCGCCGAGGCGCTCCAGAGCCTGTAGGACCCCTGATAGCATCAGGAGGGTGATCGGGCCACGCTTGAGGCGATCGACCATGCCCGGTCTGCACCGTGAGGAGGACGCGACGAGTCCCAACCACGAGCATGGCCCCTCCGCGCTCTCGGCGGCCGGCCGTCACCGCCGGCCGCTGCTGATCGCCTTCCTCCTCACGCTCTCCTACGCGCTGGTCGAGGCGGGCACCGGGATAGGGTTCGGGTCGCTCGCCCTGCTCTCCGACGCCGGCCACATGCTCACGGACGTGGTCGGGCTGGGCATGGCCCTGGCAGCCATCCAGCTCGCCGGCGTGCGCCGCGATCCCTCGCACACCTACGGTCTCTACCGGCTCGAGGTGCTGGCCGCGCTCGTCAACGCCGGCCTTCTCTTCGCCGTCGCCGGGTACGTCCTCTACGAGGCGGCGCTGCGCTTCTTCGCGCCGTCGGAGGTGCCGGGTACCGCGCTTCTCGTGGTCGCGGTGATCGGACTGATCGTCAATCTGATCTCCTTCCTGCTGCTCCGCGAGGGCGCCAAGGAGAGCCTCAACCTGCGTGGCGCGTTCCTCGAGGTCTTCTCCGACATGCTCGGCTCGGCCGGGGTCATCGTCGCCGGCATCATCCTCATCACCACCGGCTGGCCCTACGCCGACCCGATCATCGGCGCCGCGATCGGGGTGTTCATCCTGCCGCGGGCCTGGCGTCTGGGGCGCGAGGCGCTGCGCATCCTCCTCGAGGTCGCGCCGCCCGACTGCGACGTCGGTGAGGCGCGGAGCAGACTGGCGTCGCTGCCCGGCGTCGAGGACGTCCACGACCTGCACATCTGGACGCTGACCTCGGGGATGAACATGGCCAGCGGGCACGTGAGCGTGACCACGGCAGCCGACGTCGGGCCCGTGGTGCGCGCGGCGCGCGACCTGCTGGAGCGCGACTTCGCGGTGGGGCACGTCACTCTGCAGTGCGAGCCGGCCGACGACGAGGGCGCCGGTTGCGCCGGGTGCGCTCTGCACGGGGACCAGCCGGCCCAAGGCGTCTGACATCCAGAGACCAGCACTCTGTCACGACGCGCAGAACCTCGATCCGTCGAGCGGCCGGATGGACCGGCGAACGGGGCTCGGTCAGCACCGCGTGGAGGGAACATCCAAGGGGTATAGAGCACAGCAGAGCGCCACGCGAAGGAGCCGCCGGTGCTGCTCGCCGGGGACATCGGGGGAGACAAGACACCGCTCGCGCCCTACGCGCCGGGAGGCGACCCACGAGCGCCGACGCGAGCCAGCCGCCGGAAGGCGATGCGGGCCTCATCCAGGAGGAGAACCATGAAGCTGGGACTGATCGGTCTGGGACGGATGGGCGCCAACATGGCCCAGCGTCTGCGGCGGGCGGACCACGAAGTGGTGGGGTACGCGCGTCACTGGGAGACGGTGCAGAAGGCTCTCGATTCCGGAGCAGTCAGCGCCGGCGCCAGGTCGCTTGCCGACCTGGTGGATCAGTTGCCGGCGCCGCGCGCCTTGTGGCTCATGGTTCCGGCAGGAGCCGTCGACGCGACCCTGGAAGAACTGGCCGCTCTGCTCGCCTCCGGCGACGTCGTCGTCGACGGCGGCAACTCCTACTACCACGACGACCTGCGCCGCGCCGCCGCGCTGAAGGCCGAGGGCATCCACTACGTGGACGCCGGCGTGAGCGGCGGCGCGTGGGGCCTGGAGCGCGGCTACTGCCAGATGATCGGCGGGGACGACGAGTCCGTCGCACGCCTCGACCCGCTCTTCAGAGCGCTGGCGCCCGGCGTCGACGCGGCGGCGCGCACGCCGGGCCGCAGCGGCGAGCCTGGTCCGGCCGAGATGGGCTACCTCCACTGCGGGCCCGACCGGGGCCGGCCACTTCGTGAAGATGGTCCACAACGGCGATCGAGTACGGCATCATGTCCGCCTACGCCGAGGGCCTCAACATCATGCAAGAACGCCGACGCGGGCAAGCGCGCGCAGGAGACCGACGCCGAGACCGCGCCGCTGCGCCGACCCGGAGCTCTACGCAGTACGAGATCGACCTCGCGCGAGGTGGCCGAGGTCTGGCGCCGGGGCAGCGTCATCGGCTCGTGGCTGCTCGACCTCGCGGCGAGCGCGCTGCTGCAGGACCCCGGCCTCGCCGACTTCGAGGGCCGCGTCTCCGACTCCGGCGAGGGTCGCTGGACGCTCGCAGGCAGCCATGGACGAGGGCGTCCCGGCGCCGGTCATCAGCTCCGCTCTGTTCGGCCGCTTGGGCGTCGCGCGACGGCGACGAGTTCGCGAACAAGCTGCTGTCGGCGCATCCGCTACCAGTTCGGCGGCCACCTCGAGAAAGACCGCCCGGACGAGCCCGCCGGCCGATGAGCGCCCGCGACGCCGACGCGCTTCGTCTTCTTCGGCGCCACCGGCGACCTCGCGTACAAGAAGATCTTCCCCGCGCTGCAGCGCCCTGGTCCGCGACGGCGCGCCTGGACGTCCCGGTCGATCGGCGTCGCGCGAGCCGGCTGGAACGTCGACGCACCTCCGCGCCCGCGCCCGGCGAGAGCCTGGAGGAGCACGGCGGCGTGCGACGAGGCGGCGTTCGCCAGGCTCGTCGGCGCTGCTGCGCTACGTCGACGGCGACTACGCGCGACCCGACGACCGTTCGCGCAGCTCGCGCCGGCAGCTCGGCGACGCGCAGCGGCCGCTGCACTACCTGGCGATCCCGCCGAGCACTGTTCGCGACGCGTGGTCGAGGGCCTGGCGCCTCGGGCTGCGCCGAGGGCGCGCGCGTGGTGCGTCGAGAAGCCGTTCGGCCGCGACCTCGCCTCGGCGCGCGACGCTCAACGGCATCGCTGCACGAGCGCTGTTCGCCGAGGACGCTCATCTTCCGCATCGACCACTACCTCGGCAAGGAGCCGGTGCAGAACCTCCTCTACATCCGCTTCGCCAACTCCGTTCCTCGAGCCGATCTGGAACCGCACACCACGTCGCGCAGCGTCCAGATCACGATGGCCGAGGCGTTCGGCGTCGAGGGCCGCGGGCGCCTTCTACGAAGAGACCGGCGCGATCCGCGACGTGCGTGCAGAACCACCTGCTGCAGGTCGCTCGCGACGCTCGCGCATGGACGCGCCGACCGGTCAGGCGCGCGACGCCGTCCGCGACGGAGAAGGCGAGGCTGCTCAAGAGCGATCCGGCCGCTCGCGCCGGAGGACGTCGTGCGCGGGCAGTACCGCGGCTACCGGGACGATCCGGGCGTCGCCCCGGACTCCGCAGGTCGAGACCTACGTCGCCGCTGCGCCTGCAGCATCGACTCGTGGCGCTGGGCCGGCGTGCCGTTCTTCATCCGCGCCGGCAAGATGCTCCCGGTCACCGCGACCGAGGTGCTCGTCGAGTTCAAGCGGCCCGCCGCGGGAGACGTTCGACGAGATCGTCCCGCCGTACTCCAGCCACCTGCGCTTCCGCCTCAGTCCCGACGTCCGCATCGGCATGGGTGTCCGCGTCAAGACGCCCGGCGAGCGCATGATCGGCTAGGACGTCGAGCTGCTGCTCACCCGGCAGACGAGCGACGACCGGCCCCCGTACGAGCGCCTCCTGGGCGATGCCATGAGGGGCGACGCCGACGCTGTTCGCGCGCGAGGACGCCGTCGAGGCGCAGTGGACGGTGGTCGATGAGGTGCTCGGCGACCGGACGCCTCTGTATGCCTACGCACAGGGCAACTGGGGCCCCGACGAGGCGCAGCAGCTCGTCGGGGCGGACGGGCCGTGGCACGACCCGGCAGCACCGGCGGCGTCGTGAGCGCCGCCCGGCCGGCCGGCAGCGTCGTGATCCTGTTCGACATCGACGACACGCTGCTCGACAACGATCGATGACTTGGCGTGCTCCAAGTCTCGTGCTGGCTGCTCGACTCTCCCTTCGCGGAGCGCCTGCGTCCCGGAGCGGCCCGACCTCGTCATCGAGCACACCGGCGACGTGCTCGACGACGCCATCCTGGAACATCTCGCCAATCAGATTTGAGGAGCAACCTCGACGTGCGCGACCGGGGAGCTCCACGGGCTCACGCCGGGCGGCGCCCGTCGACTGATCGCACCAGCGACACGGAAACACGTCCGGCTGAGGCGCAGGTCCACATCGGGTGAGCTCGACTGGAGGGTTCGACGGCGCCGGCCTGCCGACGTGACGACGTCGGCGAGCGTGGCCCGCGCGTCTGCCGTGGCCCCCGTCTCGGGCGCACCGGGACCGACCCGCCGACCGGCATGTCCACGAGCGCCGCAGCCTGTTGGGTCGTGCCGGCATCATACGGCTCATGGAGAGACAACCGTACGTGCCGGGCATGAAGACCATGCGGGCCCCGACGATCCTCGGGGGCGCGACGCCACCGGAAGGGAGGGAGCGAGATGGCTGAGAAGGATCCCGTGTGCGGCATGATGGTCGACCCGGAGAACGCGGCCGCCAGCGCGGAGCACGACGGCAAGACGTACTACTTCTGCAGCATCGACTGCAAGGAGGAGTTCGAGGAAGACCCCGAGTCGTACATCTGAATCGAGGGGTCATGCAGGGCATCGCAGCCACGCTGGCGATCTTCTTCGTGACCCTGGCCGCCGTCCTCGTGCTGCGCTCGGCCGAGCGGCGCCTCTCGAGAAGAGCGTCCACGGCGCCGGCAAGGGTGCCGTTCACCGGGGGGCGTGAGCCCGACACTCACGCCTGGAACCGCTACCACGTCCGCTACTACCCCATGTCGCTGCTCTTCCTGGCCTTCGACATGGAGATGGTCTTCATGTACCCGTGGGCGGTCGTCTTCGTCGACGAGGGCCTGATCGCGCTCATCGAGATGTTCATGTTCATCGTCATCCTGCTGTTCGGCATCCTCTACACCTGGCGGGAGCGGGCCCTCGAATGGGCCTGACGGCCACACTCTCCGGCCTCGCCGCCGGCGCCCCGGCGCGCTGCTTCGTGCTCACCGGGGCGGACGCGGAGGCCGTCGCTCGCTGGCTGAGGCTGGACCGGAGGCTCGCCGTCGTCGACAGCCCGCGCGCCGCCGACGTGCTGCTCGTCCTGGGCCGGATCGATGACGAGCTGCTGCGCGCGGCAGCCACCGTCCACGATGCGCTGCCGCCGCCGCGGGGCGTCGTGGTCTGGTCGCCCGACGGCTCGTCCTCGACGGGTTGGCCGTTCCTCGACGCCGTCACCGTGCACGACGCGAGGCGCGATCGCTCCCGCCTGCCGAGGCCTGCGCGACGACCTCTTGTCCCGCCGTCTGGCGTCGAGCCCCGACGCCCTGCCCGACGTCGACCCGGCGCCGTGGCGCGGGGTCGGGCCCTACGGGCAGGGCGGGACGGGGATGACGGGCGGGGTCCCCTACGGGCGCCCGCTGGCCGGCAGGGCCGACGACCGGGACGGCCTGAAGCTCGACCAGCTCCTCGTGCGCGTGGGGCCGTTCCTTCCGCCGTTCCCCCCCGGGCTGCTCCTGGACGTGAGGCTCCAGGGAGACGTGATCCAGGAGGCGACCGTCCCCGCCCCCGACGCGGACGAGGCCGAGTCGTCCGGCGATGAAGGTCACTCGACGGCCCCGGCCCTGCGCGCGCACCCGGCTCGCCTCGCCGACGCCGCGGACTCTCCCTTCACCACTGCCCTGACGCGGCCCGTGCCGATCGCGGAGCTCGAACTCGCTCGCGCCCGCCACCACCTCGCGTGGCTTGCCGAGGCCCTGCGCGTGAGCGGGCTCGAGGCCTACGGCCTGCGCACGCTGAAGCTGGCGTCCGGTCTGGATGTGGAGTCGGCGGAGGCGATCGAGGCCCTGGATCGCTGGCTGCGCCGCAACTGGAGCCTGCGCTGGGGCACGAGGCGCGTCGGCGTGGTCACCAGAGAGCAGGCGGCAGGTCTGCCCGGTGGTCCCGTGGCCCGGGCTTCAGGAGACGACCGCGACGCGCGCAGCCAGGACCCCGCCTACCGGCGGCTCGGCTTCGAGCCCATCGTGCGCAGCGAGGGAGACGCGCTGGCGCGCTGGCGCCTGCGAGTCGCCGAAGCTCGGCAGTCGCTGCGACTCGCGAAGCGCTCGGGCACTTCCACGGCGACGCCCTCCTCAGTCGTCGAGGGACCGCGCGGCCCTCTCGGCGACGACGCGCCACCGAGCGCCGGCCTGGTGGCTCTGCTGCCGGCCCTGCTCGCCGGCATGGAGTGGGGCGACGCGGTGACCACGGTCGTGAGCCTCGACATCGGCGTCGTCGACCGGGTGGTACGCGAGCTCGCGTCGAACGGGACGAGGGCGTGAGCGTGCTCGGCGTGATCGTCGCGGTCGCCTCCGTCGCCGCAGCGGCCGCGCTCGGCGCGTACGTCGCCGCCTGGGTCGACATCGTCCTCGCCCGGGCTGTGGCGGGCGTCCCGGTGCGCCCGCTGGACGCGCTCGTCGCCCCCGTGAGCCGGGGCGCCGCCGCCGCCCTCAAGGCGAGGACGACGACGGAGCGACCGGACGCGGAGACCTGGGCGCTGGCGCCGGCCCTGCTCGCCGCGCTGGCCGCCGTCGGGCTGGCCGCGGTGCCGCTGGCGCCCGGGCTGCTGGCGGCCGACGTCGCCAACGGCATCGTCCTGTTCGGGGCGGCGATGGCGCTGGTCGTGGTCGCCGTGTTCCTGCAGGGCTGGTCGCCGAACTCGCCGCTGCCCCTGATCGGCGGCTACCGCTTCATCGCCGAGGGACTCTCCTACGAGATCCCGCTGGCCGTCGTCCTCATCGCGGCGGCGCTCCCGGCACGGTCGCTCGCGATCGCGGAGATCGTCGTCTCGCAGGAGAGCCTGTGGAACGTGGTCCGGCAGCCTCTCGGCCTGCCGCTCTACCTGATGGCCGCCCTCGGGCTGGCCTTCTGGGGCCCGCTGGCGCTGCCCGAGGCGGCGGACCTCGCCGGCGGCGCCTCGCTGGAGGTCTCCGGCGTCAGTCGCATCCTCTGGCGCGTCGCGCAGCTGGTGGTCCTGGTCGCGGTCTCGGCCATGGGGGCGGCCGTCTTCCTCGGCGGCTGGCTGGGCCCGCTGCTCCCCGGCGCCGCCTGGATGATCGCCAAGACGCTCGTCCTGCTCGTCCTGCTGGTCGCCGCCCGCCACCTGGTGGCGCGCGTGCCGACCGAGCGGTACGTCATCGCCTCCTGGGCGATCCTGATCCCGCTGTCGCTGCTCGACGTGTTCATCGCCGGCATCCAGGCGCTGGTGGCGGCAAAATGATCCTGGACGTCACCTTCTGGGCCTTCGCCGCGCTCGCCGTCTTCAGCGGCTGGCGCGTCTTCCGCGCCGACTCGATGGTGCGCGCGGCCTACTGGCTGCTCGCCTCCTTCGCCGCGGTCGGCGTCATCCTCGTGCTGCTCGAGGCGCAGTTCCTCGGGCTGATCCTCATCCTCATGATGGGCGGCGAGATGACCATCATGGCGGTGTTCATGGTGGCCTTCATGATGAACCCCGCGGGCCTGAACCCCATGACGATGGTGCACCGCAACCGCGTCGCCATCGTGGCCGGCGTCGTCTCCTTCCTCACCGTCGCCGCCCTCGGACTGTTCGCCCGGTTCCCGACCGCCGCCGCGCCCGGAGGCGTCGACCCGACGCGCCAGCTCGGCGTGGAGCTGCTGGGCGACTCCATGCTGGTGTTCCAGACGGCCGGCGTGACGCTCCTCGCGACGATGATCGCCGCCATCGCGATCAGCAGCTCCCGCGGCCGCTTCGGCGACGCGGACGAGGGCTCCGTGGAGCCGGTGCAGCTCGTCGCCGCGGGCGCCGGCGACGAAGCGGAGGAGGAGGGGCGATGACGCTGCAGGCGCTCATCGTCGTGGCCGGCGCCATCTTCGGCATCGGCGTGTACGGAGCGCTCAGCCAGCAGTCCTTCGTGATGATCATGATGGGCCTGGAGCTGATGCTGAACGGGACCATCCTGGCCGGCGGGACGATGTGGGCGATGACGTCCGGCGGCAGCCCCAAGGGCCAGATGCTGGTCGTCGTGCTCCTCACGGTGATGGCCGTCGAGGCCGCCATGGGCTTCGCGCTCGTGATCGGCGTCTACCGCGTGCGCAGGGCCGACATCACCGAGAAGCTCCGGCGGCTGAAGGGCTGAGCGATGATCTGGCCGCTCATCCTGATCCCCGTCCTCGGCGGCGTCCTGCTGCTGACGGCCGTGCCGCGCCGCGCCTCGACGCCGGTCGGCGCCGCCCTCCTGGTGAGCCTGGCGGCCGTGGCGCTGGCGGCCGCCTGGCTGGAGACCACGGCCGCGCTGTCGTGGGGAGGCGCGCTGCGCCTGCAGTTCGCCGTCACCGGCGCGTCGCGGATCCTCGTGGTGGTGGTCCCCGTCGTGGCGGCGCCCATCGTCGTCTTCGCCGGCGGCCTGTACCGCGAGGACCCGGGCCTGCGACGCCTGATCGGGCTCCTCGTCGCCTTCGCCGGGGCGATGGAGCTCCTGCTGGTCGCGGCCGATCTGCTCACGCTGCTCATCGCCTGGGAGCTGGTGGCGGCCTTCTCGTGGGCGCTGATCGCTCACCACTGGCGCGAGGACAAGCCGCCGCAGGCGGCGTTCGAGGCGTTCGTCACCGTGCGCTTCGGCGCCATCGGCCTGTTCGTCGCGGCCGGGGCTGCCTACGCGGCCACGGGCTCGCTCTCCTTCCAGGCGCTCGCCGGCGCCGACGCCGGCGCCCTCGGGCTGATCGCCGCCGGCGTCCTCCTGGCGGCCGCCGCCAAATCGGCGCAGCCGCCCTTCTCCTACTGGCTCTTCTCGGCGATGGAGGGCCCCTCTCCGGTCTCCGCCCTGCTGCACTCGGCGACCATGGTCGCCGCCGGCGCCTACGTGCTCATCCGTCTGCAGCCCGTGCTCGGCTCCGTCGCCTGGTTCGGCCCGGCCGTCGTCGCCCTGGGCCTCGCCGGCGCTCTGGCGGGCGGCCTGGTGGCGCTGCTGCAGACCGACTTCAAGCGCGCCCTCGCCGCGTCGACGACGGCCCAGTACGGGCTCATGCTGATCGCCGTGGGCGCCGGCTCGGTGGGGGCGGCCACCGCGCAGCTGGTCACGCACGCCTTCTTCAAGTCGCTGCTGTTCCTCGGCGCCGGCCTCGCCCTGCACCTCGCGGGCACCGGCGAGCTCGGCCGTCTGCGGCTGGGTCCCGGGCGGCGCACGGCCGCGGTCCTGGTCGGCATCGGCGCCCTGGCGCTGGCGGCGGCGCCGCCGCTCGGCGGCGCCTTCTCGAAAGAGCTCGTGCTCGCCGCCGCCGCGGCCTGGTCGCCGTGGCTCGGGGCGGGAGTGCTGCTCGCCGGGTTCCTGAGCGCGCTCTACGCGGGGCGCATCTTCGCGCTCAGCTACGGCCCGGCGCTCTTCGGCAGGGGCACGGCGCCCCCGACCCCCCGCTCCCCGCTCTGGGCCATGGGGGTCCTTGCCGCCGTGTCGGTGCTGCTCGGCGCGCTCGCCCTGCCCGCCGTCGAAGGCGCGCTCGAGCGCCTCACGCCCGGGCGGCTCGCGGCGGGGCCGGCGTGGCAGCTCGCCGCCTCGCTCGGGTCCATCGCGGCGGCGTTCGCCCTCGTGTGGATGCTCGCGCGGAGCCGCCGCCTGCTCACGCTCGGCGTGCCGGCGCCGGCACAGGCGCGCCTCGCCGACTGGCTGGGCCTGCCCACGGCGGTGCGCCGGGGAGTCGCCGAGCCGGTCCTCGTCGTGGCGCGCGCCCTGCGCCGGCTCGACGACCACGTGATCGACGCCGGCGTGTGGGGCGCCGCGCGGTCCGCACTGGGTCTCGCGGCGCGCGCCCTGACCTTCGACGACCGCGTCGTGGACGCCGCCGTCCGCGGCGTCGCCAGAGCCGGCTGGCTGGCCGGCCTGGCGTCGCGCGTCTGGGACGACGTCGTCGTCGACGGCGCGGTGGAAGGGACCGCCAGGGCGAACTGGTGGGCCGGCAAGACGGTGCGGCGCCTGCAGAACGGCATGGTCCACGACTACTACATCATCGTCGCCGTCGGCGTCGTCATCGCCGTCGTCGTCGCGGCGGCGGTCTCATGAGCGCTCGTCCCCTCACCTCGTCCGCTAGGGAGGCTCACGCATGCTGACCGCCATGATCGCCGTTCCGCTCCTGGGGGCGCTCGTCGTGGCCTTCCTGCCGCGGGAGCGCGCCGTTCTGATCCGCCGCGTCGCGCTGGGACTCTCGCTGGTGCCGCTCGCGCTCGTGGTCGTCGTCTGGCTGCGCTACTCGGGAGGCCCGCTGCCGACCATGATCGAGTCGCTGCCGTGGATCCCGGCGCTGGGCGTCGGCTACAAGGTCGGCGTCGACGGCTTCTCGCTGCCGCTGGTGGCGCTCGGCGCGCTGCTCTTCCCCGTCTCGATGGCGTATCCGCTCGATCTGCGCGGCCGCGAGCGCACGTACTACGGCCTGTTCCTCTTCCTCGAGGCGGCCTCGCTGGGCGTGTTCCTGGCGCTCGACCTCTTCCTCTTCTTCGTCTTCTGGGACCTCAGCCTGGTCGGCATGTACTTCGTCATCGCCATCTGGGGGCACGGCGACGCGGCCCGGTCGGCGATCAAGTTCTTCATCTACACGCTCACCGGATCGCTGGCGCTGCTGCTGGGGATCATCGGCCTCTACCTCGCGACGGCGCCGCACACCTTCGACATGGTCAGCATCATCCGCGACCCGCCGCTCGCCGGCGGCGGGCTGCGCGCGAGCCTCATCTTCCTCGCCTTCGTCATCGCCTTCGTGATCAAGTCGCCGCTGGTGCCGCTGCACACCTGGCTGCCGCCGGCGCACGTCGACGCGCCCGGGCCCGGCTCGGCGATCCTCGCCGGCGTGCTCCTGAAGATGGGCACCTACGGCTTCATCCGCATCACCCTGCAGATGATGCCGGACACCTTCCGCCGCTACGCCTTCGCGCTGGCCGTGCTCGCGGTGATCAGCCTCATCTACGGCGCGCTCGTCGCCCTCGCGCAGAGCAACCTCAAGCGCCTCATCGCCTACACCAGCATCGCCCACATGGGCCTCGTGGTGCTCGGCGTCGCCGCGGCCGGCGGGCTCTTGCTGGGGTCCGAGGACGCGCGGCGCATCGCGCTCGACGGCGCCACGCTCGGCATGGTCAGCCACGGGCTCATCACCGGAGCGCTGTTCCTGATCAGCGGCTCGATCTACGCCCGCGCGGGCACCTACGAGATGGACGAGTTCGGCGGCCTCGCGACCCGCGTGCGCACCATGGGGCTGGCGACCGTGGTCGCGGCGTTCGCGAGCCTCGGCTTGCCCGGCCTCGCGCAGTTCGTGTCCGACGTCGAGATCTTCGTCGGCGCCTTCGCCGTCTATCCGGCGCTCGTGGTCGTCAGCCTCGTCGGGATGGTGCTGCTGGCGGCGCTGTTCCTGCGCATGCTGAAGAAGGTGTTCCTGGGACCGCTCCGCGAGCGCTGGCAGGCGATGCCCGACCTCGACCGGGTCGAGACCGCGGCGATGGTATCCCTGCTCGTGCCGACGCTGGTCATCGGCGTCTTCCCCGCCTGGCTGCTCGACGTGATCGACGCGACCGCGAGGGCGGTGGTGGGCGGGTGAGCGCCGGCGGCGGCATGTCGCTGGTCTCGGTCCTGCCGGAGATCGTCCTCGTCGTCGGCGCGCTGGCGATCCTGCTGTTCGCGCTGTTCGCGCCGCGCCCGGCGCAGCGCTTCGCGGCCCATCTCTCGCTCCTGGTGCTCGCGGCGTCGGCGACCTCCACGTGGTTCGTGCTCGGGGTCGCGGGAGCGACCACGTTCTTCGGCACGTTCGCCGTCGACGGGGCCGCCGTCTGGGGCACGCTCATCATCCTGGCGACGGCGGCGCTCGCCGTGCTTCTCTCCTACGAGTGGTTCGCCGGCGACCCGCGTCGCGGCGAGCTGTACAGCCTGCTGCTGCTCTCGACCCTGGGCGCCGTGCTCCTGGCCGGGGCGACCGACCTCATGGAGATGGTGCTCGGCGTGCTCATGAGCTCGGCGACCGGCTACGTGCTGGCCAGCTACCATCGCCGCTCCGTGCGCGCCCAGGAGGCGGCGATCAAGTACTACCTGCTCGGCGCGCTCGCGACCGGGTTCATGCTGTTCGGGGTGGTGCTGCTCTTCGGTCTGGGCGGCAGCACCCTGTTCGGCGCTTTGCGCGCGTCGCTCGTGAGCGCCGACGTGTGGGCGCTCGCGGTCGCCGTCGGCCTCGTCGCCATCGGCCTCTCGTTCAAGATCGGCGCGTTCCCCGCCTACGCCTGGGTACCGGACGTCGCCGACGGCGCGCCGGCGCCGATGGCGGCGTTCCTGACCGCGGCGCCCAAGGTGGGAGCGCTCATCGTCCTGGCGCGGCTGGCGGTCGCGCTGCCCGGCGCCGACGTGGGCTGGCGGCCGCTGGTCGCCGTCCTCGCGGCGACGACGATGACGCTCGGGAACCTGGCGGCGCTGCGCCAGGACGACGTGCGCCGCCTCCTGGGCTGGTCCTCCGTCTCCCAGGCCGGCTACGCGCTCATGGCGGTGGTCGCGCTCGGGCGCAGCGGACTCGCCGTTCCCTCGCTGATCTACTTCGTCGGCGCCTACGCTCTCGGCAACCTCGCCGCCTTCGGCGTGGTCGTCGAGCTGCGCGGGCTCAGCGACCGGCACAAGTACGCCGGCTTGTCCCGGGCGAGACCGTGGCTCGCCGTCACGCTGGTCGTCGCCTTTCTCTCCTTCGTCGGGGTGCCGCCGCTCGCCGGCTTCGTGGGCAAGCTCGCACTCTTCGCCGCGACGATCGACGCCGGCTACGCCTGGCTGGCCGTCGTGGCGGCGGCCAACTCGGTCCTGTCGCTGGCCTACTACCTGCGCGTGCTGGGGCCCGCCTATCTGGGCGCGCCGGGGCCCGAGGTCGGCGTGAGCATGGGTCCCTGGGCGCGGAAGGGCACGTACATCCCCGCCGGGCGCGCTCCTCGCGCTGGGGATCGCGGCGCAACCGCTCTGGCACAGCCTCGTCAGCGCGGGGCTGTATCCGCTCTGAGGTCGACCCCGCGGAGCGAGGCTCCCCGGACGTGGCCGCCGCCGCATGGTACAACGCGCGTCAGCGGTCTCCCAGCCGCCCGAGGGTGCTGTCGAGCGAGCGCTTCAGCTTCTCGGCGGCGCCGTCGACGGCCTTCTCAAGAGTCGCCGCCTCATGGCTCACCGCGACCGGCTGGAGCCCGGCGAGTCGGGCCTCCAGCAGGCAGCGCATGTCGTCGGCGCCGCCCTTCTTGGCGCTGTTCTCGTCGCTGAGGTGGACCTCCACCCGCGTGATCTTCTCGCTGAACCGGTCCAACGCGCCCTCGAGACGGGTCTCCACCTCTCGGCGCAGCTGGTCGCCGCCTTCGATGTTGCGGTCGGTGTTGACCTGGATCTGCATGCGTCGATCCTTTCCTCGCCGTCGCTGCGGCGCTTCAGTAGCGGTAGATGGCGGCCGCGCCCGTCTCCGTCGGCATCCGCTCGGCGGGGACGACGACGACCTGGCCGCCCATCCTCAGGGTCAGCGTGCTCAGGTCGTCGAGAACGTCGTCGACCTCGGGGTCGGCCAGGTCGTCGTGCACGACGTCGCCGGTCGTGGCGTCGACGCGGCCGGGCACCTCACGCCGGTCTTCGACCAGAAGCGTCGCGACGCGGCCGCCCGACCGCCGCGCCGGCGACCTGCGCGAGGTCCGCCTCGCCGAGACCCTTGGCCTTCGCCGTGCCGAACTGCTCGACCAGCGCGGCGAGGCGCTCCAGATAGCGAGGCTCGATCAGCGACCAGGCGCGCTGCCGGAGCTCGTCGGTGGACTGCAGGGCATCCGGGTGCACGTCGATGCTCTCCTCGAGCAGGAACGGGTTGTGGCTGACCTCGTGGAACATCCCGTGATGTTCCGGCAGCGCCGCCAGCAGCAGCGGCAGGCCCGACGGGCGGGAGTGGTGCTCCAGGACGCCACGGTCGACGGCGCGGAAGAACCGCTCCGCGTCGATGTCCACCTCGGACTCTCTCCCACCGTGGCCGTGGTGCATGGCCGCCCCTCCGGAGCCGCCGTAGGAGGCGACGGTCTGGTGGGGCTCGGACAGCTCTTCGCCCAGCGCCTCCGTGATCGTCCGCGGCACGCCCGGCGCCGGCTGGATCTCCTCGAGGAAGTCGCGGCTCCCCTCGAAGAGCCTGATCGCCTGCCGGTTCACGGCGAGGACCTGATAGCGGTCGGTCGACTGAAGCAGGCGCAGCAGGGGCTTGGTGTGGAAGCTGTCGGCCACGACGGCCAGCTCGGCGACCGGGCGCGGGAGTGCGTACACGCGGAACAGGCCCTTCGCGCCCAGCACGGCCAAGCCGTCGAGCGTGTGGGTCCAGACGTCACGGTCGTCGGCCAGCGCGAGAAACGGGTCCAGGAGCGCCTGGGCCTCGCTCGCCGGGTACTTCTGCAGGAGCGACTCCTCCAGCGCCTTCACGAGGTTCCGGAAGCGGATAGGGTCCTGCTGATTCTCGGGGCGGTGCCGATGCGTCGGCTGGTAGAGCGAGAGGCAAGGGAGGCTCGCGGGTCTCCCAGAGTCCCGCCGCGGTGTCCTGGTCCAGTGACTCCATGTGTGCTCCTCGGTCCTCTTGGTGGGCGCGCTGCGGACGTTGGAGAACATACCCGGCCCGGCGGCTCTCTCACGACTGCTCGCCCACCCTCTCCCGCTGGCCTCCGGGCGAGACGCCTCCCGGCCGAGGCTACTGAGCCTTGTCCGGGAGGTCCGCGCTGCTCAGCGCCAGGAGCGTCGCGTCGTCCGACAGCGGGCCGCCGTTCATGCGCTGCACGCCCGCCATGAGCCGGCGGAGGTCGGCGTCCGCCCAGGCCCGCCGGCGCGGCATCTCGGCGAGCAGCGCGACCAGCCCCTCGATGCCGACGCGGGCCCGCGCCCCCGGGTCGGCGTGGGCCTCGATGATGCCGTCGGTGTAGAGCAGGAGGGTCCAGCTCTCCGGCAACGAGACGGTCATCGGCGTCCAGTCGCAGACGCTCCACGCCGAGAGGGAGCCCGCCCAGAGGCATGGTCACGATCTCGTCGCCCGCCAGGAGGAGCGCCGGCGGGTGCCCCGCGGTCACGAAGGTGGCCGTCGAGCGGTCGCCGGAGAGCTCGACGGCGCACACCGTCGCCATGATGGGCATGCGACCCGCCTCGTCCTCCGTCCGGTCGGACTCTTCCAGCACGAGGTCGTTGAGCGTGCGCATGCCTCGCGGCGGCGCTGAGGTCGCAGTGCGCCAGCGCGCGCCAGGCGGCGCGCAGTGAGGCGCCCAGGGCGGCGGCGTCGGGGCCGTGGCCGGAGACGTCGCCGATGACGGCGTGGAACCGGTCATCGGCACTGGTGACGAGGTCGACGAAGTCACCGCCGAGGCGCATGCGCCGCTCGCCGGCGGAGTAGTTCACCGCTATCGCGCAGATCGCCGGCGCTGGTACCGAGCTGCGGGATCAGGCTGGCCTCGAACCTCCGGTAGAGGCGCGCGGCGTCGCGTTCGGCCTCCACGCGCCCCGCCCTCTCGAGGGCGACGGCGGCGTGGTCGGCGAAGCGCTGCACCGTCGCCAGCCACGCCGGCTCCGGGTCCGGCGCTCCGTCCGCCCAGCCCAGCGCGAGCACCGCGACCGGCCGCTCGTTGAGCACCACGGGCACGCGCAGCGCGGACGTGAGGTCGGCGAACCCGGCGAGGTCGTCGAGAAGAGACGGCCCGTCGTGGTGGGCCAGATCGGGAATGAGGGAGGGCCTGAGCTCCGCGACGAGCTCCTGTCTGAGGTCGGGGAACGCATCCAGGGGGAGGGGCATCGCGTCGGCTCTCCCCCGGCCGGGCGCCCGCGCGACCAGGCGCAGCGTGTCGCCCTCGATCGTGACCAGAGCCGCCGCGGAGCATCCCACCGTCTCGACGGCAGCCTCGCAGATGGCCTTGGTGACACCCTCGAGGCTGCCGCTGCCGTGGAAGGAGGGGGTCACGTCGAGCACGCGCTCGACCGCCTCGCGCGCCGCCGTCGCCTCATTCAGCGAGTGCTGCACCTGGCCTCGGTAGCGATCGCCGAGCATGCCTGCTCCGATCCCGGCGAGCACCCACACGAAGATCACGATCCCGCTCGAGATGTCCGTGACGAGCCAGCGGTCGGTGATGATCAGGGCATCGAAGGCGACCCCGGTCGCCAGCGCGAGGGCCGCTCCGGCGAAGGGGCCGCCGACGAGAGCGCCGCTGACCACGACCAGCGAGGCGATGGCGGCCGGCACGCCGATGTACGTGTCGTGCCAGTCGTTGAAGTGCGCGGGGATGAGCACCGCGAGGTCGATCAGCAGACGCGGCGGCGAACACGCCCCAAGGTCGCGCGCGCAGCCAGGCCAACGCGCGCACCATGCGCGAACGGGGGGTGGGTGGGTGTGGGGCATGCCGGTCAGTGGGCACAGTGCTGCGATTGTATCTTGCCCGTGAGGCCGAGGCAGCAAGAGGCCCTTGGGGACTGGACCCGCGAGTAGGATGGGCCTGTACCAGGAGGCGAAGAAGGGGGAGTCATGACGCGCATCCTCGCTTTCGGCGGCAGTCTGCGAGAGGCCTCGTTCAACCGCGCGCTGCTCACGGAGGCGGCGGCGATGGCTCCGCACGGCACGGAGGTCGACCTCGGCCTGCTGCCGGTCATCGGCGCACTCCCCCTGTTCAACCAGGATGTGGCGGCGCGCGGCTTCCCGGACGAGGCCGAACAGCTGAAGGAGGCGCTGCGCGCGGCGGACGGGCTGCTGGTCGCGTCGCCCGAGTACAACTGGGGCATCCCCGGCTACCTCAAGAACGCGCTCGACTGGGCATCGCGCCCGCCGGCCGACGTGCCGGGCGTGTTCGGCGACCTGCCGGTCGCACTGGTCGGAGCGGGCGGGCTCTCCGGCACGCGCTTCGCGCAGACCGCCTGGCTGACCGTGTTCCGCTACCTGAAGATGCGGCCGTGGTTCGGCGAGCCCCTGTTCATCGAGCGCAGCGGGGAACGCTTCGACGCGGACGGCCGGCTCACCGACGAGCCGACCCGCGAGCGGCTGCGCGCCGTGGTCGTCGGCTTCGCCGGCTTTTGCACGCAGTTCCCTCGCAAACGGCCTGAGCGCGAGGCGGGCTGAGGGCGCGCCGTTCGGGGCAGATCGATCCGAGAAGGCCGGCTACGCGGCCTCGAGAGCGACGCTGACCGCGGCGTTCCCCGGCAAGGCGTAGGCGTGCTCGAGAAGGAACGAGGCCAGTCCCGCGATCATGCGCGCGTCCTCGATCGTGTGGGGCATGCCGACCACACGCCCCAGGAGTCCTCCTCCGTAGCGGCGGAAGGCCATGCGCGTCAGCCATCGCGCCTGCTCAGCCGGGAGCCGCTCTGACCCGGCCGCGTCCTCCCGGGCCTCCCAGGCCATCAGGCGAAGCGGGTCTGCGCGGCTCTCCGAGAAGCGGTAGTAGACGTCGCGGCGAGGACCGGCTCGCAGGACGAGGTGATGATCCGCGTCGTGCTCGCCCGAGAAGGCCAGCAGTCGCTGGGCGAGGACCTCCACGTTCATCCTCAGAGTGTCGCACGGACGAGCGGCGAATACCCGTCTACGCTTCTCCGGTGGGCGGCGGACGAGACCACGTCACGGGGACTCGCCTGCGCTCTCCTGCCGACGGCGCATACTTGAGCAGGCCGCGCAAGGAGAGAGAGGAGTGCACCATGAGCAACGGAACAGCCGGCGCCCGAGACGCGAGGTGTCGCGGTAGAGCTGCTCACAACGGTCGACCTCGGCCCCGAGATCGAGGGCATGGAAGGGCCGCCGGCTCCGGATGCGTCTGGTGACCATCGAGCCGGGAGGCGTCTTCGGCCCGGTCCACGACCACAAAGGCAGACCGGGCGTCGTCTACATCCTGCAGGGCACGATCACCGACCACCGGGACGGAGTCACGACGGCCTATGGGCCGGGAGTGGGCTGGCCGGAGGACAGGAACACCACCCACTGGCTTGAGAACAGCGGGGAGATCCCGGCCGTCGAGATCTCAGTCGACATCGTCAGGCAAGACTGAGCAGAGGCCAGGCATCCGGTATGGCCGGAGAGCGCCTTGGCGCCGCGTCCCAGGTCTTCGCCCTCTACAGAGCTACGCTGCGATGAGATACACGCCGGCGAGCACCACCAGGGCGCCGCTGACCCGCCGCACCCAACGAGTGACTCCAGAGCGATCACCCCAGGACGCCCAGCTCTGCACCCTCTGCGCCGCGGTGCCCGCGGCCACGATGACGCCGCAGTGCCCCGCGGCGAAGGCCGCCAGCAGGCCGATCGCAAGCAGGTAGTCGGTGCTCGCGCTGCCGAAGACGAACACGAGCAGCGGGGCGAGGAAGGCAAAGGAGCAGGGGCCGAGGCCGACGCCGAACGCAAGCCCGAGCCCGACCGCTGCGGGCGCGCCCCGCCGCTTCGTCGTCTTGGGGAAGACGTTCCAGTGCAGCGGCAGCAGCCCCATGAGGTAGAGGCCGAAGACGAAGAACACGACGGCGACGGCGATGTTGCCCACCGAGCCGAGGTCGCCCAGCAGCCTGCCGAGCGACCAGGTGACCACGCCGATCACCGCGATGGAGGCGAGCACGCCCAGCGCGAACAGGAGCGAGAGCCGGAACGCGCGCCCGGTCGAGGCGTCCTCCTGCGTGGAGATGAAGCCGACGACGAGCGGCACGCTGGCCAGGTGGCAGGGGCTGAACACGATGCTCACGACGCCCCAGGCGAAGGCCGCCAGCAGCGCCCAGCCGAGCGACTGCCCGAGACCGTTGCTCAGGCTGGTGAGGATCTGCTCCAGCACCGCGCGCTACTGCGTCGCGCTCTTGGTGAGACCCTGCTCCACCAGGAGAGCCTCGATGTCCGCCTGCGGGTAGAAGCCCGTGTGCCGGTGGAACTCCTCACCGCTCTCGTCGAGGAAGATCTGCGTGGGGATCATCTGGATGCCGTACTCGTTGGCCGGCGCCGGATCCTCCCACACGTCGTAGAAGATCACCTCGACCTGGTCCCCGAACGCCTTCGCGATGCCGGCCATGACCGGCTTCATCTCCTTGCAGGGCACGCAGCTGTCGGCGCCGAGCTCGATGAACGTGACTCTGGGTGAGGAACCCGGGCTGTGGTTGGTCTGAGGCACGGCGGTGGAGCCGGTGTCCCCGGCCGCTCCGCCGCACCCGGCGAGGATGAGCAGCACGGCAAGCGCGCCGGCCGCCGAAAGCAGGGCGCGCCGCGCCCGTTGGCGCCTTCGTGTCATGCCTGAGCGGCCAGCTCAGTGGTGATCATCGAGGCCACCTCGGCCTTGGACGGCACGCGGCCGCTGGAGACGACCTTGCCGTCGATGACGAGGCCCGGCGTCGACATGACGCCATAGCCCATGATGTCCTTCATGTCGGTGACCTTCACCACGTCGACGTCGGCGATGGCGAGGTCGGCGACCGCCTCCTTCGTGACGGCCTCCAGCTTCTGGCAGTTGGCGCAGCCGGAACCGAGGATCTCGAGCTTCATTTGGTGTCTCCTTGTGATGCGATTGACTAGGCGGACTTCTTGCCGGGCTTCGCGACCCGCGTCGCGCAGGCCGACGCCGGGATCCAGTGCCGGTCGCGGCGTGGTGCGCAGGCGCTCCACGTGCGCGACGAACCCCTGGAGGTCGGCGTCGAACCGCTCCTCGTTGATCGAGTAGTAGGTACGCGCGCCCTCGTCACGCATGTTCACGAGCCCGGCGTCCCGAAGCAGGCCGAGGTGGTGCGAGACCAGGGGCTGGCTCAGGTCGAGCGGACCGGTCATCTCGCAGACGCAACGCTCGCCGCTGAGCAGGAACTCCATGATCTGCGCCCTGGTCGAGTTGCTGAGCGCCTTGAACAGCGGCACGTAGTCTTCGATGGTTCCTTTGCGAACGGCTTGCGCGGCCATCAGACCCTCTCCCTTCCGCGGACCGGGTCGCAGCCCACCTCGTCACAGCCCGCCGCGACGGCGGCGGGCACGGGTGCGTCGGTGACGCCCCAGTACTTGCGGCCGAACCAGAGCGAGACGCTCACGAGGCCGATCAGCACCGGCACCTCGACCAGCGGGCCGATCACCGTGGCGAACGCCTCGCCGGAGTTGAGACCGAACGTGGCGATGGCGACGGCGATGGCCAGCTCGAAGTTGTTGCTCGCGGCGGTGAAACTCAGGGTCGCCGTCTTCGAGTAGTCGGCGCCGATGCGCCGGCCCATGTAGAAGCTCACGAAGAACATGATCGCGAAGTAGATGGCGAGCGGGATCGCGATGCGGACGACGTCGAGCGGCAGCTGCACGATGAGGTCGCCCTTGAGGCTGAACATCACGAAGATGGTGAACAGCAGGGCGACGAGCGTGAGCGGGCTGATCCGCGGGATGAACTTCTGCTCGTACCACTCCCGCCCCTTCACCTTCAGGCCGACGAAGCGCGTGATCATGCCGGCCACGAACGGGATGCCGAGGTAGATGGCGACGCTCTTGGCGATCTGGCCGATCGAGACGTCCACCGTCGCGCCCTCGAGCCCGAACAGCGGCGGCAGCTTGGTGACGAAGATCCAGGCGAAGACGCTGTAGAACAGCACCTGGAAGATGCTGTTGAAGGCGACGAGGCCCGCGGCGTACTCGGTGTCGCCCGCTGGCCAGCTGGTTCCAGACGATCACCATGGCGATGCAGCGCGCGAGGCCCATCATGATGAGCCCGACCATGTACTCGGGGTAGTTGTGCAGGAAGATGATCGCCAGGAAGAACATGACGAACGGGCCGATGAGCCAGTTCTGCACCAGGCTGAGGCCGAGGATCCTGTAGTCCTTGAAGACGTCGCCGAGCTCCTCGTAGCGCACCTTCGCGAGCGGCGGATACATCATGATGATGAGGCCGATGGCGATGGGGATGTTGGTGGTGCCCACCGTCCACTTGTCGATGAACTCGGGCACGCCGACGAAGGCCCAGCCGACAGCGACGCCGACGGCCATCGCGAGGAAGATCCACAGCGTGAGGTAGCGGTCGAGGAAGGACAGTCTCTTCATCGTTCCTTCGGCCATGCAGCAAGTCTCCTGAGTCGACGAGGATCCACGGCTGCGCCTCTTGACCTTACATCGAGCTAGGTTTATGGTCAAGACAAGTTGATATAAAGACCTGTCGATGAAAGGAGCGCCGTTGAGGGTGCTCAAGCTCGAGACTCCCTTCGCACTCTTCAGCGACGTGCACGGCAACCTGCCCGGGCTCGAGGCGATCCTCGCCGACATCGAGCGTCGCGGGGTGCCGGCGACCATCTCGCTCGGCGACCTCGTCGGCTACGGGCCTTCGCCCAACGAGGTCGCCCTGCTGGTCCGCGACCGCGGCATCCCCTCGCTCATGGGCAACTATGACCAGGGCATCGGCTTCGAGACCGGCGACTGCGGCTGCGTCTACAAGACCGACGAGCAGCGCGCCGAGGGCGCTGCCTCGCTCGAGTGGACGCAGGCGGCGGTGACCGACGAGGTCAAGGCGTACCTGCGCACCCTGGAGGACCGCTTCACGCTTCGCGACGCCCGCCGGCGACCTGCTCGCCGTCCACGGCAGCCCCCGGCGGATCAACGAGTACCTCTTCGAGGACCGCCCTGAGTCGGCCATGGAGCGCATGGCACACGACTACCCCTACCCCGCCATCTTCTTCGGTCACACGCACGTGCCCTACGTGCGTCCCGTCGGCGAGACCACGTTCGTCAACGTGGGCAGCGGCGGCCGCCCCAAGGACGGCGACTGGCGCGTCTGCTACGCGATCGTCGACCCGGCGCGGCTCGGCGAGCCCGAGGCTTCGTCGAGTTCGTGCGCGTGCCCTACGACCACGAGCGGCTGCAGCGCGAGCTGGCCGCGACGCCGCTGATCACGAGCTTCGCAGGTCCCGAGGAAAAGGATGAGGTGTCGTGACTGAACAGGCGCTCGAGGCGGCACGGACCGCGGAGGCCCCAGAAGTGGTGACCGGATCGGGCGAGCCACCGGTGGTGCCGGTCTGCGCTTGCTCGTCCACGGAGGTGGCTGGTCAGGAGCCGGAGACGGACAAGGTCAACTTCTTCGTCCGCAGCTGGATGGACCTCCCGCTCTGGCTCCGCCTGACGCTGGGCGTCGGACTCTGGGCGCTCGTCTACCACTTCTGGCTGCCGTTCACCGTCTGGCTCTTCCACGACCAGCTGCAGCTGCCCGACACGCGCTGGGCATCCGCCCTCGAGTTCTTCGTCTACGACAGCGTGAAGGTGCTCCTGCTCCTCACCCTCGTCGTCTTCGGCGTCGGGGTGGTGCGCTCGTTCTTCAGCCCCGAGCGGACCCGCGCTCTGCTGCGTGGCCGCCGCGAGGCCACGGGCAACGTGATGGCGGCGAGCCTCGGGATCGTCACGCCGTTCTGCAGTTGCTCGGCCGTCCCCCTCTTCATCGGCTTCGTCGAGGCCGGCATCCCGCTCGGCGTGACCTTCTCGTTCCTCATCGCCGCGCCGATGGTCAACGAGATCGCCCTCGTGCTGCTCTACGGGCTCTTCGGCTGGCAGGTCGCCGCCCTCTACCTCGTGACCGGCCTGCTCATCGCCATGGTCGCGGGCTGGGTCATCGGGCGCCTGAAGATGGAGCACTACATCCAGGACTGGGTGCTCGAGATCAGGATGGGCGAGGCCGCCGCCGCGGGCGAGGAGCTCACCTGGGCGGCCCGCGTGAGCTACGCCTGGCAGGCGGTCAAGGACATCGTCGGCAAGGTCTGGCCCTACGTCCTCGCCGGCATCGCCGTCGGCGCCCTCATCCACGGCTACGTGCCGCAGAACTTCATGGCCGGGGTCATGGGCGCCGGCACCTGGTGGAGCGTGCCGCTCGCCGTGCTGCTCGGCATCCCCATGTACTCGAACGCCGCCGGCATCATCCCCATCGTCCAGGCGCTGCTCGAGAAGGGCGCGGCGCTCGGCACGGTGCTCGCCTTCATGATGAGCGTCATCGCGCTCTCGCTGCCCGAGACCATCATCCTCAAGAAGGTCCTCCGCTGGCAGCTCATCGCCGTCTTCCTCGGCGTGGTCGGCCTGGGGATCATGCTCGTCGGGTTCCTCTTCAACGCGGTCCTGTAGGGCCCGCACCTCTCGCGAAAGGTCTATCCGTGAACGTCAAGCGTCTCATCGTCGTCCTCGGCCTCGCCGGCTTCATCGTCATGGCCGACAACTGGGTCGTCTCGCCGCTGCTGCCCTCGATCGCCCACGACCTGGGCGTCCAGCCGGCGCGCGCGGGATCCTCATCGCCGCCTACATGCTGCCCTTCGGCCTCTTCCAGCTGCTCTACGGGCCGCTCGCCGACCGCTTCGGCAAGCTGCGCGTCGTCGGCGTCAGCCTCGTGTTCTTCACCGTCGCGACCGGTCTGTGCGCCGCCGGCGTCGGCCTCGGCGACCTGACCGCCTTCCGCGCCCTCACCGGCGTCTTCGCCGCCGCCACCATGCCCGTCTCGCTGGCGCTCATCGGCGACCTGGTGCCGATGAAGCAGCGCCAGCAGGCGATCGCCTCGTTCATGGGCATCGCCTTCCTCGGCCAGGCCACCTCGATGACCATCGGCGGCACGATCGCCGCCGTCACGAGCTGGCGCGGCGTCTTCATCACCTACGCGGTCGTCGCCGCGGTGGTCACCGTCGTGCTGCTGGTCACGGCGCGCTCCTTCGCGAGCGAACTGCACGGTGACCCGCACAGCCAGTTCGTGCGCCCCTACGTGCGCCTGCTCGGCCACTGGCCCAGCCTGCGCACCTACCTGGTCGTGTTCTTCGAGGGCATGCTGATCCTCGGCTCGTTCTCGTACCTCGGCGCCCTCTCGTCGAGGAGCCTCGGACTGGGCACGTTCCAGATCGGCCTGCTGATGGCCGTGTTCGGAGTCGGGGTCATCGCCTCCAGCCGCGCCTCCGGGCGCCTCGCCGAGCGCATCGGCCGGCAACGCCTCGTGGCCCTTGGCCTCGCGTGCGCCGCGGTCGCCGACCTGCTCGTCGTCGTGGGCTCGACGCGCCTCGGCACCATGGCCGTCGCCGTGCTGCTGCTCGGCCTCGGCTTCATGTTCGCGCACTCCTCGCTGCTCACCACGGCGACCCAGTTCGCCGCCAAGGCGCGCGGCACCGCGATGTCGCTGGTCGCCTTCGCCTTCATGGTCGGCGGCGCCATCGGCACGGCCCTGGGCGGGCGCATCATCGAGGCGACGAGTTACCGCGAGTTCTACCTGATCGGCGGGGTCGGCCTTGCCGCACTCACGCTGATCGCGCTTGTCGCCGTACCGGCGCATGCGCACCTCGAGGAGATGCCTGTGCATGCCGCCGTGCGGCTTGCACCCGTGGACGAGCACGGCGCCGACCGCGCCTGAGAGGGTAGAGGGAGCAGGCCGTCTCCACCAGCACGGGCTTGAGGTCGGGCGTTCAGACTTGTCGCAAGTGAGGGCCGTCAGCAGCAGGATGGGCCGGAGCAACAGCACCCGCCCGAGCGAGCCGGCTTGGCGGCGCGCACGAAGCCGCTGACGACCTGCACGCCGTCGGGAAGGGGCGGCGCGCCGCACATGTTGTTCGCATCCGAGCCGTCGTAGACGTTGGTCACCTCGACGCCGGCGTCCTGGAACCCAGCAGCCCGGAGCCGCGCGAGGAAGTCGTCCTCGTGGAGCGCACCGGCGATGCAGCCCGACCAGGCGTTCACGTCGTCCAGGAGCTCCCGCGGGAGCAGGCTCATGTCGCCGCGGAAGAGCACGTCGCTGACGGCGAACCGGCCGCCGGGCTTGAGCACCCGGTAGGCCTCGGCGAGGACCTTGTCCTTGTCCACGGAGAGGTTGATGACGCAGTTGCTGATGATGACGTCGACAGAGTCGTCGGGCAGCGGGATGGCCTCGATCTCGCCGCGCAGGAACTCCACGTTCTCGACACCCGCCTTGCGCTGGTTCTCGCGCGCCAGGGCCAGCATCTCGTCGGTCATGTCGAGGCCGTAGACCTTGCCGGCCGGGCCGACGCGGCGGGCGGAGAGGAGCACATCGATCCCGCCGCCGCTGCCGAGATCGAGGACGACCTCGCCGGGGTGGAGCTCGGCGAGCGCGGTCGGGTTGCCGCAGCCGAGGCTCGCGAGCACCGCCGCGTCGGGCAGGGCGCTGGTCTCGTCGAGGCTGTAGAGACCTCGGGCCAGCTCGTCGTCGGCCTCGACGGCGGCGGGGCCACAGTTGCAGCCGCAGCCGCAGGGCTGCGCCTGCGCCGCCGCGACCGCGCGTTCTGCGTAGTGCTCGCGGATCTGCTCTTTGAGGTCGTCGGTCGGCATGCTCATGGGCGTTCCTCTCCGGATCTCATATCAACAGAAGTCGCTCTAACTATAGCCGTCGCCCGCCGTCAGTCAACTCCACATCAAGAAAAGCTGTGATAAGCTGGACGGCATGAGCAGCAGATGCGGCACGTCGACTGTGGGCCCCGCCGGCGCGAAGGACGCCGTGGCGTCCTGCTGCACGCGCCTCGACGCACAGGGACGAGAGGCTCTCGCTCGCGTCGGCAAAGCGCTCTCCGACCCCATCCGCCTCGAGATGCTCGACATCATGGCGCAAGGGCGAGGCTGCTGCGAGCTGCCCGATCCGGCGACGCGGGGCGTGCCGGGCTCGACCGAGCCGGCCGGCATCTGCGTCTGCGAGTTCCAGGAGCAGTTCGGGCTCGGGCAATCCAAGATCTCCTACCACCTCGGCGTGCTCAAAGACGCCGGCCTCATCCACGTCGAGGGCCGGGGCAAGTGGAGCTTCTACGCGATCGACCGCGAGGCGGTCGCCGAGGCCGTGCGCGCCTTCGGCGAACTGCTCCGCGTCGGCCCCTGAGCCGGCGCGTCACTGAGGCAGAGACAGGAGAAGACGATGACGGCGGCGGACGCAGAGGGACTCCACGTTCATCTGGGGGCCGACGCTCGACGATGCCCTCTGCACGGACTGCAGGGTGTGCCTCGAGTTCTGCCAGCAGGGCGTCTACGGCGCCGTCGACGACCACGTGCGCGTCGTCGCCAAGGGGTCGTGCATCGAGGGCTGCTCGCACTGCGCCGGCATGTGCGAGGCCGGCGCCCTGAGCTTCCCCACGCTCGACGAGCTGCGAGCCGCGAAGCGGCGCGCCTGAGCACGCCGGCATGACCGAGGCCGCGGGCAGACCGCTCAAGGTCTACGTCGAGCCGACCAACGCCTGCAACCTGGCCTGCGCGACCTGCGTGCGCCACGCCTGGGACGAGCGCGAGGGCTTCATGGAGTGGGCGACGTTCGAGGCGGTCGCCGATGGGTTGAAGCCCGGCGCCACCGTGGCGTTCATGGGGCTCGGCGAGCCGCTCCTGCACCCGCGCTTCCTCGAGATGGTGCGGCTGGCCGGGGAACGCGGGCTGCGCACCGAGGTGACGACCAACGCCCTCCTCCTCGACGACGCGCTGGCCGCGGGGCTCCTCGACGCCGGCCTCGACCAGCTCGTGGTCAGCATCGACGGCGCCAACGCCGAGGCCTTCGGCCGCGTGCGCTCCGGCGCCTCGCTGGACCGGGTGGTCGAGAACGTGCGCCGCCTGCACGACGCCCGTGGGCCGAACTACGGCCCGGGCATGCGGATCGGCGTCGAGTTCGTCGCCATGCGCTCGAACGTCGCCGAGCTCCCCGGCCTCGGCCGCCTCGCCGCCCAGCTCGGCGCGACCTTCATCATCGTCAGCAACGTGCTGGCCTACACCGAGGACCTGCTCGGCGAGACGCTCTACGACCACCGCGCGAGCTCGCTCAGCGGCGCCGTCACCAGCGCGGCCCCCCGCTGGCAGCTGCCGGCGTTCGACTGGGACGAGTCGCTGGGGGCCGCGCTGGGCAGGGCGCTCACACGGTCGGGGCCGGTGTCCTTCTTCGGCGCCGAGCCCGAGGCGACCCGCAGCCGCTGCCCGTTCGTCGAGGCGGACGCCTGCGCCGTCGCCTGGCACGGCGGCGTCAGCCCCTGCCCGCCGCTGCTGCACACGTACAGCTGCTTCGTGCGGGGGCGCGAGAAGCGGATGCGGCGTTGGGAGGTCGGCCGTCTGCCGGACGCGTCGCTCGCCGCCGTCTGGGCCTCGCCCGACTACGCCGCCTTCCGCGAGCGGGTGCGGCGCTTCGACTTCCCACCCTGCACCGACTGCGCCTGCGAGCTTGCCGAGAGCAACGAGGAGGACTGCCTGGGGAACCCGCACCCCACCTGCGGCGACTGCCTCTGGGCGCGGGGAGTGGTGCGCTGCGCCTGAGGTGAGCGGCTGACGCGGCGCTGACCGATTCCCGGACCAACGGGAAGGTACTCAGCAGAGCCAGTCATCACCGAAGGGGGGCGCTCATGCTGACGCCGAGGCTACGCCGGAGACGCCGCACCGTCGACACCTACGTCCACGTGGAACTCGAGGAGTCGACGCCCTCCGAGGAGTCGGCGCCCACGGCCGAGAATGCGCCCTCCGATCTGCCGGGTGAGACCGCGGAGGCGGCGGCCGAGGCCGCCGAAGAGAAGCCGCCCCCGGCCGCCAAGGCAGGCTGATCGCTGCCGGCGCTCCCCGGCTCGCCGAGAGCCCGGCCGGGGAGCGCCGAAAGGGTGATCGAAGTGAGGAACACCTCTGTGGCGCTCTTCGTCCTGGCCTTGATAGCGGTCGTCGTCACCGTGGATCTGCTGTTCTTCCGTGACCGGTTCTGGGAACGGCTGATGGCGAACGTCGGCATCGTCCTGGTGTTCGCGGCCTTCGGTCTGAGGTTTCTGAAGCACCTGTGAGCCCGGCGTCCCGGCGCCCTGCACGTCCGCGACTCCCGGTGCACACACACGCCGCGATCGTTGGACGCGGGCACGGTACGCGCCGGCGCTCATGCACGCGGCCGCGGCAGGGCCTTAAAGGGGCGAGGCCCCGGGGGGGTCGGGGCCTCGTGCAAGGGCTTTGGGGGGCAAACCCTCGTGGTGGGGGTCTATCGCTTGCCAGCGAAAGGAGCCATGACCATAGTGCCCGGCGAATGTTGCGTGCGTGTGAAGCGGGAAGAACGTTGAGCTAAGGAGCGGCCTGCCGTGCGGAAGCGAGGAGCGCCTCAGTCGTCGATCGCCTCGACGCCCCGTCGCTTCATCTCCTCGACGTTGTCCTTCATGGTCTTGAGCGCGTCGGGCGGGTGCCCCTCCCAATCCTCGACCTCGCCCGTGACCCGCAGCGGCTGCCGCGTGCGGTAGGACTTCGTCGGGTTGCCCGGGAACTTCTTGTCCGTCAGGTTGGGGTCGTCCTCGATGGGGCCCGTCGGCTCCACCGTGAAGACCCTGCCGCGGCCCTCGCCCACCGCCAGTTCCGCTCCCCAGACGGCGGCGTCCAGGGTGCCGGTCAGGTAGACGAAGTTCGCCTGCTTCCTCTTCCCGAAGTTGGAGTCGTGGCCGGCCTCGATCAGGTCCCCCGGCTTCAGGTCGGCCTTCGTGCCGTGGAAGAACCGCCGCACCCCCGTGCCGTGGCATGCCGCGCAGGGCCGCCCGTCGACGGCGCCCTGCCCCTCGCACACCGGGCAGGGGTAGGTGACGACGAAGGGGCGCTGGTCGGCGGCGCCTGTGCCGCCCATGGGGTCGTCTGCGGTCGTCATCGGCTCGTTCCTCCCTGCCGGCCGGCCGCGCTGCCGTGGGCCGGCTCTCCGTACCTCCCGCCTGCTTTCCCTCTTCACGGCGCGAGGAGTCCTTCACGGCACTGATGCTAGGCTAGAGGCGACAGGTCCACCGGCTTCCGCACCGCAAGGCGCCGCCGGCGGACTTCCACCATCCGCTTTGGAGGTCACGTGAGGCTCGAGGATCTGCTCGGCAGGCATGTCCGCTACAACGGTGAGGCGGGTCGCGTCGTCGAGGGGCATGCCGACGTGCAGGGGTCCGTGGTGATCAGCATCCCCGCGAGGGTCGGCGCGCCCAGCCGGGTCGTCACCGTGCCCGAATCGGAGTGGGACCAGATCGAACTGCTTCGCTAGGCTCGTCCTCTCAGGGAGGAAGCATGCCCGACGCCGTACCCGGCGACCCGGCCGCCGCGGACGCCGCGTTCCAGGAGTGGCTGCGGGAGCTCTGCCGGCGCAGCCGACGAGATCCTCTGGGACAGCTACGCGTTCGCGCTGGGTACCGCCGGCGCGCCGTGGCCGCGCGTCATGTTCCCCCAGAAGGGCCGCGTGCGGCGAGTCGGCGAGCAGGAGGCGCGGTCCGCCTTCGTCGCCGCGCTGCTCGCCGAGACCGGCCCCGAGCCCTGGGCGTTCGCCGCCGAGGTCCCGACGCGGCTCTCCTACCGCTTCGGCCGCGGCGGCGGCGAGAAGGCGCAGAAGGCGCTCACCGACCTCGCGCTGTACCGTCACGGCCACGACCAGCCGGCGCTGGCCGTCGAGTTCAAGTCGGGGGGGCGCTCCGGCAAGTCCGAGGTCGACGAGAGCATCCGCAGGGGCGTCGCCAAGGTCCTCGCCGAGCAGCCCGACGCGCTCTGGTTCCACGTCGTGCGCGACGCCAACAGCGCGACCCTCCAGGGCCTCCTGCGCGCCCTCGACGAGGCGATCTCCCGCCTCAGCAGCCCCAACCGCCTGAGCGACTACCTCGCAACGGGCAAGACGGTCGAGCCGCGCGCCAAGAAGATCGCCTTCCACGTCTGCGTGCTCACTCCCGGGACGACCGCGTCGATCCACAGGGTGCTCGACTACGTGCCCGGCAAGCCCAAGCCGGACTTCTTCACCGTCGCGGTCGCCGCGGCGCCGGACTCACTCGAGATCGCCGAGGGGCAGGACTGGGACGTGCATCGCGGCGCACCCCCGGCCGGCGCCTGAGCGTCTGACCGCCCGGCTGCTCGCCGGTCTCCTCGTCTCCCCCTCTTCAGCGGTTCCACCCGGTCAGAGATCGGCCCTCGGGGGGGCCTCGACGGGAGCCGGCGGGTTCCAGATGGACCACGACGTCGGTGATCTGGCCGTAGGCGCGACGGAGCAGGGCCTCGACCTCGTGGGCGATCTCGTGACCGCGCTCCACGGTCGTGCCCGGAGCGACCTCGACGTGGAGGTCCACGTAGACGTGGCTCTCCGAGCCCCTGGTCCGGACGCCGTGGCAGCCGACCACGCCGGACACGCCGCAGGCGGTGGAGGCGACCTCCTCGGCGGGCAGGCGGACGGCGTCTCCAAGCGTGTGCAGGACGCCGCTCATGATGCCCCACGCGGTGCGGAAGATCACGACCGCGACCAGGAGGGCGACGATGCCGTCGGCCTGCTCCCAGCCCAGCCGGACGATGACGAGGCTGATGATGACGCCGACGCTCACCATCACGTCGCTCAGCGTGTGGCCGGCGTCGGCGATCAGCACCTCGCTGCCCAGCCGCCTCCCGGCCCGCCGCTCCCACGTCGTCACCAGGATGTTGACCGCCAGCGTGCCGAGCATGATGGCGAAGGAGATGCTCGTGACCTCGGTCGGCACGCCGCGTCCGACGAGGCTGTCGACCGCGCCTCTGCCGACTGTGTAGCCCGCGAACGCGAGCATGATGCCGATCAGCGCCGCGGCGAACGTCTCGAACTTGGCGTGCCCGTAGGGGTGCTCGGCGTCGGCCGGCCTGGAGGCGAACCACATACCCACGAGACCGATGATGTTCGAGGCGCCGTCGAAGAGCGAGTGGAAGCCGTCCGCCTCCATCGCCGCGGAGTGGCTCATGACGCCGTAGACGAGCTTGGCGAGCGCCACCGCCAGGTTGAGCACGAGGACGGCCAGGAGCACGTTGCGGATGCTGCGATAACGATCTTGGGCTGAAGTCATGGGGCCTCGGGAGGTCGGAGGACGGGCCCGATTCTACCGGCCGGCGAGCTTGGGCACACAGCCCGATGCGCCGCGGCCGCCGCCGGCCGAGGAAAACGTGGGACGCGTTTGCCCGCGCAGGGTCGGGGCACGCCACAAGAGAGAACAGGGACGCCGCGGAGGAGGGAGCTCCGCACGTGAGGCGCAGGGCGACCCCAGGAACGGTACTCGTATGCCCCCATCAAGCGACGACCGCGGCGACGGCCGCGTGAGCCGGTCCGCGCAGCGGTGGACCCTCTGGCTGGCGTCGGCCGCCACCTTGATGCTCATCCTCGACATCACCGTGGTGAACGTCGCGCTCCCCGACATGGAGCGGACGCTCCACACGCAGCTGACCGACCTCGAGTGGGTGGTAGACGTCTACGCCCTCGCGCTGGGCTCACTGCTGCTCATCGCGGGGTCCGTGGCCGACCGGGTCGGGCGGCGGCGGGTCTTCGTCGCCGGCATGGCCGTCTTCACCGCGGGCTCGCTCGCGTCGTCGCTGGCCTCGTCGCCGCTGCAGCTGATCGCCGGCCGCGGCGCGCAAGGGGTCGGCGCCGCGTGTCTCTTCGCCAGCGCCCTGGCGCTGATCGGCCACGGCTTCCGCGGCGCGGAGCTCGGCCGCGCGCTCGGCGTGTGGGGCGCCGCCATCGGCGGCGGGCTGGCCGTCGGCCCGCTGGTCGGCGGCCTCCTCACCGATGCCTTCGGCTGGCCCTCGATCTTTCTCGTCAACATCCCGCTGGGGCTCGTCATGATCGCCCTCGCCCTCTGGCGGCTCCCCGAGTCGGCTTCGCCGCACCCGAAGCCGCTCGACTGGCTCGGGTTCGTGACGTTCGGGCTCGCGCTTCTGCTGCTCGTCTTCGGGCTCGTCGAGGGAAACCGCCTGGGCTGGTCCAGCTGGCAGATCGTCTCCGCCTTCGCCGGGGCGGCGGTGATCGGCGCCGTCTGGGCGTGGACGGCGCGGCGCGACGCGGCGCTGTTCGACGTGCGGCTCCTCGGCGACCGTCGCTTTCTCGTCGCCACCATCGCCGTGATGGGGCAGGGCGTCGTGATCGCCGCGGTGCTCCTCTTCCTGCTGCGCGTGCTCCAGGAGGCCGGCGGGGCTTCGCCGCTGCGCGCCGGCCTCGAGATGCTGCCCATGACCGCCATGGCCTTCGCGGCCGCCATCCTGACCGGCAGACTCGTCACTCGTGTGCACCCGGCGTGGATCCTCGGCGCCTCGCTGCTGCTGCTGGGCATCGGCTCCGCGCTCATGCTGCTCTACGACCCGGCACGGGGATGGATCGCGCTGCTGCCCGGCCTCCTCGTCGCCGGCGTCGGCTGGGGCGCGACGAACCCCGCCGCCGCGCACGCCTCGCTCGAGGCGGTGACGCGCGACGCCACGGGGATGGCCTCGGGCTTCAACAACACGGCCAGGCAGATCGGGATCGCCGTCGGCGTTGGCGCCGTGGGGGCGGTCTTCGTCGCCCGCACCGCCTCGGTGACGGCGTCACAGCTGCAGGGTGTGCCCGCGGCCACCGCCCGGCACGCCGGGTCGCTCGTGGCGCGCAGCGGCCTCCTCGAGGCCCAGAGCGGCGTGCCGGGGCCGCTGCAGAGCCAGCTCGCGGCCGCCGGCCGTCAGGGCATGGTCTCCGGCGTGCACCTCGTCGAACTCGTCGGCAGCGCGTGCGCCCTCGCCGTCGCGGCCGCCGTGTTCGCCATCGGGTACGCGGACGTTCGCGCGCAGGCCCGCCGCGACGCCGAAGAGGAGAGGCAAGAGGGGGCGGCGGACAGAGAGGAGACCAGGGCGGCCTGACTCACGGCGGGCCGCCCGGCTCGATCTCGTACTCGCCCTTACGCGATCTAGTACTCGCCCTTGATCACGAAGAACGAGCCGCGGATGGTGCCGGCCAGCTTGGACTTCTGCCGGGCGAACTTGAACCTGCCCTCGAGCTCCTCGGGCACGTCCATCCCCTCCGAGAGCTTGAACCCGACGGCTCGCTTCTTGGGCTCCCCGACCGCGTACATCACGTTGACCTCGAGACCATCCTCGTAGAACACGTGCGCGAACCGGATGTCTTCCACCTCGAAGCGCGACGTCTGGAGAGGCCTGGCGGCGAACTCGATGTCGCGCTCTTCCTTGAGGATGCGGCTCACGTACTCCAGCGTCTCTCGGCTTTCGTCGGCCGGCGAGACCCTGAACTCGTGCTTGTACTTGTTCCAGTAGTAGCGCGCCTCGTTGGCGCGCAGGCCGGCCAGCGCCTCTGCCACGGGCGAAGACTCCAGCCCTGCCGTGGACACGTTCTCAAAGTCGACTGTCTCGGACACTGCTCACACCTCCCGGCCCGGGAGAGGCCCTCAGGCCGCGCGCTTGTCCTTGCTGTTACCCTGCGCCTTCTCCTGGTACTCGATCACGCTGACGCGCCCGTCCGGCTCCATGAAGGCGCGCTTGACCTTCGCGAGGTCATCCACACCCTGCAGCCTGATCTCGCTGACCAACTCCGCCTCGGTGATGAACTCGCGGCGCATGTTGCGCCGGTTCATGCGCCCGTCCTTGACCAGCAGCAGCGCCGGTGGCTTGACGAAGCGTTCAAAGGCGGGGAAGTGGAACGCCAGGCGATCGAGCGTGTACGCCCAGAACACGATGACGAGCATCAGGAGCAGACCGTCGGGCACCGACTTGTAATCATCGGCCATCGCGTTCTGCGCCGCGTCGGCGAGGAAGACGACGACGATCAGATCCGTGATCCCCATCGTGCCCGCCTCCCGCTTGAGGAACAGGCGCAGGAGGAAGAAGACGCCGAGGTAGACCAGCGAGCCTCGCAGGAAGATCTCCAGGAGCGACGTGTCCGGGACGAGCACGTCGTGCCAGTTGATTTGAACCAGCCAGTTCAGCACTCCTGCCTCGCAGTCTCGCGTGCCGTCTCGTAAAGTCCATTCCCCACCGCTTGCGGAACGGTCGTAGAAGGCGTCTGCGCGAGTCGCCGCAGCCGACTGCGCAGGACCGGGCCGCGTAGCCGTCGGACTACCCTCGCTAGGCCGCCTTCGACTCCTCGCCGGACGCCTCGGGGTGCGCGCCGCCCGCGGATGCGCCGTGGTGCGGCCCCTCGGCGTCGAGCGGGACCGCCGAAGAGGGCGAGGACGGCACGGCCGCCAGCGAGCCACGCAGGGCGTGCAACTCCGCCTCGATGCGCTCCAGACGATCGGCCAGCGCGCGCAGGTCGGTGCGCTGCGGCGCGCGCGACTGCGAGCCGGCCTCGTCCCCGCGGAAGATGTAGGTGGACGCCAGGGTCGCCGCGACCAGCCCGAACAGACCCACGCCGATCACCATGAGGACGACGGCCGAGATCCGCCCCGTCAGCGTGACGGGATAGCTGTTCGCAGCCCCGACCGTCGTGACCACCTGGATGGCCCACCACAGAGTGCCGCCGAAGGTCCTCAGGTTGGCCCCCGCGGCATGCTGCTCGGCCTGATGGGTCACGATCGTGACCCCCAGCGTCATGAGCGAGATGAACAGCGTGGAGTAGAGGATGCGGTGCCGGCCGAAGGCGCGCTTGCCGCGGCGCAGGATCCGCACGATGGACGTCTCGGCGCGGGCGACGCCGACCGCGCGCAGCAGCCCCACGGCGCGGATGACGCGCAGCGGGCGGAGCAGCGGCAGCGCGACCGAGACCAGGTCGAGCGGGTTGCGGCGCAGGAAGCTGAGCTTGTCCGGCGCCAGATAGAGCCGCACGGCGAACTCGAGCGCGAACACGGCCCAGATGACGAGCGCGACCCGGTCGAGCGTGGTCCTCGTGGCCGCACTCAGGTGCGCCGCATACGGCAGCACGACGATCACGATGAAGACCGCCGAGAGCGCGAGCAGCGGCAACGACGTCTTGCGCTCGAACCGCCGCAGCCGTGCTTCCCGGCCGGCGCGCCTGTGCTCTTCACTCCCACTCACGCGATCACCTCCGGCTTGTCATCAGGATTCCCCGGGCGGCTCCCGGACGGGCGCGCCGCGTCGCGCTCGGGTACACTCGTTGAATACACCCCGACCACGCCGCCGGCGTCAGCACGGCCGCAGGCAAGCTATGATGGGGTGGCTGCTTGCGTCTCGTCCGTCTCGCAGGTGGCCGATCGATAGACATCCGCGTCGCCATCTGAAGGCGGCGCGGGCCGCACACCGGAGAGGAGCACCAAGTGGCTCAAGGCAAGGTCAAGTGGTTCAACGAGACCAAGGGATACGGGTTCATCGAGCAGGAGGGCGGCAACGACGTGTTCGTGCACGTCAACTCGCTCGCCCCCGGAGTCAGCACGCTCGCCGAGAACCAGCTCGTGGAGTTCGAGGTCGAGCAGGGCAAGAAGGGCCCGCAGGCAGCCAACGTCAAGCCTGTCTAGCGGCGCCACGATCTGAAGGAAGATAGATGTCGAAGAGCAAGAGCTCTGCCCCTCCTCGCGGGAAGAAGCGGCCGGTCGGCCCCGCGCGTCGCCGCTACTGCTCTCTCTGCAAGGAGAAGGTCGACGAGGTCGATTACAAGGACGTGACGACGCTCCGCAAGTTCGTGAGCGACCGCGGCAAGATCAAGACGCGCCGCGTCACCGGTGCCTGCCGCCGTCACCAGGCCCAGGTCGCGTCCGCCGTCAAGATGGCCCGCGAGATGGCCCTCCTGCCGTACGTGGCCGCCGTCGCGGCCGGCGACGACAGGCGAGGCGGTCGCCGCCGGGGCTGACGCCGGCAAGGCGTCGAGCAAGACGACGAGAGCCTCCGGCCGCCGTTTTCAGGCGGCCGGAGGCTCTTCGTTTCACCGGCTCCGGTCGCCCTTCAGGCGGCCCGCCGCCCCGACTCGCTGCCGTAGTGCTGCTGCACCAGCACCTCCGTGATGCGGTGCCCCGCGTTCGAGACCGTGCTGCTGCCGGCGCCGTTCCAGACCTCCTGCAGGCGGCCTGCGAAGGTCTCCGCCTCGCCCAGGCTGTCGAACTCGAGCTCGCCGATCACGGTGTTCTCGTCGTCCACGGGCCGCTCGATGCTGACCCGGCGTACGCCGGACGCCTCGCGGCCGAGCGGGTCGCTGTCGAACAGCTTCTTCCACTCCGAGTAGTCGGAGACGGTGTGCCAGTAGTTCAGGACGTACATTTCGCTACCTCTCGTCCGGGATGCTCAGGATGCCGGTCTATACCCGGAACGGGACTGGAATGGTCCGCGTTGTGCGGCCGCTCGACCGGGAACAGTCTCTTCATCACCTGTCACGCGAAGGCCAGAGAGCCTGAACTCGAGGAGATGTCCGTGGCCACCGACCAGCCGGAAGGCTACCTCGCCGAACCCCACTCGGGTCAGGGACCGGGCGTCCTCGTCCTGCACGCCTGGTGGGGCCTGAACGAGACCGTGAGGCGACTCTGCGACCGTCTGGCCCGGGAGGGCTACGTCGCCCTCGCGCCGGACCTCTACCACGGCCGTGTGGTCGACGACGTGGCCGCCGCCGAGGCGATGGTCGAGTCGCTCGACGCGGAGCGGGCGCTGGCTGAAGCCGCGCGGGCCGCGCGGGCCCTGGGCGAGCGGACGGCCGGGACCGGAGACGGCCTGGCCGTCGTCGGCCTCTCGCTGGGCGCGAACTTCGCGCTCGCGCTCTCGGCGGCCGCGCCGGAGCTGGTCCGCTCCGTGGTCCTCTTCTACGGTACCGGCGCCGCCGACTTCAGCGTCTCGCGGGCGTCCTACCTCGGGCACTTCGCCGAGGACGACGACTTCGAGCCGGCGTCGGGGGTCGACGGGCTGGAGGCGGCCCTGCGCCGCGCCGGCCGCCCGGTCGAGTTCCACCGGTACCCCGGCACGGGGCACTGGTTCTTCGAGCCGGACCGTCCCGGGACCTACGACGAGGCGTCGGCGAAGCTGGCCTGGGAGCGCACGCTCGCCTTCCTCCAGGGCGCCCCGAGTGAGGCGACCGGCAGCCGACGGACCCGAGCGCCCGCGTCTGCAAGAGACGGCTCAGAGAACCCATGAGCAACAGCGACGACGGCCTCTGCGAACTCCACCGTCTCGACGACGCGTCGGTGCTCGGCGACGTGGCCGCCGCGCTTGAACTGCACGGGATCGAAGCCGACGTGTGGCCGGCCAAGGCACGGGGCTTCATGTCGCGGTCGGGGCACGTCTGGAGGCTGATGGTCCGCTGCAGGGACGTCGTCTACGCGCGCTGGATAGCCGCGGCTGCCGGGCTGGACACCTGGCCCGACGAAGAGGGAGCCGGGGAGGCGTGAAGCCGCCGGCGCTCCGGCCGCCGCCCGGCGGCCGGAGCGCCGTTGCTCAGTCCTTCTGGGACCGGCGGCGCAGCGGGCGCCGGCCGTCGATCCGCGTCTTGTCCCACTCGTCCGGATGGCCGTGGCCACGCTGCAGGAGATGCGCGTGCAGGTCGCTGCGGCGCGCGAAGGCCTCACCGCAGGTGGCGCAGCGGAACGTGATGGGTGTCCCCAGCCGCGCCTCGCCGCAGTCGTCGTGACGCAGGCACATGTGGTTGTCCAAGTCGCGCTGGGAAGCGAGCGCGGCGCCGCAGACCGCGCAGGGGAACGTCTTCTTGGGGGTGGTGACAGGAGCCAAGGGCCACTCTCCTTTCGGCTGCAGGGCAGCGCGGCCGGACGGGCGCGCGATGCAGCGGGCCGAGAGCGAAGTTGATTCTGCAACTATGTATACCCAAATAGTCGGTTTTCGGCACCTCGCAGAGAGTGCGGCCTGCAGGGGCGGTCTGCGTACGCGGCCGGGGCCGCGGCGCTCTCACGCCGCGGCCCCGGCCGCTCGACCCCAGGAACGGCCCGCTCGCGCGGGCCGGCATCAGCCTCTTACTTGCTCTTGCCGATCTTGAACATCTTGGTGCCGCACTCCGGGCACACACCCTGCGTCGCCGGCTTGCCGTTCTTCATCGTGACGGCCTTCTCATCCTTCATCGTGCGCTTGGTGCGACACTTGACGCAATACGCCTCCGTGGCCATTCCGTCTCCTTTCGGGACACATCGCGGGCCCAACGCCCGCCCCCCTGATTTCGCGGGCAGCATACTCTCTGCGTCGAGCGTATGCAACGAGGGGGTGTTGAGCCTGTGTCACGTTCAAGCCGAGGCTGAGACACCGAGCGCTGACGCCGGGGCCGCCGAGCGTGACGTCGCGCGGCCCGGCTCGCCGGCCGCTCGCACCCGCACAAAGCGGACGGCGAGGAGGTCGGGCTCGGCCAGCAGCGCCGCCGCCGGCTCGCTGCCGGTGCGCGCCAGGTGGTCCTCCAGCAGGGCGGTCAGCTCGGCCACGGCCGCCGCATCCATGCCGGCGTCCTCCACGGTGGCGTGGCCGGCCAGCCACGGCGGCGGGGCGTCGGCGCGGAAGTAGGCGACGCCGCCGGTCATGCCGGCGCAGGCGTTGCGGCCGACGGATCCCAGCACGGCGACCACGCCGCCGGTCATGTACTCGCAGCAGTGGTCGCCGGCGCCCTCCACGACGGCGACGGCCGCCGAGTTGCGCACGGCGAAGCGCTCACCGGCGCGGCCGGCGACGAAGAGCCGGCCGCCGGTGGCGCCGTAGAGGCAGGTGTTGCCGGCGATCACCTGGCCGGGGCCGCCGAGCCGCGCCTCGTGCGGCCGCACCACCAGCTCGCCGCCGGCCATGCCCTTGCCCACGTAGTCGTTGGCCTCGCCGGTCAGCTCGATCACCATGCCGTCGGCGAGGAACGCGCCGAGGCTCTGGCCGGCGGAGCCGGCCAGCTCGAGGCGCAGCTCGCCGCCGAAGCCGTGGTCGCCGTACCGCGCCGCGAGCTCGCCCGCGAGGCGGGCGCCCACGGCGCGGTCGCGCGTCACGACGGCCTCACGGCGCGTCACGCGGCCGTGCCCGGCCACCGCGGCGGCGACCTCTGCGTCGGCGAGCAGCCGGTCGTCGAGCGTGTCGCAGGGACGGCCGGGCGAGACCGGCGGGGTGCAGCCGCGCGCAGCGGAGGCGCGCGGCTCCCGCCGCCGGGTCCGGCCCGGCGCGCTCGCCGGCGGCTCGAACCAGTACGGCTCCAGGCCGTGCGTCTTGAGCTCGCCGGTCTCAGCCAGCTCGAGCAGGTCGCTGCGGCCGACCAGTTCCTCCAGGGACCGCAATCCGAGGTCCGCCAGCAGTTCGCGGACCTCCTCCGCCACGAAGGTGAAGTAGTTGACGATGTGCTCCGGCCTGCCGCCGAACTTCTTGCGCAGCTCGGGATCCTGGGTCGCCACGCCCACGGGGCACTTGTTCTGGTGGCACACGCGGGCCATCACGCAGCCCTCGGCCAGCAGCACCGCCGTCCCGAAGGCGAACTCGTCGGCGCCGAGCGCGGCCGCCACCACCACGTCGTGGCCCGTCCGCAGGTCGCCGTCCACGCGCAGGCGCACCTGCTCGCGGAACCCGGCGGCCAGCAACGCGTGGTGCACCTCGGCCAGCCCGAGCTCCCAGGGCATGCCGGCATGTTTGATGGAGTTGAGCGACGCCGCCGCCGTTCCGCCGCCGTGGCCGGAAACGTGGATCACGTCGGCCCCGGCCTTGGCCACGCCGGCGGCGATGGTCCCGATGCCGGTGCCCGCGACCAGCTTCACCGAGATGGCGGCGCGCGGGTTGACCATGCGCAGGTCGTAGATGAGCTCGGCCAGGTCCTCGATCGAGTAGATGTCGTGGTGCGGCGGCGGCGAGATGAGCGTGACGCCGGGGGCCGAGCGGCGCAGCCCGGCGATGTACGCCGTCACCTTGTCGCCGGGCAGCTCGCCGCCCTCGCCCGGCTTGGCGCCCTGGGCGATCTTGATCTCGAGCTGCTCGGCGCCGGCGAGGTAGGCGGTGGTGACGCCGAAGCGCCCGGAGGCGACCTGGCGGATCTGGCTCGCGGCCCGGTCGCCGTCCTCGAGGCCCTGCAGGTGCGGGAACCGCGCCGAGCGCCCGGCGGCGTCCACGTCGTCGATCGCCGCGAGCCTCTCGGCGTCCTCCCCGCCCTCGCCCGAGTTGGCGCGTCCGTGGATGCGCGCCATGGCGACGGCGATCGTCTCGTGCGCCTCGCGGGAGAGCGCGCCCAGCGACATGCCGCCGGTGCAGAACCGAGGCAGGATCGCGTCGACCGGCTCGACCTCGTCCGCCGCCGCTCCGGCGCCGGGCTCCACGCTCAGCCGCAGCAGGTCGCGCAGCACGGTGGGCGGCCGCTGCTGCTGCTTCTCGCTGTAGCTGCGGTACAGGTCGGGCAGGCCCTCCACGCAGGCGCGGCGCAGCGTCTTGGCCGCCTCGGGGTTGTTGAGGTGGTACTCGCCGCGCGGCCGGTACCGCACGAACCCGTAGTCCTGCAGCTTCTCCGGCGTGAGCTCGGGGAACGCCTGCTGGTGGATCCACACCGTCTCCTGGGCCAGCTCCTCCACGCTCAGGCCGCCGACGCGGGACGGCGTGCCGGCGAACCCGAGCTCGATCAGGTCGGGGCCGAGTCCGACGGCCTCGAACAGCTGCGCGCCGTGGTAGCTGGCGAGCAGCGAGATGCCCATCTTGGAGAGGATCTTGCGCAGCCCCTCCTCGGCCGAGACGCGGTAGTGCCGCAGCGCCTCCTCGAGGTCGGCGGGGCCGCTGCCGTCGCCGTTGTGCCCGTGGCCTGCGGCGGGCGCGGCCGGCTCGCCGGAGGTCAGCCGGCCGCGCTCCCACAGGTCGCGCACGGTCTCGAACGCGAGGTAGGGGTGCACGGCGCTGGCGCCGAAGCCGATGAGGCAGGCGAAGTGGTGCACGCTCCAGCACTGCGCCGTCTCGCTGACGAGCGAGGCGCGGCTGCGCAGGCCGCGCCGGATCAGCTCGTGGTGCACGGCGCCCACCGCCAGCAGCGGCGGCACCGCCGCGGTCTCCGGGGTCACCGCCACGGTCCGGTCGCTGAGCACGACCACCTCCGCGCCGTCGCGCACGGCCGCGGCCGCCTCGCGGCACAGACGCTCCACCGCCTCGCGCAGCCCCCAGGGCCCGCTGGTGACGTCGTAGCCGGTGGAGACCCAGGCCGGCGTCAGGCCGAGCTCGCGCAGCGTCTCCATCTCGGCTCGGTTCAACACCGGCGAGGGCAGGTCGACGCGCCGCGCCTCCCCGGGCCCCGTCGTCAGCAGGTCGCCACGCGGGCCGAGCCGCACCGCGAGCGACATCACGAGCCGCTCGCGCAGCGGGTCGATGGCGGGGTTGGTGACCTGGGCGAAGCGCTCGGTGAAGTAGTCGTACAGCACGTGCGGCTTGCCCGAGAGCACCGGGAGCGGCGCGTCGTTGCCCATCGAGAACCGGGGCTCCCTGGCGTGCTGCGCCATGGGGCGGACGATGATCTCCACGTCCTCGGCGGTGAACCCGGCGGCGGCCTGGCGGCGCAGGAGCTCGTCGCCCGCCAGAGCCGGCGCCGTGGCGGAGAACGGTTGCGCGGCCAGCGTGCGGCGCTGCGCGCCGAGCCACTGGCCGTAGGGGTGGCGGGCCGCGACGGAGCTCTTGACGACGCCGTCGCGCAGCAACCGCCCGTGCTCGAACTCGACGGCGATCATCTGGCCGGGGCCCAGCCGGCCCTTCTCGACGATGTCCTCCTCGGGAAGCTCGACGGCCCCGGCCTCGGACGCGAGCGCCAGCAGGCCGGAGCGGGTGAGCGCGTACCGGGCCGGGCGCAGGCCGTTGCGGTCCACGCAGGCGCCGGCGTGCCGCCCGTCGGCGAACGCCACCAGCGCCGGCCCGTCCCAGGCCTCCTGCAGGCCGGAGCAGTAGTCGTAGAACTCGGCGACGCGGGGGTCCTCGGCGCCGGACGCCGGCATCGCCAGCAGCAGCGCCTCGAGCGGCGAGCGGCCGCTGCGCACGAGCAGTTCCACGAACTTGTCGAGCGCGCCGGAGTCGCTGCTGTCGCCGTGGACCACCGGGAGCAGCTCGCCGATGCGCGCGCCCCACACCGGGGACGAGAGCTCGGGCTCGCGGGCCCGCATCCAGGCGAGATTGCCGAGCAGCGTGTTGATCTCGCCGTTGTGGGCCAGCAGCCGCATGGGCTGCGCCAGGCTCCACTTCGGAGCCGTGTTGGTGCTGAACCGCCGGTGCAGCACGGCGAAGGGACTGACGTACCGGGGGTCCCGCAGGTCGGGGTAGAACTCCGGCAGCACCGGTGCGGTGACCATGCCCTTGTAGACGATGGTGCGGGACGAGAGCGAGCAGATGTAGAGGTCGTCGAGCCGCCGGATGACGGGCTGGCGCAGGAGCGCCTTGCCGACCGCCCTGCGGGCCAGGAGGAGGGCGCGCTCCAGCTCGTCGCCGGCCAGCGTGGGCGACTGCGCCACGACCTGCTCCACGTGCGGGTGCGTGGCGCGCACGCTCGGAGGGAGCGCCTCCGGCCGCAGCGGCACCTCGCGCCAGCCGACCACCACGAGGCCTTCGTCGCGCAGCGCCTTGGCGACCAGCTCGCGGGCGAGGCCGCGCTTGCCCGTCTCCCGCGGCAGGAACACCATGCCGACCGCGGTCGAGAAGGGGCGCGGCTCCACGATCGCCTGTGCGGCGAGCCACGGCTCGAGCACGCGCCAGGGGATCGCCGTGAGCACGCCGGCGCCGTCGGAGGACTCGCCGTCGGCGCCGACCCCGCCGCGGTGCTCCATCGCGGTCAGGGCGCCGAGGGCGAGCTCCACCACTTCGTGGCTCGGCTCGCCCGAGACCCGCGCGACCAGCCCGACGCCGCAGGCGCTGTGGTCGCGCGCGACGCCTGAGGCGCCGCGTCGCGTGCGGAGCGTGTCGCGCGCGGAAGCGTCCCAAGCAGCTGCGTTGAGAGTGAGCACGGCGGGCCCCGTTGACCGCCGCACCCGGGAGATCTGCAGACAAGCTTTTGTACAAGCGGTCCTGCCGAACGGGTGCCGTGTGGCCACTGTAGCCCATCCGCCCGCCGGATGCGACTTGAACCGGGCGGCGGCAGCAGGCAGAATCACCCTCGTCCATACGGCCCCTGCGGCCGCCATCTCCATCCGGCCTGAAAGGATGACTACTATGACAGAGCTCCAGGCCAGTATCGAGAAACTCGTCAAAGACGAGAACGTGAAGCACATCCAGCTGTGGTTCACGGACATCCTCGGGAATCTCAAGATGGTCGAGATCCCCGACCGCCAGCTCTCCAGCGTGATCGAGAGCGGCGCCGCGTTCGACGGCTCCTCCATCAGCGGGTACGCGGAGATCGAAGAGTCGGACATCGTGGCGATGCCCGACTGGGCGTCCTTCAAGATCCTCCCCTGGTCGTCCGGCAGCGAGAAGACCGCGTTCGTCTTCTGCGACGTCCTCGACCGCGCGTACAAGCCCTTCGAGGGCGACCCGCGCTGGGTCCTCAGGCGCCAGCTCCAGCGCGCCGCCGACATGGGCCTCGAGTTCTACGTCGGCCCCGAGCTCGAGTACTTCTACTTCAAGGATTCGGAGACGCCCGAGGTCGTGGACGAGGGCGGCTACTTCGACGTGCTCCCCGACGACCTCGGCAACGACCTGCGCAAGCAGACCATGCGCACCCTGGACAAGCTCGGCATCCCGATGGAGGCCAGCCACCACGAGGTCGCGCCGTCGCAGCACGAGATCGACCCGCACTACGACAAGGCGCTCATCATGGCCGACCGCGTCATGATCGCGCGCCTCATCGTCAAGGAGGTGGCCGCCCACAACGGCGTGCACGCCACCTTCATGCCCAAGCCCATGCACGGCGAGAACGGCAGCGGCATGCACGTGCACCAGTCGCTCTTCCGCGGCTCCTCGAACGCCATGTTCAGCGAAACGGACCCCGACCACCTGAGCGACCTCGCCAAGAGCTTCATCGCCGGGCAGCTCAAGCACATGCGCGAGTTCACGTCGATCCTCAACCAGTACGTGAACAGCTACAAGCGCCTGGTCCCCGGCTACGAGGCTCCGGTCTACATCAGCTGGGCGCACCGCAACCGCACGGCCCTCATCCGCGTGCCGCTGTACGTGCAGGGCAAGGAGAGCACGGTGCGCGCCGAGCTGCGCAACCCGGACCCCGCCGCCAACCCGTACCTGGCGTTCGCCGTCATGCTGGGCGCCGGCCTCGAGGGCATGGAGCAGGGCTACGAGCTGCCGCCGTCGGTCGAGCCCAACATCTACAAGATGACCGCCGACGAGCGCGACATCGCGGGCCTCGGCAACCTGCCCAACAACCTGTACGAGGCGATCGTCGAGACGCAGGGCAGCGAGCTCGTGCGCAAGATCCTCGGCGACCACGTGTTCGAGCGCTTCGTGACCAACAAGCTCAACGAGTGGTACGAGTACCGCGAGCAGGTCACCGACTGGGAGATCGGCAAGTACTACTCCAAGATCTGAGCTCGACCGGCGCCTCGGCGCCTGCGTGATGCACAGAAAGGGGCGGGAGCTGCCAGCGAGCTCCCGCCCCTTCCGCATCCCGCCATCCGCCGCGATCCGGCCGCCGCCGCCGCCCCCTCCGCCGCCGCCCGCCTCCGGCGTCGCCGCCATCCGCCGCCGCCCGCCTTCGCCGCCCGCCCAGAGTGGCCGCCGCGCCTGGGATGAGCCGCCAAGCCGCCGACTCAGGCCGCGGGGTGTTGTGCTCCGGGGGGTCGGTGCCTTCGCCGGCACCCTCGATGGCACCTTCGATGGCACCATCGAAGGCTCCCACCCCGGGCACACATACCCCCTCCCCCCTGCGGCCGCCGCTGGTGTGACCGCGGCGGTCGCGGCAGGGGCCGCCGCCGGGCGGCCGCCGCCGCTTCGGTCGCCGCAGCGGCCGCCGCCTCCCGCGTGACCGCGGCGGTCGCCGTCGTCCCGCGGTCGTCACCCTCACCCTCAACTCCGCGGGGCTCGCGCCGATACGAGTGATACAGTCGTCCTGAGGGGTGAGCATGCTGCCAACGATCCGCCGTCGCCTGCCGCAGGCGACGCCACCGAGAGTCCGCATCGCCGTCGCGCGTCCGGGCCGCCACGCCGCCTTCGGCCTGGCGGCCTTCACGCTCGGCATCCTCCTGCTGCTCGTCTGGGTGACCGCGGCGCAGGCCTCCGTGTGGGTCATCCCCGCCATGGCCCGCGCCTTCCCCACGAGCAAGCCCGGCCCGCGCCAGTCCATCGCCATCGACGCGGCGCACGGCGAGTACCAGGGCGTGCAGGTCTGCACGCGGGGCTCCCAGCGCAGCGTCAAGTTCAGCTGGGCCGACGGCAGCGACCCGTACATCACCGCCAACGCGGAGCTGTTCCGCGTCTACTACGTCAAGGTCACGACGCCCACCACCAAGCTCGGGTCGCGCGCCGGCTGGTACCCCGACCCTCTGGTGCCGCGGTCCTTCGGCAAGGCGATGACCGTGCCCGGCAGGACCAATCCCGGGCCCACGACGCCCTTCTACATCCTCGTCCACGTGCCCGCCGACGTCCCGGCCGGCGAGCACCTGGCCAAGCTCGTGGTCGACGACGGCGCCAGGACGACCACCCTGGACTTCAAGCTCCGCGTCTGGAACTTCGGCTGGAGCAGGATCAGCACGCGCACCGCCTTCGCCATGAGCCAGGACAACCTCAAGCGCAGCCTGCCGCGCAACTTCAGCTTCAACGGCGAGAACAAGGCGACCGTCCTCCGCAACTTCTACACGCTGATGAAGCAGCACGGCCTCTCGCCCACCACGGTGCACTACCTCCCCAAGGTCACCGACTCGTCCGGCAACGTGCGGCAAGGCTCCGCGTGGGCGAACACCGTGGCGCCGTTCCTCGACGAGTCCGCGGGCGCCGTCGGCCTGCAGGACAACCAGCTGCCGCTCCTCCGCTTCTTCCCGTGGAGCCGCAGCCAGAGCCCGAGCTGGACGGCCATCCGCACCTACCTCACCGACATGGCGCGGATCTACAAGGAACGCGGCTGGGACGAGAAGGCCTACGTCTACGTGCTCGACGAGACCACCAAGGCGTGGGAGGAGCGGCTCGCCGAGAAGTACGCCCGCGCGCTGCACGCGGCCGACAAGGCCACCGGAGCGCGGGTCAAGTTCTTCCTCACGGACGACCCGCGCCCGCGCTCCCTCGGCGGCACCAAGACGGCCAACACGTTCCTCTACGACGACGTCGACATCTGGTCGCTCCGCTACTACTACTTCTTCGGCCGCGTGCCGGCCGTGCGCGAGCGCCAGAGGGCCGGCAAGGACATCTGGTGGTACTCCTACGTCAACGACGCGGTGCGCAAGACGCCGTCGTTCGTCATCGACAAGCCGCACATCGACTCCCGTGTGTGGGGCTGGATGATGGAGGAGTGGAACGTCGACGGCCTGCTCAACTGGGGCTTCAACCGCTGGGGCAAGGCCACCACCGGCGACGGCTGGCGCGACCCGTACCGCAACCCGCTCTCGCTGATCAGGGGGAACCTGCGCAGCAACGGCGACACCTGCCTCGTCTACCCCGGCTACTACCCGCGCTACGGGCTCGACCGGCCCACCGCGGCGCCCGTCGCCTCGCTGCGCCTGGAGGCGCTCCGGGACGGGCTGGAGGAGCGCGAGTACCTCCGCATCGCCAAGACGCTGCCCGGAGGGCCGGCGCTCGTCGACGACGCGCTGGCGAAGATCACCCGGTTCCCCTTCAAGATCGTGCAGGCGAACGTGTTCAACTTCCCCACGTACACGCACAGCAACGGGGTGTTCGACGCGCAGCGCACCCGGGTCGCCGAGTTCATCGAGAGCAACCGGCAGCAGTGATAGACTCTTCTTCCGAGACCGACGTCATGGAAGAACTCGCCGAACATCTCACCCAGTGGATCGCCGCCGAAGTGGCGGCGGCGGGCGGTGAGGGCGTCCTGTTCGGCCTCTCCGGCGGCATCGACTCCGCCGTGGTCGCGGCGCTCGCCAAGCGCGCGTTCCCGCACCACACCCTGGGCGTCATCATGCCGTGCCACAGCGACCCGCGGGACGCCGAAGACGCCACCGTCTGCGCCCACCACTTCGACATCCCCAACTGCACCGTCGACCTCGGCCCCGTGTACGACCTGCTGCTCGAGTCGCTCAGCGCGCACTGCACCGACATGCCGGACAGCAAGCTGGCCGCGGCCAACCTCAAGCCGCGGCTGCGCATGACCACCCTGTACTCCTTCGCCAACCAGCTCGGCTACCGGGTGCTCGGCACGGGCAACCGCAGCGAGCTGGCCGTCGGCTACTTCACCAAGTACGGCGACGGCGGCGTGGACTTCCTGCCCCTCGGCAGCCTGGTCAAGGGCGAGGTCCGTGACCTCGCCCGCCACCTCGGCGTGCCCGAGCGCATCATCGCCAAGCCGCCGTCGGCCGGCCTCTGGGCCCATCAGACCGACGAGGCCGAGATGGGCCTCACCTACGAGGAGCTCGACGCCTACTTGCTGACGTCCGAGGCGTCGCCCGCCGTCAAGGCCCGGGTCGACGCCATGCACGCCGCCAGCGAGCACAAGCGCGCGCTCCCGCGCGTCGCCCCCAAGCCCGGCGCCTGAGGAGGCAGCCGCCCTTCGGGCGGCAGAGAGCGCCGGCGGTGAGGCCGCGAGGCCTCCTCCCCGGCGCCGTCTGGTAGACTCATTTGCCGTCGTTTTCGGAGGTCAACCTTGTCTGTCGTCGTCCAGAAGTATGGAGGCACGTCCGTCGCCGACGCCGCGCGCATCGGCAACGTCGCGCGGCGCATCGTCGCCACGTTCGAACAGGGCAACAGCGTCTGCGCCGTCGTCAGCGCACGCGGCGACACGACCGACGAGCTGCTCGAGCTCGCGCGCGAGATCACGCCCAACCCGCCGGAGCGCGAGATGGACATGCTCCTCTCCGCCGGCGAGCGCATCAGCTGCGCGCTGCTCGCCATGGCCATCCACCGCCTCGGCTACGACGCCGTGAGCTACACGGGGTCGCAGGCCGGCATCGTCACCGACACCACGCACATGAAGGCGCGCATCCTGGACATCCATCCGGCGCGCGTCCAGGAGGCCATGGGCGAGGGCAAGATCGTGCTCGTCGCCGGCTTCCAGGGCGTGAGCACGGCCAAGGACGTCACCACCCTCGGCCGCGGCGGCTCGGACACGACCGCGGTGGCGCTCGCGCACGCGCTCGACGCCGCGGTCTGCGAGATCTACACGGACGTCGACGGCGTCTACACCGCGAACCCGAGCCTGGTGGCGAAGGCGCGCAGGCTCGACCACATCACCTACGACGAGATGCTCGAGATGGCGGCCAGCGGCGCGCAGGTGCTCGCCCTCCGCTCGGTCGAGTACGCGCGCAAGTACGACATCCCCATCCACGTGCGCTCCAGCTTCACGGACGTCGAGGGCACGTGGGTCAACGACGGAGGCCACGCCATGGACATCGAGCAGCAGCTGGAACAGCCGATCATCAGGGCCGTCAGCTACACGACGGACGAGGCCAAGGTCACGCTGCGCGGTGTCCCGGACCAGCCGGGCGTCGCGGCGCGCGTGTTCACCGCGCTGGCCGCCGCCCACGTCAACGTCGACACCATCATCCAGAACACCAGCGAGAGCGGGCACAGCGACATCAGCTGCACCATCCCCGCCGAGGACATCCCCGCCGCCGACAAGGCGCTCAAGGAGATCGTCAAGGAGATCGGCGCGCGCGAGTACGACACCGACGCCGAGATCGCCAAGATCAGCCTGATCGGCGCCGGCATGCGCAGCCACCCCGGCGTCGCCGCCAAGATGTTCCAGACCCTGGCCGATCTCGGCATCAACCTGGACATGATCGGCACCTCGCCCATCAAGATCTCCTGCGTCATCGCACGCGAGCACGTGGACGAGGCCGTGCGCACCCTGCACACCGCGTTCGACCTCGACGAAGAGGCCGTGCAGCACGAGACCTCCGACAGGGGGACCTTCTGATGGCCGCCTCCACCGTCGTCATCGCCGGCGCCACCGGGGTCGTCGGCGGCACGGTGCGCGCGATCCTCGAGGAGCGTGACTTCCCCGTCGGGGACCTCAGGCTCCTCGCCAGCGCGCGCTCCGCCGGCCGCAAGCTCCCCTACAAGGGCGCCGAGATCGAGGTGCAGGAGCTCGCCCCCGGCGCGTTCGACGGCGCCGACCTCGTGTTCTTCGCCGCCGGCGGCTCCGTCAGCACCGAGTTCGCGCCGCAGGCCGTCGCCGCCGGCGCCACCGTCATCGACAAGTCGAGCGTGTTCCGCATGGATCCCGGCGTGCCGCTCGTCGTCCCCGAGGTCAACGCCGACCACCTCGCCACGCACACCGGCCTCATCGCGACGCCCAACTGCTCCACCATCCAGATGGTCGTCGCGCTCAAGCCCCTCTACGACGCGGCCGGCATCGAGCGCGTCGTCGTCAGCACCTACCAGGCCGTGTCGGGCAGCGGGCAGAACGGCATCGCCGCCCTCGCCTCCCAGGCGCGCGAGTGGGCCGCCGGCGAGGAGGTCGAGCAGAAGTTCTATCCCTACCAGATCGCCTTCAACCTCCTCCCCCACATCGACAGCTTCCTGCCGTCGGGGGCGACGAGGGAGGAGCAGAAGATGGTCGACGAGACGGTCAAGATCTTCGGCGACCCGGACCTCAAGGTCACGGCGACCTGCGTGCGCGTGCCCGTGTTCGGCGCGCACAGCGAGGCCGTCAACGTGCAGACGCGGAGCAAGCTGAGCGCCGCGGAGGCGCGAGAGCTGCTCGCCGCGGCGCCCGGCGTCGTGGTCCTGGACGACCCGGCAGAGCTGCAGTACCCCATGCCGCTGCCGGCCGAGGGCCAGGACCCGGTGTACGTGGGTCGCATCCGCGAGGACGTCACCGTCGAGAACGGCCTCGACCTGTGGGTGGTCTCGGACAACCTGCGCAAGGGCGCGGCGCTCAACGCCGTGCAGATCGCCGAGGAACTGATGGCCCGGGGTCTGCTCTGAGCGCTGATGGGTAGAACGCTGACGAATCGCGAATCCCAAAGAGGGACGGTCCATGTCTGAAACCAAAGAGAACGTCGCCGACGTGTACGACGTCGTCATCGTCGGCGCCGGCCCCGCGGGCCTCACCGCCGGCATCTACACCAGCCGCGGGCGTCTCAAGTCGGCCTGCCTCGAACGCAACATGTCCGGCGGGCAGATCGCGCTGACGGACCTGGTCGAGAACTACCCCGGCTTCCCCGAGGGCATCTCCGGCTTCGACCTGGCCAGCAAGATGAAGGAGCAGGCCGAGAAGTTCGGCGCCGAGGTGCGCGAGATCGAGTCGGTGTCGGAGTTGCGGCCGGAGGACGACGGCACCTACACGATCGTCACCGACCGGGAAGAGATCCGGGCGCGCTCGGTCATCCTCGCCCCCGGCGTGGAGCCGCGGCGCTCCGGCATCCCCGGTGAGGCCGAGTTCATCGGCCGCGGCGTCAGCTGGTGCGCCACCTGCGACGGCGCCCTCTACCGCGGCAAGACCGTCGCCGTCGTCGGCGGCGGCGACTCCGCGGTCGAGGAGGGCATGTTCCTCACCAAGTTCGCCGACAAGGTCTACCTGGTGCACCGCCGGAACGAGCTGCGCGCCGCCGAGATCGCCCAGGAGCGCGCGTTCGCCAACTCGAAGATGGAGTTCGTCTGGGACTCCGTGCCCAGGAAGATCGACGGCGACGAGATGGTCGAGGCCCTCGAGGTCGCGAACGTCAAGTCCGGCGACGAGCGCACGCTGGCCGTCAACGGCGTGTTCATGTACATCGGCCAGATCCCCAACACGGAGTGGCTCAAGGGCACGGTCGAGATCGACGACCAGGGCTACATCGTCACCGACGGCCTGCTGCGCACCAGCCTGCCCGGCGTGTTCGCCTGCGGCGACGCGCGCGCCAATCCGCTCAAGCAGATCGCCATGGCGGTCGGCGAGGGCGCGCTCGCGGCAGTGCAGGCCGAGCGCTACCTGGACGAGCTGGACAGCCCCGTGAAGGGGTCGACGGACGTGACCGCCGGCGCGCAACGCTGACGCAGAGCCGCCGCCGCGCTAGGCTCACGCAGGCGCGCCGCCGCGCCGCAACGCGAGGCTGAGGCTGGCGCGCAGCACCGCCGCCGCGCTACGCTCTCTCACACGGCGGCGCCCGGCGGACGAGCAGGACCACTGCCGGGCTCAGACCGGCGCAAGCTAGTCACAGGAGGAATGAGTTGGACGCTGTCTCGCAGGACAACTTCGAAGCAGAGGTCATCAAGGCGCCCGGAAAGGTCCTGGTCGACTTCTGGGCCGAGTGGTGCGGCCCCTGTCGCATGATCGGGCCGGTCCTGGAGGAGATGGCGGGCGACTACCCCGAGGTCAAGTTCGTCAAGCTCAACGTCGACGAGGCCCCCGCGGTAGCCCAGCAGTTCTCCGTCATGAACATCCCGACCATCCTCGCGTTCGAGAACGGTGAGGCCAAGCACCGCATCGTCGGCGCGATGCCCAAGGTCAAGCTCGTCGAGGAGCTGGGCGCCTTCCTGGGCTGAGCCCACGAACAGCCCGGGCGCATCTGACGACCGCCGGACGGGGCGGGCCCTCCTCGCGAGCGCCCGCCCCTTCAGCGCCCGCCCCGTCCTTTCGGAGACTACGTGTCCGGCGGCTTGCCGCGTTGCCGCATCCTGCGCTGGAAAGCCGACGCCCCGCGCTCGCCTCGGCCAGCGAGCCGGAGGGACATGTATGCGACCCACCCGCGTACGTCTTGGCGTACGCAAGTTGCGGCCAAGCGTACGCAAGAACGTACTCAGTCCCACCGAACATATATCCCCCTCCCACCGTGTCGATTGCGAACCCACCCGCAGTCCGAGGGGCTCGCGTGAAGGATTGACTGCGCTCAGACTGAGACATCAGGATCACCGGAAGATCGGAGTGCCGGGATGGCCGTCGGACCCTTCGTCGTCGGCGTGAGCGAACTCAGGAGACGACTGGCCGACCTCATCGAAGAGGTCGGCGGAGGCGAGCACCCGCTCTTCATCACGCAGCATGGCCTCGTGACCGCGGTGCTCATCTCGCGGGATCAGTACCGATCGTGGTGCCCCGAGAGCGAGAAACGCCGCCACACTGAGGGCGAGCCGCGACGGATCGAACGCGATACCAGACAGCCCGGTGTCGCGCCGGCGAGACCGTCAGCAGCGAGGATCCAGCGGTCGCCGGTCGTGCCGACACGCCGCGTGTGGACGCAGTACGGCTGGTGCGATTTCGAGATCGCACAGGTGCTGGCGGAGCAAGGTGTGGAGACCGAGCTGGTCTTCACGGATGAGGGATGGCTCACCGACGACGAGGGGTGAGCCTCGCGGCAGGATGCGGCGGGCCGGAGGCGGCGAAGGGGTCAGGCGCGATCGAGCCGGGTCAGGCGCGTTCGAGCCGCAGGCCCACGACGTCGTAGCTGAAGCTCACGGCCCGGTCTGAGAACGCGATGTCGAGGCTCATCTGGAGCTCGACGGGCAGGGCCTTGATGCGGCCGCGGATGAGCTCCGCCTTGGGCGCGGGCACCGCGGCCGCCTGCAGCCAGTAGTCGAGGTCGACGGTGCGCCGGACCTCGCCGCGCGCGCGCACCGCAAGCCCGGCGCGCGCGACCATCTCCTCGAGCTCCTCCCTGCGGTAGTGCCGCCGGTGGGCCGGCTCGCGCAGCCGCGCGATCTCGTTGAACGGCTTGTCGACGGTCTCGTCCACCACCGGGTCGAGCACGACGATACGACCTTCGGGCTTGAGCACGCGGAGCAACTCCTGGAGCGCGGACACCGGTTCGGGCAGCAGATGGAACGCGTTGCGGCAGAGGACGAGGTCGAACGTGGCGGCCTTGTGCGGCAGCGCGTAGAGGTCGACGAGCGTGAAGGCGACGTTGACGAGGCCGAGCTCGGCGGCCAGGCGCTGGCCCTCCTCGAGAAAGTCCGGGAGCTCGTCGGCGACCTCGACCGTCGCCACGTCGGGCGCCACGACGAACCCCGCCATGCCGGCGCCGGCGGCGTAGTCGAGCACGGCGTCGGTGGACGCGGGCTGCGCCAGCTCGACCAGCAGCTCGAGCGACGCCTCACGTAGCTCCTCCACGGCTTCTCCCTTCGTCGTCGGCCCGAAGGCGGTGCGCCGCCCGGCAGGCGGCGTGTCGTCCGTCAGCCGGTGCGTCGTCCGGCGGTCGCCTGTCAGCCGTAGGTGACGGTGAAGATGGTGCCGGTCACGCTGAGACCGATCCCGACCTCGTGGCCGTCCACCCGCGCCGTCTCGACGTGGTCGCCGGAGACGGCGCCGAGCGAGAACTCGCTGGCGAGCGTCTCGGCCATGATGGCGCCGCGGTGGCGCTCGGCCGGCGGGCGAAGCTGCTCCGGCACGTCGAGCACGAGGCTGACGGTGTCCTCGATACGAAGGTCGGCAGCTTTGCGCGCGAGCTGAACCGCGTGGATGAGCTCGCGCGCCAGGCCCTCCTCGCGCAGCGCGTCGTCGACGGCAGTCTTGAGCGCGACGACGCGGCCGGCCTCGGACTCCACCTGATACCCCTCCGGCGAGCCGGTCTCGATGAGGAGTTCCTCCTCGGTGAGACTGATCTCGCCGTCGGGCAGGGCGATGACGGCGGCGCCGTCCGCGCGGACGGCGGCCACGATGGCCGCGCCGTCCGCCTCTCTGAGCGCCGCCTGCAGCGGGCCCAGGCGCTTGCCGAGCTTGGGCCCGAGCACCTTGAGGTTGGGCTTGACGACGTAGGCGACGAGCTCGTCCTCGGAGCGCGCGACGCGCAGGTCCTTGACGTTGAGCTCGTCGAGCACGACGTCGCGGAGGCGCTCCACCGCCTGCGCCTCGGCCTCGGGCAGAGCCACGACGACCTCGGCCAGCGGCTGCCGCGTCTTGACCGCCGCGCCGTTGCGCGCGGCGCGCCCCAGCTCGACCACGCGCCGCGCCGCCGCCATGTCGAAGCTGACGCCGGCGTCGACCGCCTGCTCGTCGAACGCCGGCCAGGCGCACAGGTGCACGCTCTCGGGGGCGGGGGAGCCGGCGGGGCCGGTGGCGGCGGGACCGGTGGCGGCGGGGGCGCGGCGGCAGGGGAGCCGGCGGGGCCGGTGGCGGCAGGGGCAGGGGCGCCGGCGGCGGCCTTGTCCACCGAGCGCACGAGGTTCTGGTACAGCTCCTCGGCGACGAAGGGCGTGAACGGGGCGAGGAGCTTGGTGAGCGTGACGAGCGCCTCGTAGAGCGTGTGGTAGGCGGCCAGCTTGTCGGCGTCGCTCTCCGACTTCCAGAAGCGGCGCCGGCTGCGGCGCACGTACCAGTTGCTCAGGTCGTCGACGAACTGCTGGATGGACCGCGCGGTGCCCGTGGCGTCGTAGGCCTCGAGGCCCGCGGTGACGTCCCGCACGAGCGTGTTCAGCTCGCCCACGAGCCAGCGGTCGATGAGCGGCCGCTCCTCGAGCGGGGACTCGGTCGCCGCCGGGTCGAACCGGTCGATGTTGGCGTAGAGCGTGAAGAAGCTGTAGGTGTTCCACAGCGTGAGCAGGAACTTGCGCACGACCTCGTCGACCATCTCGGCGCTGAAGCGCCGGGGGCTCCACGGCTGCTGGCTGGAGAACATGAACCAGCGGAACGCGTCCGCGCCCTGGTGGTCGAGGATGTCGTCCGGCTGCACGACGTTGCCCTTGCTCTTGCTCATCTTCTGGCCCTCGCCGTCGAGGATGTGCCCCAGGCACAGCACGCGCTTGTAGGAGCTGCGGCCCTCGATGAGCGTGGCGATGGCGAGCAGGCTGTAGAACCAGCCGCGGGTCTGGTCGATCGCCTCGGCGATGAAGTCGGCCGGGAAGCGCTCGGCGAACGTCTCCTGGTTCTCGAACGGGTAGTGCCACTGCGCGAACGGCATGGAGCCCGAGTCGAACCAGGCGTCGATGACCTCCGGCACGCGGCGCATCTCGCCGCCGCACTCGGGACAGGTGAGGACGACTTCGTCGACGTAGGGCCGGTGGAGTTCCAGCTCCGCCGGAACGGGACCGGCCGCCAGCTCCCTGAGCTCCTCGACCGAACCCAGGCAGTGCGTGTGCCCCTGCTCGCAGCGCCAGACGGGCAGGGGCGTGCCCCAGTAGCGGTCGCGGCTGAGCGCCCAGTCGACGTTGCCGGCGAGCCACTCGCCGAAGCGCCCGTGCTTGATGTGCTCCGGGTGCCAGACGACGTCGTCGTTGGCGGCGATGAGCTGGTCCTTGATCGCCGTGGTGCGGATGTACCAGGTGGCCTTGCTGTAGTAGAGCAGCGGCGTGTCGCAGCGCCAGCAGAACGGGTAGCTGTGCTCGTAGGGCTCCACGCCCAGCAGCAGGCCGCGGTGCTTGAGCTCGTGCGTGATCGCCGGGTCGGCGTCCTTGACCCAGACCCCGGCCCACGGCGTGACCTCGGCGACGAACTTGCCCTCGGTGTCGACGGCGTTGACGACCGGCAGGTCGTTCTCCTGGCCCACGCGCATGTCGGCCTCGCCGAACGCGGGGGCGATGTGCACGATGCCGGTGCCGTCGGTGGTGGTGACGTAGTCGTCGCAGACGACGAAGTGGGCGCGCTTGTCGGTCGGCATGTAGTCGAACAGCGGCTCGTACTCCAGGCCGCGGAGCTCGGAGCCGGGGAACTCGCGCAGCACCTCGGCCTTCTTGCCGAGCACCGTCTCCACGAGGTCGCGCGCGAGCACGAAGCGCTCGCCGCGGCTCTCGACGAGCGCGTAGGTGACGTCGGCGCGCACCGCGGCCGCCACGTTGCTGATGAGCGTCCACGGCGTGGTGGTCCAGACGGCGAGCGAGACGCGCTTGGGCTCGCCGTCCTCCGCCCTCGCCGTCCTCCTCCCCGCCGGCCACGCCGTCCGTCACCTTGGCCGCCGCCTCCGCCGTGAGCGGGAAGCGCACGTAGATGGAGTCCTCGGTGACGTCCTTGTAGCCCTGCGCCACCTCGTGGCTGCTGATGGCCGTGCCGCAGCGCGGGCAGTACGGCACCACCTTGAAGCCCTGGTAGAGCAGGCCCTTGTCCCAGATGGTGCGCAGCAGCCACCACACCGACTCGATGTAGTCGTTGGTGTAGGTGTAGTAGGCGTCGTCCAGGTCGACCCAGAACCCGATGCGCTCGGTGAACCGCTCCCACTCCTCGAGGTAGGCGGTGACGCTCTCCTTGCAGAGCGCGTTGAACTCGGCGACGCCGTAGGCCTCGATCTGCTCCTTGCCGTCGATGCCCAGGCGACGCTCGACCTCGAGCTCCACGGGGAGGCCGTGGGTGTCCCAGCCCGCCTTGCGGGGGACGCGGTAGCCGCGCATGGTCTTGTAGCGCGGGAAGAGGTCCTTGAAGATGCGCGAGATGACGTGGTGCGAGCCCGGCCGGCCGTTGGCGGTGGGCGGCCCCTCGTAGAACACGAAGATCGGGGCGTCCTCGCGGCCCTCGAGGCTCTTGTGGAAGATGTCGTTGGCCTTCCAGAACTCGAGGATGCGCGCGTCCAGCGCCGGGAAGTCGACGCGCGCCGAGACGTCCTGGAACCGGGGCTGACGGTCTGTCACGAGACTCGCTTTCTGCTGCATCTGGACGGAACGGCGATTCTACCAGACACGGTCGCCGCGACCGGCCCGGCCGTCCCGTGCGACCAGGCCCGGCCGTCCCGTGCGACCGCGGGTCGCGACCGGCCGCGTCCCGCGCGCCCGGCGCCGGGCCCGGCAGCGCGCGCCGCTCGCAGGCGGTCCGCGGTCCTCGCGGCTTCGCCCCCAGCAGGGGGGACTATCTCCTCCGATCTGTACGTACGCACGAGCGTACGCTCCTGTGCCTTTAAGCGTACGCTCCCACGTACAACGCCGGGCAGCACACTGCCGCGTCTGGACGCGTCGTCACCCGCCGGGAACGCGCCGGACCCCTGCGGCGCACCGCGCGCACGGCGCGTGTACACTTTCGCCATGATCGACGGGCCCACTGACGCGCGGGCGCGGCGGGCGCAGCCGGCCCGCGCCTCCTCGCTCTCCTCGACTACGACGGCACCATGACCACGCACGAGTGCAACGAGGTGGCCCTGCAGCCGTTCGTCGGCGACGCCTGGTGGGAGCTCGAGGAGGAGTCGTACAACGACCGCATGAGCCACGCGGAGGTGTTCGACCGGCAGATCGGGCTGATCGAGGCGCCGCGGGCGGAGCTCATCCGGCGCCTCCTCGAGGTGGCCGAGCCCATGCCGGGCCTGCGCGACTTCTTCGTGCGGCTGCAGGCCCGCGGCGGCGAGGCGGCCATCGTGAGCGCCGGCGTCCGCGAGGCGATCGAGGCGTTCTGGGCGCGTCTCGGGCTGCCGCCCATCCCGGTCTTCTCCAGCGAGCTCGTCGGCGAAGGGCCGGACGGCGGCCCGCCGTACCACCTCGCGTTCAGCGAGGCGCTCAGCGACTGCCCGCGGTGCGGGCCGAAGAGCTGCAAGGCCGGCGTGCTGCGCCGCCTGCGCCGGCCCGGCGACGTGGTGCTCGTGTTCGGCGACGGGCCGAGCGACCTGTGCCCCGCGCGCGAGGCCGACCTCGTGTTCGCGCGCGGCCACCTGGCCGAGCGCTGCGCGGCCGAAGGCCTGGAGTGGCGGCCGCTCGACGACTTCGGCGCGGTGCTCGACCAGGTCGACGAGTGGCTGGCGCGCCGGTGAGCGAGAGCGCGGCGAGCGAGAGCGCCGTCGCCGGCGCGCCCCGGAGGGCGCCGGCCGCAGCCGCGGAGCCGGCGCTCCTCGCACCCGTCAGCAGGCCGGCCGGCGAGACGGCGCTGCTCGTCGCCGCCGCCGTCGCCTTCCAGGCCGTCTCGTGGGCCGTCCTCATCGCCCTGCTGCGCCGGGGCGGTCCCTGGTACTACTTCTTCGACGTCTCCGACATCGTCGTGTACTTCGACTACGCGCAGAAGGTCGCCCAGGGCCTGCGCGTGTACAAGGACTTCTCCTTCGAGTACCCGCCCCTCGCGCTGCCCCTGTTCACGCTGCCGCCGCACGGCGACCCGGCGTCGTACCCCAACTGGTTCGCCGCCGAGATGATCCTGCTCGCGTCGGCCGCGGCGGCGCTCACGGGCGCCACGGCCGCCGCGCTCTGGCGCGGGCTGGCGCGCCCGCTCTGGGCCGCCGGCGCCTACGCGGTCGCCATCCTCGCCGCCGGGGCGATCACCGCCAACCGCTACGACGTGGCGGTCGCGCTCACGCTCGCGGCCTGCCTGCTGTTCCTCGCGCGGCGCCACACCACGGCGGCCGGCGCCGCGCTCGGCGTCGGCGTGGCGCTCAAGCTCACGCCGGGACTGCTGCTGCCGCTCGTGCTCATCCTGGCGGGCTCGCGGCGGCGCATCCTCTCCGCCCTCGCCGCCTTCGCCGTCTTCGCCTTCGTCCCGTTCCTGCCGTTCCTGGGACGCATCGACGGCCTCACCAACATCATCACCTACCACGCCCAGCGCCCGCTGCAGGTGGAGAGCGTGCCGGGCACGCCGTACCTGATCGCCGGCGCGCTGGGCAAGTGGGGCATCGGGACGGGCACCTCGTTCGGCTCCCAGTCGCTGGCCGGGCCGGGCAGCGTGATCGTGGCCCGGCTCTCCGTGTGGGTCGGCCTGCTGCTGGTCGCCGGGGTCTACCTGCTCGTCTGGCGCCGCCGCACGCTGCTGCGGGCGGCGCCGGAGTTCGTCCCGCTGGCCGCGCTCGCCTGCGTCCTGGCGTTCACGGTCGCCAACAAGGTGCTCTCGCCGCAGTTCCTGTGCTGGACGCTCCCGCTGGTCGCTCTGGTGGTCGTCGGCCGCACCACGCTGCAGCGCGTCGCCGGCGGCCTGACCCTGGCGGCGATCGCCCTCACCCAGGTGGAGTTCCCCAAGCTGTACTGGCGGATGGTGGCGTTCGAGGACGGGCCGGTCGCCGTGGTCGTGGCGCGCAACGCGGTGCTGGTCGCCGCCGCCGTGGTCGCGGCCCTCGCCCTCTGGAAGCTGCCCGAGCGGCCGGCGGACTGAGGGACCGGCGCCGGCCGCCGCGGCGTCACTCCCGCCGCCCCACGCCGCGCCGCGGTTTCGGCGCTCTCAGGCATCGCGTATCATGACGCAGGCCCGCGGCCGCGAGGGTGAGACGACGCGTGCCGCCCTCCCACCGACCGGGTGACCCGTTGGACGTCGCGCTCAACAAGAGCTTCAGGCAGTTCGTCAAGTTCAGCTTCGTCGGCGCCAGCGGCGTCCTGGTCAACCTCGCCGTCTTCAACGCGACCCTGCTGCTGTGGCGGCTTGCCGCCGGAGACACGCCCCACGTCGCCGAGTACACGGCCAACCTGCTCGGCTTCATCGTCTCGGTGCTGACCAACTACTACCTCAACCGGCGCTGGACGTTCCGCTCGACGGGCGCGGTGGGCACCGAGCTCTCCAAGTTCTTCACCGTCAGCGTCGTGGCCTACGTCGTCAACCTCGGGGTGTTCACCCTCGCGCGCCACGGCCTCGACCTGAGCGAGAACGTCAGCCAGCTGATCGCCATCGCCTGCGTCATGCCGATCAACTTCGTCCTCAACAAGCTCTGGAGCTTCCGCGGCGCGTGAACGCCGACGACGAGACCTCAGCCGTCGCCGACGGCGACCAGACCTCGGCCGTCGCCGGCGCCGGCGTGGCCGCCTCGGACCGGCACGCGCCCAACCGCTGGCTGGCGATGTTCGCGGCGGGGTTCCTCACCCTGCTCGTCATGGGCGGGCTGTTCCCCAACCTCTGGTACGGGATGCACGACATCACCGACCTGCCGGTGTACTTCGGCTACGCGGAGCGCATCGCCGCCGGCGAGTCGCCGTACACGAAGAGCTTCGAGGTGGAGTACCCCCCGCTGGCCGTGGCGCTGTTCCGCGTGCCCGGGCACACCTCCAGCGAGAGCCTGTACGGCATCTGGTTCAACATCCTGATGGGCGCCATCACCGTGGCCACCGGCGCGCTGACCGCCTACACCGCCTGCCGGCTGTGGCCCCGAGGCGGCCGGGCTTACGTCGCCTCGGTGCTGTTCCCCGTGAGCGTGGCGCTCATCGGGACCATCGTGCTGAACCGGTACGACGTCGCGGTGGCCCTGCTGATCGCGATCTTCATCCTGTGCCTCTCCGCCGGCTGGTACACGGCCGCCGGCTTCGTGCTCGGCATGAGCTTCGCGCTCAAGATCACGCCGGCGGCGCTCCTGCCGCTGGTGCTGCTGCTGGCGGGGCCGCCGCGGCGCTGGGCGTGGCCACTCGTGGCCTTCTTCGCCGCGGCCGTCGCTCCGTTCGTCCCCTACCTGATGCGGTCGGTGTCGGGCATCTGGTACACCTTCCAGTACCACCTCGAGCGGCCGCTGCAGATCGAGAGCGTGCTGGGCACGCCGCAACTGCTCGGCCAGCTGCTGGGCGCGGACTGGGCGACGTGGGCGTGGAGCCACGGCTCCCACTCACTGGTCGCCCCCGGCGTCGGCCTGGCGGCCGACCTCTCCGGCGGCCTCACGCTGCTCGCCGTGGCCGCCGTCTACCTCTTCGCGTACCTGCGGCGCGAGCGCCTGCGGGCGGCGCCGGCCGACCAGGCGCTCGTCGTGCTGGCGCTCCTGCTCGCGCTCATGACCTTCGGCAAGGTGCTCAGCCCGCAGTACTTCATCTGGATCCTGCCGGCGTGGGCGCTGGTCGCGGCGCGCGACCGCTGGATCGCCGTCCTCGGCGGGCTCACGCTGGCGCTGACCCAGGCGGAGTTCCCCTCGCGCTACTGGAACCTGCTCGCCATGGAGCCGGCGCCGCTGGCGATCGTGGTCGCGCGCAACACGCTGCTGCTGGCGACGTTCGTCGTCACGCTGTGGCGCGTGTGGACAGTGAGGGACGCGGATCCGATCACGGACTGCGAGTCCCGGTGGGCGAGACCGCCTCGCACGGCCCCGCACCTCTTCAGGCTCGGCGGCCTGCCGGCTAGAGAGCCGCCCGACGAGCCTGCGCATCACGCGAGCTCATCGACACGTTTCACGACGCGGGCCGGGTTCCCGGCCACGACCGTCCCCGGGGGCACATCCCGGACCACCACAGAACCGGCGCCTACGAGGGCTCGGTTGCCGGAGAGCGGAGCGCGGGTCGTGCGGACGCCCTACCCCTCTGGTAACGGGGGCCAGACGTAGGGGCGCTCGAACCAGCCGGGCATGCACTCCAGCTCGGCGACCTGGCGGATCACCCGGGCGGGATTGCCGGCGACGACGGCGCCGGCCGGCACGTCGCGCACCACGACCGACCCGGCCCCGACCAGCGAGCCCTCGCCGATCTCCACGCCGGGCAGGATCGTGCAGTTGGCGCCGATGCGCGCCAGGCGGCGCACGACGGGCCCCCCAGGCACTCCTGATAGCGCGGGCAGCCCATGGGGTGCGGGTCGTCGGTGAAGACGACGTTGGGGCCGACGAAGACGTCGTCCTCGATGGTGACGAGCTCCAGAAAGCAGCCGCTGTGGATGCGGATGCGGCTGCCCAGCCGGTTGCCGAACTCGAGCACGGCGTTGGTGCCGATGCTGACGTCGTCGCCGATCACGTTGTCCTCGCGGATGCTGGCGCCCTGACCGGTCTGCAGCCGGTCGCCGATCGTGCTGCCGGCGTAGATCGTCGTGAACGGGCGGATGGTGGCGCCGGCGCCGATACGGAGCTCCTGCTCCCCCTCCCGCGCGCCGCGCGGCGCCTTGCCGAGCACGAGAGGTCCCTGGAGGACGGCGCCCTTGCCGAGCACGACACCGGGGGCGATCTGGACGTCTGGAGCGGCTGCCTCTCCCGCCGGGAGCTCAGTCACCCGGCACGTCCGCGGACTCGATCGGACTGCGCGTCGCCGTGGTTGTTGAGCGAACGCTCGGCGGCCTCCAGCGAAGCGACCACCTGTAGCCCGGCGAGCCGTCGGTGATGGGCCGCTTCGCCGGTGGTCACGCACTCGATGAAGTGGCTCGCCTCCGCGAACAGCGGCTCCACCGCGGCGAGCTTGGGGGCGACGATGTCGCCGGTGCGATACGAGAGCTTGAACTCGCCGAACGTCTGCGGGTCCTTGTAGTCGACCCCGTGGTCGTAGACCTTGACCTTCTCGACGCTCTCGGTGTCGTCGTAGAGGGCCATGCGCTTGCTGCCGACGATGACCGTGCGGCGCAGCTTGACCGGCGAGAGCCAGGCGATGTCGATGTTGGCGATGACCCCGCGAGGGGAAGCGCAGGTTGACGAAGGCGACGTCCGGGATGTCGCGCACCACGCAGCCGCGGCCGGTGACGTAGACGCTCGTGGCGGCCTCGTCCAGCCAGTAGTACAGGATCGAGAGGTCGTGCGGGGCGAGGTCCCAGATGACGCTGACGTCCTTCTGGTGCAGGCCGAGGTTGACGCGCTGAGGAGGTGATGAAGCGGATGTCGCCCAGCTGGCCGCCGTGGATGAGTTCGCTTGAGCTTGCGCACCGGCGGGCTGAACACGAAGGTGTGCCCGACCATGAGGGTGAGGCCGGTGCGCTGTGCGAGCTGCACGAGCTCCTCGGCGTCCGCCGTCGAGCCCGTCATCGGCTTCTCCACGAACACGTGCTTGCCGGCCTCGAGCGCGGCCTTGGCGAGCGCGAAGTGCGTGGAGATCGGCGTGGCGATGACGACGGCGTCCACGGCGTCGTCCGCCAGCACCTCCTCGTAGCTGTCGGTCACGGCTTGAGAGGGGTTGCGCAGGCGGACCTTGTCCAGCGCCTCCGGGCGCAGGTCGCAGACCCACTTCACGGCAGACGTCCGGGACCTCCATGTAGTTGCGCAACAGGTTGGGGCCCCAGTAGCCCTGCCCCACCAGGGCCGCGACGTTCGTCACACTGGGCGGTCCGTGGGCGGCGCTCATGCGGCTCCGTGGCCCAGCAGCGCGGCCGGTACGGTGCGCAGGCACAGGGAGGCGTCCACGAGAGCGTCGCGCGAGCAGTCGTACAGGATGTCCTGGAACACCATGTCGTCGAAGCTGACGCGGCTGCGGCCGTCGACCTGCCAGACGCCGGTGATCCCCGGCTGCACCTCCAGCCGCCGGTGGTGCCAGGGCTGGTAGGCGTCCACCTCGTAGGCGCAGCGGCGGCCGCGGGCCCACCAGGCTCATGTCGCCGACGAGGACGTTCCAGAGCTGCGGCAACTCGTCCAGCGAGTACCGCCGGAGCAGACGGCCGACGCCGGTGACGCGGGGGTCGTCCACCAGCTTGAACACCTCCACGTCCTCACCCTCGACGGACTGCGTCCTGGTCTCGGCCTGGCCCTTGATCAGAGCGCGCACGTACTCGTAGTGCAGCGAGGCGTCGGCGTCCACCCGCATGCTGCGGAACTTGTAGAACTTGAAGGGCGCTCCGCAGAGCCCGATCGCGCTCCTGGGCGTGGATGACGGGGCCGCGCGACGTCAGCTTGACGGCGAGGGCGATGGGCGATCATGACCGGCGAGAGGAGGACGAGCGCGGCCGCCGGCCACGACGATGTCGAAGGCGCGCTTGAGTCGGCGCACGCCCCAGCCTGCCGGGCGCCCGCCGTATGCGCACGATGGGCGCCTCGAACAGCTCGATCAACAGGCGCCGCCCGCTCAGCGGACGCAGCCGGTTGGACACGACGTACACGACGACGCCCTCGCGCTGCCCCGCGGTGATGAGGTCGAGGGTCTGCGTCTGGGTCACGCTGCCGGCGTCGATGAACAGCGACCCGAATGCGAGCCGGTCGTCCTCCGTGCGCCGGCGCAGGAGCGCCCTCACTCTCGCGACCAGGCGCTGCTCCCGGCCCCCGTCCACCAGCGTCACGTGGCTGAACCCGGCCAGCATCCTCAGGCGCTCGCGCAGCGGCTCCGTGCGGTACGGCCAGCCCACCACCAGCGTCCCGGCCATGTCCTCCCGGAACCGGCGGCCGAGCAGACGCGGGAGCACGACCGTCCGCACCAGAGCGGCGAACACGAAGAAGAGGGTGAAGGTCGTCACCACCGTGAAGCGCGACTGGAAGGCGATGGGCAGGTGCAGGAGGTAGACCACGAGCGCGCCGATGGCCGCCGACCAGAGGACGCCTTTGGCCAAGGTCAGGAGGTGCAGGGCGCGCAGGGACAGCAGTTCGCGCTCGTAGAGCCCCATCGCGGAGAAGACCAGGAAGGTGATCGCCAGCGGCACCAGCATCGACCACTGGGGGCTGAGTGGTCCCTCCGCCACCTCCGCACCCGAGGTGAGCGCGAGCCCGTAGGCGATGAGACCGAAGCAGAGGTCGGTGAAGAGGAACCAGCGGGCGGGATGCAGCCGGCGGACGGGAGCGGCATGCACGCGCCCGACCGCGGCAAGCCGGCGCTCGACCCTCACGGCCTCCGGCGCCTGTTCCTGCACCGACGGCGCGCGCATGGCGGTCATGCTCTCCCCCCCTTCCGTTCAGGGACGCTCAAACCAGCGCCTCGTCCAGACTCGCGACCACGTGGGCTCGCTGCTCGGCCGTGATCTCGGGGAACATGGGCAGCGAGATGATGCGCGCCGCCCTCCGCTCCGCGGCGGGGAAGTCGCCTGCGGCGTAGCCCGACTCGGCGTAGGCAGGCTGCAGGTGCAGCGGCACCGGATAGTGGATCCCTGATTCGACTCCCCGCTCAGCCAATCGCTCCCGCACCCCGTCTCTGTCGTCCACCATGACCACGTACAGGTGGTACACCGCTTCTGCCCCCTCGGTGATTTCCGACACCATAAGCCCCGGCCTCCCCGACAGCGCGAGATCGTAGTCGCCGGCGGCGGCGCGACGGGCCGCGTTCCACGCCGGGAGGCGGGTCAGCTTGACGAGGAGCAGGGCGGCCTGAAGGTTGTGCAGGCGGTCGCAGTAGCCGATGACGCGGTGGGTGTACTTGTCCTCCTGGCCGTGGTTGCGGTACAGGCGGACGGTCTCGGCGACCGCCGCGTCGTTCGTCGTCACGGCGCCGCCGTCACCCAGCGCCCCGAGGTTCTTGCCGGGGTAGAAGCTGAACGCGGCGGCGGCGCCGAAGGAGCCCGCCGGCTTGCCTCTGTACGTGGCGCCGTGCGCCTGGCAGGCATCCTCCACCACGGTCAGGCCGTGCCTGGACGCCACCGCCTCCAGCGCCTCCATGTCCACCATCTGCCCGTACAGGTGCACGGGGACGACCGCAACGGTGCGCGGCGTGACGGCGGCGCCCACCGCCGCGGGATCCATGAGGCCGTTGCCTTCAAGACAATCGACGAAGACCGGGCGGGCGCCGACGTGGCTGACCGCCTCGGCGGTGGCGAAGAAGGTGTTGGCCGGGACGATCACCTCGTCTCCGGGCCTCACCCCCGCGGAGAGGAGCGCCAGCTTGAGGGCATCGGTGCCGGAACTGACGCCCACGGCGTGGCTGCAGCCGCAGAAGGCCGCGAAGGCCTCCTCGAACTCGCTGAGCTCCGGGCCCATGGTGTACGCGGCGCGCGAGACGACGGAGCCGAACGCGGCCTCGTACTCCGCGCGCAACTCATTCGCCTGGACCTTGAGGTCGACAAAGGGCACACGCAAGACGGCGAGATCGCCGCCCTGGTGGCCGAAGGTGCCCGCGCTCTTCACTTCATGCCTCCGATGGGTCTCTCTCCGGGTCAAGCGTACCCCCGCGCTCCGCCCGGTGACAGTTGTCCGTCCACATACGAGTCGCCAGCGGAGGCTACGCTTACGCGCCGGCCGTACGCGTGCAACCAACTGCCAGACTCATACCCCGCGCCCATCTCCCTCCACCCCCCGACCCCACAAGTCGTTGCCAGAACTGGCTACAGTCAGTCCGGTAAGGGCGCTGGGCTATAATTCGGCCGCCATCTACGCGACGGAAGGGCGGGAGGGACGTTGACCGACCAGAGCGAGTCATCAGCAGGCATGCACCACTACGTCGAGGTCTTGTGGCGGCGCAAGTGGCTCATCATCGGGGCGTTGCTCATCATCCCCGCCGTCGTGCTGGCCTTGAGTCTCCAGCAGCCGACCGAGTATTCGGCCACGGCGAGGGTGATGGCCCAGTCGCAATCCCCGTCGGTGAGCGTCGCCGTCGGCGCCAACGTCGATCTCTCCCAGCCGGACGCACGCGAGCTGCAGACGATGGCGACGTTTGTCGTGACCAGGGAGATCGCTCGTCGCGCGGTGGAGCAGCTGGGCTGGCCGGTGCCCCCGGTCACGTTGCTGGACAATGTCACCGCCGAGGCCGACCCCAGCGCGAACGTCATCAACGTGACCGCCCTGTGGCCGGACGCCAAGGGGGCGGCCGATCTGGCCAACGCGTTCGCGACCGAATTCATGCTGTGGCGCCAGGAGACCCTGCAGAAGTCGCTCGACAGCGCGATCAGGCAGATCGACGAGCAGATCGCGCTCACGCAGAAGGGCAGCCTGGAGCGCACGACGCTCACCGAGCGACGCGGCCAGCTCGAGGTGCTCAAGCCGCTGGTGAGCGGCGGGCTGGCGCTCGGTGAGGCGGCGCAGCCGCCCAGCAGTCCCTCCAGCCCCAAGCCGGTGCGCAACACCGCCCTTGCCGTCGCCGCCGCCCTGGTGTTCGGCGTCGGCCTGGCGTTCCTCCGCGACTCGCTGGACGTCAGACTGCACAGCGCCAGGGAGATCGCCGAGCACACCACCCTGCCGGTCCTGGCCGAGATCCCCGAGTTGCCCCGTCGTGGACGTGGTGCGGGAAGGCTGATCGTGCTCGACGATCCGCGCAGTCCGGGCGCCGAATCCTATCGCTTCCTGCGCACGAACCTCGACTTCATCAACTTCAACCACGACACGAAGATCATCCTCGTCTCGAGCCCGATGCCCAGCGAGGGCAAGTCCACCACGATCGCCAATCTCGCGATCGCGCTCATGAGGGCGGACAAGCGCGTGGCCATCGTCGACGCAGACCTGAGGCGCCCCTCGCTGCATCGCTTCTTCCAGACGGCCAACCTGCGCGGCGTCAGCGACGTCGTCACCGGCGCCTCGAGCCTGAGGGAAGCGACTCAGTCGCTCGCGCTCAACGGCTCGACGCCGGCCTCGCCCTTGGGAGCGTCTCCGGGGAACCTCAAGATCATCACCTTGGCGCGCACCGTGCCGACGATCGGTGCGAGGAGAGAGGGCGAAGGAGGGGACGGCGAGCAGGGGGCTCTCGACGGCGGCCGGCTCCTCTTGCTGCCCTCGGGTCCGCTCCCTCCCAACCCGGGTGAGATCGTGGGGTCGCAGCAGTTCGGCGATATCCTGCGCGAGTACGGCAAGCAAGCCGACTACGTCCTCGTGGACGCGCCGCCGATGTTCGCGGTCGGTGACGCGGCGGCGATGGCTTCGTGGGCCGACGGGCTGCTCGTCGTCCTCCGTCTCGACCAGACGAGCGCCGAGACGCTCGCGCAGGTCAAAGACTTCTTCTCGCGCACGCCGACGCGGCCGCTCGGGGTCATCGTCACCGGAGTGCGGCGCGGCGACAAGGGCGCCTACTACATGCAGCGCTACTACGCGGACTGAGGCCGCGCGAAGCAGATCTGCGGACGCCGCCCGGGCCTCTCCACGCCCGTTCCCGCTCCGCGTGACCCGTTGTCTCGTCGGACGACGGATACCTGTCTAGGAAGACCCCCGTTCGGCCGACTCCCCTTCCGAGAGCGAAGTCGCTCCCGGCAAGAGCAACGGAACCCGAGTGAGTCGCGGCGGTGCGACACTGCGCCTTTACGGCCGCCGCCTGCACCCATGCGACCCCGGTTCCCCGCCCTGGAGGGGTCATGGTGCGCAGGAAGCCCGCACGTCGAACGCTGCTCGTCCTCGCACTGGTGGTCCTCGGAGGCAGTCTCTACTCGGCTTCCACCGCATCCGCCTCTCATCGCAAGGCGGTGCGCTACCGGATCGTCTGCCACGGCCACTCCTACGACAAAGTGCGGCGCCATCACAAGACCTTCCGTATCAGACACCGTGAACGGTACGTGATGGCCCACGGCGTGCCCCGCTACCGCGTGGTGGGACGCACACGCCGTTCGATCGTCCTCCGCAGAACGCCGGCGTCGGTCGTCAGGACGTCGACGAACACCCCGATCCTCCGCGGAGCCCCCATATCTGTCGGCCTGCCGTCGTCCGCGAGCAGCGCTCAAACGGGGAGGCCGGCGCTTGCCGGCAACGACGGTCAAGGCGCCTCGCGCTGGGCCTCGGACTCGCGAACGTACCCACAGTGGTGGATGGTGGACCTCGGGGCGGCCAGGACGGTCGCGGGCGTCCGGACGAACTGGTACAACGCCGCCCGGCGCGCGTACCGCTACCGCATCGAGGCGAGCCTCGACGGGACCTCCTACGCGACCGTGGCGGACCGCAGCGGCAACGTGACCAAGGGCGCCACGAGCGACGCTCTCGCGGTCACCGCCCGGTACGTGCGCGTCCAGGTCCTCGGCGTGAGCGGCAACGGCGGCGGCGGCGCCTCGGCCAACGAGATCACCGTGTACGCAGAGGGGCCCACGACCCCCCCGCCGTCTCCCGACCAGCCGACGCCGTCTCCCCAGCCGACGCCCGCCACGGTCGTGACGCCCCGGCCGACGCCCACGACCGTCGCGACGCCGGGTGCGGACCCACGGTCGGCGGCGGACTACTACGTCTCGACGGCCGGCAGCGACGCGACCGGCGACGGCTCGGCGAGCCGCCCCTGGAGGACCATCCAGAAGGCAGCGAACAGCATGGCCGCCGGCAAGGCCGTGAGCGTCGCGGCGGGCACCTACAACGAGCGCGTCACCATCCCGTCCAGCAAGAGCGGAGTCGCGGGCGCGATCACCAGGTTGATCGCGAACGGCAGGGTGGTCGTCACCCAGGGCTTCGAGATCGACTCTTCCTTCACCACGCTCGAGGGCTTCGAGATCACCCCCGGCTCGACGACCATCCCGGACGTGGACTACCGGGGCCAGATCTGGGTGCGGAACGCTGACGTCAGCTTGAAGCGCCTCGCCTTCCACGACCTCGGCCGCGCCGCCGCCGTCTGCCTCGGCAGCTCCTCCCCCGTCGCGAACAGGACGCTCATCGAGGACTGTACCTTCGAGCGCGTCCCCTGGAACGCCGTCAGCGTGGACAACGGCGGCCCCGGCCAGCACCCCGCCGACGTGACCCTGCGCCGCGTCACCGTGAGGGGCTTCCAGGGCAACGAGGGCATCAAGGCCTACGGCGACCGCTGGCTCATCGAGGACTCCACGGTGCAGGGGCCGTCGGCGCTGGAGATGATCCGCTCCAACGTGGACGGCGACGGCATCCGCGTCAACTTCGCCGACCGCACCGTCATCCGGCGCACGCGCATCTTCGATGTCTGGCAGCACACCCCGTACACCGCCGGCGGCTGTCACACCGACGGCATCCAGCTCTGGGACTCGGTCACCGACCTGCTCGTCGACGGCGTCACCATCGGCAGTTGGAGGCCGGGCGGCGCCGACAACGCGCCCGGGGCCATGAACTCCATCATGGCGGGCACGGCGAACTCCACCATGTCGATGACCGTGCAGAACAGCCTGCTCATGAGCGGGATCGCCTCCGGGGTCCAGGCGAACACCCATCTCGGCTGCGCCGCCGCGCAGCCGGGGTGCACCGCGACCATCCGGCTCTACAACAACACCTTCATCGGCAACTACCCGGCTTGGAACGGCAGCAACGCCGTCGTCAGCGCGTACAACAACGTCTTCTACTCTCACCGCGGCGGCGCCTACGCCGACGCCGCGCAGTCCGACTCCAACGCGTTCCTGTGGAGCCCCTGGACCGACTACGGCGTGAGCGGCGGGTCGCCGCAGGCGAGCAGCGTGTCCTCGACCGAGGGCGGCCGCTCTCTCGGCAGGACCTACGCCACGCGCCTGTCGGCGGCCGGCCTGTTCGTCAACCCGGATGTGTCGGCCGCGGCGGACTACGGCCTCGCCGCGGACTTCCGGCCGAAGCCCGGCAGCGCGCTCATCGGCGCGGCCGACCCGGCTCACGCCCCCAACCACGACATCACGGGGGCGCCGCGGAGCGCGACCGCGCCCACGATCGGCGCCTACGAGTGACGGCGCCGGCACGACGACGGCCGCCCTGCCGGACGGCCGTCGTCGTGCTACGCTGCGGGCATGAGGCCTCCACTCCTGTCGCGTGAGATGAGCGCCAAGGCGCTCCGTCAGCTCGGCGTCGGCGACCACCTGGTCCGCGACCTCTGCCTGAACGGCGCCGTCTCGTCGCCTCTGCTGTCGAACGCGGCCCGCTCGCGGCTGCTCAGAGCCATGGGGCTGGGGCTGGCGGCGAAGGTCCAGATCAGTCCTCGCTGCTTCTTCGGCGGCACGGACGTGACCATCGGCCACGGCACCTTCGTCAACTGGGACTGCTTCTTCGACAACCAGGGGCCCATCCGCATCGGCGCCGCGTGCAACATCGGCATGGGCGTCCGCTTCATCACCTCGCACCACGAGGTGGGCACGAGGCCCGTCGGACGCCCGATCGTCGTCGGGGACGGCTGCTGGATCGGCGCCTACAGCATCATCGTACCGGGGGTGACGATCGGCGACGGATGCGTCGTCGGCGCCGGCAGCGTGGTCACCGGCGACCTGGCGGCAGGCGGGCGCTACGCGGGCAACCCGGCGAAGGCGCTGGGCGATCCGGCGCGCGAGCGAGGCGGCGCTCCTCAGCACGGGAGATGAGCGCGCGCGCCCGCACGACCTGGCTGCTCGTCGCGGGCCTCGCCGCGCTCGTGGCAGTCGTCGCGACGACCTCTGGTCTCTTCGGCGAAGGCGTCGCGCCCGCGCCGTCGGCCCCGGCGAGCCCCCATCCCGGTCCGAGCGTGGCGTCGTCGCCCCTCCAAGGGGCGCAGCCCGACCTGTACGTGGCGAAGAGCGGCGACGACCGGAGCGGGGACGGCTCCCCGGACCGTCCCTGGCTCACTCTGCAGAAGGCCGCCGACAGCGTCGCGCCGGGCGAGGTGGTCGGCGTAGGGCCGGGCGTCTACGACGAGCGGGTGACGATCCCGGGCGCCGGCGGCGGCTCCGACGGCCGTCCCACCCGCTTCGTGGCCGACGGCGCCGTGACCGTCACCGGCGGCTTCGACGTGCAGTCCGACCACACCGCGCTGGCCGGCTTCACGATCGCGCAAGGCTCGCCGGCGGTCGCCGACGTGCCCTACGACGGCCAGCTCCTCGTCCAGGGCAGCCACGTCACGCTCGAGGGCCTCGAGATCAAGGACGTCGCCCGCGGCTCGGCCATCTGCATCCTCGCCACCGCATCCCACATCACGGTCGCCGGCTGCACCATCGACAGGCCGAAGCAGGCGTGCATCAGCACCACCAACACGGGGGACGGACAGCACCCCTCGTACGTGACCGTCAGAGACTGCGTCATGAGGCGCTGGGGCGGCGAGGTGGCCGTCTTCGCCTACGGGGACCACTGGCTCATCGAGGACTGTGAGATCCGGGGGATCGACGCCGGCTGGCAGGGGGGACCGGTCTGGAACGGCGACGGCATCTGGGCCAACTACAGCACCGATTCGATCATCCGTGGCTGCCGCATCTACGACATCTGGCCGTACAAGGGCTTCGCCAGCGGCGAGCACGCCGACTGCATCCAGATGTGGACCGGCACGAGCGGCCTGCTGATCGACGGCTGCACGCTCGGCTCGTGGAAGCCCGGCGGACCGGACGGCACGCCGGGTCCCACCATGGGCATCATGTTCGGCACGGTGAGCACGGGGAGCGCCTGCGAGGCGACCATCCAGAACTGCCTGTTCCTCGACGGCATCGCCGCCAACACCCACCCCACGGCGACCGGCCTGTCCGACGGCGGCGAGCTGCACCTGCGGTTCGTCAACAACACCTTCTTCGGCAACTTCCCCGAGCTCAGCCACACCAGCAGCATCGTCCTCCGCAACAACGTCTTCTACTCCCACCGGGGCTTCGGCGAGGGCGCCGACTCCGACTACAACGCGTTCCTCTGGAACCCGTGGGAGGGCGGTCCCAGCACGGTGCCCTCGACGGAGGGGCCGCACTCCCTCGGCAGGACGTGGGACACCCGGCTCGACGCGGCGGACATCTTCGTGAACCCCGCGGTGGACGCTCAGCACGAGTACGGGCTCACGGGTGACTTTCGCCCGCGGGGCGCGCTCCTCGGCGCCGGCGACCCCGCCGCCGCCCCGGCCCGCGACATCACGGGCGCGAAGAGGAGCGCCGTCGCGCCGAGCATCGGGGCCTACGAGTAGGCGGCTGTTGCCCGGGTTGACTACACCCCGGGCGCCCAATAGCATGCCCCGCGAACGTAAGGGCTGGGCACCGGACCGGGGGTGCCAGTGGAGTCCTCCTGGTCCAGCCTGCCGGAAGAGGAGGCCTCTTCATGAGACGCACTCTCCCACGACCTCACGCCCCCAAGTCCATCCCTCACCTGCCGCGTAGGCACTCGCTGCGGCTCCCCCCGCTCATCCTCCCACTCCCCGCCACCACGCTCTGACCCAGTCGTCCCGCGCCTGAAGACCCCGCGCCGTCGGCGGGGGTCCGCAGCCGCATGTCTTCCAGACCGGAGGAAGCCCATGAAGTACCGCGAACACAGTCGTATGCGAGCACGCGCACGACGCATGGCGCTGCTTGCCGCAAGCCTCGCCGCCGGCGCCCTGACGCTCGGGATCGGGCTCGAGAGCGCCGAGGGACGCGGCAGCGGCGCTCCGGGGGAGCGTGCCCGTCCGCTACGTCGCCACGACGGGCGACGACCGGACCGGGAACGGCTCGCGCGCCCACCCCTGGCGCACCATCCAGAAGGCGGCCGGCGCCGTGCGCCCGGGCCAGGTCGTCAAGCGTCGGACGCGGCGTCTACGACGAGCGCGTGACCATCCCCGCCGCCGCCTCCGGCACCGCCCGCAGGGCGACGAAGTTCGTCGCGAGCGGGGCGGTGACGGTGACCGGCGGCTTCGACATCCGCGCGGACCGCACCCGGCTCAGCGGCTTCGAGATCACCGGCGGATCGCAGTCGGTGGAGGACGTCTCCTACCGGGGGCAGGTGTTCGTCCAGGGCAGCCGCGTGACGCTCACGCGCCTGAACATCCACGACATCAGGCGCGGGTCCGCCATCTGCCTCCTCTCCAGCGAGTCCCGCATCACCATCGACCGGTGCCGCATCGACAACCCCAAGCACGCCTGCATCAGCTCGACGAACGGCGGGGCCGGCCGTCACGCCTCCCGCGTGACCGTGAGGAACTGCAAGATGAGCCGCTGGGGCGGGGAGGTCGCCATCTACGCCTACGGGGACCGCTGGCTCATCACCGGCTGTGAGATCCGGGGCATCAATGCGGGCTGGCAGGGCGCGCCCGTGTGGAACGGCGACGGCATCTGGCCCAACTACAGCAACCACTCCGTGATCCGCAACTGCCGGATCTACGACATCTGGCCGTACAAGGGCTACGCCAGCGGCGAACACGCCGACGGCATCCAGTTCTGGGTGGGCACGCGGAACCTGACGATCACCGGCTGCACGCTGGGCTCGTGGAGGCGAGGCGGCAGGGACAACGACCCGGGAGCGACCAACGGGATCATGGCGGGGACCGTCAGCGCGGGGAGCACCTGCACCGCGACCATCAAGAACTGCGTCTTCCTCAGCGGGATCGCGAGGAACAGCCACGCCATGTGCACGGCGGACGGCAACGGCACCCTGCGCCTGCGCGTCAAGAACAACATCTTCTTCTCCAACTACCCGGAGCTCAACGGGTGCGATTCGATCGTGCTGCGGCGCAACGTCTTCTACACGTGCAACGGCGGCTCCGGCAGCAGCATCGACTCGGACCACAACGCGTTCCTCTGGAACCCCAACGACCGCGGGGCGAGCCGGATCTACGCCGACGACGGCGCGCGGCGCTCCCATTCGCTGGGCAAGACCTACGGCACGCGCCTCGTGGCCCGGAAGATCTTCGTCAACCCGGACGTGAGCGCGGCGACGAACTACGGGCTCAAGGCCGACTTCAGGTTCAAGCGGGGCGGCCGGCTGGCGAAGTGGTGAGCGTTCGAGGGGTCGAGTAACCGCGGAGCGCGGCCGCGCGCGTCACCTGCCCAGCAGGCGCCTCGCGCGCGGCCGCGCCAGCCGGTCGAGCAGGCGGAAGAACCGCGCCGGCCGGCCCTCGTTCTCGGGACCGTAGCCGGCCGCGTCCAGGCGCAGGCGGATCTCCCGCCACACCAGGCCGCCGCGCACCCTGAGGACGGTCACGAGCAGCAGGAGCAGCCCGACGACGAGCTGCACGGCGAGGATCACGACCGGCCGCCAGCCGAGCGGTGAGAGGCCGGCGTGGAGCCCGTAGAGGGCGAGGCCGGTGACGGCCCCGGCGACGACCCCGATCGCGTGGGTGCGCAGGATGGCGCCGATGCGGACGGTGAGCAGCCGGCGCATGACCGGCAGGTAGACCACGTTCGTGAGGACCTCGGAGAGGGCGAACGCCGTGGCGATGCCGAGGATGCCGTAGCCGTCCAGGAGCCACAGGAACAGCGCCAGCCAGCCGATGCGCGACACGGAGATCACGATCTTGACGTTGAGGGTCGCCGTCGCCTCGCAGAGCATGGCCCCGAAGTGGGTGAGCAGGGTGAACGGCGCCGCCAGCGACAGCACGACAAGCACGGGCACGGCGGCGGTCCACTGGGGGCCGAGCAGGGCGCCGATCACCTCGTGCGCCGCGCCGGCCACGCCCCAGGCTATAGGGAAGATGATCGCCGCCACCACCGTGAGCGTGACGAGGTACAGCGAGCGCAGCCGCTCGCGCTCGAACTGGATGCGGCTGTAGCCGGGCAGGAGCACGCGGGACAGGCTCGTGACCAGCAGGAGGAGCGGCACGGTCGCGAGGCTCGTGGCCCGCGTGTAGAGGCCGGTCGCCCGCGGGCCCAGGTAGTGACCGGACCACAGCGTGTCGAGGTTGGTGCCCATGAACTCGGCGAAGCCGATGAGCGAGACGCGCCCGCCGAACGCGTAGATGGCCTTGAGCGAGCCGCGGTCCAGGCCGAGGCCGATGTCGCGGCGGCAGAACGACGTGTAGGCGACGACCACGAGCGCGCCCTGCGCCAGTGAGGCGCCCACGAGGCTCCAGGCGCCGAAGCCGGAGAAGGCGAGGGCCAGGCCGACCAGCGCGTAGCCGAACAGGTAGGAGCCGATCTCCGTGAGCGCGATGGCGCGGAAGGCGAAGCGCCGCCGCAGCAGCCCCTGGGTGGTGGCGGTGAGGCCGCCCACGACCAGCGTCAGCGACATGACGCGCATCACGGCCACCACGCCGGGCGTGCCGGGGAAGAGCGCGGTCGCCAGCGGCGCCAGGGCCACGATCAGGGCGCAGAAGGCGAGGCCGATGAGCGCCGCCGAGGTGAACGCCGCGTGGACGTCGCGCTCGCTCAGCGCCGGCTTCTGCACCACGGCCTGGCCGGCGCCCATCTGCGCGAAGTACTGGGCGAAGCGCAGCAGCACCAGGGCCATCGCCACGACGCCGAACTCGCTCGGCGTGAGCAGGCGCGCGAGCACCGCGGTGACGGCCGTCTGCATGACGAAGACGAGGACGGTGGAGAGGTAGCTCCACTTGAGACCGCTGATGGTCTGGCCGGTGAGGGTGCTGCCGGGCTTGGGGGCGGCGCTCACGCTGGCCGCGCGGTCGGGGAACGCCTGGTCTGCTTCATGTCCTCACAGCCGGGAGACAATGCATTCTTGGCAGGTACGTGTGTAATGCTAACAGCGGACGGAGCCGGCACGTCGTCCACGAAGGCGGAGAGGAGCACATGTCGGGCACGGGGAACGGAGCGACCGCGCGGACGAGCGTGTGGGTGGTCGTCCCGCACTACGGGGACCCGAGCACCACGCGACGGGCGGTCGCGGGTGTCCTCGCCGGCAGCGTCCGCCCGGACGCCGTCCTCGTCGTCGACAACCAGGGCGGCCTCCCGGAGTTCGACGACGCCGACGTCGAGGTCGTGCGGCCGGGCCGCAACCTCGGCTTCGGCGGCGCCTGCGTGCTGGGCGGCCGCCGCGCGCTCGAGGCGGGCGCGGCGTGGGTGTGGTTGTTCAACAACGACGCCGAGCCGGAGCGGGAGTGCCTGGCCGAGCTCCTCGCCTTCGGGGCGGCCGAGCCGCGGGCCGGCCTGCTGAGCCCCGTCATCCTGCACCGCGACCGCGAGACCTTCTGGTACGCCGGCGGCGACCTGGCGCGGCGCACGCTGCAGGTCGAGCACCGGCCGCGGCCGGTGCAGCAGACGCCGCACGACGTCGACTTCATCACCGGCTGCGCCTGGCTGGCGCGCCGCGACTTCATCGAGCAGTGCGGCCCGGTGGACGACGGCCTCTTCATGTACTTCGAGGACGTCGACTGGAGCCTGCGCGCGCAGGCCGGCGGCTGGCGCACCGTGCTCGTGCCGGCGGCGCGCGCCGTCCACGACGCCAGGTACGAGCACGGCCGGCGGATCTTCTCCGGCCCGGCCATCTACTACATGACGCGCAACCGGCTCCTCCTGGCGCGGCGCTGGGGCCACCTCCCCGCCGCGTCCTTCACCGCACTCACGTGGGGCGGCCGGCAGCTCGTCAAGTGCCGCTCGGCAGCCGACGCCGCCAAGGTCTCGCTGGCCGTGGCCGCCGGCCTCGTGCACGGCCTGGCCGGCAGGCGCGGCCCCGGCCCTGCCGGCCTCGTAGGGCGGCTGCGATGAGGGGCGGCGCCGGCCAGGCGCTCCCCGACCGCTGGTTCTGGACGATGCTGGTCGCGGCGTACCTCGTCGTGCTCGTCGTCGCGCTGTGGTCGCCGCTGTTGGGCGCCGCCGCGGCCGTCGGCGTCGGCGCCTGCGCCCTGCTGGTGACGGTGATCGGGACGCGCCGGGGCACGCTGCTGCTCGGCGCGCTGCTGATCGTCATCGACGTCGTCCTGCCGGGCGACCTGGCGGTGCGGTACCGGCTCCCCATCGGCGGCGGCGGCATCTACGTCCTCGACCTCGTGCTCGCCATCCTGCTCGTCAGCGTCGTCCTGGTGACGCTGTCCGAGCGGCGCCCGCAGGGCGTGGCCTCCCCGGTGCGGCTGCCGATCCTGCTCTTCCTCGGCTGGATGACGGTCGCCGCGCTGATCGGCTACCTGCGCGGCAACGACCTCAAGCTCATCCTGCAGGACTTCCGCTCGCTCATGTACTACGCCGTGTTCCTGTTCGCCGTGCTGATCGTCACCGAGCGGCGGCAGATCCTGGTCCTGCTGCGCGTGCTCGCCGTGTGCATGGTCCTGGCGTTCCTCATCGGCGGGCTGTACATGGCGATGGGCAGGGGCATGGTGCTCGAGTACGTCGAGGCGGGCGTGAGCAGGTTCCCGGCGTCGGACGTGATGTTCCTCATCGGGGCCATGCTGACGACGACCTTCGTCGTGGTCTGGCCGGCCGGGCGCCGGCGTCCCCTGTGGCTGTGGCTCCTGCTCTTCGTCGCGCTCATCGGGCTCGTGCTCTCGTTCGTGCGCGGCAACTGGGTGGCGTTCGTGGTGGGCCTCGCCTACCTGTTCGCCGTGCTCCACGTGCGCGAGCGCATGCGCCTGGTCGCGGGGACGCTCGTCATCGCCGTCGTGCTCGGCGCCGGCTTCGCCGTCCTGGAGCCGTCCGTCTTCTCCTCGGTGCTCACGCGGGCGTCGGCCGTCACCGCCGTGCAGGACCCCAACGTGCAGTACCGCCTCATCGAGAACCGCGAGGTCGGACGGCAGATCGCGGCCAGCCCGATCATCGGCAACGGCCTGGGCAAGGAGTTCCTGTTCGACTGGTCGCAGTACGGCGTGGCTCCCTTCCTCAAGAGCTACATCCACAACAACTACTACTGGTTCCTGCAGCGGCTGGGCGCGGTCGGGCTGGCCCTGTTCGTCTGGATCGTCGTCGCCTTCCTGGTCCCGTGGATGAAGTACCGCAAGGCGCTGCCGCTCGACGACCCCTGGCTCTCCGGCCTGGTGTTCGGGGGCAGGGCGCTCGTCGTCGCGCTGCTCGTCAACTCGATCACCTCGCCGCGCTTCAACACCATGGACAGCGTCACCGTGCTCGCGCTGGTCATGGGCCTGTCCGAGGTGGCGCTGGCGCTGCTGCGCCGCAGGGCAGCCGGGGAGCAGGAGGCGCTCGCCGCAGGCGAGGCGCCGGCGCCGGCCCCTTGGGCGCCCGCGCCGCCGGTCAGCCGGTAGGAGGGGCAGCCGGAGCGGCTCCGCGCCGCCGGCCGCGAAGGCCGCGTCGACCAGCGCCGCCAGCTCGTCGACCGTGCGCTCCCAGGCGGCGCGCTGGACGGCGCGCAGCTCGCGGATCTCGCGCTCGCGGAGCTCGGAGGCCGCCATCATCCGGCGCACACCGTCCAGGATGCCGTCCGCGGTGTTGTCGACGAAGACCGCTCCCCGGGAGAAGTAGTCCTCCAGCCCCGGCCAGGCCGACGTGATGACCGGCCGCTCCAGCGAGAGCGCCTCGTTGGCCCCGCACTGGAAGGTGTGGTCGCGGGTGGTCAGCGACATGACGGCGGCGCTGGCCTTGAGCAGGCCGTAGTAGGCGGCGTCGGGCAGGAAGCCGGTGAAGGTGACGTTGGCGGGCGCTCCTTCGACGAGGCCCTCCGGCGCCTTGCCGGGGTCGCCGGTCACGGAGAAGCGCACCTCGGGGAGCCGCGCCGCCGCCTCGAGCACGGCCGCGATGGGTTCGTCCTCGGCGAACTGGTTCACGACCGCGACGGTGAACCCGTCGCCCACCTGGTAGTCGTCCCACGCGTACTCCCTGATCGGGTCCCGGAGCAGCAGCGCGCGCCCGCCGCGCTCCTCGAGCAGCGGGACGAAGGAGTCGTCGTGCACCAGCGTCACCAGCGCGTCCCGGGTCGCCGGGCCGTGGAGCCAGGAGGGGCGGAGCCAGACGGCCCGCTGCAGCGCGTCGCTGTGCGCGTCGACGACGTAGCGGGCGCCCGCCAGCCGGCAGTACCAGCGCACGACCAGTACGGCGTGGCTGGGCGGGCTCTGCACGACGACCAGCTCGGGCCGCCTGCGGACCAGCAGGCCGAGGGTCCCCACCGCCTGCAGGAGGTAGCGCACCGGGGCAGTCTTCGCACCCCCCTTGAACGGCGCCGTGACGTGCCAGAGGTCGCGTACCCCGAGCTCCTGAGCCAGGTGGCGGCTGCGGCTGCTCCCGTGCCCGGGGGTCACCCAGGACAGGAACAGGGTCCTTCTGCGCTGGAAGACGCTCGCGTCCATGATCCCTCGCTCATCCCTCGCTCGAAGTCGGCAGACGGCACGAAGCCTACCGCAGGAGACGGCCGGCGTGCCGTAACTGGCGTGTACTATGGGGTTCCCATCAGAGGAGGTGCGGCCGCGTGAGGGTTGTGACGACGGAGATCGACGAGGGGCGCTGGGCGGCCTTCGTCGCCTCGCATCCGGCCGCCGGCCCGTTCCACCTCCCCGCCTGGGCGGCGATGATCGCCGAGTGCTACCGGTTCCGGGCCTTCGCGCTCCTCGTGGAGGACGGCGACGGCGAGGTGCTCGCCGGCCTCCCCGCGATCGCCGTGCGCTCGCCGTTCGGGCGCCGGCGCTGGGTCTCGCTGCCGTACACCGACGCGTGCGCGCCGCTCGTGCGCGCCGACGCGCCGCGTGACGAGGTGTTCGCGGCCCTCGACGCGTACGTGCTCGCGGCCCCGGCCGGCGGGCTCGAGGTCCGTGCGGCGCTCCCGCCGGCGCCGGCCCGTCACCCGGCGCCGGCCGGCTACCTCCACACCCTGGCGCTCCCCGCCGACCCCGCCGGCCTGCACCCCAACAAGGGGCACCGCAACTACCGCAACCAGGCGGTGCGCAAGGGGGTGCGGGTCAGCCGCGGCCGCACGGCGGAGGACATGGCGACCTTCTACCGGCTGCACGCGCTGACGCGGCGGCGGCACGGCGTGCCGGTGCAGCCGCGCCGGTTCTTCGACCTGCTGCTGGAGCGGCTGATCGTCCCCGGGCACGGCTTCATCGCCACGGCGGTCGCCGACGGCGACGTGCTGACGGCCGCCGTCTACCTGGAGTCCAACGGGGTCCTCGTGGCCAAGTACCAGGGCTCGGACCCCGGCCTGCCGGACAAGCGCGCCGGCTACCTGATCGACTGGGAGATGATGCTCTACGGCGTCGCCGGCGGCTGCCACACGCTCGACCTGGGGCGCAGCGAGGCGGACCACGAGGGGCTGCGCCTCTACAAGTCCTCGTGGGGCTCAGCCGAGGCGCCGCTCGTCTACACGCAGCTGGGCCTCGCCCCGTCCGCGGCTCGCGCCGGCTCGGGGACCGGCGGACTGGCGGCCGGCGTCATCCGCCGCTCGCCGGTCTGGGTCTGCCGCACGCTCGGCGAGCTGTTCTACCGCTACGCCGCCTGAGGGCGGCGCTCAGGCTCAGGCCACCGGGCGCGCGCTCACTCCGCGTCCGCGCGCCCGTCCCAGCGGGCGCGCGTCCAGGCCGCCACCTCTCTGGGGAGCGCGTGCCAGGCGCCGGAGCGGCGGGCGAGCTCGTCGAGGAACTCCTCGTACAGCGCGAGCCTTCCGCCCCGGCAGAGGTAGTCGGGGTGCGAGTTGACCAGCGCCATCCCCTGGTGGGCGGCGAGGAAGTCGAGCTTCTCCAGCCAGATGCGCGGGCTCGTCTCGCCCAGCGTCTCGATGAGCGTGTGGTCCTGCGGCAGCGTGTAGGGCAGCTCCACGAACCGGCCCATCACGAACGGCCAGATGCTCATCACGCCGCCGGGCATCGGCTCGAAGGGGTCGGTGTCGAAGAACGAGGAGTCCCACTCCACCTGCAGGCCCTGCATCCACGACGGCACGCGGTGCGTCATCGGCGACCGGAAGCCGACCGCCCCCCACTCCCGCAGCCGCGCGTTCATCCCGGGCAGCCGCTGCTCGAACCGCGCCTGCGAGGCGAACAGCCGCCCGTCGTGCCGCCAGCCGTGCAGGGCGACCTCGAAGCCGGCGCCACGGAGCTCGGCGAGGAGAGACGCCGGCACCTCGTAGGTGTCGCCGACGAACGAGACCGACGAGCGGAAGCCGCGCTCCCGCTCCAGGGCGAGCACGTCCGGCAGGTGCGCGAGGCCGAACGGCCCCTCGACGTCGTGGGTGAGCACGACGGCGAAGTCGTGGCCCGGCGGCCACCACGGCAGCGGGCGGGCGTCGCCGCCTGCGTCGCCGGACGTCGCGGCACTCGCCTCGCCGGGCGCCTCGAGCGCGGCGCGGACCTGCTCGGCGAAGGCGACGAAGCGGTCCTCCACCGGCCAGCGCAGCGGCCCGTCCGCGCCCTCACGGCTGACGACGCCGCGGCGCAGCAGCGCCCGCGCGCGGGCCGGCAGCAGCGGCCGGACCCGGTAATAGAGGCGCCGCGACGGCGAGAAGCTGAAGTGGTCCGGGCCCGAACTGCCGCTCGAGGAGCACCGCCTCGCCGAGGCCCTGCAGGCCGCCCTCGGCGAGCGCCGCCTGGGCGCCCTCGGGCAGCAGCCCCGCGGCGCCGCGGACGGCCTCCGCGACGGCCGCGGGCGCGAAGCCCTGCGCGCCGAGCAGCCGCACGAGCGCGTCGCCGGCCAGCGGCGCGAGCGGCTCCGCCGGGGAACCGCTCCTCATGACGGTCGCCTCAGGCAAGGCGCGCGAGGAGGACGGCGCTCACGACCTGCAGGATGAGGAACACGAGGAAGGCGCCGGGCAGGACGCGCCCGAACGAGATCGTCAGCATGCGGTCGAGGAAGCGGTCCTGCGGGAAGTCGGGCGGCTGGTAGGAGCCGAGCAGCTTGCGGTACTCGCGGTCCACCTGCTTGTACAGCCGGTACTGCACGGCGATGAGGTAGCCGATGTAGAAGCACATCAGCGCCGCCAGCGCCGGGAAGACGAGCACGGTGAGCCCGAGCGTGGCGATGACGCCGGGCAGCACGTAGGGCGCGATGCCCACGAGCAGGCACGCCGCGCCCCACCGGAACCACGTGCTCCACATCATCCTGTTGCGATACTCGCGCCACTGCCAGATGAAGCGGGTGGCCTCGGCGTGGGTGAGGCCGCCTGCCTCGGCGTGGCCCATGCCCACGGCCTCAGGACCGGCGTGTACAGGTGCGTCCATGCCCCCTCCCAGTGTCGGCGTCGAGCGGGTCACCGTCACCCGCGCGGCGACCCTCCGGTGAACTCCGCTGTGATGTCCGAGATGACGACCCGGTGCTTGCCCGCGGCCGTCAGTGGGATCTCGTCGACGAGCAGCAGGTCGATCTGCATGTTCTCACCAAAGCCCAGGTGCAGCTCGTGGTCGAGCCTCTCCAGCCACGTCGGGTCGTCGCGGGGGGACGCCACGATGCGCACCTCGAGGTGCTGCCGGTCGGGCTGGTACGCCTGGAACCTCTCGATCTCGGGCCAGAGGCGGAACGTGTGCGGCAGGTAGCCGCCGTAGACGAGGTGGCCGTCGGCGGCGATGAGGAAGTCCTGCACGCGCCCGACGATCTCCTGCAGGACGGGCACGCCGCGCCCGCACGAGCACGGCTCGGGCGCGGCCACCGCCATGTCGCCGATCTTGTAACGGATGAACGGCATCGCCTTCTGGTGCAGGGAGGTGATCGTCACCTCGCCCATCTGGCCCGGCTTCGCTACCTTGCCGTCGGTGACGACCTCGATGTACCGCGTCTCGCCCACGTGCAGGCTGCCCTCGGGGCACTCGAAGCCGATGGTCCCGAACTCCCGTGCGGCGTACCAGTCGGCCACCGGGCAGCCGAAGACCTCCTCCAGCAGCTCGCGCTGCCAGGGGAAGACCTTCTCGGCCGTGATCTCGATCAGCTTCGGGCGGATGCCGGCGATCGCCTCGTCGCGCACGAACTCGGCGAACAGGCAGAGCGCCGAGGCGTAGGCGCGGAACATCGCCGGCTGCCACTGGACGAGCATCTCGGCGAACTCGCGCATGCGCAGCGGGGTCATCTCGAAGGCGTTGAGGTAGCGCTCGCGCTGGACGCGGGCCTTGAGGCGCGCGCCCAGGCCCTCCGTGTGCAGGTCGCGGTTCGCGCCCCAGACAAGGGCCAGCCTGTCGCCGTCGTGGACCCCGTACCAGCCGCGCCCGCGCAGTTCCAGCGCGGGGTCCCACCAGCCGTACGCCTTCTCGTGGTAGAACTGCATCGGCATCCCCGTCGACCCTCCGGTCGAGTTGGGCAGCGCCTGGTCCCGCAGCGCCGGCGCGACCATGTCCTCCAGGTGCTCGCGCACGTCCTCCCGCGTCAGGAACGGGAGCGCCTCGAAGTCCTCGAAGGTGCGGATGTCCCCCGGCTCGGCGCCCGCCCGCCCGTACAGCTCGCGGTAGAACGGCACGTTCTCGTACGCGTGCTTGACGATGCCCTGCAGGCCGAGCAGCTGCCAGGCCGCCAGCTCCTCCGGCGAGAGCCACTGCGTGCGCGCGAGCAGCCGCTGCCGCGCGTAGTAGGTGCTCCCGCCCGGATAGAAGCGGCGCAGGCCCCGGAAGGCGCTCGAATACACACTCGTGTTGTCAGTCATGACGGTTCACACGGGCGAGCGTACCAGCAGGCAACGGCAGCGGGGTACTATGGTGTTCCCCGCAGCGCGCTGCAGGGGACGATCGGCGGCCGAAGGGAGCAGGGTGGGACTCTTTGCACGACGCGGCGATGACGGACGCCCGCGCGCCCTCATCCTCGTCGAGAACGCGCCCGTGCCGGACGACCGGCGCGTGATGGGCGAGGCCCGGTCCCTCGCGGCCAACGGCTTCGTCGTCAGCGTCATCGCCCCCCTGCACCGCGGCCAGCCGCGCGAGGAGACGATCGACGGCGTGCTGGTGCGGAGGTACCGGGAGTACAGGATCGTCAGCACCTGGGGCACCCTCTCGTCACAGCTTGGGGAGTACGCGGTCGCCCTGACCAAGACGTTCGGGCTGATGCTCCGTGTGGCCAGGTCCCCGGGCTTCGACGTCGTCCAGGCCTGCAACCCACCCGACCTCTTCTTCCTCATCGTCTGGCCGTTCAAGCTGGCCGGCAAGCGCTTCATCTTCGACCAGCACGACCTGGCTCCCGAGCTGTACTGCGCGCTCTTCGACCGCTGCGACGGGACGATCCTCGCGGCCCTGCGCTGGGCGGAACGCATGTCGTACCGCATGGCCGACGCCGTGATCGCCTGCAACGAGTCCTACCGGCGCGTGGCGACGACGCGCGGCGGGATCCCCGCCCACGAGGTGTTCGTGGTGCGCAACGGGCCGCGCGAGGGGTGGCCCCTGCAGGTCGAGCCCGACGAGCGCCTCAAGAAGGGACGCCCGCTGCTGGTGGTGTACACGGGCGTCATGGGGTACCAGGACGGCATCGACGTGCTGCTCGAGGCCATCCGGACGCTCGTGCACGACAGAGGTTTCCACGACGCGACCTTCGCCCTAGTCGGCGACGGCAACGCGGGGCAGGAGATGCGCCGCCGGGCGCGCGAGCTGGGCATCGCCGACTACGTCGACTTCGTGGGCTGGGTGTCGGACGACGAGGTGCTCTCCCGCTACCTGAAGACCGCCGACGCCTGCGTGTGCCCCGAGACCTCGAGCCCGATCAACGACCAGTCGACCTTCATCAAGGTGATGGAGTACATGGCCGCCGGCGCCCCGATCGTGGCCTTCGACTTGCCGGAGACGCGCGTGTCGGCGGGCGACGCCGCCGTGTACGCGCCGTCCGGCGACATCCCGCGCTTCGCCGAGCGTCTCCAGGACGTGCTGACCGACCCCGAGCTGCGGGCGAGGATGAAGGAGGAGGCCGCGCGGCGCATCCCCCAGCTGCGCTGGGAGGGACAGGTGGACCAGCTGCTGGCCGCGTACCGGTACGCGCTCGCGCGGCGCGGGCGGCGGGAGGCGCCGAGGGAGGGCGAAGGCGTGAAGGCACTCCTCCTCGACGACGCCCGCTCGGCCGAGTGGGACGCGCTGGTCGAACGGGAAGACTCGTTCGCGCTGCTCCAGTCGCGCGAGTGGGCGGCGTTCAAGGAGCGCCTCGGCTGGCGCGCACGACGCGTCGGCGTCGAGGACGGCGGCGAGCTCGTCGCCGGCGCCCAGCTGCTGGTCAAGCGCCTGCCCCTGGGCCTCTCGCTCGCCTACGTGCCGAGAGGCCCCCTCGGCGACTGGGTGGACGGGTCGGCCGGTCCCCTGCTGCTCGCCGAGCTGGAGCGGCTGGCGCGCGCCGAGCGCGCCGTCTTCCTCAAGCTCGAGCCGCCGGTCGCGGCCGGCCCGCAGCTCTTCGCGCTGCTGAGCGGCCGGGGCTACCGCTCGAGCCGCGTGACCAACCAGCCGCGCACCACGCTGGTGCTGGACATCTCCGGCTCGCCCGACGAGATCCTCGCGCGCATGCACAAGAAGACGCGCCAGTACGTGCGGCGCGCGGAGGCGCGGGAGGGCGTCAGCGTCCGGCTCGGCGGCGAGGCCGACCTGACGGCCTTCAGCGAGCTGATGCGAAGCACGGCCAGGCGCGAGGGCTTCGCGCCGCGCAGCCTCGACTACTACCGTGCCGAGTGGGAGGCCTTCGCCCCCGGCGACCACTGCGCGCTGCTGCTCGCCTACCACGAGGAGCAGCTGATCGCCGCGCGCACCGCGTACCGCTGCGGCCGGCACGCCGCCGAGTTCCACGGCGGGTCGGTCACCGTCCCCGGCCTGCACCCCAACCACCTGCTCGTGTGGCGCGCCCTCGAGTGGGCCAGGGAGCACGGCTGCGAGACCTACGACCTGTGGGGCGTCCCCGACGAGGTCGAGCCCGGCGCCGACGGGGCGCCGCCCACCGCCCCCGAGCGCCAGGACGGGCTGTGGGGCGTCTACCGCTTCAAGCGCGGCTTCGGCGCCGGGCTGGTGCGCTACGCCGGCGCCTACGACCAGGTCTTCAACCGACGGCTCTACAGTTTGACCTCCGCCGCTGTGGTGAATCGTGAGGTGTGGGAGCGCGCCGCCGCCACTCTCGACCGCGGCGCGCACAAGGCCACGGCCACGGGGGTTCACACATGATCTCGATCGTCGTCGACCCAGACCTCCGGTATCCCGAGGCGGACGAGCACTTCTCCCCGGACGAACGGTTCCCCGAGTACAGGTTCGAGCACGTCGCGCAGCGCCCCAACCCGGTGTACCGCGCGGTGCGCGACCTCTTCGTCCAGGCCGGTCTCGACGCCGACCACCTCGGCACCTCGGAGTGGAACCCACTGGGTGAGTACATCAAGCCCGGCAGCCGGGTCTTCCTCCTCGCCAACTTCATGCAGGAGCGCCGCCCCGACGAGTCCGACGAGGACTTCTGGTCGCGCTGCAACCACGCGGCGGTGCTGCGGCCGCTGGCCGACTACATCCTGATCGCCGCCGGCGACGAGGGCCGCGTGAGCATCGGCAACGCGGCCATCCAGTTCTGCGACTGGGAGGCGGTGCTGCGCGACACGCGCACCAGTGAGCTGCTCGACTTCTACGAGTCGGTGAAGGCTCCGGTCGCGGCCAAGGACCTGCGCCTCCTGGTGAAGGACGCCTCGCACCTGGGCGCCATCCGCGCCGTGGAGCGGCGCGACGAGGCCGAGGGCGTCACTGGTGCGCCTCGACGGCGACAGCCTGTTCGCCGGGCTGGACGCCCTGCACCCGCGCTACCGGGTGATGAACTACGACCCGCGGCGCACGCAGTCGTTCCACGAGGGCGGCCGCCACGAGTACGTGATCCACCGCGACATCCTCGAGGCCGACGTCATCATCAGCGCCGTGAAGCTCAAGACGCACGAGAAGGTCGGCATCACCTGCGGCATCAAGGGCATGGTCGGCACCGTGGCGCACAAGGACTCGCTGCCCCACCATCGCTACGGTCCGCCGGACATCGGCGGCGACGAGTACCCCTCGCAGAAGGCCGCCGCGGCCCGGGTCGCGACCACCGTCCACGAGCTCGTGCAGCGCACCGAGCCGGACAGCCGCGCCGGCAGCTCCCTCCGGGTCGGCTACAAGGTGCTGCGCCGCGGCATCCGCCGCTGGACGCCGGTCGTCGAGGGCGCCTGGCACGGCAACGACACCACCTGGCGCATGGCGATGGACCTGGCGCGCATCGTCACCTACGCCGACGCGGCGGGCGCCATGCACGACACCCCGCAGCGCCGCATCGCCGTGCTCACCGACGGCGTGATCGGCGGCGAGGGCGACGGGCCCTACATGTCGACGGCCGTGCACAGCGGCATCCTCGCCTTCGGCGACGACCTCGCCGCCGTGGACCACGTGGATGCGGTCCTGATGGGCTTCGACCCGGACCGCATCCCCATCGTCCACGAGGCGGCGCGGCTCGAGAAGTACCCGCTCACCGACAGCGACCCCTGGCAGGGCGAGGTGATCCTGAACGGCAAGCACATGTCCGTGACCGAGCTGGCGAAGCTCGAGCGCCGGCGCTACGACCCGGAGACCAACTGGCGGCCGGTGCTGCGCCCGAGGCGCAGCCGCGGGCGGCGCGAACGGGGCACATGGGAGCGGGAACGGCCACGCCGCCGGCGACGGGCACGCGGCGGCGACGGCAGCGCGGCCCTCCGAGCGGCCTCAGCCGCCGGCACCGGCCGCGCCACCCAGCTCGCGCCGGCCGTGATCGTCCCCGCGGACCGGCCGGCCTCCCTCGGCATCGCGCGCTCGCTCGGCTCGCGCGGCGTCCCCGTCTACGGCGTCGACTCACGACCCGCTCGCCCCCGGCATGGCCTCGCGCTACCTCACCCCCTACCGCCTCCCCAAGGGCGACCAGTCCGACGAGACCCGGCTGCAGGGGCTCCTCGACCTCGGCCGACGCCTCGGCCGCCGCGCCGTCCTCTTCCCCGTCAGCGACGACGCCGTCCTCCTCTGCTCCACGCACCGCGAGCAGCTGCAGGAGTACTACGACTTCGTCCTGCCGGACCGCGAGACCGCCGAGCCGCCTGCTCAGCAAGGACGGGCTGCACGAGCTCGCCGAGGAGCACGGCATCCCGGCGCCGCGCATGTTCCAGGTGGGGAGCGCCGAGGAGGCGGAGGCGATGGCGCCCACCCTCCCCTACCCGGTCATCATCAAGCCCGTCTTCAGCCCCTCCTGGCAGAACCCGGAGGTCAGGGCGATGCTGCGCACCAGCCTCCTGGGCGGCGGGCCCAAGGTGGTGCTCTGCGAGAACGAGGCCGAGCTGCTCGACGCCTACCGCAAGATCGCCGCCCACGACCCGCGCATGATCTTCGAGGAGGTCATCCCCGGGCCGGACTCCAACCTCCTGTACTTCGCCTTCTACCTCGACCGCGACTCCAAGCCCCTGGCCACCTTCGCCGGCCAGAAGCTGCGCCTGCTGCCGGTCGGCTTCGGCTCGGCGTCCTTCGTGCAGAGCCTCTACGACCCGGAGCTCGAGCGCGTCAGCCTCGACCTGCTGGCCAAGATCCGCTACCGCGGCCTCGGCGGCATCGAGTTCAAGCGCGACGCGCGCGACGGCCGCCTCAAGCTGATCGAGTTCAACGTGCGCCTCGGCATGTGGGACTCGCTCGGCATGCGCTGCGGCGTCGACATCCCATGGGCGGCCTACCGGGACGCGCTGGGCGAGCCGGTCGAGCCCCAGCGCGAGTACCGCAGCGGCGTCCTCTGGGTCGACCTGCAGCGCGACGTGCGCGCCTTCCTCGACTACCGGGCGCACGGCCAGCTCAGCTTCGCCGGCTGGCTCCGCTCGCTGCAGGGCGAGAAGGACTGGGCTATCTTCGACCGCCACGACT
>CAVXRL010000002.1:0-317058 GCA_963764225.1 uncultured Actinomycetes bacterium
TGCAATGATAGCGCGCCGGACGGTGCGATGAGACCGAGAAGGTCCTCCCGACACCTCTGCGCATACGGTCGGGCGCGAATGGGGAACACAAGCCGTGCGCGGAGTGCGTCCGCGTGCTCCTGACAGAGACGCGACTTTGGGGGGTGGGGGTATGAAACGAGGACCGTTCGTCCTGCTGGTCCTCTGCGGGCTCGTGCTGCTCGTCGCCGTTCCGGGCGTCGCGTCGGCAGCCGGCTACAAGGTCTGGAGACCCTCGGGCAAGACGGTCGGGCGAGTCGTTCCCGGCCCCGTCCCCGATCAAGGCGACAGGATCGGGGTGGTCCGCGACCTGAGCCGCTTCAGAGGAGCCGTGTACTCGAGGCAGTCGAGTTCCGGGCACTGGGGATGGCCGGTGTCGAACGGCAAGTCGTACGTCGCCTGGATCAAGAAGAACAAGGTCACGAGGTTCACCTGGCTGAAGGTGCCCGGGGGACCGGCGGTGGGGCGAGTGACCCGGGCGGCGGACGGCAAGTGGCTGGCACAGAAGAAGTCGGGCGGACGCTGGGTCACGATCGGTCGGGTGCAGAGAGGGTGCCGCGGTCAGTGGGCTGCCGGTGCTGCCCGTCTCCTGCTGTGGTCACGCTGACCCCGGGACACGTGACGGGAGTCGCGTCAGGCTGAGGAGCAACGACGGCGCCGGAGGCCGCAGGGCCGCCGGCGCCGTCGCTCTTACTCGCCGGCCGCGCCGGCGCGGCCGGGGCGCCGCCGATCGCGGTAGGTCCGCAGCGCCCGCCACAGAGGACGGCGGGTGAAGTCCAGGTACTGCGTGCGCCGCACCTCGATCTGCCCGTCGCCCGTGAACGGCCCGGGGATCAGCCCCTTGTGCAAGCGGATGTGGACGTAGTGCTGGGGCGCGACCGCGACCGCTTCGCGGTGGGCTCGTGCCCGGTGCCAGGCGTCCGGCACGTCCGGCGTCCAGAACAGGATGAGGTTGCCGTAGCGGCCGTGCTCCGGGCCGAAGTCGAAGTAGCTGAGGAACCCGAGCGGCGCGAACTCCGGGAACGTCTGAGCGATGGCCCGCTCGTGCTCGAAGAGCAGTGTGTGGTCCACGCCCCGGCGCAGCTCTCCGAAGAACCCGACCGCCGTGACGTCGCGGGCCCTGAGGAGCGCGCGGCCGTCGGGCACGGCGAGCAACTGGCGGGTCTCGCCGTGGACCTGCTCGGTGATGCCCGGGCCGTCCACGTCGGGTCCCCACGAGCGCGCCACTTCGCGCTCGAGCGCGAGGATGCGCGTCATGGTCAGCACGTCCTCGCTCGTGTTCAGAGGATCGGTGAAGGGCCGGCCCGGCACGAGGTCGGCCGGCCCCAGCACGGCCGCGAACGCGCCGCGCCCCGCGTTCGCTGCCTCGTCCTCTCGCCGTCTCGTCGTCGCCATCTCTCTCACGCTCCCACTGCATCACGTCCCACGGGGAGGCCTGGGGTAATCCGAGGACCGTCGTCGCCTGTCTGCCCGCCTGCTCAGCTCGTCCAGTGTCGGCGTCCCGGCGCCCCGGAAGTCCTCCCAGTGGCGGTGGTGTTGTCAGTTCAGGCGACGGAATGTCCACGGATCATCTTGAGCGCCCTATCAGCTCCGGCAGCCGAGCTCAGGCTCGCTTCCGACGGCCGGCGGGCGCTGGACAGACGGCAAAGGCCGTCGGAAGAAGATAATTTGGGTCGGAATAGTCTAATTTTTGTTAAGAAGCGGGTAAACAGACAGCCAACTCCACGGGTGGCCCCCAAGGGGAATACCGAGGAGCACGAGCGGGCGGGACTCACGGAGGAGAGGTGCATCATGGTCGAGCTATCTCGAAGGCAGTTTCTCAAGGTGGGCACCACAGGACTCTTAGGTCTGTACGTCGGGTCTCGCTTCGGGGGGTTCGGAGCGACGCCGATCGCGGAGGCGGCGATCCCCGGTGGGACACTCGACCCCGGCAGCCTGGCGAAGTACGTGACGCCGTTGCTGATCCCTCCCGTGATGCCGCGGGCCGGGACGGTGAAGAACAAGAAGGGCAAGAACGCCGACTACTACGAGATCTCGATGAAGCAGTTCGCGCAGCAGATCCTCCCGGCGGGACTGCCGCCGACTACGGTCTGGGGCTACGGAGCGATCGCCTCCGCAAGCAAGCGCGGCCTGCTACTGCACAACGCGCCTTCCCTGACCATCGAGGCCAAGTACAACACTCCCGTGCGCGTCAAGTGGATCAACGGCTTGGTGGGAAGCGACGGCAACTATCTTCCGCACCTGCTGCCGGTGGACCCGACGCTGCACTGGGCGAACCCGCCGGGCGGCACAGCCGGCCGCGACATGCGCCCGATGTTCGACAGTACCCCCGGGCCGTACACAGGGCCGGTGCCGATTGTCACCCACGTCCACGGCGCCATCGGGGTCGGTGACGAAAGCGACGGCTACACCGAGGCTTGGTACCTGCCGGATGCAAAGAACATCCCCGCCGGCTACGCCACCAAGGGGACGTGGTACGACTTCTTCGCCGGCAAGGCGAGCGCTGCCTACGGCGCGTCGTGGGGCCCAGGTTCTGCGACCTTCGAGTACCCGAACCTGGGCCGCCCGTCGGCCGACTGGTATCACGACCATGCCCTCGGCATGACGCGTCTCAACGTCTACGCCGGACCGGCAGGCTTCTACATCATCCGCAACGGTCCTCAAGGGGACGATGCCGTCCTCGACTCGCGGTTTGGGACTCGGGCCGTGCTGCCCGGGCCTGCGCCCAAAGAGAACGACAAGTTCCCGCCCAACAAGACCTACTACGAGATCCCGCTGGCCATCCAGGACCGGTCGTTCAATACGGACAGCTCGCTCTTCTACCCGAGTACTCGCGAGTTCTTCGACGGGATCAAGAACGCAGCAGACTTCCTCCCCACCGGGGAGTTCTCACCGATCTGGAACCCGGAGTTCTTCGGCAACATGATCATGGTCAACGGCAACACCTGGCCGTTCCAGACCGTCGAGCAGCGCCGCTATCGCTTCCGCGTCCTCAACGGCTGCCAGTCACGCTTCCTCATTCTCGACTTCAACAACATCCCGGGTGTCGAGGTCTGGGCGATCGGCAACGAGGGCGGCTTCCTGTCGGCGCCGGTCAACCTCACGGCGACCAGTGGGAATCGCCTGCTCATGGCCCTCGCGGAGCGCGCCGACCTCATCGTCGACTTCACCAACGTGCCCGTGGGCAACTACGTGCTCGGCAATGTCGGTCCGGACGAACCGTTCGGCGGGGGTGTGCCGGGCGTGGACTTCGAGGTCGCTGATCCGGCCAGCACCGGCCAGATCATGCAGTTCAACGTGGTCCCGGCGCTCGCGGCCGACCCGACCACGCCGCCCCAGTTCATGGTGCTGCCGCCGCTGGCGCCCCTGCCGGCGGCCGCGGGCGCTCCGCGCAAGCTGGCGCTCATCGAGGCCGCGGCAACATCGACCACGCCCGATCCCGATGACCCCAATGAGTTCATCGAAGGCCCGGTGGAGGCGCTGCTCGGGATCGTCGATCAAAACGGCGAGCCGGTTGAGAAGCTGTGGATGGAACCGGTGACCGAGAATCCGGCCATAGGCGCCACCGAGGTCTGGGAGATCTACAACACCACCATGGACGCCCACCCCATGCACGTCCACGAGGTGGCGTTCGAGGTCGTCAACCGCGAAGGCCTGGTCGTCGACGCAGAGGAGGAAGTGATCCAACCGATCCAGCTCGACGGCAACATCACACTGCCTGAGCCGTGGGAGACCGGCGTCAAGGACACGCTCGTCGCGTATCCCCGCCAGGTGACGCGCATCAAGATGACCTTCACCAATCCGGGACAGTTCGTCTGGCACTGCCACATCGTCGAGCACGAGGACAACGAGATGATGCGGCCGTACCGGATCGGTCCGGAGCAGCCGGGGCAGCCTGGCGCGACGCCGATGCCCTGAGGATCGGCGAAGTCACTGACGCAGGCCTTGCCGGGGCGCCGGCGGCCGTAAGGCCGCCGGCGCCTCACTGCGCATGATGGACGGTGACGCACGCGTGCCGGGCATCGACGCCGCCCTCACGGGGAATCACTGGGGAGCACCGCACCGCGACGTGGGAGGGCAACGTGACGACATGCAGTGAGATGAAGGCGGGCGAGATCTACGTCTGCACGGACTGCAATCTGGAGATCCAGGTGGTCCATTCGTGCGCCGAAAGTGAGGAAGGCTCCTGCGCCTGTGCGGAGTCACTCAGCTGCTGCGGCGGTCCGCTCGTGCTCAAGGAGCAGGCGTCGGCTTAGCAGGAGTCGGCTTGACGGCGAGCGTGAGCCGCTGGATCAGGAGGCGGCGGCGTTGCCCGGCTTGGGCCTGTCGAGCGGCGCCTTGGCGTGCGACTTCTTGATCTTGGACGGCTTGACGAAGGTGCTGCCGTCCGGCCCCACGCGCACGGCCATCTTCGTCGCGCTGCCCTTCAACAGTTCGCTCCAACTCAGGAACCACATCGTGTAGCCGTCGTCCCATTTGCCGGGCTTGGGGCTTCCCGTGACCGTCACGGGGTCCCCGGGGATGGACCAGGAGTAGTACGTGGCGGCGTGGTCCGGCGCGACGTTGACGCAGCCGTGGCTGACGTTCGCAAAGCCCTGCGACCCCACCGACCAGGGCGCCGCGTGGATGAAGTCGCCGCTCCAGGTGAAGCGCACCGAGTACGGCACCTGCAGGTCGTAGTCCGGCCCGACCATGTGCTGCGGGTTCGCCTTCTCGATGGAGAGATAGGTGCCGTTGGGCGTGTCCTTGCCGGGCCTGCCGGTGCTGATGGGCCAAGTGGCGTAGAGCTTGCGGTCCTTGTAGACCTTCATGCGGTGCTCGCCGGCGCTGGCCACCACGATCAGAGAGCGTCCGATCCTCCAGCTCTGTCGCAGCGTGTGCGTGAGGTAGACGCCGGGGGAGATCTGCACGCCGTCGAGGTGACCGGTGAAGCTCACCTTGACGTGCTGTGGCCAGTAGCCGCGGGGGCGGAACCAGAGCGCCTGGTCGCCGTCCCAGTACCAGGCGCCGACGACCTTTTTGCTGGACGTCAGCGACAAGGCCTCTTCCACGGCCTTCTTGTTCTCTACGGCATTGCTGAACGAGAGCATCACCGGCATGCCGACCCCGTAGGTCCGGCCCTTACCTTGGAAGATCGTGCAGCTCGCGACCGTGTTGGGCTCGAGGGTGCGGAAGCGGCTGGACTTGCCGGCCTCGCGCCCGTCCGCATCGACGGCGATGACCTTGACGAAGTAGTCCTCGGCGGGCGAGATGGTCCACGTGCTGTGCCACTCGGTCCTGGTCTCGTCGAACCCGCCGGGCACCGGGCCACTGCCGCTGCGGACCTTCACCGACACCAGCGTCCCCTCGCGCACCTTCACGCTGATGCCCTTGGGCTTGGCCTGCCGGGCGCCGTTCGCGGGGGTGATGGTCACCTTGGCCAGGGACTTCGTCGGGCTCGGGCTGGAGCTGGCGTTGGGGCTCGGGTCGCCGCCCTGGCCACCCGAGCCGGAAGAAGTGGAGCACCCGTTGGCCACCAGCGCGAGGATGGCGAGCACGACGACGCTCGCGGCGATGCAGCGCCAGCGCCGGGCGGCGGCCCACACCTGGTGCCGGCCGCCGCTCCTCTCGTGCATGTGTCTCCTGATGCTCATAACGTCTGTGGTTCGTCAGCCTACAGCCGAAGGCCTGCGTCGCGCCTCCCGGATGCAGGTGGCATACCCGAGGCGGAGGCGGCTCAGCCGTCGCTCCGATCACGGCGCCGGGCCCCGCGGGACGGTGTCGACGGCGCGCGCCGGTTTCGTCGCCGCGGCGGGTAGCATTCGACTACAGGCCGTCGCGGCGGCCTCCGGGCTCCCGGCCATGGGAGCGGGCAGATGGACTTAGGATCAATTCCACCGTTCTGATCCCGCTCCCATGGACGGGAGCCTATCTTCGCGTCACCCTCTTCGCGTCAGACCCCAGATCAGACCCCAAGCTGCAGATCAGGCCCCGGGGTCGCAGATCAGACCCCAGCTCCCGCCGCCCTGCGACCCAGGGAAAGTGCGTTCGACTCCCTCTATCGGCCTGTATCCATTGGAGACCTGTGGAGCCTCCTGCCGCGGGCCCGACCGCCACTGCGCCTGCATCCGCCGGATACCTGTTCGGAGAGGTGGCCGCGCCTCATCGCCTTCACGCCTTCCTCTCGCCTCCGCCGCCGTTCAGCCTCCGCTCGGCCGCGTCTCTGCCGGTCACAGACGCGGGCGCTCCAACGCCTCCTGCACCTGTCGTCGGACGAGCGGGGTACGACAATGCGGAAGAGGAACTGGAGGACCGGCGGGACCGGCGCCGGGGAGGACAGCGTGGACCGCACCCCCTCCGAGAGCGGGCGCCGCGACCAGCCGCCGCTGCCGGGACTGCCCGCGCCGCCGCCGGAACTACTCGCGCTGCCGCCGGGACCACCCCGTGCGTCGTCCGCGGACGAGGGCGCGAGCGCGCGGCCCCGAAGGCTCCTGGTCTGGAGCCTGCTCGTCCTGACGGCCGGAGTGGTCGCCGCCGCGCTGTTCGCCGGCCGGGAAGCCGCCGGCAACGCGCTCGCGGCGCTGCGGCTGGCCGGCCTCTCCGGCCGCCTGCCCGCGGGCGTGCTGACGGTCTCGGCCGCCGCGGCCGTCGCCGCGGCGGCTCTCGTGGTCGCGTACCTCGCGCTCGGCCGGCGCCGCCCGGTCAAGGCGGCGCTGCTCGTGGCGGTCGCCGTGGCGCTCGGCGCTCCGGGCCTCGCGGTGGGCTATGCCAACGGGACCATCGACGTGGTCTCGGCCGGTACGCCGGCGCAGGCCGCGGCCGTCGCGGCCACCGAGAAGGAGCTCGAGCGGCCGCTCCCGCACAAGGCGGTGACCATCCTCCTCATCGGCACGGACAAGGCTTCTGCGGGGGATCCCGGACGCTCCGACACCCAGCTCCTCCTGCGGCTCGACCCGGACACCAGGAGCATCTCCATGCTCTCGCTGCCCCGCGACCTCCTCGTCGACATCCCGGGGCACGGCAAGGACAAGATGAACGCGGCCTACACGTACGGCGGGCCGCGCCTCGTCGTCAAGACCTTCAAGCGGCTCACAGGCCTGGGGATCAACCACTTCATCCAGGTGGACTTCGCCGGTTTCTGGCACGTGGTCAACATCCTCGGCGGCGTCTATCTGCCCGTCGACCGGCGCTACTTCGTCCCGGCCAGCGCCGACTACAAGTCAATCGATCTGCAGCCGGGCTACCAGCTGGTGCGCGGCAAGCAGGCGCTCAACTTCGTGCGCTTCCGCCACGACCAGTACGGGGACTTCGGGCGCATGCAGCGCCAGCAGCTCTTCTTGCGGCAGCTCCAGCGGCAGTCGGACCGCTGGAGCGGCGACTGGAGCCGGCTGCTGCGGCTCGTCCACGCGGTCACGCGCCAGACCCGTTCGGATCTCGACTCGCTGCGCAAGCTGGAGCCACTGGTGGACCTGGCGCTCCAGGTGGACGCGTCCAAGGTGTACTCGGTACACGTGGAAGGGTCGACGCCCACCATCAACGGCGTCTCCTACGTGACGGCCTCGGCGGGCGACATCAGGAAGGCCGTGGAGCAGTTCACGTATCCCGAGCAGGCGCCGATCGCCGCGAGTGCGGCGGCCGTGCCCAAAGGGCTGTACCGGGTGACGGTGCACGGCGCGGACGCGGCGGCGGCCGAGACGACCGCCGCGGCCCTCCGCGCCCGCGGCTACAGCGCGGCCGCGGCCGCCGACGACCCGGCCGCCGGCAACGCCACGGTCGTCTACGCGCCCAAGGCGCTCAAGACGCAGGCCGCGCTGCTCGGAGCCATGCTCTGGCCGTCGGACGTCCAGGTCGTCAAGCGCGCGCCGGGGACGCGGGACGGCATCGAGGTGTTCCTCGGCGCCGAAGCGACAGGCGTTCGCCGCCTGCCACAGGGCGGCGGCGGCGCGCGGACCGCCCTCCAGCAGGACGTCCGCGCGGGCTGGAGTTCGTGGACGCGGCTCGCGCGGGGCGCCTCGCTGCGGCTGCAGGCGCCCACCGCCTGGGCGTCCGGCTCCACCTGGGACCAGTTCCGCCGCTACTCGCTGCGCACCGTGGACGGCCGGCGCGCGGCGGCGGCGGTGGCCGTCGCGCGGACGCCCGAAGGCGGCTACTGGAGCGTGCAGGCGATGCGCTGGACCGACCCACCGGCGATCGAGCATCCCACGGCCACCCAGACCATCGGCGGCCGCACCTACAGGCTCTTCTACCAGGGCTCGCGCCTGCACCTTGTGGCGTGGACTGAGCGCGACACCCTGTACTGGGTCGTCAACACGCTGGACGACCAGCTCCCCAACCGCGTCATCCTGGGTCTGGCCGCTTCGTGCCGGCCGGTGCGCTGAGCGCCGACGCACGCAGCCGGCATCCTCAAGCTGACGGCTTTCATCGCGCCGGGGGGACTGCTGCGCCTCTCGCGGGAAACATCCAAGGGTACGCAACCTCCGGAGTCGAGGAGAGGTCGCACCATGATCGACAAGGAACTGCTGAGTGACTGCATCACGGGGCTGGACTTCCCGGCGGACGTCACCAAGATCGTCGAGCAGTCCCAGGCGAACGACTGTCCCTACAGCGTCGTATCGCAGCTGGAATCGTCACCGAGTCGCACGTACTCGTCACGCGACGAGCTGCTCTGCCGGCTGGGCGACGTAGAGGCCTGTCACCTCGGGCGGACCACCGTCTGAGCCCGGACCGGCCGACGAGACGGCCGACCGGCCGAGATAGACGGCCGACCGGCCGAGGCGGCCCCGGGGCGGTGCTTCGCGCTCCCCGGGGCCGTCCGCATCGTACGGCATCGGTTGTGCGGCTCAGGGCTGGCGCAGACGCTCGTCCCCTTGCTCGCCCAGAAGCCGCAGGGCCGCGGCCTCGACGTCATCGGCGGAGATGCCGGCGGCCGCCATCAGCTCCTGCGGCGTGCCCGAGCCCGGCAGCGCGCGCACGGCGAGGTGCTCCACGCGGAAGAGCTCGGAGGTGTGGGAGAGGGCGGTCAGCACGGCCTCGCCCAGACCGCCCTCCGGATAGTGGTCCTCGACCACCACGACCCGCCGGCCGGCCGCCCGCGCGGCCGCGGTCACACCGGCCTCGTCGAGCGGCTTGACCGAGTACAGGTCGATGACCCGGGCGGGCAGGCCGCGGCCCACCAGCCGCTGCGCGGCCTCGAGACACGCGTGCAGCGTGACCCCGGCGCCGGCGAGCAGCACCTGGTCGTCGCCGGACTCCGTCAGCACCTTGGAGCCGCCGACCGGGAACGCCTCGTCCGGGCCGTACAGCACCGGGTACGCGCCGCGCGTGGTCCGCAGGTAACTGACGCCGGGGAGGTCGGCCATCGCCGCGGTGAGCGCCACGGCGGACGTCGCGTCGCTCGGGTAGAGCACCGTGGACCCGTGCACCGCGCGCAGCGCCGCGAGGTCCTCGAGGCCCATCTGCGAGGGGCCGTCCTGGCCGATCTCGGTGCCGGCGTGCGAGCCGCAGAGCCGGATGTCGGCCTGCGAGACCGCCGCCATGCGGATGAAGTCGTAGGCGCGCGTGAAGAACGCGGCGAAGGTGGCCGCGAAGGGCACGTAGCCGCGCACGCTCAGGCCGACCGCGGTGCCCACCATCTGCTGCTCGCTGATGTACATCTGGAAGAAGCGCTCGGGGTACGCCTCCTTGAACTTGTCCGTGTAGGTGGAGTTGCCGACCTCGCCGTCGATCGCGACCACCTCGGGACGTGCGCCGAGCGCGACGAGCGCGTCGCCGAAGGCAGCCCTCGTCGCGACCTTCGCCCCCATCTCGTACCTGGGGAGGGTGACGTCGTGCCGCTCGGGGGCGGGCGCCGCCGCCGGACGGGGCGAGCGCGGCGGCGTGGCCACCGTGACGTCGGTCACGCCGCCCAGCCTGCGGATGGCGGCGTCCCCGGCCTCGGCCGCCAGCGGCTTGCCGTGCCATCCGTTCGCATCCTCGACCTCAGGTACACCCTTACCCTTGATGGTCCTTGCCAGGATCACCGTCGGCAACTGCGAGCGCTCGGCGAGCGCCATGGCGTCGTCGATCTGCTGCAGGTCGTGACCGTCGATCACCGCGGCGCGGCACCCGAACGCCTCCACACGGGCCCGGTAGGCGTCAAGGTCCCACTGCAACTCCGTGGGCCCCGACTGCCCCAGGCGGTTCACGTCCACGATCGCCGTGAGGTTGTCGAGTCCGTAGAGCGACGCCTTGTCGAGGGCCTCCCACATGGAACCCTCGGCCATCTCGCTGTCCCCGCACAGCACCCACACGCGGTAGTCCTCCGCGTCGAGCCGCTTGCCGGCCAGCGCGACGCCCACGCCGTCGGGCAGGCCCTGCCCGAGCGACCCGGTGGCGACGTCGACCCACGGCAGCACCGGGGTGGGGTGGCCCTGCAGCGGCGAGCCGATCCGGCGGTACGTCTCCACGAGCTCGCGGTCGCCGATCACCCCGACCGCTTTGTAGAGGCTGTAGAGCAGGGGCGAGGCGTGCCCCTTGGAGAAGATCAGGTGATCGTTGTCGGGCCGGCTCGGGCGGCTCCAGTCGTAGTGCAGGTGCCGGCTGAAGAGGACCGCCATGAGGTCGGCGGCAGAAAGGCTTGAGGTGGGGTGGCCCGAGCCGGCGCTCGCCACACTGCGGATGCTGTCGACGCGCAGCTGCCGGGCCAGTTCGGCGGCGGACTCGAGGCCCGGCCGGGAGGCGGCTTCGTTGGGTAGGGCGCTCATCATCGATCTCCTCACTCTCGTCACGTGCGCGCGGCCGCGGGGCTCGCGGCGCCTTCTTTGTGCTTTCCCGCTGCCCCCGCGGGTGACGACGGCGCCGCGTTTGCCGGGCGGCGCGCGGGGCAGGTCAAATGACAAGGTCAAAGACAGACGGGCGGCGCGGCAGGACCCTCCTCTGCACGCCGCCCGTCTGATTCGCGCCCCTTGCAGGACGGACGGGCGCGCGAGCGACGGTCGAGGCGGAAGAAGGACCGGGACGGACCGACATGGCGAAGCTGTACGCAGGCACCTCGGGCTACGCCTACCCGGCCTGGAAGCCGGTCTTCTACCCCGAGGACCTCCCGGCTTCTCACTTCCTCGAGCACTACGCGAGCCGCCTCAGCTGCGTGGAGATCAACTACACGTTCCGCCACACGCCGGCCCGGAAGACCCTGGACTCGTGGGTCGCGGCCACGCCGCCGGGCTTCGTGTTCGCGATGAAGGCGCACCAGCGCGTGACGCACACGCACCGGCTCAAGGAGGGCGGGCGCGAGCCGCTGGAGTTCTTCCTCCGCGCACTCGAGCCGCTGCGCGAGGCCGGGCGGCTCGGACCGGTGCTGCTGCAGCTCCCGCCCAACCTGCGGCTCGACCGCGACCGGCTCGCCCGGTTCCTCGAGTGGCTGCCGGGCGACACGCGGTTCGCCTTCGAGTTCCGCGACGCGTCGTGGTTCACGGAGGAGGTGTACGAGCTGCTTCGCGCGCACGACGCCGCTCTGTGCGTGGCCGAGGCAGACAAGCTGACCGTCCCCGACGTGACGACGGCGAGCTTCGCCTACTACCGGCTGCGCAAGCCCCCCTACGACGAGCTCGCCCTGCGCCGCCTGCGCGGCCGCGCCGACGACCTGCTCGCCGCCGGCCGGGACGTGTACCTCGTGTTCAAGCACGAGGAGGACGCCGGCGGTGCGCTCGAGGCGGAGCGCGTGCTCGCCGCCTGAGCCCGATGCATGGCCCGCCCGGCTCCGACTCCGGCGATGCCGTGGAGCCAGCCCGGTCCATGGCCGGCCCGATCTGACTCTGGTCATGCCGCGGAAGGACCTCTGCCTGTGGTCACTACCTGCGCCGTCAGTGTGGTCACGACCGGGCGCGCAGACGGCGCGAATGTGGTCACTGACCACAAATCCGGCTCGGCAGTCGCGGATGTGACCACACCGTGCAGCGCGAATGTGGTCGCACGACAGAGCGCCCGGAGACAAAGCGCCCGGAGAGTGATCGGAGCGCGGAGGGCTCAGGCACGAGACAACTCCTCGCCCCCACGGAGGGACCGACCCCAGCGGCGCTCACCATTTCTTAGTGATTGCGAGGTATGCTTTCAAAAGCGACGAAGGCTGAGAAAGCATCAAGCGAAACGAGGGCGGGCGTCATGGATCCCAGCGAGTTCCACTCCCGTGCGGCCGGCGAGGTCGTGAGTTCCCCGGAGGGGTACGCCGCGTTCGTGCCGGCTCCGCTGCCAACGAGGGTCTCGTACAGCAAGCAACTGGTGCTGGCGCTGTCGCGCGCCGACGCCGCGCTCGGAGAGCTCTCCGGCGTCGGCGGCGAGCTGCCGGACCCCGACCTGCTCGACGCCTCGTTCAAGCGCCAGGAGGCGCTCTGCTCGTCGCGCATCGAAGGCGCGCAGGTGAGCCTCTCGGACCTCTACCTCGACCAGGTCGGCGCGGCGCGCTCGAGCGTGGCCCGCGACCACCTGCGCGAGGTGCGCGCCTGCATCGCGACCCTGCGCTTCGGGGTGAACCGGCTGCGCGAGGAGGAGCTCTCGCTGGACTTCATCAGGGCGCTGCACGAGAACCTGCTGCGCGGGGAGGGCGGGCAGCGCACGCCGGGCGAGTTCCGCACCTCGCAGAACTGGCTGGGCCCCGCCGGCGCCACGCAGGCCACCGCGGCCTACGTGCCTCCGCCGGTCGACCGGCTTCCCGGCCTGCTCGCCAACTTCGAGGAGGTCCTGCAGGAGCGCGGTGACCTGCCCGACCTGCTGCAGTGCGCCATGCTCCACGCGCAGTTCGAGAGCATCCACCCGTTCGTGGGCGGCAACGGCCGGCTGGGCCGGCTGCTCATCACGCTGTTCCTCATGGAGCGGCGGCGCCTCACGCGGCCGCTGCTCTACTTCTCCGCGTTCCTCGAGGGGCACCGCGACGAGTACTACGCGCTGCTGCAGCGTCTGCGCACGCACAACGAGTGGACGCCCTGGCTCACGTTCTTCTGCGAGGGCGTCGACCTCACCGCCACGCGCGCGACCCGCCAGGCGCACGCGCTCATCCGCCACTACGAGCGCGACCGCGACAAGGTCAAGGGCCACGCGCTGCGGCTCGCCGACGAGCTCTTCCGCACGCCGGCGATGACGGTGCCCGAGGCGCAGCGCGTCCTCGACGTGGCCAACCCGACGGCGAGGAGCGCGGTGCGCCAGCTGGAGGCGCGCGGCCTGCTGGTCGAGTGGTCCGAGAAGCGCTGGCCGCGCGTGTACCTCGCGCGTCACGTGCTGGACGCCGTGCTGCACCCGCTGGAGGACCTGCGCAGCGGGCCGGGGACGGCGCAGCCCGACACGACCGTGAAGAGCGAGGCCACGCAGGCGCAGAAGGCGCCGCGCCGCGCCGACCGCCTCATGGCCGAGGCCATGGACACCATCGACGCGGCCCGCGCCGCCGGTGTCACCCTGCGCCTCACCGGCGGCCTCGCCGTACGGCGCTACTGCACCGACCTGGACTTCATGGACCGCGAGTACTCCGACATCGACTTCATCGGGCTCTCCGACGAGAAGAAGGAGATCCACGCCGTCTTCGAGAGCCTCGGCTACACGGAGAACCTCTACGTCACGCAGTCCACCGCCTCGGGACAACTCCAGTACATCAAGAACGAGGCGCTGGAGGGCATGAAGGCGGAGGCGGCGGCCCCGGGGGTGCACGGCACCTACGAGCCGCCGCTCGTCGACCACATCGACATCTTCCTCGACATCATGCGCATGGACCACGACATCGACGTCTCCGACCGGCTCGAGATCGACGACTACGCCATCTCGCCGGCCGACGCGTTCATCGCCAAGATGCAGATCGGCAAGATCAACCAGAAGGACGTCCACGACGTGATCGCCCTGGTCAAGGACGTCCCCCTGCGCGACGTGGACGACGACACCTCCCTCGACCTGCTCCACATCGCCCAGGAGTGCGCCGACGACTGGGGCCTGTACCGTGACGTCACGACCAACCTCGACATCGCACTGGCGATGGTGGACGACTACGGCCTCACGGAGTCCCAGCAGGACAGGGTGTACGCTCGTCTGGCGGCGATCAAGGAGAGCGTGGAGGGCGCCGGCAAGAGCCTGCGCTGGCGGCTGCGCGCCACAGTGGGCGAGCGCGTCGCCTGGCGGCGCGAGATCGAAGACACGGAGGGGACGCAGATCATCGCGCCGGAGTGGGACTATCGGCGCGACCTGGGCTGAGAGAGACCCGGGCGGAGACGAGGGGGGCAACACATGACGGGCATGGTCCCGCAGGACGTCTACGAGCTCACGGGGGTCGCCGACCCCCGGCTCTCGGCGGACGGGACGAAGGTGGCCTACGTGGTGGGCCGGGTCGACAAGGACGCGAACGAGTACCGGTCGGCGGTCTGGGTGGCGGCGGCCGACGGGTCGGAGCCGCCGCGGCGGTTCACCAGCGGAGACAAGGCGGACGGCGACCCGCGGTGGTCGCCGGACGCCACGCAGCTGGCGTTCACGTCCAACCGCGCCGACAAGGCGTCGCAGCTCTACGTGATGCCGGTCGCCGGAGGCGAGCCGCGCAAGCTCACGAGCCTCAAGGAGGACGTGACGCAGCTGGCGTGGTCGCCGGACGGCGCCACCATCGCGTTCGTGGCGCGCGTGCGGGACGCGGCCTACGAAGAAGAGGACGACAAGAAGCGCCGGCCGCGGCGGTTCACGCGCCTGCAGTACAAGCTCGACAGCGTGGGCTGGACCGGCGACCGGCGGCAGCACCTGTTCACGGTGCCGGCCGACGGCTCGGCGGAGCCCACGCAGCTCACCGACGGCGACTACGAGGACCACTCGCCGGCCTGGTCGCCGGACGGGCGGACGCTCGCGTTCGTCTCCGCCCGCCACGAGGACTGGGACCTCGAGATGGTCACCGACGTCTACCTCGTCGACGCCGCCGGCGGAGAGCCGCGGCGCCTCACGCAGGGCGGCGGCAGCATCGGCAGCGTCGCCTGGCTGCCGGACGGCAGGCTGGCCGCGGAACGCTACCCCGGCGTGTACGACGACCCCAGGCACACCAGGATCGCGACGGTCGACGCCGGGAGTGGGGAGGTGACCCTGCTCACCGCCTCGCTCGACCGGAACTGCAGCACGTACCCCGGGATGCGCGAGCCGCTCTGGAACGACGGCGAGCTGGTCTTCGTCGTCGAGGACCACGGCCGCGTGCACATCTACGCCGTCGCGGCCGACGGCTCGGGCGAGCCGCGCATCCTGGTCGGCGGCGAGCGGGAGGTCACCGGCCTGGACGTGGCCGGCGGCCGGCTCGTCTTCACCGCCTCCGATCCCACGCGTCTGAGCGAGCTCTTCGACGCGGGGCCGGCGGCGGGCACGGGCTCTCCCGCCACCGCCGGCACCCGGCTCACGGCCGTCGGCGAGAGCTTCGCCGAGGGCCGCGAGCTGGTCAGGCCCGAGCGCTTCACGGCCATCTCCGCCGACGGCAGCGGCGTGGACGCCTGGATCATGCGGCCCGCGGGCTACGAAGAAGGCAAGAAGTACCCGACCCTCCTCAACATCCACGGCGGGCCCTACGGCCAGTACGGCGAGACGTTCTTCGACGAGTTCCAGGTGTACTGCGGCGCCGGCTACGCCGTCGTCTTCGCCAACCCGCGCGGCTCGTCCGGCTCCACCGAGGAGTGGGCGCGCGCCATCCGCGGCCCCGGTGAGGACGGCGACGGCTGGGGTTCCGTGGACTACGAGGACTGCATGGCCGTCGCGGACGAGGCGGTCCGCCGCTTCGACTTCGTCGACGCGGGCCGCCTCGGCGTCATCGGCGGCTCCTACGGCGGCTACATGACCTCCTGGATCGTCGGCCACACCGACCGCTTCAAGGCCGCCGTCTCCGAGCGCGCCGTCAACAACTTCGACTCGCAGTGGGGCTCCAGCGACTTCGGCTGGGACTTCAAGGGCTACACGGGCAAGTTCCTCTTCGAGGACGTCGACCTGTACCTCCGGATGTCGCCGGCCAGCTACGCCCAGGACATCCATACGCCGCTGCTGATCCTGCACAGCGAAGACGACCTGCGCTGCCCCATCGAGCAGGCCGAGCACCTGTTCGTCACCCTGCGGCTGCTCAAGCGGCCGGTGGAGCTGGTGCGCTTCCCCGCCGAGTCGCACGAGCTCACGCGCTCCGGCAGCCCGCTGCACCGCGTGCTCAGGTTCGAGCTGGTCGTCGAGTGGTTCGATCGCTACCTCAAGGGCTGAGGAGACTGGCGCCGGTGGCGCTGGCGCTCGTGGCGCTCGCGTCGCTCGCGGTGCTGGCGGCCGCTGAGCCGTCCGGCGCACGGCCGGCGGCGCGCTGGGTGCGCGTCTCGGTGGCCACGCTCTGGGTGGGCCCGGGCGAGGCGCGCAGCCTCGACGCGCCGGCCTGCGCGTACCCGGCAGACCCGCGTGCGTGGCTCGCCGGCATGACCACCGCCCAGAAGCGCTGGCTCGTCGGCCGGCTCGAGACGCAGGCGCTCTACGGCGCCAAGGTCTACGTGCTCGGCGAGTCGGGAGCCTGGACGCGGGTGGCGGTGGCCGGGCAACCGACGCCGCGGAACACCTGGGGCTACCCCGGGTGGGTGCCGACCCGCCAGCTGACGGCACGGGCGCCGGCGGCCGGGAGGCGGACCGCGGTCGTGCGGCGGCCGCGCGTGTGGCTCTACGGCTCGGCCGCGCTGCAAGGCCGCGTGCTCGAGCTCTCCTACGGCACGCGGCTCCCGGTGGTCTCGGTCACCGCCGGCGCCGTCGAAGTCGCGCGCCCCGGCGGCGGCAGCGCCTGGCTGCGCCGCGCCGCCGTGGCGCTGCACGACGACGGCGCCGCGTGGCCGGCGCTCAGCGGCGCGCGGCTCGTCGCGGAGGCGCGCCGCTTTCTCGGCCTCCCGTACCTCTGGGCCGGCACCTCCGGCTTCGGCTACGACTGCTCCGGGTTCACGCACAGCGTCTACAAGGCCCTGGGCACGACGATCCCGCGCGACGCCGACGACCAGATGACGGTGGGGCGGCGCGTGGCCCGGCGCGGCGCACTCCGGCCGGGCGACCTCGTGTTCTTCCGCAACGCCGCAGGCCTGGTGCACCACGTCGGCATGTACGTCGGCGACGGCAGGATGATCCACGCGCCGTCCACCGGCAGCGCCGTGAGCATCGTCTCGCTCGGCTCCCAGCCCTACGCCGGCGAGTTCGCCGGCGGGCGCCGGCTCACACCCTAGGGAGGAGAGGCGTGGACGCGGCGACCTTCAAGCCGGGAGCGAGCGGCCACCTGGTCGCCACCGAGGGCGGTCATCCGGCGTTCGTGCCCGCGCCGCTCCCGCCCGCCCTGTCGTTCTCGGTGGACCTGGTCGAGCGGCTCTCCGCGGCCGACGCGGCGCTCGGCGAGCTCAGCGGGCTGGCCGGCGCGCGGCGCGACCCGCAGATCCTCGTCGCGCCGTTCCTGCGCCAGGAGGCCGTGCTCTCGTCGCGCATCGAGGGCACCCCGGCCACGCTGGTCGACCTCTTGTTCGACGAGGTGGCGGCCTCGCCCGACCTGGAGTTGCGCGAGAACCTCCGCGAGGTGCGCAACTACGTGGCGGCGCTGCAGTACGGCGTCGAGCGCCTGGCGGAGGTGCCGCTCGGGACCAGGCTGGTGCTGGAGCTGCACGAGCGCCTGCTGCGCGGCGTGCGCGACGCCGCCTGGACGCCGGGCGAGCTGCGCAGCGGCCAGAACTGGGTGGGACCGCCGGGCTCGACCCTGGAGACGGCGGTCTACGTGCCGCCGCCGGTGCCGCAGATGCACGCGGCGCTCGCCGAGTGGGACAGGTTCCTCGGCGAGCGCAGCGGCCTGCCGCCGCTCGTGCAGTGTGCGCTCATGCACGAGCGCTTCGAGGCCATCCACCCGTTCCTCGAGGGCAACGGCCGGCTGGGCCGGCTGCTCATCACCCTGTTCCTCATCGCGCGCGGCCGCCTCTCGCACCCGCTTCTGTACCCCTCGGCGTACATCGAGGCGCACCGGGACGAGTACTACGGGCTGCTGCAGGCGGTGCGCACCGACGGCGCCTGGGAGCCGTGGCTGCGGTTCTTCGCCGACGCCGTGCGCGAGAGCGCCGAGCGCGCCTCCCGCCAGGCGCGCGCGCTCATGGCCCTGCGCGAGCAGTACCGCTGGAAGGTGTCCGGGCACGCGCGCGAGCTGGTCGACGACCTCTTCCGCACGCCGTTCGTCACGGTGCCGGAGGCGCAGCTGGCGCTCGGCGTGAGCAACGCCACGGCCCGCAAGGCGGTCCGCGAGCTCCAGGAGTGGGGCATGCTCGAGGAGCTGGCGGCGCACCGCTGGCCGCGCGCCTACATCGCGCGGCCCATCCTCGACGCCATCCAGGAACCGCTGGAGGACCTGCGCTTGACCTCGCAGGGCGAGGTCAAGGGGACGCCGCTCAAGTCGGCCACCGACGTCGAGGAGCCTCCGGAGAGGCCGGCCGAGCGGCACATGGCCGAGGCCATGGCGCTGATCGACGAGGCGCGCCGGTTCGGCATCCAGGTCCGGCTCATGGGCGGCCTCGCCGTGCGCCGCTACTGCACCGACCTCGTGTTCATGGACCGCGAGTACTCGGACATCGACCTCGTCGGCCTCTCGCTGCAGAACCGCGGGCTGCACGAGGTGTTCACGCGGCTGGGCTACGCCGAGAACCGGGTGGTGACGGAGGCGACCGGCGCCGGCCAGCTCCAGTACGTCAAGACCCAGGTGCTGGAGGACCCCGGCGCCGACCTCCTCGTCGACCACGTCGACGTCTTCCTCGACGTCATGCGCATGGACCACGACCTGGACGTCCTCGGCCGCCTGCTCATCGACGACTACGCCATCTCGCCGGCCGACGCGTTCATCGGCAAGCTGCAGATCGGCCGCCTCAACGCCAAGGACGCGCACGACGTGATCGCCCTGGTCAAGGACGTGCCGCTGCGCCGGGCGGACGACGAGCACTCGCTCTGCGTGCCGTACATCGCCGCCGCCTGCGCCGGCGGACTGGGGCCTGCACGAGGACGTGCTCGCCAACATCGAGAAGGTCCTCGCGCTGCTCGGCGATTTCCCACTGGACGAGGAGGAGTCGGCGCGGGTCGGCGAACGGCTGGTGGCCGTCCGCGAAGCCATCGCCGCCGAGGGCAAGCCCGTGGGCTGGCGCCTGCGCGCCCGCGTCGGGCGGCGCGTCGCCTGGCGGCGCAGCGTCGAGGATCAGGAGGGGCTGGACGTCATCGCGCCCGAGTGGGACTGGCGCCGCGACCTCGGTTGACGCAGACTGCAGGCGACCGAAAGGTGGCTGGTATGGCGTTCGTCCTCATCGAGCACAGGGTCCGCGACTTCGACAGCTTCAAGAAGGTCTTCCAGGACGACGGCGGGCGCCGGGAGGCGCTCGGCTGCAGGGGAGGCGTCGTGTACCGGGTGGCCGACGACCCGGGCAACGTCATCGTCGTGCTCGAGTGGGACACGCTGGACGCGGCGCGGGACTTCGCGGGGTCGCTGGAGTTCGAAGAGGCGCTGGAGTGGGCCGACAGCCACATCGCCACGCCGCGCGTCACGGTGCTGGACGTCGCCCTGCGGTCTTCGCACTGAGGCAGCCGGGGGTCCGCGTTCGTCCTTTGCGGGCGGACCGCCTCACGGTACGCTGTGCCGGACACACCGTGCGGCGAGGCGGAGGAGGACGACATGGCCTACGTGGTCATCAGGCACGAGGTCTCCAACCTCGAGCAGCTCAAGCAGGTCTACGCCGACGACGCGGGGCGGCGGAAGCGCATGGGCTGCATCGGCGGGCAGCTGCTGCAGGAAGTGGACCGGCGCGCCGAGGTGACCGTGCAGCTGGAGTTCGACACCGTCGAGCACGCGCGCGCGTTCGCCGGCTCGTTCGAGCTCGAGCAGGCGCTGCACTGGTCGTCGGCCAAGGCGCCGACCACCCGAGTGCTCGTCTACGAGGTCATCCACACGTCCGACTACTGAGGCGATCGGCGCCCGAGGGACGGTCGGGCCGACCGGGTGCCTTCGCTCGCGCACGGCCGCCGACGTCATCGCTCGGGCGCAACGCCGTTTCGCCCCGCCTCCGTCGTGAAATGACCCGGGCACGGGCGGCGCGGCCCGCGCCGCGGAAGACGAAGGAGGCGCATCATGGCGGACGACTACCTGCCCGACGTGTACCTGGGGTTCCGCGAGCACTTCCCGGAGGTGGCCGCCGCGCTCGACGGCCTCGGCGAGGCCGTGGACGGCGCGGGGCCGCTGGACGAGCGCGACGTGCGGCTCGTGAAGCTCGGGCTCGCCGTCGGCGCGCTCGCGGAGGGCGCCGTCAGGTCCAACGCGCGCAAGGCGCTGGCGGCCGGCGCGACGGCGGACGAGGTCCGGCAGGTCGGCATCCTGGCGATCACGACCTGCGGGTTCCCCACGGCCATCGCCGGCCTCGGCTGGATCGACGAGGTACTCGGGGCCTGACACCGCGGCGCGCCTCGCGGCGGCCGCGCCGTCACCAGCCCACGCGGCCGCCGTCGCGGGCGATCTTCTCCTCGCAGATGAGCGTCATCGCGGCGCGCACGGCGCGCGCCGCGAGCCAGCCCACGGGCGTGGCCGGGCCGGCGTAGCTCAGCTCCGCGCCGCGTCCCGTGCACGCGACGACCACGGTGTCCGTGGAGGTGCCGCTGGCGTCGTCACCCTCCGGCGTCTTCACGTCCCACTCCCGGAGCGTCATCGTCTTGGCCTCCGTGACGGTGATCACGGCGTTCACCCGCGCGGCCGGCGAGAGCGCGCCGTCCACGAGCAGGATCACATTGATGGTGCCGGGGCGCGGCGCGCCCGACCCGGCTTCGTCGGCCGCCGACCCGTCGCCTCCCACGCCGCTGAACGGCGGAGTCACGCCGGCGGACGACGTGTTGCTGAGCCCGACGGACACCACGGCGGCGACCGTGAGCGCGCCGCTCTTCTCCACGGCGCAGCGCGCGTACTCGGTGAAGGCGGCCGTCAGGAGGCCCACGAACGGCGCGTCCACCTCGAGCTCCCGGGCGAGGGCGGCGAGGTCCTCGTCGGGCCGCCCGTCGTACCGGTCGTCCACGTGGACGTTCAGGATCTCGCGCGCGACGCTCGAGCCGCCGCCCGCGACGGCCGAACTGAGCACGCTGAGGGGCTCGGCGCTGCGCACGCGCACCAGGCGCGGCCCGATGTCCACGCGCACGCCGCGCAGAGGGTGCAGGGTCTGGTCGTCCATAAGTGGTTCCTCGGTCCGGGGCTCGGCCGTCCGCCATCCTAGCGCAGCCGCGGCGGCAGGGGGCGTAAGAATCGGGAGTGAGGGAGTCCGGTTTACCGGGAACACCGGAGGTAAGCCGGTCCCGACAACGAGGGCCCGGACACAAGGAGAGAGAGCTATGCCACTGCTGACAGGAACCATCGAGGCCGACGTCCCGGTCTCGTTCGCCGACCGCGAGTGGCGGGAGTACGTCGGCCGCGCCGTGTACGACCGCTTCCCGGAGGGTTATGAAGATGTGAGGTCCTCGTTCGCCGACTTCGACGCCGACGCGGGCCAGGTCACCTTCGCCGACCTCGGCTCCAACCGGTCGCGCGTGAGGGTGGAACTGCAGTACACCCCGCAAAGCGCCACGGACCCGGAGGGTGACGTCGTGCGCGCCCAGCGGGAACTGGACCGCGACCTGGACAAGTACCGCGACTTCTTGCTGCGCCGCTGCGACGAGGAACTCTGCCGCCACTGACCGACGGTCCGCGGGCGGGCGGCCGGGCGTACCCGGCCGCCCGCCCGCGACGTTCCGTCGGCGCGCCGCCGGCGCAGATCCCTCACCCCGTCCTCGATCTCCGTGTCCTACTGCCGCTCACGGGTATAAGGGGAGTGATTCAGTCCTGTTTCTCCCTGTGAGGTGACCTATGAGCAGAGGCGGCGCCCCCGCGATCGTGGACCAGACGGCTGTGTCCGTCCTGCTCCGGGAACCGCGCTACGAAGTGATCCCCGTCCGCGGCATCGAGCACAAGGTGGCCCCGCTCCCCTACGGCTCCACCATCACCGTCACGGCGTCTCCCGCGTTCGGCATCGACCGGACGCTCGACGCGAGCCGGGCGCTCGCGGAACGCGGCTACTCGGTGGTGCCGCACCTGGCCGCGCGCATGATCTCCGGCCGCGGCCACCTCGAGCGGCTGATCCAGCGCATCGAGGGCTCGACCATCCGCGAGGTGTTCGTGATCGGCGGCGACGCGACGCCGCCGGCGGGCGTCTACGCCGACGCCGGCGACCTCCTCGAGGAGCTCGCCGGCCTCGCGCACCCCTTCACGCGCGTCGGCATCGGCGGGTACCCGGAGGGTCACCCGTCGATCTCCGACGAGCAGTTGCTCGCGGCTCTGCTCCGCAAGCAGGCCTCCGCGAGCTACATCGTCACGCAGTTGTGCTTCGACGCCGGCGCGCTCGGCGCCTGGACGGCGGACATCCGCGCCTCCGGCGTCACGCTTCCCGTGCTCGTCGGCCTGCCCGGCGTCGTGGAGCGCAAGCGGCTGGCGGAGATCTCGCTCAAGTCGGGCGTCGGGGCGTCGCTGCGGTACCTGCGCAAGCACGGCCGCCAGATCGTCACGCTGGCGCGCTCGAAGCGGTACGACCCCACCGAGCTGGCGGGGGAGGTCGCGGAGTACGCCGCGGACGCTTCGCTCGGCCTCCGCGGCGTGCACCTGTTCACCTTCAATCAGGTGGAGCCCACGCGCGACTGGGTCGCCGAGCACTCCTGATCGCGGCGCACCCGGCGGCCGGCCGCTGCCGACCGGCGCACTCCCGATCGGCGCGCACCCTGAGGCGTGAGTGGATCGGGAAGCGCAAGGCGTCTCCCGCTCACGGCGCCGGAGGCGCGTCTTCCAGTTCGTCCTCCGGACGGCCCGCTCCGGCTTCGCCCTCCGGCGCCGCTTCGTCGCCGGGGGGACGCGTGCGTGACGTGGCCAGCACCGAGCCGGCCAGGATCAGCGGCATGCCGATCGCGATGCCGAGCGTGAAGTCCTCACCCAGCAGGGCCACTCCCAGCAGCACCGCCACCAGGGGGTTCACGTAGGTGATCACGGTGGTGCGCGACGGCCCGACCTCGCGGATCAGCGCGAAGAACAGCAGGAACGCGAGCACGGTGCAGACCACCGACAGCACCGCCACCGAGCCGATGGTGTCCGCGGAGAGCGATGCCGGCATCGTGAGCAGGCCGGCCGGCGCGTAGCCCACGGCCGTCACCACCAGCGAGGCCGTGATGACGCCGATCGCCGGCAGGTGGGAGAGTCTCCGGCTGATGACCAGCGGCCCCATCGCGTAGCAGAACGCGACGATCACCGTCTCGGCGATCCCGAGCACGTCGCTGTGCGAGATGTCCAGGCCGACCAGCGCGGCGACCCCGGCGAACCCGACGAAGAGCCCGGTGAGCCGCCGCGCGCCGAAGTGGTCGGCCACGCCGAAGGCGCGATACGCGACGGCGCCGATGAGCGGCACGGTGGCGATCAGCAGGCCGGCGAGGGAGCTCGAGATGCGCTCCTCGGCGTGCGCCAGCAGCAGCCACGGGACGCAGAGCTCGAGCGCCGTGTACAGCAGCACCCACCGCCAGCTGCGCAGCACGCGTCGCAGCTCCCCGCCGCGCAGCGCGAAGGGCAGCAGCAGGAGCGCCGCCGGCGCCGTGCGCAAGAAGACCAGCGCCGGCGGCGGCAGCTCGCGCACCGCGACGCGGATGAACAGGTACGGGATGCCCCAGATCACGCAGAGGGAAATGAAGAGCAGCCAGCCTTTGCGTGACACCGGGTCGGTCCTTCCGTCGCTCGAGGCCGTCATCCTACCGCGGGCCTCCGTGGTAGGCTCCGGGTCCGTCTGCACGAGGAGGAGACCGGCATGGATGTGTTCGAGGCCATCGAGAAGCGCTACAGCGTGCGCGGGTACAAGCCAGACCCCGTCGAGGAGGAGAAGCTGCGGCAGGTGCTGGAGGCGGCCAGGAGGGCGCCGACCGCCGCCAACCGGCAGCCGTTCCGCATGGTCGTCGTCCATACGGAGGGCAGAGAAGACGAACTGGGCCGGGTTTACGGCCGCAAGTGGCTCGTCCAGGCGCCGCTCGTCGTCGCGTTCGTCGCCGTGCCCGGCGAAGCCTGGCGGCGCATGGACGACAAGCCCTACGACGAGGTGGACGCCACCATCGCCATGGACCACTTCGTGCTGGCCGCGACGGCGCTCGGGCTGGGCACCTGCTGGATCGCCGCGTTCGACCCGGACGCCGCGCGAGAGGTGTTCGGGCTCCCCGCCGACACCGAACTGGTCGCCCTCACGCCTCTCGGCTACCCGGACAAGGCGTCGTCCGGCACGTCGCGTCGCCCTCTCGAGGAGCTCGTGCGCTACGAGCGCTGGTGAGCGCCGAGGGTCCGGTCCCGTCGTCGAGGTCTGCCCGCCATTCCTTCCGGGTAGGCTGAAGCTGTCGGCATCGCCGGTCCGGCGAGGGGAGGCGGTCGTGGGATTCGTGGACGAGTGCATCGTCGTGGCCCTCGACGCCGCCGACGCCTACTCTCTCTGGCTCGACTACGAGCGCTACCCCTCCTTCATGCGGGGGATCGAGCAGGTCGAGGTGGTCGGCTACTGTGAGCTCCGCTGGAGCGGCCGCGTGTGCGGCGAGCTGCTCACCTGGGACGTGGACGTCGTCGACCGCATCGAGGACACGCGCTTGCGCTGGCGGGCACGCGACGGCCGCGAGACCGGCGACGTGGACTTCCAGAAGCTGGACGCCGGGTCGACGCTCGTCCACTACCAGCTCGAGTACGAGCCCGAGCGTTGGGGAGTGGACGAGGAGGCGCTGCGCGGCTGTCTGCAGGCGCGCGTGCGTGGCGACCTCGAGGAGTTCAAGGCGCTGGCGGAAGCGCCGCGCGTCTAGCCGCGGAGGCTTCTCGCGGCGGGCGCTCGACGGCAGGAACGACTCATCGTGCGCCGAACCTCTCGGGGGGATCGCCGGCCCGCCGGCGTCTCCCGGCTCGTTCCGCCGGCGCTTCCCGGCTCGAACGCCGACCCCTGCCGGTCAGGCAGCCACGGGGGAGTGGTGACGGCGTCGAGGGTGCGGGTTGAGCAGGTCAGAACGAACCCTCATACTCGTCACTTGGCCGTTCAGGCTGATAAGGGAGTGTCCATCCCATGATCGTCTTCGAAGACGTCACCAAGATCTACGACCCGGACGTGGTCGGCCTCCAGAACTTCACCTGCCACATCGGCAAGGGTGAGTTCGTGTTCCTCGTGGGAGCATCGGGGTCCGGCAAGTCCACACTCATCAAGCTGGTGCTCAAGGAACTCGTGCCCGACTCGGGTCGCATCCTCGTGGCCGGCCGTAACCTCGGCACCCTGCGGCACAGCAAGGTACCGCTGCTGCGACGCAACATCGGCTGCGTGTTCCAGGACTTCAAGCTGCTGCCCAACAAGACGGTGCACGACAACGTCGCCTACGCCCTCGAGGTGGTCGGCGAGCCGCGGCGCAGCATCCGTCGCAAGGTGCCGGAGATCCTCAGCCTCGTGGGCCTCACCGACAAGGCGAACAGCTACCCGCACGAGATCAGCGGCGGCGAGCAGCAGCGCGTGAGCGTCGCGCGGGCGTTCGTCAACCACCCGCCGCTCCTGCTCGCGGACGAGCCGACCGGCAACATCGACCCCGAGACGGCGGTCGGCATCATGCAGCTCCTCGTGCGCATCAACCGCACGGGCACCACGGTGGTCGTGGCCACGCACGACCGCGACATGGTGAACCGCATGCGCCGCCGGGTGCTGCAGCTCGACACCGGGCGCCTCGTGCGCGACGAGCGGCGCGGCGGCTACGACCAGGTCACCGAAGTCGAGGCGCAGGAGGTACTCACGTGAGACTGGGGTTCTTCCTCAGCGAGGCGTTCGGCTCCATGCGCCGTAACTGGGTGATGGCCATGGCGGCCGTGATCACCGTGTTCATCAGCACGGCCATCCTCGGCGCGGTGCTGGTCGCGCGTGACAACCTCAACCAGGGCGCCACCAGTCTCAAGAGCCGGGTGCTCATCGAGGTCTTCATCAGGGACGAGGCCACCGAGGAGCAGAAGGCCGCGCTGGAGCAGAAGATCCAGGCCATCCCGGAGGTCAAGCGCTACGACTACATCAGCAAGGAAGCGGCGCTCAAGCGCTTCGAGGAGCGGTTCGGCTCGCGCATCGTGCAGAACCTGCCCATCAACCCGCTGCCGGCCAGCTACGAGGTCCAGGTCAAGGACGCCAACCAGGTCGACGCGGTAGCCAGGAAGTTCTTCGACGACCCGGCGGTGGACAACGATCCCGGGACGCACAACGGCGTGAAGTACGCGGCCGAGACCGTCCGCAAGATGCTCGGCACGCTGCGTCTCATCGGCATCGGGATGTGGATCGCCACGGCCGTCTTCGCGCTGGCCGCGGTACTGCTCATCAGCACGACGGTGCGCCTCAGCATCTTCGCCCGGCGGCGCGAGGTCGAGATCATGCGGCTGGTGGGCGCCACCAACTGGTTCATCCGCTGGCCGTTCGTGCTCGAGGGCTTCATCACCGGGCTCATCGGCGCCGTGATCGCCGCGGGCAGCGTCTGGCTCGCCAACTGGGCGCTCGCCGGCTGGCTCGAGAGCAGCGAGGTCAAGTTCATCGACCTGCACGTGTTCAGCATGTGGTGGCAGAACGGGTCCTGGCCCGCCGGCCTGCTGCCCACGCTGGCCGTCCTCGGCGCGGTACTGGGCGCCCTGGGCAGCATGGTGGCGCTGCGGCGCTACCTCAAGACCTGACGCACGTCACGCGCGCACGCCGTGCGTGCGCGCGTTCGAGGGTCGCGGCCGGCGGCGGCGCGCAGCGGGAAGGGACGCCGCCGCCGGCCGCCGAACTCTGATTGTTGCCAATGGTCTTCTCACGCAGGCTCATCACCATCGTCCTCCTCGCCGCCGCGGCGCTGGCCTTCGGCGCGGCCGTGGCGGATACGGCGCGGTCCCTCACCGCCGACGACATCCAGCAGAAGCTGCGGAGCGCGCGCGACAAGATCGCCGACGCCAAGGACAAGAAGCAGTCGCTCACCGGGCAGATCAGCGACCTCGACGGGCGGCTCGCGGCGATCCAGAAGAAGCTCGACGGCCTGCGCGGCCAGATCGCGGCCGTCGAGACCAGGCTGGACGTGACCAGGCAGAAGCTCGAGGTGCTGCGCGAGGAACTGCGCCTCAAGAAACTCGAGCTCCGGGAGGCGCAGGCCGAGCTCGTGCTCGAGCAGCAGAACTTCGCCCAGCGCGCCGTGCTCAGCTACAAGAGCGAGGATCTGGACTACCTGGACGTCCTCCTCGCCTCCTCGGACTTCGAGGACCTCGTCAACCGGGTCACCACCATCCACGACCTGCTTCGCGGCAACAACACGCTCGTCGGCGGCCTCGAGCACACCCGCGACAAGGTCGACTCCGAGAAGGACGCGATCGCCGGTCGGGAGGACGCGGTGGCCGAGGCGGCGCGCGTCCTGCAGGAGAAGAGCGACGAGCTCGCCGCCCTCAGGGCGCAGCAGGCGGCGAGCCGGGCGGCCGCCCTGGCCGTGCGGCAGCAGAAGCGGGGGGCGCTCAAGGGTGTCAACAAGGACCTGGCCGAGCTCGAGCGCCAGGAGAACCAGCTGCTGGCCGAGAGCCGGGCGCTCACCAGCGTGGTGGGCGGCAGCGGCAGCAGCGGCTCCGGCAACGGCAGCCTCAGCTGGCCCGTGAGCGGCCCGGTCGTCTCGTCGTTCGGCTGGCGCATCCACCCGATCCTCCACTACAGGAAGTTCCACACCGGCATCGACATCGCCGCCGGGTACGGGGCGCCGATCCACTCCTCGGCCGCCGGCACGGTGATCTACGCGAGCTGGATGGGCGGCTACGGCAACGTGATCATCGTCGACCACGGCGACGGCCTCTCGACCCTCTACGCGCACCAGTCGAGTCTCGCCACCGGCAACGGCGCGCACGTGGCGCGCGGCCAGACCGTCGGCTACGTGGGGTCCACGGGGTTCAGCACCGGCCCGCACCTGCACTACGAGGTGCGGGTCAACGGCGACCCGGTGGACCCGATGGGCTACCTCTGAGCCCGGCCGCCGCAGCGCAGGGCCGGGCCCCTGTCCACCGCCTCGGCGCCGGTCGTTTGCCGCCCTACCGTCGACCGACTACCATCTACGACTGATGCGCATCCTCCGCACCGTCATCGTCGTTCTCCTCGTCTCCATCGGGTTCCTCGGCGGCTACTTCGTCGGCTGGTACCTGCACGGGGAGAACACCGTGCGCCTCACGCCGACTCAGCAGACCTCGGCCAGGGAGGCCGGCAAGCTGCAGCAGAAGATCATCGAGGAGCTGCAGAGCCGCTACTACCGGCCCGTCAGCGTGGACAAGCTCTCCACCGCCGGCGTCAACGGCATGCTCAAGTCGCTCAAGGACCCGTACACGGTCTACCTCACTCCCAAAGAGGTGCAGGACTTCCAGGAGAAGGAGCGCGGATCGTACTCGGGCATCGGCGCCAGCCTGCAGAAGACGAAGGACGGGCTCGTCATCTCCACGGTGTTCGCCGGGTCGCCGGCGAAGGCCGCCGGCCTGGCTCCCGGCGACATCATCGTGACCGTGGACGGCAAGGACACCAAGGACCCGGCGATCGAGACCAGCATCAGCCGCATCAAGGGCGAGGAGGGCAGCACCGTCACTCTCGGCGTGCAGCCCAAGGACAAGAAGCAGCCGGTCAAGACGTACAAGATCCAGCGCAAGAAGATCGAGATCCCCGAGACGAGCAGCAGGATCATCAACGACAAGGGGACGAAGGTGGGGTACGTGCAGCTCTACGAGTTCGGCGGCCTCGCCGGGCGCGACGTGCGCGAGGATGTGGACAACCTGAGCAAGAAGGGCGCCCAGTGGTTCATCCTCGACCTGCGCTACAACGGCGGCGGCCTGCTCACGCAGGCCGTGGACGTCACCAACGTGTTCCAGTCCGGTCTCGTCACCTCCACGGCCGGCCTGCACTCCCCCCGGGAGGAGCTCACGGCCACCGGGCCGGTCGCCACCAGGAAGCCGATGGTCGTGCTGGTCAACGGCTTCTCGGCCAGCGCCTCCGAGATCGTCACCGGCGCGCTCAAGGACTACAAGCGCGCCACCATCATCGGCACCAAGACCTTCGGCAAGGGCCTTGTCCAGAGCATCGTCGACCTCGGCAACGGATCGGCGCTCAAGCTCACCACGGCCGTCTACCTCACGCCCAACGGCACCAACATCAACAAGAAGGGCATCACTCCGGACATCGTGGCGCCGGACAAGCCCAAGACCAAGCCGGACGACGCGCTGCAACGCGCGCTGCAGTACATCGCCGGGCAGGCGAAGTAGCCGCATGAGCCCCTCGCGGCACCCGGGCGGCCCGGGTGACAGTGCGAGACACGGAGGGGAGCGCCCGCCCCGGGGCGGCGGGCGCCGGCGCTCGCGAGACGCCAAGCTGCGCGGGCAGGGGCCCTCCGGGTCGCAGCCGCCCGGTCCGCCGCCGCCCGATCAGGCGGACGACAAGGCCCGCCCGCTCCCGTACCGCGTCACGCGCTGGGGCAAGTTCTGGTCGCTCGAGCCCCTGTTCGCCGACGTGCGCTCGTACCTGGTGGCCAAGGGCGGCCGGCCGCCGAAGCTCGACGACCTGGTGCTCGCCGTGCCTTCGCACGGCGACCGGCGCAGGATCGTCGAGGTCCTCGGCGGCGCGGACGACGTCAGGGCCGTGCTCCGCGCCCTGCTCCACGCCAGAGGCGTGCGCCAGGGCTTCTCGGACGCCGTGCTGGACGAGGCGGCGGCCGTCAAGGGGCGCGCCGCGCGCCCCGACCCCGGCCGCCGCGACCTCACCGCCGTCGACACGTTCACCATCGACCCCGACACCGCACGTGACTTCGACGACGCGATCTCGGTGGCGCGCGAGGGCGCCGGCTACCGCGCCCACGTCCACATCGCCGACGTCTCCTACTTCGTCGACGACGACGGTGAGATCGAGCGCGAAGCGCGGCGGCGCACCTCCAGCCTGTATCTGCCGCTGTTCGCCGAGCCCATGCTCCCCTCCGCGCTCAGCAGCGACCTCTGCAGCCTGGTCCCGCGGCAGCCGCGCAAGTGCCTCACCGTGGAGTTCACCTTCGACGCCGAGGGCCGCCGGACGAGCACGCAGTACTACCGCTCGCTCATCAGCAGCGACCACCGGCTCACCTACGGCTTCGCCGACACGGTGATCGGGCCGGCCGGCGTGGCGGCCGCCGGAGCCGCAGCGGCGGCCGCCGAAGCCGCCGCCGCCGACGATGCCGCCGCCCCGCCGCTCGCCGACCCCAAGGCGGCCGTGGCGGCGCTGCCCGGTGCGCACCTCGTCGCGGACCGCGAGCCGCCCCGCGACGTCCCGGACGCCACCACGGAGGCCGACGACGCGCTGCGCGACCAGCTGCTGCTCGCCGCCGAGCTGGCCGGAGTCCTGCGCCGCCGCCGGATGGCCCGCGGCGCGCTCACCATCGGCTCGTTCGAGCCCGAGTACGCGTTCGACCACGCGGGCGCGCTCAGCGGCGCGGCGGCGCGCCCCGAGACGCCCTCCCACGCACTCGTCGAGGAGTTCATGCTCGCCGCCAACGAGGCCGTCGCCGAGTACCTGCTGCGCAAGAAGGCACACGCGCTCTACCGCGTGCACGAGCCGCCCGATCCGACGAGCACACGCCAGCTGTTCGACCAGCTCGAGGAGCTCGGCGTCCCGACGCCGCCGTTCCCGGCCGGCGAGGCCGTGCCGGCGGCGCGTCTGCAGGAGCTGTACGGCCGCCTGAGCAGACTCGTCGCGCAGACCAGCGCGCGGGAGCACCGCGGCCGCCTTGCGTGGTCCACCCTCATCCTGCGCTCGCTCAAGCAGGCCCGCTACGCGCCGGTGAACCTCGGCCACTTCGGCCTCGCCAGCCCGGCGTACCTGCACTTCACCTCGCCCATCCGCCGCTATCCCGACCTGGTGGTCCACCGCGCGCTCATCTACCACCTGGGCGAGGGCGGCTCCGAGCTCGGCGACGCCGAGCTCGCCACAGCCGCCGAAGACTGCTCAACCCGGGAGCGCGAGTTCAGCAAGGTCGAGCTCACCGGCGACGACATCGCCCTCTGCTTCCTGCTGCACGCCCGTCTGGAGGTCGAGGGCTGGGAGCAGGTGTTCGGCGGCGAGATCGTCGGGCTGGTCGGCGGAGGCCTGTTCATCCGCTTCGGCGAGGTCTTCGAGGGGTTCCTCTCGTCACGCCGGCTCGGCGGCGAGCGGTTCGAGGTCAGCGAGTACGAGACGGCGCTCGTCGGCGAGGCGACCGGCACGCGCTACCGGCTCGGCGACACGGTCGAGGTCACGGTCGAGCGCGTCGACCGCCTGACCGGGAAGGTCGACCTGGCTCCCTCACACCCGGGCGCCGACCGTCCCGCCACGGGCCCCAACCGGCGCCCGGCCCGGCGGACCACGGGCTCTCGCCCATCCCGTCATCGAGGCCCGGGACGCGAGCACCACCGCAAGCGTCGCTGAGGCCCTGACCGCTCGGCCCCGCAGGCCGTGCGACCGATCTTGCCGTCGGCACGGGGTAGTGCGTTCCGGTCGTGTACCTCCAAACGTACGTGCAAGCATCCCATGGGGCATCCGGGCGTACGCTTGCAGATACATGGCGACGAACGACTCTCCCTTCCCCAGGAGCCGGAGCGCGATCGGCCGGCCCGGCGCCACGCTCCGACGCGCCCGCAGCCTCCGATGGGGTACCCTAGGCGGCATGCCGAGAGAGACCGGGATCAAACGCGTGGCCGAGAACCGCAAGGCGCGCCACGACTACTTCATCGACGACACCTTCGAGGCGGGCATCGCGCTCGTCGGCACCGAGGTGAAGTCGCTGCGCGAGGGCCGCATCAGCCTCCGCGACAGCTACGTCGAGGTGCGCGGCAGCGCGCACGCGCCGGAGCTGTTCCTCGTCGGCGCGCACATCAGCCCCTACGACCAGGGCAACATCTGGAACCACGACCCGCTGCGTGCGCGCAAGCTGCTCATGCATCGGCACGAGATCGAGCGCCTCGCCGGCAAGGTGCGCGAGAAGGGCTTCACGATCGTGCCGACCAAGGTGTACTTCAAGGACGGGCGCGCCAAGGTCGAGGTCGGGCTCGGGCGCGGCAAGAAGCTCTACGACAAGCGCCACGACATGGCCGACAAGGACGCCAAGCGAGACATGCAGCGTGCTCTCCGCGGGCGCGGGGAAGACAGGCGATAGGAGCCGGCGCCACTCCGCGGCGTCGGCGGGCCGATTGTGGAGGTGCTCATGGACACGCTGAGCCCGGAGCAGATCACCGCTGCGCTGGCCGGCCTCGACGGCTGGCAACTCGAGGGCGGGGCGCTGGTCCGCACCTTCCGCTTCTCCGACTTCGTGCGCGCGGTGGACTTCGTGGAGCAGCTCGCCGAAGTAGCCGAGGCGCAGCGGCACCACCCCGACATCGACATCCGCTACAACAAGGTCACCCTGCGCCTGAGCAGCCACGACGCCGGCGGCCTGACCGACCGTGACGTGAAGCTCGCGGAGGCGCTCCAGCAGTTCGCCTGAGAGGGGCGTGGCCACGAGGGGCAGGCTCGTCGGGTCCCCGAGCTCGCGCGGTCCCCGAGCGCGGCGCCCCCGGCCGCCGTGCTAGAATGCCTGACCGTGCCCTCGTAGCTCAGGGGATCAGAGCGCGCGCCTCCGGAGCGCGAGGTCGAAGGTTCGAATCCTTCCGGGGGCACCAACGCCGCCACGCCGCCCACGTCCTCCTCGTCATGCAGATGCCCGTCACCGCGGCTCTGGCTTGCGTGTCTCGGCGTTCGTCCCCGCGCCGAGGGCGTCGTCTCCCTCCAGTGGGATCAGGATCTCATTGCGTCGCAGGAACCAGGGAGCGAACGGCGAGTTGTAGCGCGCCCATATGGGGTCGCCGCTGACGCGAAGTCCCTTGCCGTGCACCCACGACTCCAGCTTCTCTCTGTGGCGCAGGTAACTCTTCTCGCTCCAGGCGCCGGAGTAGCGGAGGGCGGCGACGCGGCGAGCCGGGACCTGCCGCATCGTGACCCGCGGATCGTCCGGCTCGGGAAGGGTCTCCAGCGTGTAGGAGGCCGGCATCGTGAAGCTGACGACCCACCTGTCCTCGGCCGGCTGCTGCGCGACGGGAGCGGTCATGGCGATCTTCTCACCCGTCCGCTCCTGCGAGACGGGCGCCGTCATCGCCACCTTGTCCCGCGAGCGGTTGTCGCCGGAGATGTAACGGAAGAGCCGCCCGAACGCCCGGTTGCCGGACTGATCGAAAGCTCCCGCCACGACGGTCTCGGCAACGACCTGGGGAGCGTAGTCGCGGATCTCGAACTCTCCGTCCCTCTGCACCACAGTGTAGGCTGCCTCTTCGATCGCCATCGGGCTCAGCGCTCCACGCCCACGTCGCCCGGTCCGCTGTCCGGTCGTGAGGCGACGGCGCCGGCTGTGGGATCGATCTCGTCGGCCAGCGCCAGCAGCTCCGCGTTCGCGGGGATGTCCGTCATGTCGTGGCCGTAGTGGACGTAGCGCGCGACACCGGCCTTGTCGATGAGCACCTGGGCGGGCATCCGCCCCAGCTTGAACAGGTTCACCTGCTGGCCGTAGAGCTTGAGCACGCTGTGCCTGGGATCGGGGAGGCCGATGAACGGCAGCGACTCCTTCGCGAAGTACGCGGCGAACGCGGCGGCGTCCTCGGGGCCGACGACCACGACCGCCACGTCGCGGGCCACGAACTCCGAATGGTCATGGCGCAACTGCGCCATATGCCGGCGGCAGAACGGTCAGGTGAAGCCGCGGTTGAAGACGAGCAGCACGTTCTTGCGCTCGCGGAAGTCCGACAGGCTGACGGGCCGGCCCGAGTAGTCGGGCAGGCTGAAGTCGGGAGCTGTCTGGTTCAAGGCCACGCGGGGCATCTCGTCCTCCTTGTGACGGGGACCGCCACGACGACCGGCCACCGGCCGCCGACCCTGACCAGTCTACCTGCCGGCCCGGGCGCGGGCCGCTGCCCCGGCCTGCGGTACGCTTGCGCGATGGAGCAACGGCCGCCATTCTCCGCCTACGCCGCCGCCGTGGGCATGACGTTCGCCTTCGGGCTCTCGTTCGTCGCCACCAAGACGGCGCTCAAGGGGTTCGAGCCCCTGCTGCTCGCGCTGCTGCGCTTCGCGCTTGCCGGCGGCATCCTCTGGGTGGTGTGGCGGCTGCGGCCGGTGCGGGAGCCGGTGACCAGGTCCGAGCTGGGCCGGCTGGCGCTCGTCGGCTTCGTCTCCCTCACCGTCTACTTCAGCTTCGAGAACACCGGCATCGCGCGCACGAGCGCTTCGGAGGCCGCGATCCTCATCGCGACGATCCCGATCTTCGTCGCCGTGATCGGGGCGTTCCTGCCGGCCGAGCGGCCCTCGGGCCGCCAGTGGGCCGGCATCCTGCTCTCGTTCGCCGGCATCGTGGCGCTGGTGCTCGTCGCCGGCGACGCCGGAGGGGGCTCGCTCGTGGGCAACCTGCTGGTGCTGGCCGCCTCGCTCTCCGCCGCCGTCTACAGCATCCTGGCGCGGCGGCTGCTCGTCAGCCGGTCGGCGCTGTTCGTCACCACGTGGCAGAACCTGTTCGGCGCGCTGTTCATGGCGCCGCTGGCGCTCGTCGAGGCGCTCGTCCTGGGGGTCCGCCGGCCCACGGTACCGGCGGCCGGCGGCGTGCTCTTCCTCACGTTCGTCTGCTCGATCCTCGCGTACCTGCTGCTGAACTACGCGTTCCGGTTCCTGCCCGCCGGCCGGGTGAGCGTGTTCATCAACCTCACGCCGGTCGTGGCGGTCGCGAGCGCCTACGTCCTGCTGGGCGAGCGGCTGAGCGTGGCGCAGGCCGCGGCCGCGGTCGTGGTCGTGGCGGGCGTGTGGCTGACCAACAGCGGCGGGCGACGCGCGAGAGGGGCGGTGGTGGGCGGCGCGGAGGAGCTGGAGCTCAGAAGTCCATCGGGAGGATGAAGTCGTGCTCGAGCGCGACGACCATCCTGTCCACTTCATCCTCGAAGTTGCGGCGCGCCATCTGGTCGGCGGCGCGCGCCAGCGCCTGGGCGCCGAAGTAGAGCTCGCGGTTGAAGCGCTCGACCGAGGCGCGACCCAGCATCACCTCGCGCCGCGTCTCGCACTCGGGGCAGCGCAGGCAGAGGGTCCAGCTGGCCGGGCTCGAGCGGTCCCAGTCCACCGGGTACACCAGTGTGCTTCCGCAGACGGGGCACCGGTGTGCCTCGGGATCCTCGGGCGGAGGAGGAGGGGGCGCCGAGCAGGAGGGGGGAGCGGGCTTGGCCGGAGCGGCGCTCGCCGGCCGGCCGGCGGCTCCCGACTGCGCCGCGGCCCGAGCCCGCCGCGCACGGTCGAACACCATCAACTCCACCGATGTGCCGTCCGGGAAGATGAACAGCTCGACTCTGTAGTCGTCAGTCCTCACGACCCGCCTCCGCGTCGCCGTCGTCCCTCTCTGGCTCCTCCTATCGGTCGGTCCCCGGCGCCGCTTGAGCGTCTGCCTCGCCGGTCGTCCGGCCGCCGGTCCGGCGCCTCGTCTGGACAGTGCTGCGCGCGGTGGGGAATACTACCGGGACGCCTGAAGGCGCCTCGACATGACCGCTGCTCCCTCCGACAACCTGACCGGACCCGCCGCGCTGCCCATCGGCATGTTCGACAGCGGTATGGGCGGCCTCACGGTGCTCCACGAGTGCCTGGTGCAGCTGCCCGGGGAGCACTTCGCCTACGTCGGCGACACGGCGCGGTTCCCCTACGGGGAGAAGAGCCCCGCGCAGCTGGAGCTGTTCTCGCGGCAGATGACCGCGTTCCTCGAGACGGTGCCCTGCAAGCTGATCGTCGTGGCCTGCTACTCGGCCACGTCGGCGGCGCTGCCGGCGCTGCAGGAGCAGTTCGACACTCCCATCATCGGCGTGGTCATGCCGGGGGCTCGGGCCGCCGTCGAGACCTCGCGCTACCGCAAGATCGGCGTGCTCGCCACGGAGGCGACGGTGGCGAGCGGCGCCTACCCGCGCGCCATCCACAGCCTCGACAGCGGCGCGCAGGTCATCCAGCAGGCGTGCCCCGGCCTGGTCGACTTCATCGAGGCCGGGGACGTCACCAGCCAGGCGCTCGCCGACGCGGTGAAGGGCTTCACCGAGTCGCTCAAGGCGCAGCGTCCGGACGTGGTGATCATGGGCTGCACGCACTACCCGCTCATCCAGCCCATGCTGCAGCGGTTCCTGGGGCGGGACGTCACGCTCGTGAACCCGGCGGCGGAGATCGCCCGGGAGGTGGAGGCCATGCTCCTGCGGCAGGGCATCGAGCGCCCGGGCGACGGACTGGGCTCGTACCGCTTCTACACCACCGGCGACGTCGAGCGGTTCCGCGAGACCGGCGCCCGGTTCCTCCAGATGCCGCTGACGCGCGTCCGCGCGCTGCCGCTCGAGCGCCTCGCAGAGCTCGTCGCGCCGTGAGCAGCCGGTCTCTCGTCCGGGCGGCCGTGTACGCCGCCCTCTACGCCGTGCTCACCCTTGCCCCAGGGTTCAGCGCGCTCGCCTACGGCCAGGTGCAGTTCCGGGTCTCCGAGACGCTCATGGTCTTCGCCTGCTTCGACCCGGCGGCCGTGGTCGGCCTGACGGTGGGCACGGCGATCGGCAACCTCGGCAGCCCGATGATGCCGGTGGACACCATCGTCGGGGCCCTGCTCACGCTGGTCGCGGCGCTCGTCATGTACCGCATCGGCCCGCGCGTGGTGGCGCTCGCCGCGCCGGTGGTGGTCAACGCGTTCGGCGTGGCGGCCATGCTCGCGCTCATCCTGGACCTGCCGTACTGGGCGAGTGCGCTGTGGGTAGGTATGGGGGAGGCCGCCGTGCTGTTCACGCTCGGCCTCGCCCTGCTCCTGGCGGTCCGCCGCCATCGCGAGCTGTTCGGACTGACACGACCGGCCGCCTCCGAGCGGTCGTAGCCGCCGCCGGCGGCGAGGAGGAAGACGTGAGAAAAGGACGCAAGCCCGACGAGCTCCGCCCGGTGAGCATCACGCCGGCGGTGGCCAAGTTCGCCGCCGGCTCGGCGCGCATCGAACTGGGCGACACGCACGTCTTCTGCACGGCGTCGCTCAGCGACGGCGTGCCCGGCTGGCTGCGCGGCTCCGGCCGCGGCTGGCTCACGGCCGAGTACAGCATGCTGCCCGGCGCGACCCCGTCGCGCACGGCGCGCGAGGCTGTGCGCGGCAAGCAGAGCGGCCGCACCATGGAGATCCAGCGCCTGATCGGCCGCAGCCTGCGCGGCGTGGTCGACCTCGGCATCATCGGAGAGCGCACCATCGCCGTGGATTGCGACGTGCTGCAGGCCGACGGCGGCACGCGCACGGCCAGCGTCACCGGGGCCTACGTGGCCGTGTACCAGGTCGCGCTCAAGATCAAGGACCTTCTCGGTCTGCACGAGCTGCCGCTGTTCGACTCCATCGCCGCCGTCAGCGCCGGCGTGGTGGACGGCGAACTGCGCCTCGACCTCGACTACGAGGAGGACTCCTCGGCGGAGGTCGACCTCAACGCCGTGCTCACCGGCGACGGCCGCCTCGTGGAGGTCCAGGCCACGGCCGAGGGCGAGCCGTACTCACGGGCGTCTCTGGATGCGATGCTCGACCTCGTCGTCGCCGGAGCGCAGACGCTGGCGGGCGTGCAGGCGGCCGCCTGCGCGGAGCTGGAGCAGCAGGGGTGAACGCTCCGCGGAGCCTGAGCTTCGAGCGGGGCGTCGAAGGAGCACGGCTCATTCGCTTCGTCCTCGCCACCGGCAACCGGCACAAGGCACGGGAGTTCGGCGCCATCCTGGCGCCGTGCCGTGTCGACGTCATGCCGGACGGCGTCGAGCTGCCGCCCGAGGGCGTCGAGTCGTTCGCCGAGAACGCCCTCGGCAAGGCCGAGGGGCTGGCGCGGGCGGTCGAGGCCGATCCCGCGCTGCTCGCGCGGCTCGGCCTCGAGGCGGACGAGCAGGTACTCTACCTCGCCGACGACTCCGGCCTCGAGGTCGAGGCGCTGGGGTGGGCGCCGGGCGTGACCAGCGCCCGCTACGCGGGCGTGGAGGGGCCCGGCGCCGACAGGGCCAACTACGAGCGCCTGCTGGGCGAGCTCCGCGGCCTCGCCGGCCCGCTCGCCCGTCGCGCCCGCTTCGTCTGCTCGGTTGTCGCCGTCGGCCCGGCTATGGAACACTACGCCGCAACGGGATACTGGTGGGGCTCCATCGCGGACGCCCCGCGCGGAGAAGGCGGGTTCGGCTACGACCCCGTCTTCGTCCCCGAAGGGTCAGACCTGACTGTGGCCGAGTGGCCGCAGGATGCCAAGGACCAGGCCAGCCACCGCGCACTGGCCGGCAGGGCCCTCGTCGGTGTACTGCGACGGGAGGGTCTGCTGCATGGGAACGAAGGCACACAAGGCTGACCCGACGGGTCGCGCCGACCCCCACAACGATCACCGGCTCAAGTCGCGCGCCGCCGCCGTCTCGATCGCGTCCAACGCGACGCTGATCGTGTTCAAGTTGACGGTCGGCATCCTCTCCGGGTCCATCGCCATCATCTCCGAGGCGCTGCACTCGGGTTCCGACCTCGTCGCGGCGCTCATCGCGTTCTGGTCGGTGCGCCGGGCGGCGCAGCCGCCGGACGAGCGCCACCAGTACGGCCACGAGAAGGTCGAGAACCTGAGCGGCGTCATCGAAGCGCTGCTCATCATCGCCGCCGCCGGGGTGATCATCTTCGAGGGCGTCATGAAGATCATCGACGGCCCCGAGCTCGACCACATCTGGCTGGGCATCGCGGTCATGGTGGTGTCGGGCACCGCCAACCTCATCGTCTCTAAGAAGGTCCTCTACCCGGTCGCCCGTCGGACGGAGTCGGCGGCGCTGGAGGCGGACGCCGCCCATCTCCTGACCGACGTGTACACGTCGTTCGGCGTGGCCTTCGGCCTGCTCCTGGTCAAGATCACCGGCTGGCCGTATCTGGACCCCATCGCCGCCATCGCCGTGGCCGTGCTCATCATCCACACGGGCTACCGGCTGGTGATGCGGTCCACGCGTGTGCTGCTGGACGAGACCTTGCCGGACGACGAGCTCGAGGAGATCCGCCGCTGCGTGCGCGAGCACCGCGGCGACCTCATCGCCGGCTACCACAAGCTGCGCGCCCGGCGCGCGGGGAGCCGCCGGCACGTCGACCTGCACGTGGTGGTGGATGAGACGCTCACCGTGGCGGAGGCGCACGACATCGCCGAGCACATCGAGAACGACATCCGCGCCTGCGTGCCCAACACCGACGTGCTGGTGCACGTGGAGCCGCGGGCGCCGTTTCGCTACGAGGACGGCTGACCCGGGCCATCCCAGCTTCGTCGGCCCGCCGCCGCACCGCATCTCGCCGCCCACCGTCCCGCCGCCGCACCGGCCTCCCCGCCGCCGCACCGGCCTCCCGCCGCCGCCGGCGCTCGTCCGGCGCTCGCCGCGACGGGCACCCCGCCAGGATGTGGGTGCCCGGTACCTCTGCGTGCGGATATCCATCGGCTACAGATGAAGCTTACGCAGGCCGGCGGCCGGGGCCAGCCACCTGTAGCCAATGGATACATGGGAAGAGAGGTGCGCGACACGACCAGCACCGGTGGGGCCGGCCGGGCGCCTGACGAGGGCGTGGGGAGCCTGACGCGAGCGCGACCGGCGCACGGGCGCCGCGGCCGGCGTCAGCCGTGGAACAGGAACGGCGAGAGCACCAGCGTCACCGACAGCCCGATCAGCGCCACGGAGAACGACCACGCGACCGCGTTGTAGATCCTGCCGTTCACGTAGTCGCCCATCACCTGGGGGTCGTTGATGATCCTGAGCACGTAGATGAGGATGATCGGCAGAAGGATCCCGTTCACGTCCTGACTGAGCAGCATCACCTTGACCAGCGGCAGTTGCGGGATCACGGCCACGAGCGCCGGCACGACGAGGAACGCGGTGAGGATGCCGTTGAACGCCGGCGCCTCGCTCCACGTGTGGTCCAGGCCGCTCTCGAAGCCGAACGCCTCGGAGACGGCGTAGGCGGTGGTGAGCGGCAGGATGGCCGCGCCGAGGATGGAGACGTTGAGCAGGCCGAAGCCGAAGATCCACTCGGCGGCCCGCCCGGCGACGGGTTCGAGGGCGCGGGCCGCCTCCTGCGCGGTCTGGACGACGATCCCGGACTTCCACAGCGTGGCGGCGCAGGCCACCACGATGAAGAAATCGATGGCGTCGGTGAAGACCGCGCCCACCACGACCTCGATCCGCGTGGTCACGTACTGGCGGATCGAGACGCGCTTGTCCACGACGTACGCCTGGATGAAGAACTGACCCCAGGGCGTGATCGTCGTGCCGATGGCGGCCACGACGGTGAGCAGCCAGAGGCTCCCGGTGTGGACCTGCGGTCGCACCGAGCCGTGGAGCGCCGCCCCCCAGTCGGGCCGCGCGAGAAAGCCCGCCACGATGTAGGCGACGTACACGGCCGTCAGGAGCAGGAACACGCGCTCGACCTTGCGGAAGCTCCCGCGCGTCACCAGCAGCCACACCACGGCGGCCACCGGCGGCACGCTCAGCCAGGCCGGCACGCCGGCGAGGCCGAAGGCGGCCGCCACGCCGCTGAACTCGGCCACCGTGGTGCCGAAGTTCGCGACCAGGAGGGCGAGCATGGCGAACGCCGTCACCCTCAGGCTGAACTTCTCGCGGATGAGCGCCGCAAGGCCCTTGCCGGTCACGGCGCCCATCCGCGCGCCCATCTCCTGCGTCACCGCGAGGATGGGCGTGATCAGCACCAGCAGCCAGAGCAGGCTGTAGCCCCAGCGCGAGCCGATGACCGACCAGGTGGTGATGCCGCCGGCGTCGTTGTCGGACGCGGCGGCGATGAGCCCGGGGCCGATCACGGCGAGCGCCACCATCAGACGCGTCCGTCCGACCCGGCTCGCCAGCCTTCTTGTGCCTACGAGCCTGGGGACTCCGCGCGCCATCGGTGCCGCCTCCCGCGCGTCACGAGAACAGCGGTGAGAGGAGCAGGACGGCGCTCATGCCGATGAGCGCGACGGTGAAGGTCCAGGCGATCACGTTCCTGGCCTTCCCGTTCGTATGCTCACCCATCACCCGGCTGTTGTTGATCATGAGGAGCGTGAAGATGAGGATCACCGGCAGCAGGACGCCGTTGAGCGACTGGGCGACGAGGATCACGTTCACCAGCGGCAGGCCGGGGATGATGGCGACGGCCGCCGGCACGAACATCAGGAAGGTGATGATGCCGTTGAACACCGGCGCGTCGCGGAACGAGTTGTCCAGGCCGCTCTCGAAGCCGAAGGCCTCGCAGACCACGTAGGCGGTGGCCAGCGGCAGCACGCCGGCGGCGAGGATCGAGACGCTCAGCAGGCCGATGGCGAACAGGTACTGGGCGGCGGCGCCCAGGAACGGCACCAGAGCCATCGCCGCCTCCTCCGCCGACTGCACGACGATGCCGTCGTCGTAGAGCGTGGCGGCGCAGGCGAGCACGATGAAGAAGTCGATCGTCGTCATGAACACGGACCCGGCGTAGATCTCGTACTTGGTGTACTTGAACTGCCTCCACGGCACCTTCTTGTCCACCACGGCGGCCTGGATGAAGAACTGGCCCCAGGGCGTGAGCGTCGTGCCGATGGCGGCGATGACGGTGAAGATCCAGAGGCTGTCCCACTGGATGTACGGGTGCGTGGCGCCGTGGAGCGCGGCGCTCCAGTCCGGACCGGCCAGGATGCCGCTGACCACGTAGGTGAGCAGCACGAAGCCGAGCACGAGCAGGACGCGCTCCACCTTGCGGTACGAGCCGCGCGTCACCAGCAGCCACACGCCGACGGCCACCACCGGCACCGCCACGTAGGGTGGCACGTGGAAGAGGCTGCTGGCGGCGGCGACGCCGGAGAACTCGGCCACGGTGGTGCCGAAGTTGGCGACCATCGTGGCGAGGATCGCGAGGGCGGTGATCTTGAGGCTGAAGTTCTCGCGGATGAGCCCGGCCAGCCCGCGTCCCGTGACGACGCCGACGCGGGCGTTCATCTCCTGCACGATCGCGAGGATGGGCGTGATCAGCACCAGCAGCCAGATCATGCTGTAGCCGTAGCGCGAGCCGATCACCGACCAGGTGGTGATGCCGCCGGCGTCGTTGCCGGCGTTCGCGGCGATGAACCCCGGCCCCAGCATCGCCAGGATGACGAGGAGCCGGGTGCGGCCGACGCGCCCGGCGAGCCGGAGACTGCCTACCCCGCGCGGGCTCCGCGCCATCGTCGAGGCCTCCTCAATGGAAGATCCTCGGCAGGCGCTTCTTCCACGCGAGCGGAAGCACCAGGTCGATGGCATCGTCGATCGTGATGATGCCGTGCAGCTCGCCGTCCGCGTCCACGACGGGGAGGGCGAGCAGGTTGTACTTGGCGATCACCTCGGTGATCTCTTCTTCGCTGGCCTCCGGGCGCACGGAGACGGGGTTCTCGGTCATGAACTCGCGCACCTTGCGGTCCGGCGCGCTCATGACCAGCTCGCGCAGGGAGAAGACGCCGCGCAGGCGCTCGGAGCGGTCCACCACGTAGATGTAGTAGAGCGTCTCGGCCTCGTCCTCCTGCTCGCGCAGCCGCTCGATGGCCTTGTAGGCCGTGTCGTCGAGGCGCGCCCAGGCGTAGTTCGGGGTCATGATGCCGCCGGCGGAGTGCTCCGGGTAGCTGAGCAGCTCGCGCATGTCCTCGGCGTCGTCCTTCTGCATCATGGCGATGAAGTGCTGGCGCCGGTCGTCGGGCAGGTCCGCCAGCAGGTCGGCCGCGTCGTCGGGCGACATCTCGTTGAGGATCTCGCTCGCCTTCTCGTCGGGCAGGTCGAGCAGCAGCGACGCCTGATAGGAGGGGTGCAGCTCCTCGAACGTGTCGGCGGCCAGGTCGTCCTCGAGCGCGTCGAACACCGCGGCCCGCTCCTCCGGCGAGAGCTCGTGGACGAGCTCGGCGATGTCGGCGGGGTGGAGCAGCTCCAGCTTGGTCTGGGGCACGGCGAGGCGCACGGCCGCCTCGTCCGTCTGCTCGATGTCGACGTCCTTCCAGTCGATCAGGTGCGGCTTGGGATGCTGGCGCGACTTCGCGAGGCGGTCGCCCACGGCGGCCAGGCCCACCCGGCGGAGGATGGCGTTGCTGGACACGTCCACCGCCGCGACGTGCACGAACGGGCCGTTGCGCAGCAGCTGGATGTCGTTGACGCGGATGACCTTGCGGCCCTCGGTGTCCACGAGCTGCTTGTCCAGGAACGTCGCCGACAGGTGCAGCTCGGCGGGCTCGAGCTCGCGCTCGGCGAGCTCAGAGGTGGGGAAGCGCAGCATCGAGCCCGACTCCTCGAAGCTGCTGACCGCGTCCCACGGCGCGTAGAGCACCTTGCCGCGCCGCTTGACGGCCACGGCGGTCACGCGCGGGTAGGCCTGTCGCGTGCTGACCACCAGGTCGTCGAGCGTACCGGCGGACTTGTTCTCGACATCCTTGACGGGGCTGCCGAGCAGCTTGCTCAGGTAGAACACAGGCCTCACCTCCTTCGCGTGACCATCGGTCACCGGACATACAAAAGCCTCCCGGTCGGGAGGCTCCGGACGCGCAGAGCGAAGGGGCGATCCTCTCTCGTCCCAGCTTTAGCACAACACACCGTAGAGGTCAGGGCCTCAGCCGTTTCGGGCAAAACCTTGTGCCGGTAGTGCCTGTCCTACGCGTTGGCGTCTCTGGACGTTTCCGCGCAACGGCCTCTATGTGTGCCGGAGCCTCACCTAACGAGGAACTGCGCCTGGTTGACGCTCGGTCAACGTACCCCTGCGCTCCGACAGTGTCAAGGCAGACCCGGGTGGTATACTTGGCGCCGCCGTGGGCCGGCGCCGACAAGGCGCCGGCTTCTGTGCGAAGGCCGATTGGAGGCCCCGCGTGATCATCACCGTCACGCCCAACGCCGCGGTCGACAAGACGCTCACCGTCCCCAACTTCCAGACCGGGTTCCGTCACCGCGCCAGCGAGAGCCTCACGCTCCCGGGCGGCAAGGGAGTCAACATCGCCCGGGCGCTCAAGGCGCTCGGCGAGCCGGTGGTCGTCACGGGCCTCGTGGGCGGGCGCGCGGGGCAGCAGATCGTCGAGGGCCTGCAGCGCGAGAACATCCTCAACGACTTCGTGCACATCGGCGGCGAGTCGCGCACCTCCACTGCCGTGGTCGACCCCACCACGATGACGCAGACGGAGGTGGTGGAGTACGGCCCCGTGGTCAGCGAGGCCGAGACCGGCGCCCTCCTGGACAAGACCGAGTACCTCGCCAAGGGCGCCCGCTTCGTCATCCTCGCCGGCTCGCTGCCGCGCAAGGTGAGCGAGGACTTCTACTCCGTCCTGCTGCAGCGCCTGCGCAAGTACCGCTGCTTCGTGGTGCTCGACAGCGCCGCCGAGCCGCTGCGCCGCGGCGTGCGCGGCCGGCCCAGCCTCGTGGCCCCCAACCTGCGCGAGGCCGAGGACCTGGTGGGACACGAGTTCCACGACGACCAGGACCTGGTCGACGCCACCGGCATGGTCTGCGAGATGGGCGCGCGCAACACCATCATCAAGACCCAGCACGGCTGCGTCGCGCGCTTCCAGGTGGGGCGCAAGCAACGCGTGTTCCGCGCCTCCATCGCCCCACTCGACACCGTCATCAGCACCGTCGGCTCCGGCGACGCGTTCCTCGCGGGGTTCGTGAGCGCCAGGTTCCGCAGGCTCGACCTGCCGGACTGCCTGCGCCACGGTCTGGCCGCCGGCGCCGCCAACACGCAGCTCTACGGCGCCGGCGTGCTCGACGCGGCCGTCTCCGCGCGGCTCTTCGACTCCACCGAGGTCGAGGAGCTCACGCCGCAGTCCTGACGCGCCGGCGCTCCCCTCCGCTCATCACAGGGAGCTCGAGCTCCTGCGCCTGCTCGCCGGGCCCAAGTCCCCGGCGCAGACGGCCTCGGAGCTGTCCCTGAGCAGGAACGCGGTGCAGGACCGCGTCTCGTCGATCTCCCGCACACTCGGCGCGGGTGCCCGCTCACTTCCCGGTCCTGCAAGCCTCCCCCGTAGCAGTCACCGGATTGCCGCCCGCTCGGACGGGGCACCACCTGAACCATGGACGAGGTGCAGATCGGTGAGGCCTTCATCGGCGACGGCGCCGACGCGGCGCACGTCAACACGGTGCTGGGGCGGCGAGACGGGCCGGCAGGAACGGCGTGGGCGACTGCGCTGGCTACTCCCCGCGCGGGTCACGTGCCGTTCGTCGCCGTGGTGCGGCCGGGGTTGGCGGTCCAGCCGATGACCCTGTTCGTCAACAAGGCGGCGATCGAACCGGGCAGGCACGGTGACCTCACGTGGGGCGCCGCCCAGGCCGGCGTCGCCGCCGGCGTCGCGGACGCCGTGGCGGAGGGGGTCATCCCGCGGGGAGAGGTCGCGCAGCTGGCGTTGATCGTCGCCGTGTGGGTGAACCCGGCGGCGCAGGGCGAGGACGCCGTGTTCGCCAACAACCGCGAGGCCACGCTGACCGCCCTGCGCAACGGGCGGGACGGAGCGCCGCCCGTGGATGACGTCCTGGCGGCGCGCGACGACGCGTGGAACCCCTTCTTCAAGGCGCGCTGACGGCGGCGGGCCTGTGGTGGACGGCGGGAGAGGCGACGTGACGCACGAGGCGGAGCGCGTGAGATCGGCGTTCATCGGGCTGGGCCACATGGGCGGCCCGATGAGCCGGCGCCTGGCCGAGACGGGCCTCGACCTGACCGTGTTCGACCTGGACCCCGCGCGCGCCGCGCCCGCGCTCGCGCACGGCGCGCGTCTCGCCGGGTCGGCCGCCGAGGCGGCGTCCGGAGCCGACGTCCTCATCACCATGCTGCCCACGCCGGCCGCCGTCCAGGAGGTCATGCTCGGCGCCGGCGACGTGCTGCGGGCGCTCCCCGACGGCTCGCTCTGGATCGACATGTCCACGTCCTCGCCGGAGGTGGGAGAGCGCGTCTACGCGCAAGGAGCCGCTCGGGGGATCCGCGTGGTGGACGCGCCGGTGGCCGGGATGGCCGCCGGCGCGCAGGCAGGCACGCTGGAGATCTTCGCCGGCGGCGAAGCCGAGGACGTGGAGCACGCGCGCCCCATCCTCGCCCGGCTGGGCGACCCGGAGCGTATCTTCCACGTCGGCGGCCGCGGCGCCGGCTACGTGGTCAAGCTGATGCTCAACCTCCTCTGGTTCGACCAGCTCGTGGCCATCGCCGAGGTGCTCACCATCGGCACGCGCGCCGGCGTGGACCTCGGCGTGCTGCACACGGCGCTGGTGGAGGGACCGACGCAGAGTCGCCTCCTCGAGCGCGACCTGTTGCCGCTGCTCAGGCGTGGCGACTACGAGGACAACTTCTCTCTGGCGCTGGCCACCAAGGACCTGCGACTGGCCGTGGACCTCGCGCGCTCCGCCGGCGTGCCGGCCGAGCTCAGCGCCGTCGTCGAGCAGGTGTTCACGCGCGCCCGCGCGCTGTTCGGTGACGCTGCGGGCGAGATGACGCCGGTGCGCCTCTACGAGGAGACGGCCGGCGTCGCCCTGCGGCTGCCTGAGCGTGACGAGGCGGACGTGACCCGGCTTCCGGAGCGCGACGAGGCGGCAGTGGACCAGTCGCCGGAGCGCGACGCGCCGGGCGTGGCCCGACCGCCGGAGCGCGACGCGGCGGACGTCGGCCAGCCGCCCGGCCGCGGAGGAGAAGCAGGCGGCGTGACACCGCGTCGGCGCCGCCCGCCGGTCTCCTCCCTCGCGTGCTCGCGGGCGCGTTGATTCTCTGTAAGGCCGCTGGTAGAGTCGGTCCACGTTGCCACCGCAGACAGCAAGAGACACCACACAGAGCTCAGAGACCCAGGGACGTCCGTGCCCGGGTCTTTTGTTTATCGCCGGCGAGCCTGCGTCGCGCCGCCAGTTGACGCAGCTTCGCCGGCCAATCTCGCATCGCGCCCCTGTGAGGAGGACGGCATGGAAGTAGAGATCGGCCGCGGCAAGAAGGGCCGCCGGGCGTATGGCTTCGACGACATCGCGATCGTGCCCAGCCGGCGTACCCGCGACGCCGAAGACGTGGACATCACCTGGAAGCTCGGCGAGCACACGCTGCCGCTGCCGTGCCTCGCCTCCGCCATGGACGGCGTGGTCGATCCGGCGTTCGCCGTCACCATGGGCAAGCTCGGCGGTCTCGCGGTGCTCAACCTCGAGGGCGTCCAGACCCGTTATGAGAACGCCGACGAGCAGCTCGACCGTATCGCGTCGCTGCCCAACGACACGGCGACGCGCACCATGCAGGAGATCTACAAGGAGCCCATCAAGCCCGAGCTGGTCGCGAAGCGCGTCAAGGAGATCAAGGACGGCGGCGTGCTGGCGGCAGCCTCTCTCACGCCGCAGCGCGTGGAGGACTACTACCGGATCGCGCTCGACGCCGGGCTCGACGTGCTCATCATCCAGGGCACCGTCGTCTCGGCCGAGCACGTCAGCACCAGGGTCGAGCCGCTCGACCTCAGGAAGTTCATCAGCGAGTGCGAGGTGCCGGTGATCGTGGGCGGCGTGGCCAGCTACGCCACCACGCTGCACCTCATGCGCACCGGCGCCGTCGGCGTGCTCGTCGGCGTCGGCCCGGGCCACGCCTGCACCACCCGCGGCGTGCTCGGCATCGGCGTCCCGCAGGCGACGGCCATCGCCGACGCCGCGGCGGCGCGCGTGCAGCACGTCCTCGAGACGGGCCAGTACTGCAACGTCATCGCCGACGGCGGCATGCGCACCGGCGGCGACGTGAGCAAGGCCATCGCGCTCGGCGCGGACGCGGTCATGATCGGATCGCCGCTGGCCACCGCCGCCGAGGCTCCCGGCCGCGGCTACCACTGGGGCATGGCGACCTTCCACCCGGAGCTTCCGCGCGGCACGCGCGTCAAGGCCGGCACCAAGGGCAGCGCTCGAGGAGATCCTGCTCGGCCCCGCGCACGAGAACGACGGCACGCGCAACCTGTTCGGCGCCCTGCGCACGAGCATGGCCACGTGCGGCTACGAGACCCTCTCGTCGTTCCAGAAGGCCGAGGTCATGGTCGCTCCGGCGCTCATGACCGAGGGCAAGAAGCTGCAGAAGGAACAAGACGTAGGCATGGGCTGAGCCGCCGGCAGCGGGGCTCGGCCCTCACATCGAGGGCACACAGGGAGGCGCAGTGGCACAGGGTCCGTCGCAGGTCAAAGGGTTCGACACCGTCCTGGTCCTCGACTACGGGGCCCAGTACGGGCAGCTCATCGCGCGCCGCGTGCGCGAGTGCAGGGTCTACAGCGAGCTGATCCCGCACGACGCCTCCATCGAGCGCATCAAGAGCTACGACCCCAAGGGCATCATCCTGTCCGGCGGCCCGGCCAGCGTCTACGTCGACGACGCGCCCAGGGTCAACCCCGAGCTGTTCGAGCTCGGCGTGCCCGTGCTCGGCATCTGCTACGGCGCGCAGGGCATCGCCCTCGAGCTCGGCGGCACCGTCTCGCGCACCGACCTCAGCGAGTTCGGCAAGACCACGCTCAGCGTGCACAAGAAGGGCCTCGTGCTCGAGAGCATGCGGCCCGAGGAGCAGTGCTGGATGAGCCACCGCGACAGCATCACGGTGGCGCCCGCCGGCTTCGAGGTCCTCGCCTCCACCCCCGGGGCTCCCGTGGCGGCCATGGAGGACAGGGAGCGCGGCTTCTACGCGGTGCAGTTCCACCCCGAGGTGGTCCACACGCCCAAGGGCATGGACGTGCTGCGCAGCTTCCTCTACAAGGCGTGCGGTTGTGAGGCCGACTTCACCCCGGAGGCCGTCGTCGAGGAGTCCATCCGCAAGATCCGCGAGCAGGTCGGCGACTCCAAGGCCATCCTCGGCCTCTCCGGCGGCGTCGACTCGTCCGTGGCCGCGCTGCTCATGCACAAGGCCATCGGCGACCGCCTCACCTGCGTGTTCGTCGACCAGGGCATGATGCGCATGCGCGAGGCCGACCGCGTGGTCGAGACCTTCTCCGGCACCTTCGGCATCCCGCTGGTCGCGGTCGACGCCAGCGACCGGTTCCTCGACAAGCTCAAGGGCGTCACCGAGCCGGAGCGCAAGCGCAAGATCATCGGCGAGGAGTTCATCCGCTGCTTCGAGGAGGAGGCGCGCAAGCTCACCGACGCCAAGTTCCTGGTGCAGGGCACCCTGTACAGCGACGTCATCGAGAGCGGCACGCGGCAGGCCGCCAAGATCAAGAGCCACCACAACGTGGGCGGCCTGCCGGAGAAGATGGACTTCGAGCTGGTCGAGCCGCTGCGCTGGCTGTTCAAGGACGAGGTCCGCGCCGTGGGCGAGGAGCTGGGGCTGCCGGAGCACATCGTCTGGCGGCAGCCGTTCCCGGGTCCCGGCCTCGCCATCCGCATCATCGGCGAGATCACGCGCGAGCGCGTGGACGTGCTGCAGCGCGCCGACGCGATCGTGCAGGAGGAGATCCGCAAGGCCGGGCTCTACCGCGAGCTCTGGCAGTGCTTCGCCATCCTGCCCGTCATCCGCAGCGTCGGCGTCCAGGGCGACGAGCGCACCTACGGCTACCCGGTCGCCATCCGCGCCGTCACCAGCGACGACGCGATGACGGCCGACTGGGCGCGGCTCCCGTACGACCTGCTGGAGACGCTGGCCTCGCGCATCATCAACGAGGTGCCCGAGGTCAACCGCGTCGTGTACGACGTCTCGAGCAAGCCGCCGAGCACCATCGAGTGGGAGTAACCTCCGGAGGCGAGCCGCTCTGCGGCTCGCCGGAGCCGGGTTACCGTGCGGGGCGGCCGCAGGCACACCGCACTGTGACGCTCGCAGGCGGGCCGCGATAGCGGCCGCCGCAGGGGCATACCGTCGGGTGCGTCGCCAGGCTCAGCCGACTGTGATGGCGTCAAGATCCCGCGGAGCGGCACGGACGTCGGCGAACCGGGCAGCGTCTCCCCGCGTCCCGGGTATCATGAAGTCAGTGATGTTGCCCCGCCGCGCTCTCATCTTCCTCTTCGCCGTCTGGACGCTCGTGGCTCTGTATCCGGACCCCTCGGTCCTGGTGCGCAGCGTGCGGCACACGCTCCAGCCGCCGATCCAGCCGGATGCGGTCGCGGCCATCGCCGCGAAGCTCCCCAACGATCCCAAGGCGATCGAGGCCTACGTGCTCGACCGGCAGGTGCCCTACGCCTACGACTGGCAGACCGCCGGCGTGCCCTGGTACTTCCCGACGACTGCCGAGGCGATCAAGGCCGGAGCCGGCGACTGCGAGAGCCGCGCCCTCGTGCTGGCGAGCATCCTGACGGCGAAGGGCATCCCCAACCACCTGTACATGTCGCTCGACCACATCTGGGTCGACTACGCCGGCAAGCAGGCCAACGCCATCGAGAATCCCGCCGTGCAGATCGCCGGACGGCAGAACGGGGAGTGGTTCTTCCACCTGCCCAAGACGTTCGACTTCACGTCCGAGTGGGACGCGCAGCTGGGCCAGTACGTCACGCCCGCGCCGCTCTGGCGGGTGCTCGTGCTCCTGGCGGGGCTCTCGCTCGTCGTTCTCTGGAACACGCTGGCGCGGCGGCTGGGCGCCGGCCGGCTGGCCGCGGACGGGCTGCTGCCCGTGGAGCGGCCACGGGGCCGGCGCTGGTTCCGCGGGCGTCAGGCGCCGGCGCACCGCCGGTTCGGGCTGCCGCGGCCGCAGCGCGCCTGACCGGGTTCAGCTTCACCTCCTCCTGAGATACGCTCGTCCGGCACCCGACCGTCCCGACGAGGAGGCTCCATGAAGTCCGTCGACCTGCGCAGCGATACCGTCACCCGGCCTTCTCCCGAGATGCGGGCCGCGATGGCGGGGGCGGAGGTCGGCGACGACGTGCTGGGCGACGACCCCACGGTGCTCGAGCTGCAGCGGTACGCCGCCGAGCTCCTGGGCAAGGACGAGGCGCTCTACTTCCCGTCGGGCACCCAGTGCAACCAGGCGGCCGTGCGCGCGCTCACGCGCCGCGGCGACGAGGTGTTCCTGCACGCCCAGGCGCACATCGTCTTCTACGAGCAGGGCGCCGCGTCCGCGCTCAGCCAGGTGCAGTTGCGCGTGTTCGACTCGCCGGACGGCACCCTGGACCTCGAGAAGATGGAGGAGTACCTCCACACGGACGCCGACGTGCACTGGGCGCCGACCCGCCTGGTGTGCCTCGAGCAGACGCACAACCACTGCGGCGGCGTGGTAGTACCGCTGGAGCACATCCTGGCCGTGCGCGAGTTCTGCGACCGGCACGGCCTCAAGATGCACCTCGACGGCGCCCGGCTGTTCAACGCCGTCGTGGCCGCCGGTGTGAGCGCCGCCGAGTACGCGGCGCCGTTCGACACCGTGAGCGTCTGCCTCTCCAAGGGCCTCGGCGCCCCCGTCGGTTCGGTGCTCGCCATGGACGCCGCGACGCTGCCGGCCGCGGCGCGCGCCCGCAAGGTGCTCGGCGGCGGCATGCGCCAGGCCGGCATCATCGCGGCCGGCGGCCTCCACGCCCTGCGCAACAACGTGGCGCGCCTCGCCGACGACCACCGGCGGGCGAGGCGCCTGGCCGAGGAGCTGGCCACCGTGCCCGGCCTGGACGTCGACCTCGGGACGGTGCAGACCAACATGGTGTTCGCCGGCACCCGGGGGACCGGCGTGCCGGCCGCCGAGCTCGTCGAGCGCCTCGCCGCGCGCGGCGTGCTGTGCCTCGACGAGGCGCGCTGGAGCGTGCGCTTCGTCACGCATCTGGACGTGGACGACGCGGGCGTGGAGCGGTCGGTCGCCGTCGTGCGTGAGGTGCTCGCCGGCTCCTGAGTCCCCGTCCGCACTTCGTGACATTGGCTCTTGGCCCGCGCGGCCGGGCGAGGTAGTGTACGACGGTTCATACCACCCGGGTGGATAGGGGGAGGGGGACCGTGACCACGTCCAAGAAGAGTGCGCGGGGCAAGCTCCAGTTCCCGTTCGAAGACCCCGTCGAGACCCTGCCGGCGACGGCGCAGAAGATCCTCAAAGCCGCCTCCACGCTGCTTGCGGAGAGAGGCTTCGAGGCCGTCACGCTCGAGAACGTCGCCGGCGCGGCGGGCGTGAACAAGGCCTCGATCCGCTACAACTTCGGCAACAAGGCGGGGCTCATCATGGCCGTCGCCGACGCGCTCATCCACGACGAGTGCCTGCGCCTGGCGGCCGATACGGAGAGCGTGCCGGAGGAGGAGCGGCTGCACGCGGCCATGGTGGGCATCCGCCGCATGATCGTGGACGCGGATTCGTTCCGCGGCTTCTTCGACATCCTCCCGCACGCGTTCCGCGATCCCGAGCTGCGCGAGCGCATCTTCGCGCTGTACGAGTGGTGGTACCGCCAGAACCTCACGTGGCTCGGCCTCGCCGCGCCCGGCGCGGAGAGCAACGAGATGCTCCGGGGGCTGGCGGAGCTGATCGCGGCCATCCCCGACGGTCTCTCGGTGCAGGCGGGTCTCAACCCGGACGGCTTCGAGCTCAGCCGGCCGCTCGCCACGCTCGAGTTCCTGCTGCGCAACTCGATGGTGCAGTTGCTGGAGATGGCCGCGGGCGCGGGCGAGACGGAAGCCGCGGTGACGGTCACCTGACGCTCCCCGGAGCGGACCGCGCCCCTCACGCTTGACAACCCCTCGTTTGCACCTATTCTGTTCCACCCAGGTGGGTACTTTCGAGCGCTCGGCACGTCGCCGTGCCCGGGAGCTCCCAGACCAAGCGCTACCGTGGAGGGGGTGAGCGGGTGACTTCGATCGTCACGCGTATGGGTGACGGCAGCACCGTCCAGATGACCCGCGACGAGATCCGCAGGGACATCGTCGAGGGGTCCGAGGCCGCCGCGCTGAAGGCCAAGGTCCCCGTGCTCGAGGAGAACGAGGCCGACTACCTGGTCGACATGTTCTGCTGCCCCAGCCGGGTGTGGGGGGTGGAGCGCGGCCACGAGGCCGTCATGACCAAGGACGGCGGCACCAACACACTCATCAGCTCGCGGCTCTCCAGCGGCATCGCCGCGCCGATCGGGCGCGAGACGGCGGTCCGGCTCTTCGAGCGCGCCTTCGCCTTCGACTCCATGGAGGTCGGGCACATCGACTACTCCGTGAAGCCGAGCAAGTTCATCGTGAGCGTGGAGCAGGAGCACATGGAGCTGCTCCAGCACACCACCGTGTTTCCGCTCTTCTACGGGTTCATGCCGAACCTCGGCCTCTACTACCGCCCCGACGGGCAGTTCGAGAACCCGTCCGACCTCCTCCCGCTGGGCAAGATCGCCGAGGCGCGCCGCACCCAGGAGGAGGCGCTGGAGGCCTGCCACGACGACGTCGTCTGGCAGAGCAAGATGTTCGCCGAGACCGGCTGCGACGGCATCAACTACGACACCGTCGCGTCCACCGGCGACGCCGAGTTCCTCGCCACGCTGCGCGCCACCGAGACCATCTCGAGCGAGACGGACATGCCGGTCGAGGTGAGCATGGCGGCCGAGATGGTGCTGGGGTTCCACGGCGAGCTCGAGTACAAGGGCACCCGGCTCGCCGGGCTGTGGCCGCACCAGCAGATGAAGGTGGTCGAGCAGGCCGGCGCCGCGATCTTCGGCCCCGTGGTCAACAACAACAGCAAGAAGTCGTGCGCCTGGAACGTGGCCCGTGCGGTCACGTTCGTCAAGGCCTGCACCAGGGACGCGACGATCCCCATCCACCCGAACGTGGGCAACGGGGTGGGCGGCGTGCCGATGTTCGAGGTCTCGCCGATGGACATGGTCAGCCGCGCGAGCGCCGCGATGATCGAGGTCGGCAAGGCCGACGGGTTGTAGGTGGGGACCGGTGACCCGAACGGCATGGGCATGGCGCACGCGCTGGCCTCGTCGATGGGTGGCATCAAGACCGCGGGAGACCTCGTGGCCAGGATGCAGCTCAGCAGGAAGATGAGGCTTCCGGAAGCCAAGCAGTACGTCGCCGGCAAGCTCGGCGTGAGCGTCTTCGACCTGTCCGACTCGACCGTGATGCGCACGGTGCGCGAAGAGCTCGACATCGGCGTCGTCACGGCGGTGCCGGGGCTCGCCAAGGGCCTGGAGGCCAAGGCGCGCATCGCGGAACTGCTCGACGTACGCATCAACTCGGTCGAGCGCCTCAAGGCCAAGACCGGACTGGGCGCGCCCGTGCACTGACGCCTGTGCGCCCTGGCGCGGCGTCCCGCCCCCGGGGACGCCGCGGCCGCGACGCGGCCGCCGTGCCGGCGGCCGCGTCGCTCGTCCCGGAGCCCCTGCAGAAGCCGTATGAAGGAGACCAGATGAACGACCAGCTCAAACAGGCCATCATCGACGGCAACGAGGGCGTCGCCCTGGCGATGACCCAGGCGCTGCTCGCGAGCGGCGCGAGCGCGCGCGAGATCCTGGACGCCGCCCTGCTGCCCGGGCATGGAGGTGGTCGGGGTGCGCATGCGCGAGGGCGAGTGCTTCATCCCCGAGGTGCTGCTCTCCGCGCGCGTCATGCAGGCCTGCCTCGACCTGCTGCGCCCGCACATGGCGGCCGGCGACGAGGCCGGCATGGGCACGGTCGTGATCGGCACCGTCGAGGGCGACCTGCACGACATCGGCAAGAACCTGGTCGGCATGCTGCTGCAGGGCGCCGGCTTCACGGTCGTCAACCTCGGCACCGGGGTCAGCGCGGCCGACTTCGTCGCCGCGGTCAAGCAGCACGCCCCCGCGATCGTCGGCATGAGCGCCCTGCTCACGACCACGCTGCCGCACATGGCGGAGACCATCGCGCTGCTCAAGGAGGCGGGCCTGCGCGACTCCGTCAAGGTGATGATCGGCGGCGCCCCGGTGACCGCCGCCTACGCCGAGGAGATCGGCGCCGACGGCTACGGCGCCAACGCCGGCATGGCGGTGGAGCGGGCGAAGGAGCTGGTGGGGTAGGCTGCAGGCCGTGGAGTCCGCGCGCGCAGCAGGCGCGGTGCGGCGAGAGACCGGAGCCCGCGCGGCGGGCCGCCGGATCCTGACGGGGAACGGGGTGGACGGGTGACTGTGCGGGTCGAGTGGCTCACGGCGGACGAGCGCGAGGCGGTCTACGCCCAGGCGCTCGACATCCTGGAGCGCGTCGGCATGCGGATGAAGGGCGCCAAGGCGCTCTCCCTGCTGCGCGAGGCCGGCGCGGAGGTCGACGGCTCGGGGACGGCCCGCCTGCCGGCCGAGCTCGTCGAGCGCGCCGTCGCCGCGTGCCCGCGCGACCTGCTCATGGCCGGCGAGACCCCGGACGACGACGTGCTGCTGGACGGCTCCCGGACGTTCTTCAACGTGAGCGGCTGCGCCGCCAAGACCCTGGACCAGCAGACCGGGACCGTCCGCCCCTCCACGCTCGCCGACCTCCGCGACGGCACCATCGTGCTGGACGCCACCCCGGAGCTCGACGTCGTCTGGACGTTCCTCACCGCCACCGACGTGCCGCTGGAGCGGCGCGAGCTCGTCGAGTACTACACCTACCTCACGGAGACCACCAAGCCGGTGGTGTTCGTCGACTGCCCCGAGAAGACGGACCACGTGCGCCGCATCTTCGAGATCGTTTCCGGGGACCTCGAGCGCTTCAGGGAGAGGCCGCGCCTGTCGCTGCTGTGCGCGGCCCGCTCGCCGCTCGAGGTCAACGGCGGCCTGCTCGACGTGGCCTGCGAGTTCGCGTCGCTGGGCGCGCCCATCTGGGTCTACTCCATGCCCATCTCCGGGGCCACAGCGCCGGTCACCCCGGCCGGCACGCTCGCCCTGCTGTGGGCGGAGATCCTCGGCACGCTCACCGCGATCCAGACCGCCGCGCCCGGCGCTCCCATCCTTGCCTGCTGCGGGCCCGGGATCCTCGACATGCGCGCGACCACCATGTCGCTGGGCAACCTCGAGAGCACGCTGATGGGCGCGGCGGCGGTGGAGATCGGCCACCACCTCGGGATCCCCGTGCACAACTCCGGCCTTTCCACCGACGCCAAGCACCTCGGCGTGCAGGCCGGGTACGAGAAGGGGCTCAAGGTGATGGCCGCGGTCGCCACCGGCGCCGACATCTGCAGCGGCGGCTTCGGGTTCCTCGACTCTTCGAGCACGTTCAGCCTGCGCGGTGATCCCGGTGGACGCGGAGATCGCGGCCATGGCCGCGCGCATGGCGCGGGGCATCGAGGTCACGCCGGACACGCTGATGGCGGACGCCGTCGGAGCGCGTCGGCATCGCCGGCGACTTCCTGCGCGAGAAGGAGACGCGCCGCCGCGTGCGCGCCGGCGAGCACTTCATGCCGCGCATCGGCTCGCGGCTGCCGTTCGAGCAGTGGCTCGCCGAGGGCCGCACCGAGGCGGACGCCGCGGACGACGCGGTGCGCGCCGCGCTGGCCGCGCGCGAGGAGCGCGGCCCCCGCCTGTCCGGCGACCAGCGGCGCGCGCTCGCCGAGGTCTGCGACGTGACCACGACCGACCACCTGAAGAGACCAGACCGAGCAATGACACCGAGAAGGGAGGTGCGCCCATGAAGCGGAACCACCAGGCCGGACGCAGCCGCCGGGAAGGCTGCGAGTTCCGGGTCCTGACCGACGACGACCTCGCCGACATCCACCTCGGGACCCTCGAGGTCCTGGAGCGGACGGGCGTGTTCGTCGAGGACGAGGAGGCCCGCGAGATCCTCGCCGGGGCCGGGGCCACGGTCGACGACAGGAAGGTCGTCCGCATCCCCGGTCACGTCGTCGAGCAGGCGATCAGGACGGCGCCCAGCAAGCTCCGGCTCGCCGGCCGGAGTCCCAAGAACGACATCGTGCTCGAGGCGGGGCGGGTCGGCTTCACCAACTTCGGCGAGGGCGTCGCCATCATCGACCCCTACACCGGCGAGCTGAAGACCCCGACCAAGCAGGACGTCGCCGACACCGCCAAGGTCGTGGACGCGCTGCCCAACGTGGACGTCTACGAGCGCGCCGTGGTGGCCGAGGACATCGACCAGCGCGTGGTGCACCTGCACCAGGCCGAGGCGTGGATGACCAACACGTCCAAGCACGGCTTCATGGGCTCCGGCAACGGCTGGCTCTCGCGCAAGCTGGTCGAGATGGCCGCCGCCGTCGCCGGCGGGCGCGAGAAGCTCAAGGCGCGCCCGATCATCAGCTTCATCACCTGCCCGGTGAGTCCGCTCAAGCTGGTCCAGGACACGTGCGAGATCATCATGACCGGCGCGCGCGAGCACGTCGCCGTCAACATCCTCTCGATGGCGATGGCCGGCGGTTCGTCGCCGGTGACGCTGGCCGGCACGCTGGTCACGCACAACGCCGAGGTGCTGGCCGGCATCACGCTGAGCCAGCTCACGCGCGCCGGGCGCCGCGGTCGTGTACGGCAGCTCCACGACGGCCATGGACCTGCGCCTCGCCTCCGCGAGCGTCGGCTCGCCCGAGTGCGGCCTCATCAACGCGGCCGTCGCGCAGATCGCCCGCTTCTACCTGCTGCCCAGCTGGGTCGCGGGTGCGTAGGGCGACGCCAAGACGGTCGACGCCCAAAGCGGCCACGAGAAGACCCTGACCGGCCTGATGCCGGCGTTGGCAGGCGCCAACCTCATCTACGGTCTGGGGATGATCGAGTCGGGCATGACCTTCGACTTCGGCCAGCTCGTCATGGACGACGAGTTCGCCGGCATGATCAAGCAGTGCGTCCGCGGCATCCGCGTGGACGACGAGGCGCTCGCCGTCGACGTGATCGACGACATCGGTCCGTTCGGCGACTTCCTCAGCCACGACCACACCATGGCGCACATGCGCGAGCAGTCGCAGCCCGCGGTGATCGACCGCCGCGTCCGGGAGGACTGGACGACGAACGGCTCGCTCACCATCCAGGACCGCGCCCTCGCCAAGGCGCGCAGGATCCTCGAGACCCACGAGCCTGACCCGCTGCCCGACGGCGTGGCCGACGAGCTCGCCGGCATCATCCGCGGCGCCGAGCGCGAGCTCGGCATCGCATGACCGCCGCGAGGCGCGGAGAGGAGGCGCATCGATGAGCACGATCCGCACGCGCATGGGTGACGGGTACGTCACCGAGCTCACCCCGCAGGAGTTGCGTGACGACCTCGTGGCCGGCAGCGCCGACGCCGTGAAGCGCGGCAAGGTGCCGCCGCTCGAGGACAACGAGATCGACTGGCTGGTCGACCTGTTCACCAACCCCAGTCGCATCATGGGGGTGGAGGCGGGCCACGAGGTCGTCCTGACCAAGGACGGCTCCGTCAACACGCTCTACTCGGCGCAGCTCTCCAGCGGGGTGGGGCTGCCGCTGAGCCGCGAGCAGAGCTTCCGCGTCTTCGAGCGGGCGTTCTGCTTCGACACCATGGAGATCGGGCATCCCGACTACTCGTACAAGCCCGTCAAGCCCATCGTGGCCCTCGAGGCGACCGGGGTGGAGCAGGCGCTCCTCACCGCGGTCATCCCGGTGTTCTACGGGGCGATGCCCAACTTCGGCCTCTACGCGCAGCCGGACGGGCCGTTCCCCAACCCCGCCGACCTGCTGCCGCGCGGGGAGGTGGAGGCGGCCCGCGACGCGCAGATGCAGATGGCGGAGGCGTGCAAGGCCGACATGCTGTACGTCTCGCGGGTCATGGCCGAGATGGGCGCCGACGGCATCAACTTCGACACGACCGCCTCGACGGGGGACGCCGAGTTCCTCGCCGTCCTCGAGACGGTGGAGGAACTGGCCGCCACCACCGACCTCGCCATCGAGGTCGGCATGGCGGCCGAGTTCGTGCTCGGCTTCCACGGCCAGCTCGAGTACAAGGGCAAGCGGCTCGCCGGCATGTGGCCGCACGAGCAGGTCAAGGTCGTCGAAGAGGCGGGCGCGCACCTGTTCGGCCCCGTCGTGAACACCAACTCACGCCGCTCGGTGCCGTGGAACGTGGCGCGAGCGGTGACCATCGTCAAGGAGTGCTCGCGCGTCGCCACCATCCCGATCCACGCGAACGTCGGCATGGGCGTCGGCGGCGTGCCGATGTTCGAGGTGCCGCCGGCGGACGTGCTCACGCGGGCCAGCGCGGCGATGGTGGAGATCGGCCGCGTGGACGGGTTGTAGGTGGGCACCGGCGATCCCTACGGGATGTCGATCAGCCACGCGCTCGCGTCGGGCATGGGCGGCATCAGGACCTCCGGAGATCTGGTGGCCAGGATGCAGCTCCGCAACAAGATGCGGCTCCCCGAGGCGAAGAAGTACGTGGCCGACAAGCTCAAGGTCGGCGTGGAGGACCTCGCCGACTCGACGGTGATGCGCGGCCTCCGGCAGGAGCTGGACATCGGCGTCATCACCGCCGTGCCGGGCGCGCGCAAGGGCATCGAGGCCAAGCGCAACATCGCCGAGCTGCTCGACATCGAGGTGCCCTGCCTCAAGCGGCTGTAGGCGGAGACGAGGCAGGTCGCGTGAGGCGGCCCGGCGTTCCGCAGGGCCGCCTCACGCGCATCCGTCAGCCGGTGGTGTAGCCTCCGTCGACGGAGAGGACGACGCCGGTCACGTGAGAAGCCTCGCGAGAGGCGAGGAAGAGGACCGCGTCGGCGACTTCCTCGGGACGCGCGAGCCGGCCGAGCGGCACCGTCGCCGCGAGGGCGGCCTCGAAGGCGCCGGGATCATCCTGTTCCTCGATCCAGGTGCGCATCATCGGCGTCTCGGTCGCGCCGGGCGCCACGGCGTTCACCCTGATCGCCGGCGCGAGCTCGAGGGCGGCCGAGCGCGTCAGGCTGATCAGGGCCGCCTTGGTGGCCCCGTACACCGCCATGCTCGGCACGCCGACCACGCCGGCGCGGGACGCGAGGTTGACGACGGCGCCCGACGGCGACTCCCCTCGCGCGGGGGGCGATGCGCGCATGGCTCGTGCCGCCGCCTGCAGCATCAGCAGGGACCCGAAGAAGTTGACCTCCATGACACGGCGCGAGAACTCGAGGTCCGATTCGAGCACGTGCACTCCCGAGTAGTCCAGGCCGGCGTTGTTGACCAGCACGTCGAGCCTCGCGAAGCGCTCCAGGGCGACGCCGGCGGCGCGCTCGGCGGTCCCGGCCTCGGTGACGTCGCCGGCCACGAAGACGGCGCGCTCACGACCCAGCTCGTCGACCAGCGACGCCGCGCGCTGTTCCTCGCTCGGGAGTCCGACGATGACCTGGCGGGCGCCCTCCTCGGCGAAACGGCGCACCACGGCGGCGCCGATCCCCGAGGCTCCGCCGGTGACGATCGCCACCTGCTCGTGCAGGCGTCCCGCGGGTGTGCCTGAGCGTCGTCCATCACCGACCTCCCGTCATGGATGTGTGCTGGAGCCGGCCCCACTCCGGCGAGAGCGTGCCGTCGTGGTTGGCGGGGAAGGCGAAGGGCTGGCCGAGGACTTCCAGACGCTCGTCGGCCTGGACGTGCGGCAGCAGGGCCGTCGAGGCCAACAACTCCTCGAGCGAGAGGGTGTCGCGGATCCAGGCCAGCGAGAACTCGTCCGGGGACGAGGCCCGCACGTGGCGTACGCCGCCTTCACCGCGTCCGCGTCGCTCGGGAAGGCGATGGGCAGCCGGGCGGCCTCCGGACCCATCGCTGTGATGCAGTTGAGGGCGGTCGCCTGGGCGTCCATCGCGGCCAGCAGGCGGGTCGTGGTGAAGCGGCCGAGCCGATGCCGAGCGCTTTGCCGTGCGAGGCCTCGGTGAGGTCACGCACGACGATGCGGGTGATGCTCGGCCGCGTGCCGGGCGGATCGCCGGACGGCACGACGCGACCGACGATCTTGGAGTCCATGCCGTTGCCGCTGATCTCCTTGCCGATGCGGTCGACGATGAGGCAGTCGAAGGTGTCGAAGGGCAGCGCCGGCATGAGCGCCTTGGCCCGCTCCAGAAGCGAGGGCTCGCGACTGATGATCTCGTCCGCCTCGAGCACATGCACTTCCGCGGTCTTCTCGGCCTCGTCCTCGATCAACGCGACCCCGCAGAGGACCGGGAGGCGGCCGAGCGCGACGCGCGCGTGCTCCTCGAGGACGGCGGGGAAGCCGTGCCGCAGGGCAAGCCGGTGCGCTTCGGCGGCGCCGGCGTGCTTGCCGGCGCCGATGACGAGCATCTTCACGAGGCCGCTCTCGATGGGCCCGTAGAAGTCGGTGTGTGGCTTGACGCGGTTGACGACGATGACGGCATCCGCGAGCGCAAGGTCCTCCGCCACCCAGACCGGGGCGCCGAAGCGACTCTCGCCGGCGCGTGTCACCTCCATCGAGGAGCGGACGGGGGCTCCCACGCTGTCCTCGGTGACGCCGAGCGAACGCAGTACCTCCATCTGGCCTTCGCCGGTGGCCCCGCCGTGACTCCCCATGCAGGGGACGACGAACGGCTCGCCGCCGGCTGCACGGACGCGGGCGGCGAGCGTGCGCAGCGTCGGCACGATGTCGCGGACGCCGCGGCTGCCGGCCGTGAGCGCCACACGGGCGCCCGGGTCGAGGCGGCCGGCCAGGTCCAGGGTGTCGAGCTGCTCGCCCAGGCGCGCCGCGACGTCGATCGCAGGACGCACGGGGAAGCGCTGGCGCACGCGCACGAGGTCGGGGAGACGCACGTGGGGCGAGCCCGTCATGCCTCCTCCAGTTCCATGAGCGCCCCGCGCGCGGCCGGGCCGGCGAGCCGCGCGTACATCGCCAGCATGCCGCTCGGGGCGCCGTTGGGCTTGCGCGGCCGCCACGCGGTCCGGCGGCGCTCCATCTCGCGGTCGTCCACGCCCAGCGAGAGCGCGCCGGCCGGCGGGTCGATCGTGATCTCGTCGCCGTCGCGGACCAGCGCGATCGGACCGCCGAGCGCGGCCTCCGGGCACACGTGGCCGACGAAGCACCCGTTGTTGGTGCCGGAGAAACGACCGTCGCTGACGATCGCGGCGGACGCGGCGAGGCCGCGTGCCGCCAGGTACTTCATCGGCGCGTACATCTCCGGCATCCCGGGGCCGCCGCGTGGACCGACGTAGCGGATGACGACGACGGTGCCCGGCCCGACGGCCCCGCCGAGGATGGCCGCGTTCGCGTCGTCCTCGGTGTCGAAGCACAAGGCCCGGCCGCTGAACGTGCGCAGGTCGCGCGGGAACGCCGCCGGTCGCGTGATGCCGCTGCCCGGTGCGAGATTGCCGCGCACCACCGCGAGACCCCCTCCGTCGAGCCAGGGATCGCCGAGCGGGCGGATGATGCCGTTGTCGGGATCCGCCGGCGCCGCCGTCTCGAGGTCTTCGCCGAGGCGACGGCCGGTCACGGTGGGTACGGTGCCGTCGAGAAGGGGGCGGATCTCCCGCATCACGGCGGGGATGCCGCCGGCGCGGTGGAAGTCGGGTACCGTGGCGGGCCCGGAAGGGTTGACGCGGGCGATCTGCGGCGTCGTGCTCCACAGGCCGGCGAAGTCGTCGATCGTCATGGCATGGCCCGCCTCACGGCCTATCGCCATGAGGTGGAGCACGGTGTTGGTGGAGCCGCCGATCGCCGCCATCACGCGCACCGCGTTGCCGATGGCGGCCGCGGTGATGATCGAGCGGGCGCCGGCCCCGGCGCGCACGAGCCGCACGATCCGCTCGCCCGACGCTTCGCCGGCGTGCAGCCTGGCGGCGTCGGTCGCAGGGATCGTCGCGCTGCCCGGCAGGCTCATGCCCATGGCCTCGGCGGCGCAGCACATGGAGTTGGCGGTGCCGAGGTAGGCGCACGAGCCGCACCCCGGCTGGCAGCCGTTCTCCAGTGCGATGAAGGCGGCCTCGTCCATCTCGCCGCTCTGCAGCAGTGTGACCGCGTCGTCCGGCGAGGAACTGTCGGAGGCGCGTCCCTGGAACTCGACGCCGCCTTCGGCCGGCCCGCCGACGATCATGACGGCCGGCACGTCCAGCCGTGCGGCCGCCATGAGCATGCCGGGCACGATCTTGTCGCAGGAGCCCAGGAGCACGACGCCGTCGAGGGCGTGGCCACGCACCATCATCTCGACGGATGCGGCGACGATCTCGCGGGACGGCAGCGTGTACTGTGCGCCGAGGTGGTGATCGGCCAGTCCGTCGCAGATCCCGGGGACGCCGAAGTCGACCGCCGTACCGCCGCCGCGCTCCACGCCGCGACGGACGGCGCCGGCCACGGCGCCGAGATTCGCATGACCGGGGACAAGCGTGCTGTAGGCGTTGGCAAGCCCGATGATCGGCCGCTCCAGGTCGTCGTCGCTGTGACCCATGCTTTTGTAGAGGGCTCTCTGCGCGCTGCCCAGCGGGCGGCGCAGCAGTTCGCGGGCAGGTGGTCGCACACGTCCCCCGATCTTCCTGGTGGCCGATGACGAAGGCAGATAGCTTACCACCCGGGTGGATGGAAGCTGCGATCGCCGGCCCTGCCCTCTGCTGATCTCAGAGACGGCCTTGTGCACACCCACCCGGGTGGTTCAGACTGTCGGCTGCGACTCATTCGTGCCGGCCACGAGACAGCCAAAGGAGGTCGCGATGTGCCATCGGACGACCGCGCCGTGCGACACCGAAGGGCGCGACCCGTGACTGCCCGCAGCGACTGCGTGATGACGCCGCGACAGCGTGTGCTCACCGCGCTGGGCGGCGGACAGCCGGACCGTGTGCCGATCGTGGACTGCGTGGACTGGGCGCCGATGGTCGCCCTCGCCGGGTTGCTGGACGTCGACGTCCCCGCGACCGGGGAGCCGTTCGCCTTCGAGCGGCTGTCGGCGCGCCTGACCCAGGCTCTCGGCATCGACGGCATCTGGATCTGCATGCCGCTCGGCGTCACGCCCGTCGACGAGACGCACGTGCGCGACCGCTACGGCTCGCTGTATCAGCTCAGCGTGCACGGGGAGCCCACGGTGGAGACCGGTCCCATCGGCTCGGTGAGAGACCTGGCCGGGTTCGATATGGCCGGCCGCCTCACGGCGGCGGACTTCGACTGCATCCGCGCCGCGCGCGAGTACCTGGGCCCCGACTACCCCCTGTGGTTCTACTTTGCGGACACCTTCAAGCTCTCGTGGAAGCTGCGCGGAGGGATGGAGACCCTGTTGTGGGACTTCGTCAGGGACCCACAGCTGGTGCATGCCCTCGCGCGGGCGACGACGGACGCGACCGTCGCCACCGTGCGCGGCGCCGCCGAGGCGGGCGCCGACGTGCTCCTCATGGAGGGCGACCTGGCCGCGAACAAGGCCCCCATCTTCTCGCCCGCCCACTTCCGCGAGTACGTGAAGCCCTACTACGCCGAGATCGTCGCGGCCGCGCACGACTGCGGCCTGCCCATCGTCAAGCACAGCGACGGCAACATGTGGCCGCTCATGGAGGACCTCGTCGAGATCGGCTTCGACGGCTACAACCCCATCCAGCCGCAGTGCATGGACATCGCCGAGGCCAAGGCGAAGCTCGGCGACCGGATCTGCCTGGTCGGCAACATCGACTGCGTCGAGGTGCTGGTGAGCGCCGGCCTCGACGAGGTCACGGATGTGGTCCGTGAGACGCTTCGCACGGCGGCTCCCGGAGGCGGCTACATCCTCGCCTCGTCAAACTCGATCCACCCCGGCGTCGCGGCGGAGAACTACCTGGCGATGGTCAGGGCCGGTCGGGAGTACGGGGTGTACCCCGTCTGAGGGTCGCCCCTGCGGACGCGAAAGGAGTGTCATCCATGGGGTTCAGGACACGGGCGCTGGCGGCCCTGCGAGGCGAGCTTCCCGACAGGCTGCCGTACGCACCGCGGCTGGACCTCTGGCACACCGGCCGTACGGCCGCGGGGAATCTGCCGCCCGGGCTCGAGGGCGCCTCGGTCGAGGAGATCTGCCGCGCCGAGGGGTGGGGCGTCTACCTGCTGACGAGCACCTTCGTCTACCTCGCGTCGTCGGACGAGGGCATGGCCTTCAGCGCCCTCGGTCTCTACACCCCTCCGGAGTGTGGCTACCGGCTGACCGTCGATGACGACGTGGACTTCTCCTGGCGGCGCGACGGCGACCGCCTGCACGTGCGGTTGGAGACGCGCTCCGGCGCCGCTGACGCCGTCCTCAGCCACACGCCGGAGATGCTCCGCAACGGGATCACCTACCCGTGGGTCACGCAGCCCTTCATCAAGGAGTTCGAGGATTGGCGGATCGTCGCCGACCTGTTCCGGTCGCTGCGCCTCGTGCCGGACCCGGAGACCTATGACCGGGTCAGGCGGAGCGTCGGGGAGGACGGCGTCGTGGTCTCGGCGGCGGGCGAGCCGGGCTCCCCGATGCACCACATCCAGAAGCACTTCTTCCCGGGTACCGAGTTCTATCTGCTCTACAACGACCGGCGGGCGGAGATGGAGGAGTTCGCGGCCGCCATCGCTCCCTTCTACGAGCAACTGCTCGAGTTCTACGCGCACGCCGACGTCGACGGCGTGACCTGGGGCGGCAACTTCGACGAGACGATCACGTATGCGCCGTTCTTCGAAGAGCAGATCCTCCCCTGGCTCCGTCGTGCCGCGGAGGTGCTGCGGCCCCGCGGCATCCCTCTCCTGACGCACTGCGACGGTGAGAACCGGGGCCTCATGGAGCTCATCAGGACGTCGGGCATCGACGCCGCGGAGTCCGTCTGCCCCTCTCCGATGACGGCCCTGACCCTCCGCGAGTACTACGAGCGCTGGGCCGGCGACCTGTGCATCGTCGGCGGCATCCCGGCCGACTATCTCATCCCCGAGCAGACGTCGGACGCCGATCTGGACGATTACCTGCGCTACGTGAAGAGCGCCGTGGCCCCCGGCCGCCGCTTCATCGCCGGCATCACCGACGCCGTCCCGCCGACGGCCGACTTCGACCGCCTGCGCCGCGTGCACGAGTTCTTCGAGTCCGATGGCAGGCTGCCGCTGGCGACGGGCACGGTGCCCGACATCTTCGTCGAGGCTGCGCCCGCACAGGCGCGGCCGGCGGCTCCGGCCGCCGAGGAGTTCACCGCGCTGTCGGCCGCCGTGATCGCCGGGGACGAGGCCGGCGTGGGCGACGGGTGCCGCCGGCTGCTTGCTGCAGGTGTGCCGGCGCAGGCTGTCCTCGACAATGGCCTCATCCAGGCGATGGACGCTCGTCGGCGCGCGCTTCGCGGCCGGCGAAGCGTTCATACCGGAGATGCTGCTGGCGGCGCGCGCCATGCAGGTGGGGGTCGACGCGCTCGGCGAGGCGCTCACGAACGAGGGACGCGCCTCACGGTCGGCGGACACCGTCGTCATCGGGACGGTACGGGGCGACCTTCACGACATCGGCAAGAACCTCGTGGCCGTCATGCTGCGCGGCGTGGGGTTCGACGTGGTGGACCTGGGGACGGACGTCCCGGCCCAGGAGTTCGTGCGCGCGCTCCGGGAGCACCGCGCGTCTCTCCTGGGCCTCAGCGCCCTGCTGACCACGACCATGCCGCAGATGGGGCTTGTGATCGACGCGCTGGTCGCTTCGGGTGAGCGCGACGGCGTCCGCGTCATGGTCGGCGGGGCTCCGGTCACCGCCCGCTTCGCGCGCGACATCGGCGCGGACGGTCACGGGTCGAGCGCCGGCGACGCGGTGACCGTCACCCGACGTCTGGCGGCGGAGACGAAGCAGCGTCCGCCGGCCTGACCGCCGACTGCCGCTCGAGGACGCCGGGGGAGGATGCGGCTACTCCGATGCGGTGTCACTCGCCGGCGCCGATCGCCTCGGCGAGGACCTCGACCGTGTGGCGCACCTCGTGTGACAGGCCGTGCCGCCGCAGGCTGTCCGTGAGTTGCATGCGGCAGCCGGGACAGCTCGTGACGACGATCTCGGCGCCGGTCGCCTCGATCTCCGTGGTCTTCCGCGCGCCGATGCGGGCGGCGAGCTCAGGATGCGTGAGGAGGAACGAGCCGGCGCCTCCGCAGCAGGTCTCCGGCGAGCCGAGTTCCGCGAGCTCGAGGCCCGCGACCCGCGTGATGAGATCGCGGGGCTGGCTGCGTACACCCTGGCCCCGAGCCAGATGGCAGGGGTCGTGATAGGTGGCGCGCGGCCCGGCCGCGCCGGCGGCGGGCAGGTCGACGGCGCCGGCGAGGTACTCGGTGGCGTCGAGCGCGCGAGCCGCCAGACGCTCCGCACGGCGCGCCCACGTCGGCTCCCCGGAGAGCAGCCGTGGGATCTGCCGCTTGAGCGCCGAGCCGCAGGTGGGGCAGGCGGTGAGTACCGCCTCCCCGCCGAGGGCGTCCAGTGTGGCGACGACGGCGCGCGCCATCGCGCGCGCGCCGGCCTCATCGCCGTGCATGAGGAGCGGGATGCCGCAGCAGCGATCCTGCGTCGGGAGGACCGCCTCCACCCCCGCCGCGCGCAGCACGGCGATCAGCGCGCGACCGATCCCGGGGTAGACGTACGTGATCATGCAGCCCGGGTAGAAGACCACGCGGCGGTCGCGGTGCGCGTCCGGCGCGGCTTCCGCAACGCCGCGCAGCGGACGGGACGGCAATCGTGGCAGGACCGGGCGTCGCGCCCTGGGCAGAGGCAGGCGCACGACGCCAAGCCCGTCCTCGGGCCCGGGCCCGAGCGCGAGTCCCTGCACCCTGGCCGCCGCCGCCGCTCCGGCGCTCAGTACGCGTGGTCGACGTACCGCGGCGAAGACCGCCGCCTTGAACCAGTCGAGGCCGCGACGCCGGACGACCTCCGCGCGCGCCGCGAGGATGACGTCGTCGACATGGACGCCCGACGGGCAGGCGTCCGTGCAGGCGTTGCAGGAGAGACACAGGTCGAGCTGGCGGGCGACCTCCGCGTCCGGTTCCAGCTCGCCCGAGAGCAGGGCGGCGGCGATGGCGACCTTGCCGCGTGCCACGGCGGGTTCCCGTCGCACCTGCCGGTAGACGGGGCACACCGCCTGGCAGTTGCCGCAGCGCATGCACGTCTCGATCTCTGTGCGCAGATCCTCGAGGCCGGTCTCGCTCACGTCGGGGGACCTTCGAGATCGACGACCTTGCCCGGGTTGAGGATGTTGTCCGGGTCGAAGGCGCGTTTGATCCGCGCGGCGACCTCGAGACCGGTGTCGCCGATCTCCCAGGCCAGATAGCGCCGCTTGGAGACGCCGATGCCGTGCTCGCCGCTCAGGGTGCCGCCCAGTCGCAGCGCCCCGGCGAAGATCTCGTCGACGGCCGCGTGCACGCGCTTCATCTCCGCGGAGTCGCCGGCGTCGGTGACGATCGTGGGGTGGAGATTGCCGTCGCCCGCGTGACCGACCACGCCGATCGTCACCTGATGGCGCCGGGCGACGTCGTCGACGAGCGCGAGCATGCGCGCGATCTCGCCGCGCGGCACGGTCGCATCCTCCACGATGGTGGTCGGCCGCAGCCTCGCCATGGAGGGCAGGGCCGCCCTCCGGGCGGCCCAGAGGGCGTCCCGCTCCGCGTCGTCACGCGCGACGTGCACGACGCCGCCGTGGTCGGCGCAGGTGGCGGTGACGACGGCGGCGTCTCGCGCCACCAGTTCCGCGATGCCGTCGACCTCGATCAGCAGCAGAGCTGCGGCGTCCACGGGGAGACCCACGTGCGTGAAGTCCTCGATCGCCACCAGCGTCATGTGGTCGATGTACTCGAGCGTGGCCGGGATCACTCCCGCGGCGACGATGGCGATGGCTGCGTGCGCCGCCGCCTGCGCGTCCGGGAAGGCGGCGCTCATACTGCGTACCTCGGCGGGCCGGGGAAGGAGCCGCACCGTGATCTCGGTCACGACACCGAGCGTGCCCTCGGACCCGACCATGAGCTTCACGATGTCGTAGCCGGTGACGTTCTTCAGCGTCTTGCCGCCGCAGCGGAGGACGCGGCCGTCCCCCAGCACGACCTCGAGCCCCATGACGTAGTCCTTGGTGACGCCGTACTTGAGGCCGCGCAGGCCCCCGGCGCACTCTGCCACGCTCCCCCCCATGGTCGCCGTGGCGACGGAGCCGGGATCGGGGGGGTACATGAGGCGGTGCGCCGCGGCCGTGGAGTCGAGGTCGCGGATGATGACGCCCGGCTGCACGGTGGCGGTCAGGTTGACCGCGTCGAGTTCGAGGATCGCGTCCATCTCGAGCAGGCAGAGCACGACGCCACCGTCGGAGGGGACGGCGCCGCCGCTCAGATTGGTGCCGGCCCCGCGAGGGAAGATCGGCCGGCGGTGTCGCGCCGCCACCCTCACGGCGGCGGACACTTCCTCAGTGGTGCGCGGGAAGACCACCGCCGACGGCCTGCCCCTCGTCGCGTCCGCGGCCGCGTCGAAGCCGTAGCAGAGCAGGTCCTGCGCGTCCGTGAGGACCTGCTCGCGATCCAGGATGGCCCGCAGCTCCTTCAGGAAGGCGGCATCTTCCGGGCCTGATGCCCGGCGGGCGGAGCTCAAGCCGGACCTCCGCCCGGAAGGCGCGCTCCGGCGATGCGCGCGGCGAGAGAGCCCTGGCTCTGCGCCGACGTGCCGGCCGTCGCGCGCAGGTGGCGCTCGAGGCCCCGGCCGGTGGCTGGCGGTCTCATGCCGGGGAGGCGCTGAGACGCAGGCCGCCCCGCTCCAGTACCGCGGGATTGCGTACATAGCGGGGGACTTCGCCGCGGAGCGCGCGCACCACCTCCAGGCAGGCCTTCTCGCGCCCCTCGCGCTCCGAGACCCGCGACATGAACGCTGCGTGCGGGGTGATGATGACGTTGGGCATGGCGTACAGCGGATGGCCGTCGGGAAGCGGCTCGGGGCTCACCACGTCGAGCGCGGCGCCGGCGATGCGCCGTTCGGCAAGCGACATGGTCAGCGCGTCCGTGTCTACACAGGCCCCGCGGGCCGTGTTGATGAGGAAGGCCGTCGGTCTCATCCGCGCGAGCGCCGCAGCGTCGATGATCGACCGCGTCTCGCCGGTCAGGGCACAGTGGAGTGAGACGTAGTCGCAGCCGAGGACCTCGTCGAGGCCGGTCTTGCGCACGCCGAGCTCCATCATCGCAGCCTCGTCGACGTACGGGTCCGAGGCCAGCACTGCGAGGCCGAAGCCGCGGGCACGTCGCGCCACCGCGCTGCCGATGCGCCCCAGGCCGATGATGCCGAGCGTCTGGTCGCCGATGCGGTCGGGCTTGCCGCACGCCTCGTAGTCCCACCGCCCGGCCAGGACGCTGTCGTGCAGCCGGGTGATATTGCGCCCCAGGTCGAGCAGGAACCCGAGGGCGTGGTCGGCTACTTCGGCGGTGCAGTAGTCGGGCACGTTGGTGACGACGACGCCGAGCTCCGTCGCCGCCGCCAGATCGACGCTGTTGTAGCCCGTCGCCATGAAGGCGACGATGCGGCAAGCGGGAAGCTCCCTGAGCACGCGCGCCGTGACGGGGACATACGCCGGGATGAGGGCGTGGGCCTCCGCGCAGGTGGCGATCAGGTCGCTCTCGCTCTCGAGCTCGAAGCGCCTGAAGTCGATGTCGAGGCCGCAACCGTGAAAGACCGCGTCCTCGACCTCTCTGTCCGACGCGCCGCGGTCGGTCTGGATCACTGTGAACATCGGCTTCCTCCTGCACGAGGGGGCCTGTCGAGCTTTGCATGGCCGTCGCGGCTCCTGTGAGGCCTCGTCCTCGGCGGACCGCGCCACGATCACATCCTCACGCTTCCCAATTGTAGAAGAACTTCTCTGCGCGTAGCACGCCCGAGTCTCGACGTGCTCGATCCCGTTGATCCTCGCGAGTTCTTCGTTCATCCAACTCGTGACGGATCCAAGAGGGATTTCAGGATTAACATCGACATGGCCCATCACGGTCAGTAAGTATGGACGAAGGAGGCCATTCGCTTTCACTACCAGTCAATAATAGGCACTATTCGGCTGTGATGCCGTTATCCTGATGTTGCCACGGCGTCGCTTGGGTGCTACCGTCGTCGGCGACATGGCGGAGGCATGGTCGCTCGTCCCCCGGTGCGTCGCCTGACGCCACGGGCGGCTGACCCCGGTCGTCACATCGGCCACAGAAGCACACGTCGAGGAGAAGTTGCATGAACAAGATCGTCCCCCTCTGGTCCGTTCCGCGGTCCATCTCCACCGGGTTCGAACGCATGATGTTCGAGCGCGGCGATTTCAAGGTCATCCACGAGCCCTACGGCTACTTCTTCTACCTGGAGGCGGCGCACAAGGAGCCTGTGGGCATGCAGCCCCAGGAGGGCCACCCGCGGACCTTCGAGGGCACGACCGAGATGATCGAGGCCGCCGCTGCCGACGACAAGCCGGTGTTCTTCAAGGACATGGCGTACTACGTCAGTGACGTGGCCGACGAGGACTTCATGGAGAAGTTCACCAACACGTTCATCATCCGCGACCCCGCCCTCACGCTGGTCTCGTACCACAAGCTCGACCCCACCGTGACGCTCCGCGAGATCGGCTTCGAGTCGCAGTTCAAGCTGTTCGAGCTCGCCAAGAAGATCACCGGCGAGGTGCCGGCGGTCGTCGACGCCGAGGACCTGCTCATCGACGCCGGCTCGGTGGTCAAGCAGTACTGCGAGAAGGTCGGCATCCCGTTCCTGCCCGAGTCGCTCACCTGGGAGCCCGAGTTCAAGCAGGAGTGGAAGGACTGGGAGATGTGGCACCTGGACGCCGGCGACAGCACCGGGTTCCAGAAGGACATGGAGGACTTCGGCTACACGGTCGACGACGTGCCGGAGCTCAGGGAGATGTACGACAAGTGCCAGCCTCTGTACGAGAAGATGTACGCGGAGCGGCTGCAGCCGTGACGAGCCTCGCGATCCCGGGAGGGCGCGCGTCCCGCGCGCCCTCCCGGGATCGCCACTGACCTGCCCGCGGGACCGCGGACCCCGTGAGGACGGGGGCCGCGCGGCGCGGGCGAGGAGCGCTGCCGTGAACCACCATCCCGACCCGACCCAGGGCCCCGCAGACCGGGGTCCTTCAGCCGACCACGCGGCGGCGCCGCGCGAGCTCATCACGCCGTTCGGCGGGCGCCTCGTCGACCTGGTGGTCCGCGACCCGGCCGAGCGCGCCGGACTGCTCGAGCGGGCGCAGAACCTCCCGGTGGTGCCTCTCTCGCTGCGCGCCCAGTACGACCTCGAGATGCTGGCGGTCGGCGCCTTCTCGCCGCTCGACCGCTTCATGGCGCACGACGAGTACGAGTCCGTCCTCTACGAGATGCGCCTCGAGAGCGGCGAGCTGTTCCCGATCCCGCTCGCGGTGCCCTGCCGCGAAGAGGTCCTGCGCGGGCACCCGCGCGAGATCGCCCTGTCGGACGAGGAGGGCGTCATCCTCGCCCTGCTCGAGGTCGACGAGGTCTACCCGGCCGACATCCTCCGCGAGATGCGCGCGGTGCTCGGCGGCAGAGACAGCGCGCACCCGCTCGTCATCGAGGCCAAAGGCTGGCCCAGCCACTACCTCGCCGGCCGCCCGCGCGTGTTCGACCTCCCGCGGCACCGGCTGCACGGCCCTCTCTGCCTGACGCCGGCTGATCTGCGCGAGCGCCTCGCGGCCATGGGCCACTCCACCGTGGTGGCCTTCCAGACGCGCAACCCCATGCACCGCATCCACGAGGAGCTCACCAAGCGCGCGCTCAAGACGGTCGGCGGGACGCTCCTCATCCACCCGGCCGTGGGCGTCACCCGCCCCCAGGACGTCGACGCGGCGCTCCGCGTGGAGGCCTACGAGGTCCTGGTGCGCAACTACTACGATCCGGCCGACACCCTGCTCTCGCTCATGCCCCTGGCCATGCGCTTCGCAGGGCCGCGGGAGGCCGTGTGGCACGCGATCATCCGGCGCAACTACGGCGCCACCCACCTCATCGTGGGGCGGGACCACGCGGGGCCCGGCCCGGACTCGCACGGGGTGCCGTTCTACGGGCCCTACGACGCGCAGGCCATGGCCGAGCACTACTCGCACGAGATCGGCGTCAAGACCATCCTGGCGCGGGAGCTCGCCTACCTCACCGACGAAGACCGCTACGTGGAGCTCAACGAGGTCCCGTACGGGGCGCGCGTCTCGTCCATCTCCGGCACGCAGGTGCGCGAGGAGTACCTGGCCAAGGGCAGGAAGCTGCCCGGGTGGTTCACCCGTCCCGAAGTCGCGGAGGTCCTGCAGCGGGCGTACGCGCAGGCCGGCGATGCGGCGTCCGGCGCGTGACGCACGCACCAGCGGCCGCCGGGGGAGGGGCCTGGTAGAGCGCCTCGGCCTTCCCTCCCGCCGCGACCTGCCGCACGACCTGCTCGCGGGCCTCACCGTGGGCGCCGCCCAGATCGGCAACTCGATGGCGTACACCATGCTCGCGGGCATCCCCCCCGTCCACGGTCTGTACGGGGTCATGGCCGGAGCACCCTCGGGTGCGCTCACCTCGAGTTCCGAGCGCATGTCGATCGTGCCCGACAGCGGCGTTGAGCCTCGCCGCCGGCAGCGCCCTTGTGGCCCTGCCGGCCGATCGGCGTGTGGCCGGCATGCTCATGCTCGCCGTACTCACCGGCGTGGTCATGCTCGCCGCCGGGCTGCTGCGCGCCGGCGGCCTGGTGCGGTTCATCTCCAACGCGGTGATGGTCGGGTTCATGGCCGGGATCTCGGTGACCATCCTGTGCGGGCAACTCGCCGCGCTCACCGGGTTCACCAGCACCTACGAGAACAAGGTGGCCAAGGCGGTGGACACGCTCGTCCACGCCGGCAGCGTCGACCCGGCGACGACCGCCGTCGGCTTCGCGACGGTGGCGCTCGTCCTCACTCTCCGTCACACGCGCGCCAGGCTCTTCGGCATGGCGCTCGCGCTCGTCGTCCTCACTCTGGCCGTGGCGGTGCTCGGCCTCTCGTCGGTCGCCGTGGTGGGCGACATCGCGCCCATCCCCAGGAGTCTGCCGCTCCCGGAGTTGCCCGATCTGGCGCTCGTGCCGTCCCTGCTGCTCCCGGCGGTGTCGCTGACCATTATCGGTCTGGTGCAGGGAGCGGGCATCAGCCGCACCGTCCCCAATCCGGACGGCGGCTTCGGCGACCCCAGCCGGGACTTCACCGGTCAGGGCGTCGCCAATCTCTTCTCGGGCTTCTTCGGCGGGGGCGTGGTCGGAGGCTCCATCCAGGCCACGGCTCTGGACCTCGCCGCCGGAGCGCGCACGCGCTGGTCATCGGTGGTCGCCGGGGCCTTCGTGGTGCTCGTCATCCTGGTCGCGGCGCCGCTGGTCGAGCAGGTGCCGCTGGCCGTCACCGCCGGCATCCTCATCGTCGCGGCGTCGAGCGCCCTGCGGCCGCGCGCCATGCTCGACGTCTGGCGCGCGGACAGGGTGTCCGCGGCGGTCATGCTGGCGACCTTCGTCCTCGTCCTGGTCATCCCGCTGCAGTACGCGGTGCTCATAGGAGCGGCGATCGCGGTGCTCAAGCACGCCTACCTCTCGTCGGTCGACGTGCACGTCAAGCAGGTGGTGCTCGACGGTGACGGGCCGCCGAGGGAGCTGGAAGCCCCGGCGTCGCTCTCGGGCGAGAGCGTCACCGTGCTGGACATCTACGGCAGCCTGTACTTCGCCGCCGCGCCCAAGATCCGCGCGTCCCTGCCGGCCGTGGGCGACGCGCACTGCCCCGTGGTGGTGCTGCGCCTGCGCGGCCGCGGCACGCTGCACAGCGCGACCATCGTGGTGCTGCGCCAGTACGCGGCCGAGTGTGCGGCGCGCGGCGGGCGGCTCTACCTCGCCGGAGTGGGCGGCGAGATGGAGGAGCAGTTCAGGCGCACGGGCGTGCTGGACCTGCTGGGGCCGGACGCCGTCGTCACGGCCACCGACGAGCTGTACGGCGCCTGTGCCGTGGCACAGCAGCGGGGGCGCACCTGGCTGGCGGCGAGCGCCGGCGCCGGGGAGCCACCGCCAGGGTCACGCGGCGCGTGAGCTGAACGCGCGCTCAGTCTCCGCCCTGGAGCCTGCGCTCCGGGTGCTCGCCACACCAGTCCTCCGGCGCGGTGTGCGGGAAGTCGCGCGGGGGGCGCGGAGGGTACCGGCGGCACTCACCCTTGTCGTTGGGACTGCGGACCTCCACCTGCTCGGAGTCGGCCTGTGACCAGCGGTACTCGATCCGGTCGGGGAGCCGCGACCACATGGGGCAGGTCGCGCACCTTGGTTCGTCCATGAGGCACCCTTCTGTGCGGTCCGGCACGGCAGGTCTTGAGGACCGGCCGCGGCCGGTGACTGGGCTTTCGCGAGGAGAGTACTCTCCGCCCGCCCACGAGCGCCATCCGGTCCGAAGCGCTCAGGCCACGCTGATGCACACGATGCCGGCGAACACCAGAGCCGCCGCGACCACCTGCAGCGGCCGGAGCCGTTCGTGCAGCACGGCCGCCGCCCACGCCATCGTGATCGCCGGGTTGAGCCAGCCGAGGACCCCCACGATGCTGAGATAGCCATACGTGGTCGCGGACGCGAACAGCAGGTTGGCAGCTGCGATCAGCACGCCGACGACGAGGAGCGCCGGGACCGCCCGTCGCTGCAGCCGGACGGCGGGCCGTGCGATCACGACGACCGCGAGCAGCGTCAGCACGGCCGTCGTGCGGGTCACGGCGACGGTGTACAGAGGGTCGGCCTCGCCGCCGGAGTCCAGGGCGACGAGGAACAGGCCGAACGCGGTGGCGGAGAGGACTGCCAGCAGGACGCCCCGCCGGTCCAGGGGCACCGGCCCGGCCTCGACGCGCGGCGCCTTGCGCGAGATGAGCACGATGCCTGCGAGAGTGCAGACGATGCCGGCGAGTTGCAGCGCTGCGAGCCGCTCGCCGGTAGCGGTTCCCCAGAGCACCGGTACGAGCGCCGCGCCCGCGATGATGGGTGAGATGACGCTCATGTCGACCAGGGCGAGCGCGCGGTACTGCAGGACCACCCCGATGCTGCCGATCGCTCCGCCCACGGCCGGGGCGGCCAGCGCCGTCAGCGGCGGCCGGTCCGGCGCAGTGACGGCCAGCAGCGAGAGCAGCGAGAGCGACGCGACGACCTGGCCGCCGAGAGCGGCCGTCCACGCGGTCGAGCGGCGCGACTCGAGGCCGGCGAGGAAGTCCGACGTGCCCCACGAGAAGCTCGCCAGCAGGGCGAGGAGGGCCGCCGTCACCGGGGTGCGAGCTCAGGAGGAGGCGTCGTCTCCGCCGGAGGTCGCTCCGTCCCCATCCGCAGCCGGCCCGAGGCCGACGTCCTCACCCTCCCAGTTGTAGAAGAACTTCTCGGTGCGCAGTACGTTCCAGGTCTGGGTGCCGGCGATGCCGTCGATCTTCTCGAGGTCCTCGTTGAGGAACTTGAACAGGCCCTCCATGTGCGGCAGGTACGCCTGGATGATGATGTCGAAGTTGCCGGCGACGTAGGCGACGTAGGCGACGTTCTCCATCTCCGCGAGCTTGCGCCCGACCTCCCGGACCTTGCCGCGCTGCACGTTGATGCCGACCATCGCGTCGATCGGGAAGCCGATGGGCGCCGGGTTGATGCGGGCCGCATTGATGATGGCTCCGGCGTGCACCAGCCTGTCGATGCGCTTGCGCACGGTGGGTTCGGAGAGGCCCACCGTGCGCGCGATGTGGGCGTAGCTGAGGCGCGCGTCGTGCCGCAGCAGCTTCATGATCTGCCGGTCCACGTCGTCGAGCTCTATGGTACCGTGGGGCAGGGAGCCCAGGCGGACAAAGGGCTGATTTTCACTTTGACTATCGCTACCGTCATTCATAAGAGCGAAGTATAGCGATTCGGGCGAATCCGTTCAATGAACTGCGCGGAATGCGTTACTTCACCTATGAATCCGCAGGCTCCGGCTTGTCAGCCTTGCGCCGAGGGGTGTAACCTGTGTCACCAGGACGCTTGACAGGCGGGTGACTGGATGACCATAGTGACGCTCGTGTACCCACCCGGGTGGATAGCAGCTAGCACCCGCCCACGCGGATCAGGCGGCCACAGGGGCGTGCAGAGCCGGGGGGCTCGCTACGGGCGGTTCGAGTACGGCGTTCCGCATCCTGACTCCCTGGCGCGCTTGAGTGTTGTGAGACTCGATCTTCAGGTAACGACCAAGGACAGGGGGACGAGAACGTGACTGACAAGGATCAGCGCAGTCCATCAGGGTTCGAAGAGATCGGCGAACTCGTCAACGGCAAGCGCTTCTCGCGTCGCAGCCTGCTCAAAGGCGCGGCCGCGATGGGCGCCGCCGCCGCCATAGGCCCGATCGCCGCGGCGTGCGGCAGCAGCAGCACGACCTCGGATGCGTCCAGCTCGGCATCCGCCGCGGGTACGCCCAACAAGGGCGGCGACCTCATGGTGGGCATCGTCGGCGGCTCGGCCAAGGACACCGCCGACCCGCACACCGGCTCCTACGAGCCGGACATCGCCATCCAGTACATCATGTACGAGGGCCTCACCGCGTGGGACTTCGACATGAGCCTCACCAATCAACTGGCCGAGACCATCGAGCCCAATGCCGACGGTTCGGTCTGGCAGGTGAAGCTCCGGAACGGGGTACTGTGGCACGACGGCAAGCCCGTCACCGCAGACGATGTCGTCTACTCCATGGACCGCATCGTCGACCCGAAGGACCCGAAGGTCGGCGCCGCCGCGCTCACGGGCGTCACTCCCGGCGGCACCAAGAAGATCGACGACATGACGGTCGAGATCACTCTCGCGACAGCGAACGTGCTGTTGGCCGAGAACCTCGCCGAGCGCAGCTGCAAGATCGTGCCGGTGGGCTTCGACCCGAAGAACCCCATCGGCAGCGGCCCGTTCAAGATGGTCGACATGAAGCCTGGCGAGTCCTTCAAGTGGGATGCCTTCGCCGACTACTGGGATACGCCCCCGTACGTCGACACGCTCACCATGATCGAGTACGCCGACGACACGGCGCGCATCAACGCCCTGCAGAGCGGCCAGATCCAGGCGATGTCGCAGCTCCCGAAGAGCCAGGTCAAGGTCATCGAGGCGTCGGACGGCCTCGGGGTCCTCAACGCCGAGACCGGCCAGTGGCGTCCCTTCACCATGCGCATCGACGTCAAGCCGTTCGACGACGTGCGCGTGCGGCAGGCGTTCCGGCTCATCGTCGACCGCCAGCAGATGATCGACCAAGCCTACAGCGGCCTCGGCGCCTTGGGTAACGACATGTACGGCCGGTACGACCCCGGCACACCGCAGCTCGAGCAGCGCGTGCAGGACATCGAGCAGGCCAAGTCGCTGCTCAAGCAGGCCGGCTACGACAACAACCTCACCGTCGAGCTCGTCACCTCCGAGGGCGCGCTGGGCGGCGACGAGGTCGCGGCGGCACAGGTGTTCGCCGAGCAGGCCAAGGCCGCCGGCGTCACCGTGAAGCTCAAGAAGACCGACGCGAGCGTCTTCTACGGCGACGACTACCTCTCCTGGCCGTTCGCGCAGGACTTCTGGGCGACGCGTACCTACCTGGCCCAGGCCAGCCAGGGCACGATGCCCGATGCCCCCTATAACGAGACGCACTGGAAGAACGCCGAGTGGCTGTCGCTGGTACAGGAGGCCTTCAAGACGGTCGACGACGGTCAGCGCAACGCACTGATCAGCCAGGCCCAGCAGATCGAGTTCGACACGGGCGGCTACATCATCTGGTCGTTCCGCAACCAGACTGACGCCTATTCCAAGACGACCACCGGCTACAAGCTGGACAAGCTCGGCGGTCCCATCGGCCGGATGTACTTCAAGGACGTCTACTTCGTGAGCTGATCGCGAGGAATGCAGCGGCTGTGGGCGCGGAGCGCTGCTCCGCGCCCGCAGCCCGTTTCGCCGGCGATGGCGGCCGGTCCGCTCGCTCGATCGTCAGCCAGACGGCAGCACACGTGACCCCGTCTTCTCTGTTGTCCCCCGCGGGAGGCAGTCATCATGATCGTTAGAACCGTAAGAGGGAGGCGCAGCCTATGCCCCCGCTCCTGAAGCTGATCCTCATCCGGATCGGCCTCGGGTTGCTGACGCTGTTCCTGGTATCGGTGGTCGTGTTCGTCGCGACGCAGGCGCTCCCGGGCGACACCGCCAAGGCGATCCTCGGCAGGGAGGCGGCGAACAAGGAGCGCTATGAGGCGCTCAAAGAGCAACTGGGGCTCAACAAGCCGGTCGCCTCGCAGTACTTCGACTGGCTCGGCGGCGTGCTCACCGGCGATCTCGGCGACTCGCTCGCGCAGGGCTCGCCGGTCACGGATCTCATCGGCCGGCGTGTGATCAACTCCTTCATCCTCGTGTTCGTCGCGGCTCTCGTGAGCGTGCCCGTCTCGCTGCTCCTGGGCTCTCTCACCGCGTTACGGCGAGACAGCAAGTTCGACGGCAGCGTCACCGTCGGCAGCCTGGCGCTGGCGGCGCTCCCGGAGTTCGTGATCGGCATCTTCCTCATCCTGTTGTTCGCGACCCAGGTGTTCCGTATCCTGCCGGCCACGTCGCGCGTGGACTCGGGCGTGCCGATCGTGCAGCAGATCGACCTGTTCATCCTGCCGGCGCTCACGCTGACGCTGGCGGTGGCGCCCTACATCACCCGCATCCTGCGCGCCAGCACCATCGAGGTGCTGGAGAGCGAGTACGTGATGATGGCGCGCCTCAAGGGTCTGCCCGAGCGCCTGGTGCTCAACCGGCACGCACTCCCGAACGCGCTCGCCCCGGCGCTCCAGGTCACGGCGCTCAACCTCGCCTGGCTGGCCGGCGGCGTCGTCGTGGTCGAGTACCTCTTCGCCTTCCCCGGCATCGGCTCGCTGCTCGTCGACTCCGTCGCCAACCGCGACATGCCGATGGTGCAGGCGATCACGCTGATCATCGCCGCGGTGTACGTGGTGGCCAACCTCACGGCCGACATCCTCACGATCCTCGTCAGCCCACGACTCAGGACGGGCCTGCGATGAGCACCCCAGAGATGAGAGTCAACGACTCAGAGCTTGTCGAGCCGGTGGTCACGCACGCCGAGAACCGGCCGTCCGAGTGGCTCATGATGCTGCGCGAGGCGTGGAGCATGGGCCGCACCAAGATCGGCGTCGGCATCTTCGGCTTCATCGTCCTCATCGCCGTCGTCGGCCCCTGGGTCGCGCCCTACACGCCCACCGAGTTCGTCGCGCCGCCGTTCTCACCGCCGGCCGTTCCCAAGATGTGGCTGGGCAGCGACTACATCGGGCACGACGTGCTCACACGCGTCCTCTACGGCGGCCGCACGGTCATCCTGCTCGCCCTCGCGGCCACCGTCATCGGCCTCGTGCTCGGCGTGACCCTCGGCCTCGTCACCGGCTACGCGCGGCGCTGGATCGACGAGTCCATCATGCGCATCCTGGACGTCGTCCTCGCCTTCCCGCAGATCGTGCTCGCGCTGCTCTTCGTCTCGATCCTCGGGCCGAGGCTGTGGCTCATCGTGATCATCGTCGGCATCTCGCACGCGCCGCGCATCGCGCGCGTCGCGCGGGCCGCCACGCTCGAGGTCTCGCAGCGCGATTTCGTGCGCGCCGCCGAGGCCTTCGGCATCGCCCGGTGGAAGATCCTCTTCAACGAGATCCTGCCGAGCATCACGAGTCCGCTGCTGGTCGAGTTCGGTCTGCGGCTGACCTACTCCATCGGCGTCATCGCCGCGCTGTCGTTCCTCGGGTTCGGCATGCAGCCGCCGGCGGCCGACTGGGGCCTCATGATCAACGAGAACCGCATCGGCATCATCATCCAGCCGTGGCCGGTGTTCGTGCCCGTGCTGCTCATCGGCATCCTGACCATCGGCACCAACCTGATCGCGGACGGCCTCGGTCGCGCCCTGATCGGTATCGAACGCGACACGGGGGTGGGATGATGGGGACGACGATCACTGAGGGGGCGTCCACGACCCAGGAGCGCGTGACCGTCCTCGACGTCGAAGGACTGCGCATCGTCCTCGATCCGTCGGGAGTGGACATCGACGACGAAGTCTCGATGGTGATCCACCGCGGCGAGGTGCTCGGGCTCGTCGGCGAGTCCGCCTCCGGCAAGACGACCGTCGGTACCAGCCTGCTCGACTACCAGCGTCGCGGCGCGAAGATCGCCGGCGGACGCGTCGAGATCGACGGGCAGGACATCCTGGCCATGGACCGGGCCGCCCTGCGCGGCATCCGCGGCGGGGCCATCAGCTACGTCCCCCAGGACTCATCGGCGGCGCTCAACCCGGCGCTGCGCATCGGCACGCAGCTCATGGAGATCCTCGAGGTGCACGGGTTCGGCTCCTCGCAGGCGGACCGTGAGGCGCGCCTGAAGCAGATGATGGAGGAGGTCCTGCTGCCCTCGGACAAGCAGTTCCTCCGCCGCTACCCGCACCAGCTCTCCGGCGGTCAGCAGCAGCGCGTCGCCATCGCGATGGCGTTCGCCAACCGGCCCAAGGTCATCGTGCTCGACGAGCCGACCACGGCCCTGGACGTGACGACGCAGGCGCACGTGCTCGACACCGTGCGCGACCTCACCAAGTCGTACGGCGTGGCGGCGCTCTACATCACCCACGACCTCGCCGTCGTCTCCAACCTCGCCGACCGCATCGCGGTCATGTACGCCGGGAGGGTCGTCGAGGTCGGCACGCGCGACGAGCTCTTCGACGACGGCCATCACCCGTACACGCGCAAGCTGCTGGCGTCCATCCCCGACATCACCGGCGAACGCGCCCTGCGCGGCATCCCCGGCTGGGCTCCCCGCCCGGGGCAGCGACCTCCGGGCTGCGCGTTCACCCCGCGCTGTGACTGGGCGATCGACAAGTGCAGCGAGACGTTCCCGCCGGTCGACGAGGTGAGCCCCGGTCATCACGTGCGCTGCTGGCGCTACCGCGAGGTCGGGGCGCACGACGCCGCGACCGACATCCACCTGCGCGACAAGTCGCTCTCGGCTCCACGCGAACAGGAGACGCAGGTCATCAGCGTCCGCGACGTGACCGCCTACTACCAGAAGAAGGAGGCGCTGCACGGTATCACCGCCAGCCTCAGCGAGCGGCGCTGCCTGTCGCTGGTTGGGGAGTCCGGGTCCGGCAAGACGACCCTGGCCCGGTGCATCGCCGGCCTGCACCAGCACAAGATCGTCGGCGACATCGACTTCATGGGCAAGCCGCTGGCGCGCGACGCTCGCGGACGGCCACGCGACACCCGCCAGGCGATCCAGTACATCTTCCAGAGCCCCTACAGCTCGCTGAACCCGCGCAAGACCATCGCCCAGATCCTCTCGCAGCCGCTGAAGGTCTTCTTCGACCTCTCACGCGACGAGATGGAGGCCCGGATGGTGAAGGCGCTGGAGCAGGTGGCTCTCGACTCCTCCTTGCTGAGCCGCTACCCGGACCAGCTGTCCGGCGGCGAGCGCCAGCGCCTGGCGATCGCCCGCAGCCTGGCGGCCGAGCCCACGGTCCTGATCTGCGACGAGGTCACCTCGTGGCTGGACGTCTCGGTGCAGGCGGCGATCATCGAGCTCCTGGCCGCCCTGCAGCGCGACATGGGCCTCTCGATGCTGTTCGTCACCCACAACCTGGCCTTGGTACGCAGCATCAGCCAGGAGGTCGCGGTGATGAACGACGGCCGCATCGTCGAGTACGGGCTGGTCGACGCGGTGCTCGAAGACCCGCAGGCCGACTACACGAAGAAGCTGCTGTCGGACACGCCGACGGCGTAGGTGGTCGCGGCGGCGGGCGGACGCAGCTCCGCCCGCCGCCGCGGCGCCCTTCCCCGCCCAGACCCGTCGAGTCGACCTGACCAAGGAGATCGGAGGAGGCCGATGCGTGCCCACATGACCTGGCTGGACGAGGCCGAGAAGCGGTCGTTCGTCGAGGAGGCGCTGGGGATCCTCGAGCGCGTGGGCGTCGAGCTCAAAGGGTCGGCGGCGCTGCCCGTCCTCGCCGACCTCGGCGCCGACGTCGACTTCTCGACCGGCGTGGTCCGCCTGCCGGGCGATCTCGTTCTCAGCTCCGTCGAGGCCTGCCCGCGCCGGGTGCTCTTCGCCGGCGCGACGCCCGAGCACGACGTTGTGCTCGACGACGGGGAGCCGGCGCACTTCTGCTCCTCCGGTTGCGCGGCGTTCGTGCTCGACCACGAGACCGGCGTCCGGCGTCCCTCCACCCTGAGCGACCTCCAGGCGGCGACGGTGCTGCTCGACGAGGTGCCGGAGGTCGACGTCATGTGGACGACGATCACCGCGAGCGACGTGCCCGTCGAGATCCGCGAGCTGGTCGTCTGCTACGTGGTCCTCACCGAGGCGCGCAAGCACGTGACCCTGGTCGACAGCCCGTCGCAGGCCGAGCCGCTGCTTCGCATCATGGACATCGTCTCCGGCGACGCGGACGCCTTCCGCGCGCGGCCGCGGTTCAGCACGCTCCTCACCGCGGCCTCGCCGCTGCGCATCGACGGCCCGCTGCTCGACTTCCACGCGGTCACCGCCGGGCAGAGGCGCGCCGGTGGAGGTGTACACGGTGCCGATGGCCGGCGCCACCTCGCCCGTGACGCCGGCGGGGACCATCGTCCAGGGGCTCGCCGAGTTCCTCGGCGTCGCCACCGCGCTGCGAGCGCTGGCCCCGGAGGCGCGCATCGTGATGGGCGTCTCCGGCTCGACCATGGACATGCGCTCCGCCGGCGTCTCGTACGCTTCGCCGGAGTGCACGCTGATGAACGTCGCCTGCGTGGAGCTCGCGCACCACCTCGGCGTGCCGGCTGCGGTGCCGGGCCTCGCCACGGACGCCAAGTACGCCGGCATCCAGGCGGGCTACGAGAAGGCGCTCAAGGGCCTGGCGACGGCCGGTGTGGGCGCCGACGTGCTCAGCGGCGGCGTGGGCATGATCGACTCGGTGAACACGCTGTTCCTGCCGCAGATCGTGCTCGACGCTGAAGTGGTGGGGATGATCCGCCGCATCCTGGGCGACGTCGACACGCGCCCCGAGGCGATGCTGGCGGACATGATCGAGCGCGTCGGCATCGGCGGCGACTTCCTCAAGGAGAAGGAGACCGCCAGGCGGCTGCGCGCCGGCGAGCACTTCGCCGCCGGCGATCTCGTCGCGCCAGGCCTACGACCAGTGGGTGGCCGACGGGCGTGACGAGGTGGCCCGCGCCCGGGAGCGCATGGCTGCGCTCTTCGCGGCGCGGGCGGAGCGCGGCCGCCCGCTCGGCGACGAGCAGCGGGCGGAGCTCGCGCGCGTCTGCGGCGTGACGCCGGAGATGGCGCGCGCGCTCGACGGCTGACGGGCGAGGAGCCGCCGCTTCGGCGGCCGCGGCGGCGGCGCCCGGGCACGAACGTGGACGTTGTTGACACCCGGGGAGGCAGCACTTAGGTTTCCACCTGGGTGGATACCGGAGGAGAGGAAGGACGCATGGCAGATCAGGCACAAGAGGTGACGGCCGGCGGCGTGAAGGAGGAGTTCCTCGAGCAGCACCTCTGGCCGCCGTTCACGCAGATGCAGGGCCTCAAGCCCGTGGTCATGGAGCGGGCCGAGGGCGCGCTCGTGTGGGACTCGGACGGCAACGAGTACATCGACGCCTTCGCCAGCCTGTGGACCGTCAACGTCGGCCACGGGCGCAAGGAGATCCACGACGCGATCAGCGCCCAGATGGAGAAGCTCTCCATCTACCACATCTTCCAGATCGCCAACGAGCCGGCGGTCAAGCTCGCGAACAAGGTCGCGGCGCTCACGCCCGGCGACCTCGACCACGTGTTCCTCACGCTGGGCGGGGGGGAGTCGGTCGAGACGGCCGTCAAGATGGCGCGCCAGTACTGGCGCAACAAGGGCAAGGGCACCAAGTACATGGTCATGTTCCGCGAGCGCTCCTACCACGGCACCACCATGACCAGCACCAGCGCCCAGGGCCTGACCGTGAACCGCGCCAAGTTCGAGCCGCTGCTGCCCGGGTTCATCAAGCTCGGCGCGCCCTACTGCTACCAGTGCGCCTGGAACAAGACCTACGGCGACGACTGCAAGATGGAGTGCGCGACGCAGGTCGAGCACGAGATCGAGTTCTACGGCGCCGAGAACGTCGGCACCCTGCTCGGCGAGACGATGATCGGCACCGGCGGCGTGATCCCGCCGCCGCCCGAGTACTGGCCGATGGTGGGCGAGATCTGCAAGGCCCACGACGTGCTCGTCATCAACGACGAGGTCATCACCGGCTTCGGGCGCAGCGGCACCTGGTTCGGCTTCGAGCAGTTCGGCTCCAACCCCGACCTGATCACCCTCGCCAAGGGCCTCTCAGTCCGGCTACCTGCCGCTGGGCGCCGTGGTCGCGCGGGACCACGTCTACGAGGCGTTCCTCGGCGGCCCCGGCGAGGCGTTCATGAGCGGGGCCACCTACATGGGCCACCCGCTGTGCTGCGCCGCCGGCCTCGCCAACCTCGAGATCGTCGAGCGCGAGAAGCTGGTCGAGCGCTGCGCCGAGCTCGGCCCGTACCTGCAGGAGGGCCTCGCGACGCTGCTCGCGCACCCGATCGTCGGCGACGTGCGCGGCGTCGGCCTGGTGGCCGGCATCGAGTACGTGAAGGACAAGGACACGCACGAGTGGTTCGCGCCCGCGCAGGGCGTCGCCGCGAAGGTCCGCGACGAGGCGTTCAAGCGCGGCGTCTTCGTGCGCCTGCTCGGCGGCGGCCACGTGCACGCGGTCGCGCCGCCGTTCATCATCAGCAAGGAGCAGATCGACACGATCGTGCGCGTGCTCGACGAGTCGATCGGCGTCGTGGAGAAGGACCTGGGCTACTGACGAGATCCGGCGGGCGCGGCGTTCGGCCAAGCTCGCCGGCACCGCGAGGAGGAGCAGACATGGGCAAGCCAAGAGTGGGAGTGGTGGGCTACGGCGTCATCGGCCAGCGGCTCGCCGACGGCGTGGCGCTGCAGGGCGACATGGAGCTGGTGGGCGTCGTCGACGTCGCGCCGACGCTCTCGACGCGCGCGCTGTGCGAGGCCGGCATGCCCTACGACCTGTACGTCGTCGAGGCCGGCCAGAAGGCCGCCTTCGACGCCGCCGGCATCCCGGTCACCGGCACCATGGACGAGCTGCTCGACAAGGTCGACATCGTGCTCGACTCCTCGCCCGGCGGCGTGGGCCGCAGGAACAAGGAGCTCTACCAGGCCAAGGGCGTCAAGGCCGTCTTCCAGGGCGGCGAGAAGAACGACATCGTCGACGTCTTCTTCCACGGCTACGCCAACTACGAGAAGGGCGTCGGCAAGGACTACCTCAAGCTGACCAGCTGCAACACCACCGGCCTCATCCGCGCCGTCGACTGCCTCGACCGCGAGGTCGGCGTGGAGCGCGTCATCGTCACCATCGTGCGCCGCGTCGCCGACCCCGGCGACACGCACCGCGGGCTCGTCGACGTGGCCCAGGTCGAGCCCGTCCCCAACCACCAGGCCGTCGACCTGATGACGATCATGCCGCACATCGAGGCCACCGGCCTGCTCGTGCACGTGCCCACCACGCACGGCCACATCATCAACGTGATCGCGACCACCAAGGGCGACATCAGCAAGGAGCGGGCGCTCGAGCTCTTCGAGGCGCACCCGCGCATCCGCAACGTCAAGATCGCCGACGGCTTCAACAGCAACTCGGCGCTGTTCCGCTACGCCCGCGACCTCGGCAACAAGCGCGCCGACATGTACGACATCGCCGTGTTCGACGAGACCATCGCCAAGAGCGGCCGCGAGTTCATGTTCGCGATCAACATCCCGCAGGAGTCGGTGGTGATCCCCGAGACCATGGACGCCGTCCGCGCCGCGCTCAGCCTGCAGACCGACCGCCTCGAGGCCGTCGCGCTCACCAACCAGTACCTCGGCCTGAGCGCCCCGGTCGCCGCCAGCGCCTGACGCACGCGGCGGGGAGGGGGTCGCGCGATGAAGTACGGCATCAACACGCTCGACGACTTCGCGTGGGGCGGCGCGACGGTCCTGTGCCGCGTGGACATCAACGCGCCGCTCGACAGGGAGACCGGCGGGCTGCGCGACGTCACGCGGCTCGAAGGGTGCGCGCCGACCGTCCGTGAGCTCGCGGAGGCGGGCGCGCGGGTCGTGCTCCTCGCCCACCAGGGCGGCGACCTCGAGTACCACAACTACGCGTCGACGGAGCCGCACGCGGCCGTGATGAGCGAGCTGACCGGCCGGCCCGTGAGCTTCGTCGACGACGTCTGCGGGCCGGCCGCGCGCGAGGCGGTCGGCCGGCTCGCGGACGGCGACGTGCTGCTGCTCGACAACGTGCGCTTCTGCGGCGAGGAGCTCACGCTCTTCGAGCGCAAGCTCGAGCTCTCGCCGGAGGACCAGGCCAAGACGCTCGTGGTGCGCAAGCTGGCGCCGCTCGCCGACCTCTACGTGTGCGACGCGTTCGCCGCCGCGCACCGCTCGCAGCCCACGCTGGTCGGCTTCGAGGAGCTGCTGCCGTCGGCCATGGGCCGCCTGTTCGAGCGCGAGTACGCCAACCTGGCGCGCCTGCGCGAGGAGCCGGCGCGGCCCTGCGTGTTCCTCCTCGGGGGCACCAAGATCCAGGAGGCGTTCCCGATGATGGCCGCCGCGCTGGCCGACGGCGTGGTCGACACGGTGCTCACCGCCGGCCTGGTCGCCAACGTCATGCTGGCGGCGGGCGGCGTGGACCTCGGCGAGCCCTCCCTGGAGTTCCTGAGGGCGAGCCAGCTCGAGGGCTACATCGAGGAGTCCAGGGCGATCCTCGCGGACCACGCCGAGCGGATCGTGCTGCCGCCGGACGTGGCGGTCGTGCGCGAGGGAGAGCGGGTCGAGGTGGCGACCGTGGACCTGCCGGTCGCCGAACAGATCGTCGACCTCGGCCACGCCGCCGTCGAAGCGTACAGCAGCGCGATCGCGGGCGCCGGCACCGTGTTCGTCAACGGGCCCGCCGGCGTCTTCGAGAAGCCCGAGACCGAGTACGGCACGCGCGAGCTCTGGGAGGCGATGGCGGCCGCCGCCGGGTTCAGCGCCCTGGGCGGCGGCGACAGCGTCGCCGCCATGAACCGCTTCGGGCTCGCCGGCCGGTTCGACTACGTCTGCACGGCCGGCGGGGCCATGGTCCAGTTCCTCTCCGGCAAGCCGATGCCGGTGATCGAGGCGCTCAAGGCGTCGGCCGACCGCTTCGGGAACGGCGCGGCGGCGGTCGGCGGCGCCGGCTCCCAAGCTGTGACGTGAAGCTCGAGATCCCGTATGGCGACGGGGCGCTCGAGGCCGTCCTGCCGGACGGCCTCGCCGTCACGGTGGTGGGCCCGGGCTGCGGGCTCGGCGAGGAGGCGCCGCCTCCGGCGGCGCCCTCCGCCGAGGACGAGCAGGCCGAGGTCCGGCGCGCTCTGGCGGCGCCCATCGGCGCGCCGCGCCTCTCCGAGCTGGCCGCTCACGCGCGCAAGGCCGCGATCGTCGTCAGCGACGTCACGCGGCCCTGCCCGACGTACCGGTTCCTGCCCGCCCTGCTCGACGAGCTCGCGCCGCTGAAGCCGGAGGACGTCAGCGTCCTGTTCGCGCTCGGCGGCCACCGCGGGCACACGCGCGAGGAGCAGCTGCGGCTGGTCGGGGAGGAGGCCGCGGCGCGCGGCGTGCGCCTCGTCGACCTCGACGCGTCCCGCTGCGTCCCCGTCGGCACGACCAGCCGGGGCACGCGCCTCGAGGTGTTCGCCGAGTACCTCGAGGCCGACCTGCGCGTCTGCACCGGCAACATCGAGTACCACTACTTCGCCGGCTTCAGCGGCGGGGCCAAGGCCGTCGTGCCCGGGCTCTGCTCCTACGCGGCGATCCGCGACAACCACAGCATGATGCTCGCGCCGACCGCGCGGGCGGGGGTGATCGAAGGCAACCCGGTGCGCGAGGACATCGACGAGGCCGGCGGCCTGATCGGCGTCGACTTCATCTTCAACGTGCTCCTGGACGAGGAGAAGCGCATCACCGGCGCCGTCGCCGGCCACTACCTCGAGGCTCACCGCGCCGGGTGCGAGGCCTACGACCGGCGCTGCGACCTGCGCGTGCCGGAGGCCGCCGACGTGGTCATCGCCTCGCCCGGCGGGCGCCCCAAGGACATCAACCTCTACCAGGCCCAGAAGACGCTGGACAACGTGGCCGGCGCGGTGCGCGACGGGGGCACGGTCATCCTCGTGGCCCGCTGCGGCGAGGGCTTCGGGCAGCAGGTGTTCGAGGAGTGGATGACCGGCATGGGCAGCCCCCAGGTGCTCATCGACCGCATCCGGCGCGAGTTCGTGCTCGGCGGGCACAAGGCGGCCGCCGTGGCGGGGCTGCTCGCCCGCGCCGACGTGTACCTCGTCTCGGACTTCCCCGACGACGTGGTGCGCAGCATGTGCATGAGCCCGTTCGCGACGGTCGGCGAGGCGCTCGCGGCGGCGCTCGAGCGGGCCGGCGACGAGCCGAGCTGCCTGGTCGTGCCCCACGGAAGCCGGGTGACGGCCGCTCACTGACCCGTCGCGCCGCGCTCGCCCGGCCTGTGGCGCCGTGGCGTGCAGGTCCGACCGAGGACGGTCAGGCGCGCCCGAGCTCTCTCACCCGGTTGCGGATGACGCCGATGCCCTCGACCTCGACCTCCACCACGTCGCCGTGCGCCATGCTGAGCTTGGGGTCGCGGAACACGCCCACACCCTCCGGCGTGCCCGTCATGATGAGGTCGCCGGGCAGCAGCGTGAGGGCGTGCGAGATGAACGCCACCAGCGTGCGCACGTCGAAGATGAGGTTGCTCGTGCGCGAGTCCTGCAGCGTCGCGCCGTTGAGGCGCTGCACCACGCGCAGGTCGCCGGCGTCGCCGAGCTCGCCGACCGGCACGACGCCGGGGCCGATGGGGCAGAAGGTGTCCTGGCTCTTGCCCCGGAACCACTGCCGGTCGCGGAACTGCAGGTCGCGGGCGCTCACGTCGTTGCCGCAGAGGTAGCCGTGCACGACGTCCAGGGCGTCGTCGGCCGGGACGTCGTGCGCCTCCTTGCCGATGACCACGCAGAGCTCGGCCTCCGCGTCCACGTGGCCGATGCCGGCCGAGACCACGATGTCCTCGCCGTCGCCGATGAGCGCATTGGCGAACTTGGCGAACAGCATCGGGTCCGCCGGCAGCCTGGCGCCCTGCTCGGCGGCGTGGTCGGTGTAGTTGAGCCCCACGCAGACGATCTTGGGCTCGGTGCGCCCGAACCGGGCCTGCCAGTCGTCACGCCAGTCGTACATGCGGTCCTCCGTGGGAGCGGGTGAGGCGGCTGCTGCGCCCCATCGTACGAGAAGGGCGGGCGGGGCGCACGCGCCCCGCCCGCCCCTGAGTGCGCCGGCCATCGCCCCCCGACGACGCCGGCGCGGCCCGGCCCTCCGGTCAGACGGCCGCGGGTTCCCTGACCTCGCTGCCCGGACGGACGGCCATGTTGCGGTAGACCTGCTCCATGTCCTCCGGCGTGTACTTGCGCGGGTTGTTGTTCCACAGGCGGGCCTGCGTCTTGGCGCCCTCCACGAGGTCCGGGATGGCGGACTCGGGGATGTCGACGTCGCTCAGGTACTGCGGCACGTTCAGGTCGTCGGCCAGCAGGCGCAGCGCGGCGACGGTCTTGTCGGCGGCCTCGCGGTCGCTCAGGCCGCTCATGTTCTCGCCCATGGCCTCGCCGACCTGGCGCATCCAGCGCAGGCAGGCGAGTTTGTTGAAGTCCATCGCCCACGGCAGGACCATCGTGTTGGCGACGCCGTGCGGCACGTGGAACATGCCGCCGATGGGATACGAGAGCGCGTGCACGGCGCCGACGCCGGCGTTGCCGAAGGCGATCCCGCCCATCATCGAGCCCATGGCCATCGCGTCGCGGGCCCACATGTTGCTGCCGTCGAAGACCGCCGTGCGGATGCTCTGGCTGATGAGCTTGATGCCCTCGTAGGCCAGCGAGTCGGTGTGCATGGTGGCGTTCACCGAGATGTAGGCCTCGATGTTGTGGATGAGCGCGTCCATGCCGGAGGCGGCGGTGACGTTGGGCGGGCAGCTGATGGTGAGCTCCGGGTCGATGAGCGCGACGTTCGGCATGAGGAAGGGACTGACCAGCCCCTGCTTCACGTTGAGCTTCTCGTTGGCGAAGATGGCGATCGCCGTGCACTCGGAGCCGGTGCCGGCCGTGGTCGGGATGGCGATGATCGGCAGACCCTTCTTCTTGACCTGGTCGATGCCCACGTAGTCGTACACGGTGTCGCCGGTGTGGGGCAGCACCGCGGCGGCCTTGGCGACGTCGATCGGCGAGCCGCCGCCGAAGCCGACGATCAGGTCGTACCCGCCCTTCTCGACGATGCGCACGATCTCTTCGATGGTGCTCATGGGAGGCTCGGGCACGGCCCTGTCGTAGAAGTCGACCTCGAGTCCGGCGTCGACCAGCGGCCTCTCCACGTCGACGCACATGCCGCACTCGCTGACGCCCTGGTCGGTGATCACGAGGACCTTGCTGCCGTTGAGCTTCCTGACTTCGACGCCGAGCTGGTCCACGGCGCCGACGCCGGTGATGAGCGTCTTGGGCTGCCGGTGGATGCGCATCTTGCGGTCGACGCGGCGCAGCTCCGGCGGGGTGCCGTTGGCGGATGAGATGACGCGCGGTTCCGGTTCGTTGTGGACGTGCTCCATGGCTTTCAGCTCTCCTTGGTGAGCGGGTGGCGGGGCAGGCGGCCGACCCCGTACACCTCGGCCGCCTCCTCCCTGATCTGGTCCTGGAACGCCGGGTCGGCGATCTCGATGAGCGCCTCCGCGCGTTCGCGCAGCCCGAGGCCGCGCAGGTGCGCGACCCCGTGCTCGGTGACGATGTAGTCCACGTCGGCGCGCATGGTGGTGACGGCCGTGCCGGGCGCGAGCGCCGCGACGATGCGGCTCACGGCGCCCTTCCTGGCGGTCGACGGCAGCGCGATGATCGCCTTGCCGTCGCGGCTGCGGGCGGCGCCGCGGACGAAGTCGACCTGCCCGCCGATGCCGGTGAACTGCGCCGCGCCCATGGTGTCGGCCACGACCTGGCCCATGAGGTCGACCTGGATGGCGGAGTTGATCGCGACCACGCGGTCGTTCTGGCCGATGACGTAAGGGTCGTTGGTGATGTTCACCGGCAGCATGTTGACGACCGGGTTGTCGTCGACGAAGTCGTACAGCCGGCGCGTCCCCATGAGGAACGTGGCGACCATCTTGCCGGGGTGGTAGGTCTTGCGGTGGTTGGTGATCACGCCCTCGTTGTAGAGGTCGACGACGCCCTCGCTGAACATCTCGCTGTGGATGCCGAGGTCGTTCTTCTCGTGCAGGAACAGGAGGACGGCGTCGGGGATGCCGCCGATGCCGAGCTGCAGGCAGGAGCCGTCCTCCACGAGGCCGGCGATGTGCTTGCCGATGGCCTCTTCGACCGGGCCGATCGCCGGTGGCTGCAACTCGATGATGTCCTGGTCGCTCTCGACGACCAGGTCGATCTCGGAGATGTGGATGAACGCGTCGCCGAGCGTGCGCGGCATCTTGGGATTGACCTGGGCGATCACCGTCCTGGCGACCTGCGCCGCCGGCTTGGTGTAGTCGACGGAGATGCCGAACGAGCAGAAGCCGTGCTTGTCCGGCGGCGAGACGTGGACGAGCGCCACGTCCGGCGGCAGGTAGCCCTCGCAGAACAGCTTGGGGATCTCGCTGAAGAAGACGGGGATGTAGTCGCCGCGGCCGTCCTTGACGGCCTCGCGAGAGGAGGCGCCGACGAACAGCGACTTGTGGTAGAAGCTCTCGGCGTACTCGGGCCGGCAGTACTCGCCCTTGCCCATGGCGACCATGTGGTTGATCTCGACGCGCTCGAGCTCGCCCGCCCGCGCCACGAGCGCGTCGACCAGGTCGAGCGGCTCGCCGCAGGCGTGCGCGAACACCACGCGGTCGCCGGACTTGACGCACTTCATGGCCTCCGCCGCCGTTGCGCGCCTGGCGGCGTAGTCGGTCTTCCAGTCCATTCCCCTCACTCCTTGAGCTTGCGTGTCACCGCGGAGGCGAGCTCCCCCGACGGCGTCGGGACGCCGTCGACCAGCTCGCCCGCGACCACGACGACCGGTGGTCCGTCGGGACCGGCAGGGGCGCCCTCCGCGCCCGCTCCGGCCTGCTCATACAGCGACGTAGCGGGCTCTTCAAGCGGTGCTCCGGAGGCGCACCGCTTATCGCCCTCGGCGACGAGCTGGTGACCCGAGGCGCACGCGCGAGGACAGCCGTTCAGGTGCACGACCGTCCCCGGGCGCACGTCGGGGTCGTCGACGGGCAGGCCGGCGGCGACGGCGGCGCGGTCGATGTGCGGGTTGCAGCCTCCGCAGTACACGACCTTCACGCGCGTCTCCGCCGGCTCGCCGTCGCCCACGTTCAGTCGGCCCGCACCGCGGCCGGCGTCTTGACCTTCGTCTTGTCCCAGGGTTTGCCCACCCCCGCCAGCGCCTTGGCCAGATCCTTCTTGTGGTCGATGTTGGACTGCCGCGCGATCATGATGCGCTGTGCCTGTGGGGAGCCGGCGCCGTGCATGCTCTCCGTGCGGTAGCCGACGGCGGCCGTGCCCAGCGTGAGGTTCTCGATCAGGCGGAGGATCCGCAGGCGGTCGATCGTCGGCGCGTCGCACTGGCCGACCAGGAACTTCTCGACGATGGGCCCGATCTTCGCGTCGGCGAGGTCCTGCGCCGAGGGCATGGTGACCATGAGGCCGCCGGCGATGTCCTCGGCGAGACGGGCGATCTCGTAGGGGAAGCGGGTGATGTTCTGCTTGCACACGTTGGCCAGCAGCAGGTCGATCTGGTAGTTGCCGGACGGCATCTTGACGCCCTCGTAGGAGCAGGCGAGGCCGCACGAGAAGAGCGTCTCGTTGAGGTGCGTCATCTCGATGAGCTTGTCCTTGATGTGGCTGGCCCGGGCGGCGCCGTTCATGTCGGCCGCGGTCGCGGCGGCGCCGATGAGCACGTCGCCGACGCCGACCTTGCAGCCGCCGTAGCTCTGCCGGTGGAAGCCGGCGAAGCGCTCGACGAGCGCGCCGGAGAACTCGATCTCGCCGCACAGGTAGACGCGGTCCCAGGGCACGAAGACGTCGTCGAAGACCATCAGCGCTTCCTGGCCGCCGAACCGTGCGTTGCCCACGTCGAGCGCGTTGTCCTCGAGCTTGCGCGTGTCGCAGCTCTGGCGTCCGTAGATGTAGTAGATGCCCTCGGCGTTGGCCGGGCAGCTGAAGCTGACGGCGTAGTCCTCGTCGCCCTCGCGCATCGCGACCGTCGGCATGACGATGACCTCGTGCGAGTTGCAGGCGCCGGTCTGGTGCGCCTTGGCGCCCCGGACGACGATGCCGTCGTCGCGCTTCTCCACGATGTGCAGGTACATGTCGGGGTCGGGCTGCTGGTGCGGCGGCAGGCTGCGGTCGCCCTTGGGGTCGGTCATCGCGCCGTCGGCGACCAGGTCCTCGTCCTGCAGGTACTGGACGTACTCCTTGAAGCGCTCGTGGTAGTCCGTGCCCCTGGCCTGGTCGGTCTCGTAGGTGACCGAGTACAGCGCGTTGATGGCGTCCATGCCCACGCAGCGCTGGAAGCACGACCCGGTCTTCTGGCCGAGCAGGCGCTGCATCTTGACCTTCTTGGCGAGGTCGTCAGTGGACTGGTGGATGTGCGCGAACCGGTTGACGCGCTTGCCGGTCAGGTGGCTCGTGGCCAGCATGAGGTCTTCGTACTCGGGCTGCGCCGCGAGCTCGTAGGTCATGGCGATGCAGTCGATGCTCGGCCGGATGATCGGGTGGTTGACGTAGTCGTCGATCTTCTCGCCGAACAGGTAGATCTGCAGGTGCAGGTCGGCGAGGCTCTGGACGAACTCCTCGGGCGTTCTGAGGGCCATGCGGTGAACTCCTTCCTGACGCCCTCGGACGCGGGCGCTGCGCTGCTGCCGGGCGTGGGCGCGCGCAGACGGCGGAAGCGCTCACGCTGTGAGTCGGTGCGGCGGGGCGGAAGGGCCGGGCGGGGGGTCCTGGCCGCCTCTCCCGATTGACTGTAAGACAGCCACTACGCGAAGTCAAAGAAGTCGAACAGAACGCCCAAAGGGGGGCCAATCATTGGCCCACATGTACAAATGACGGAGCTCCGGAGTGGCGGGTTCGGAAGCGCTCACCGGTGACTCTTGACAGAGGCGGCAGGCGTGGAAGTTCGACCAATCGGACGATTGACGTGCCACGGTGTACCAACTGGCCCACCCCGGGGACTCCGGTTTGGCCCGGATGGCGACTGACGGCACTCTCGCCAGGGCGTATGCTCCGAACGTCCCGCGGCCGTGGGCCCTGTCCGTCCGCGCGCGGGGACGGCGTCATGGGAGCCGGCGCCTCGCATCCAGCACTCAATGCCTACGTGGAGGGCAGCAGTACATGAGCGCATTCGTCGACGAATACATGGCCTGGCTGAAGGCCAGGAACGCGAACGAACCTGAGTTCCATCAGGCCGCGATGGAGGTCGCCGAGTCCCTCGAGGTCGTGATCGCCAAGAACCCCAAGTACGGCGAGCACAAGATCCTCGAGCGCATCTCCGAGCCCGAGCGGGTCATCATGTTCCGCGTGCCCTGGCTGGACGACAAGGGCGAAGTCCAGATCAACCGTGGGTTCCGCATCGAGATGAACAGCGCCATCGGCCCCTACAAGGGCGGCCTCCGCTTCCATCCGACCGTCTACCTCGGCCTCCTCAAGTTCCTCGCCTTCGAGCAGGTCTTCAAGAACTCGCTCACCACGCTGCCCATGGGCGGCGGCAAGGGCGGCTCCGACTTCGACCCGAAGGGCAAGAGCGACCTCGAGGTCATGAAGTTCTGCCAGTCGTTCATGACCGAGCTGAGCCGCCACATCGGCCAGTTCACCGACGTGCCCGCCGGCGACATCGGCGTGGGCGGCCGTGAGATCGGCTTCATGTTCGGGCAGTACAAGCGCATCCGCAACGAGTTCGTCGGCGTGCTCACCGGCAAGGGCCTCGACTGGGGCGGCTCCCTGATCCGTCCCGAGGCGACCGGGTACGGCGCCGTGTACTTCGCCGCCGAGATGCTCACCACTCGCGGCGAGACCCTCGAGGGCAAGACCTGCCTCGTCAGCGGCTCCGGCAACGTGGCGCAGTACGCGATCGAGAAGATCCTCGATCTCGGCGGCAAGCCCGTCACCTGCTCCGACTCGGGCGGCTACATCTTCGACGAGGCGGGCATCGACCGCGAGAAGCTCGCCTTCCTGCTCGAGCTCAAGAACGTCAAGCGCGGCCGCATCAGCGAGTACGCCGACCGGTTCAAGAGCGCCGTCTACACCCCCGTCGACAAGTCGAGGGACTTCAACCCGCTGTGGGACCACAAGGCCGAGTGCGCCTTCCCGAGCGCGACGCAGAACGAGATCAACGCCAAGGACGCCGCCAACCTGCTCAAGAACGGCGTGTACGTCGTCTCCGAGGGCGCCAACATGCCGACCGTCCCCGAGGGCGTCAACCTCTTCGTCGAGAAGGGCATCCTGTACGGTCCCGGCAAGGCCGCCAACGCCGGCGGCGTGGCCACCTCGGGCCTCGAGATGTCGCAGAACAGCCTGCGTCTCTCGTGGACGCGGGAAGAAGTGGACGCGCGCCTGCACGGCATCATGAAGGCCATCCACCGCCAGTGCGTCGAGGCCGCCGAGGCCTACGACATGAAGGGCAACTACGTGGCGGGCGCCAACATCGCCGGCTTCGTCAAGGTCGCCGACTCCATGCTCGCGCAGGGTCTCGTCTAGCCGCCGTTTCGGGGTATGTACGACGCGAGCAGCACAAGGTGTGGACCAGTGAGCACATCCCGCGGCGCGACCGTGCGGCGGGCTGAAAGGAGCGGCGAAGCAGAATGAAGAAGATCGAGTGCTACATCCAGCCGTACAACCTCGACGCTGTGGCCGCGGCCCTGGCGGTCGAGGGAGTGGTAGGCATGTCGGTCGCCGAGATCAAGGGCTTCGGCGTCCAGAAGGGGTTCACGCGCGGCGAGGAGGTCAAGCCGCACGAGTACCGCTTCCACCCCAAGATGAAGGTCGAGATGGTCGTGCTCGAGAAGGACGTGGAGCGCATCATCGCCGCCATCAGCCAATCGCTGAAGAGCAACCAGATCGGCGAGGGCAAGATCTTCGTGTCCCCGATCGACGACGCCGTGCGCACGCGCACCGGCGAGCGCGGCCGCGACGCGATCACCTGAGCTGCGCGCGGCCCGGACGCCGCGCCGACGCGAGACGACGAGGGGGCCCGGCGCATCGCGCCGGGCCCCCTCGTGCGTAGGGGGCGGCCGGCCGGCCGCCCCCTACGTCAGGCCTGTGCGGCCGCCGCCCGCGGGTGCTGCGGCCGTGTCGTCGAGCCCCGTCAGGCGAGCTCGAACTCCCGCAGGAAGTCGGCCTTGGAGCGGGCGCCGATCACCTTCTTGGCGGGCTCGCCGTCCTTGAAGAGGATGATCGTCGGGATGCTCATGATCCCGAACTTCTGCGCGATCGCCGGGTTCTCGTCGACGTTCACCTTGCCGACGGAGACCTTGTCGTCGTGCTCTTGGGCGATCTCTTCGATGACGGGGCCCACCATACGGCACGGGCCGCACCAGGGCGCCCAGAAATCCACGATGACGGAGCCGCTGGCGATCTCGCCGTCGAACGTTGCGTCGGTCAGGGTCTTCACTTCAGCCACGAGGTTCCTCCTTGAGGCGGCAGGTCTGATCCTGCCCGTTTTGTCTTGATTGTCTCACAGGCTTTCGAGTACGCGGTCCAGTCTCTCCTGGATCTGGGCGGCGATCGGTTCGAGCTCGTCGTTGCCCACCATCCCCAGCATGGCGTTGGCGTTGACCGCCGTGACGCGCGTCCCGCTCTCGGTCGCGTAGACGACGACGTTGCAGGGCAGCAGCACGCCGAGGTCCGGCTCGAGCTCCAGCGCGGCGTGCGCGAGCCTCGGGTTGCAGGCGCCGAGGATGGTGTGCGGAGGGACGTCGACGTCCAGCTTCTCCTTCAGCGTCTTCTTCATGTCGATCTCCGTGATCACGCCGAACCCCTCGGACTTCAGCGCGTCGACGACTCGGGGCAGCGCGGTCTCGTAGGGCTCATCGAGGCGGCGGCCTACGCCGTACACGGCACCTTGCATGGATGGACCTCCTGACGACGGTTGGGACCGCGGCCGTTATACCCAGGGGGGTATAGGCCTATGCCTGCGCGTCGCGGCCGCTGTTCACGACGGTTCTGCCCGCGGGCCCGGCGCGTCAATCGCTCGGGCCCGCCGCCTGTCCTGTCCCGGCGCGGCGTGCGCGAGCCTGCGTTCTCGCGCGCGGCGCGCCGTTTCCGATATCATTCGAAGTTCGCGGCCGCCGTCCGCACGGATGCGCGGCGGCCCAGGATCGCCGGCGACGAGGAGAGAGAACTGCCGTGAGAAGCGACGAGATCAAGCGCGGCGTGGCGCGCGCACCGCACCGCTCCCTGCTGCGTGCCCTGGCCGTGACCGACGCCGAGATGGAGCGTCCGTTCGTCGGCGTCGTCAACTCGTTCAGCGAGGTCGTCCCCGGCCACATGCACCTGCGCACCATCGTCGAGGCCGTCAAGGCGGGCGTGCGCTCCAACGGCGGCGTGCCGTTCGAGTTCGGCGTCATGGGCATCTGCGACGGCATCGCCATGAACCACCGCGGCATGCTGTACTCGCTCCCCAGCCGCGAGCTCATCGCCGACACCGTGGAGTCGATGACCGTCGCGCACGCGTTCGACGCGCTGGTGCTGGTGCCGTGCTGCGACAAGATCGTGCCCGGCATGCTCATGGCCGCCATGCGGCTCAACGTGCCGGCCATCATGATCGGCGGCGGCCCCATGCTCGCCGGCAAGCTCGGCGAGCGCACCCTCGACCTCAACAGCGTGTTCGAGGCCGTGGGCCAGCACCAGGCCGGCGTCATCGACGACGAGGAGCTCAAGGCGGTGGAGTGCGGCGCCTGCCCCACCTGCGGCAGCTGCTCCGGCATGTTCACCGCCAACTCCATGAACTGCCTGGCCGAGGTCACCGGCATGGCCCTGCCCGGCAACGGCACCGTCCCGGCCGTGTACAGCGAGCGCATCAGGCTCGCCAAGGAGGCCGGCGCCCAGGTCATGGAGGTGCTGGCCAGGGACCTCAAGCCGCGCGACATCTTCACCGACGTGGCTGTGGGCAACGCGCTCGCGGCCGACGCCAGCCTGGGCTGCAGCACCAACACGGTGCTGCACCTCGCCGCCATCGCCACCGAGGCCGGCCTGCACTTCGACCTCGACCGGATCAACGAGGTGGCCGCCAAGGTGCCGCACATCTGCAAGATCGCCCCGGCGGGCAAGCACCACATGGAAGACCTGTACCAGGCCGGCGGCATCCAGGCGGTCATGAACCGCCTCATCGGCGCCGGCCTCATGGACGGCTCCGCCCTCAGCGTGGCCGGCGGCACCGTCGGCGAGGCCGTGGCGAACGCCCGGGTGCTCGACGAAGCCGTCATCCGCCCGCTCGACGACCCCTGGCACGCCACCGGCGGTCTGGCCGTGCTCTTCGGCAACCTCGCGCCGAACGGCGCCGTGGTCAAGGAGGGCGCGGTGGCCGACGAGATGCTGCGGCACCGCGGCCCCGCCCGCGTCTTCGAGAGCGAGGCCGAGGCCGTGGCCGCGATCGCCGCGCGCGACATCGCCGACGGCTCCGTGGTCGTCATCCGCGGCGAGGGCCCCAAGGGCGCGCCCGGCATGCCCGAGATGCTCAGCGCCACGTCCATGCTCGCCGGCCAGGGCCGGGACAAGGACGTCGCCCTCATCACCGACGGCCGCTTCAGCGGCGCCACGCGCGGCGCGGCCATCGGCCACGTCTCGCCGGAGGCCAACGCCGGCGGCCCCATCGCCGCCGTTCGCGACGGCGACGTCATCAGCATCGACATCCCGGCTCGCACACTCACGCTCGAACTCTCCCAGGAGGAGGTCGCGCGGCGGCTCGCCGATTGGCAGCCGGCACCGCGCGACGGCGTAACGGGCTATCTCGCCCGTTACGTCAAACTCGTCTCCGGCGCGGAGAAGGGAGCTGTGCTGCAATGACGCCAGACAAGCGGATGAAGGGCTCTCAGGCCCTTGTCGCCGCCCTCGAGCACGAGGGGTGCGACGTCCTGTTCGGGTACCCCGGGGGCGTCGCCATCCCGTTCTACGATGCGCTCTACGACGCGAAGAAGCTCCGCCACGTGCTGGTGCGCCACGAGCAGGGCGCGGCGCACGCCGCCGACGGCTACGCCCGAGCGACCGGCAAGGTGGGCGTCTGCACGGCCACCAGCGGCCCCGGCGCCACCAACCTGGTCACCGGCATCGCCACGGCGTACCTGGACTCGTCGCCGCTGGTCGCCATCACCTGGCAGGTGCGCAGCGACCTCATCGGCACGGACGCCTTCCAGGAGGCGGACATCACCGGCATCACGCTGCCGATCGTCAAGCACTCGTACCTGCTGAAGGACACGGCCGACCTGGCGCAGACGGTGCACGAGGCGTTCCACATCGCCTCCACCGGGCGTCCCGGCCCCGTGGTCATCGACATCCCCGTCGACGTCGCCCTGGGTGAGTCCGCCTACCACCAGGCCGACACGCTCGATCTGCCCGGCTACAAGCCGACGTTCAAGGGTCACATCAGGCAGATCCGGGCCGCCGCCAAGGCGATCAACGAGGCGCAGCGGCCGGTGCTGTACCTGGGCGGCGGCGCCGTCACCTCCGACGCCGCCCCCGAGATCCTCAAGCTCGCGGAGCTGCGCCGGCTGCCGGTGGCGACCACCCTGATGGCCCTGGGCGCGTTCCCGGAGACGCACGAGCTCTCGATGGGCATGCTGGGCATGCACGGCACGGTGACCGCCAACTACGCGGTGCACGAGTGCGACCTGCTCATCAACCTCGGAGCGCGCTTCGACGACCGCGTGACCGGCAAGCTCAAGGCGTTCGCGCCGCACGCCAAGGTCATCCACGCGGACGTGGACCCGGCGGAGATCGGCAAGAACGTGGCGCCGCTCATCCCCATCGTCGGCGACGCGAGGCACGTGGCCGCCGGGCTGGTCAAGGAGCTCCAGGGCATGGAGTGGTCGCCCGAGCTGACCGCGGAGTGGCTGGCGCGCATCGCCGCCCGCAAGGACGAGTACCCGCTGCACTACGAGGACCCCGAGGACGGCAAGCTCGCGCCGCAGTTCGTCATCAAGGAGATCGACCGCGTCACCGGGCACGAGGCGCTCATCTGCACCGACGTCGGGCAGCACCAGATGTGGGCGACGCAGTGGTACACGTACACCCGCCCGCGGCAGTTCATCAGCTCGGGCGGGCTGGGCACCATGGGCTTCGGCCTGCCGGCCGCCATCGGCGCCAAGATCGGCCGGCCGGACCAGACCGTCGTCGACATCAGCGGCGACGGCGGCTTCCAGATGACCATGCAGGAGCTCGCCACGGCCGTCAGCGACGACGTCCCGGTGGTGGTCGCCATCCTCAACAACGGTTACCTGGGCATGGTCCGCCAGTGGCAGGACCTCTTCTGGGACAAGCGCTACTCGTTCACCTGCATCGACTCGAGCGACTGTGAGAGGTGCCCCCAGGCGCCTCAGTGCGTGCGCCGCGGCCGGCAGGCGCAGCCGGACTTCAAGCTGCTCGCCGAGGCGTTCGGCGCCGTGGGCATGCGCGTCACCGAGAAGGACGAGATCGAGCCGGCGCTGCGCGAGGCCATCGCCTGCGGCAGGCCGGCGGTCATCGACTTCCGCACCTCCGCCGAGGAGAACGTGTACCCCATGGTCCCCGCCGGCCAGGAGATCACCGAGATGATCGGCGGCTCGCCCAAGAGGAGGAGGAAGTCGTGAAGCACACGCTCTCCATCCTCGTCGAGAACAAGCCCGGCGTGCTCACGCGGGTCGCCGGGCTCTTCGCCCGCCGCGGCTTCAACATCGAGAGCCTCGCCGTCGGCCTGAGCGAGGACCCGCGCCTCTCGCGCATCACCATCGTCATCGACGGCGACGAGCACCCGGTGGACCAGGTCACCAAGCAGCTGCACAAGCTCATCAACGTGCTCAAGATCCGTGATCTGGACCCCGGCAACCAGGTGTCCGCCGAGCTGCTGCTCGTGCGCGTCGCCGGCGAGGGCGAGAAGCGCACCGAGGTGCTGCAGATCGCCGAGATCTTCAACGCCAAGATCGTCGACGTCGACCGGCGGCAGCTCACGCTGCGCGTGGTCGGCACCAACGACAAGCTCGAGGCGCTGCTGGAGCTGCTGCAGCCGCTCGGCGTGCTCGAGGTCGTGCGCACCGGGACCGTCGCGCTGGGGCGTGGGCGCGGCGCCTGAGGTCGCCGGCGCACGCCGCGCCGCCCGCCCCACGGGCTCCTGCAGGAACGGCCGCCTCGCTCTGCTGTTCGCCGCGGCCGCCGCCGGTCTCGTCCTGCTCGCGGCCGCCTGCGGCGGCGGCGCCACGGCGACGCCTTCGGCGACGACGGGGGACGCCGCACCGGCGCGAGCCTTCCGGGACCACGTCTCGGGCGTCGAGGTACGGGGAGAAGGCGCGGTGGTCCGGTTGCTGCCCGACGACCTGGAGGGGGGCCGCCACCAGCGGTTCATCCTGGAGCTCGCCTCCGGGCAGACCGTCCTCGTCGCGCACAACATCGACGTCGCGCCGCGGCTCGACGGGCTCGCGGTGGGGGACCACGTCGCCTTCCGCGGAGTGTACGAGTGGAACGCGGAGGGAGGGGTCGTCCACTGGACGCACCACGACCCCTCCGGCGCTCACCCCGGGGGCTGGCTGCGGTACGACGGGCGCGTGTTCGACTGATCCTGCCCGGCCTGCCCGCCCGGTCGCTAGCGCGGCCCAGGGACTGCGGTCGGAGGGACCACGGTTCGTCCCGCCGCGCTCGCGGGCACCTCATCCCCAGGTGATCGACCGCGCGCCGTGAGGCGCCGGCCCCTGACGAGGGAGGCCCCCGATGATCGACGAGACCCGCATCCGCGACTGGCTCAAGGCGTATCACCACGCCTGGACCACCGACGACCGCAGTGAGGTCATGCGGCTGTTCACCGACGACGTGCGTTACTTCACGGCGCCGTACCGGCCACCGCTCGAGGGCCCGGACGCGGTGGCCGACTACTGGCTGGGCGAGCGGGAGTCGGAGATCCCATGGTCGTTCGAGTACCAGGTGCTCGCGCAGGAGGGCGACCTGTTCGTGGTCCGGGCGATCACGACCTACCCGAGGGGCACGCGCGACGCCGAGACCCCGGAGGTGTTCCACAACCTCTGGCTGGTGACGCTGGACGGCGACCGGGCCGGCGACTTCGTCGAGTACTTCATGCCGGCGCCGCCCGACGACGCGGCCCCCGAGGCGGTCTGAGCAGGCGCGCCGTCCGCCTCGCCCCGACGCACCGCGCGGCCGGCTCACGTAGACTCAGCGGCGGCAGTCAACGCAGTGATGCGCGAGCGCGAGGAGTGATCGGGATGGCGGAACAGGCGACGGTCCACGAGGCGGCGGCGGAGCACGCGGCGCGGCGGCAGTCGGTGCCCGACGAGAACGGGTTCTTCGGCAAGTACGGCGGGCAGTACCTGCCGCCGCAGCTCGAGGCGCCCTTCGCCGAGATCGTCAAGGCGTACCACGAGATCGAGAACGACGCGTCGTTCATCGCCGAGCTCAGGTACCTGCGCAAGCACTTCCAGGGCCGGCCCACGCCCGTGTATCACGCGCGCACCCTCTCGCTGGCCAACGGGGGCGCGCAGATCTACCTGAAGCGCGAGGACCTCAACCACACCGGCGCGCACAAGCTCAACCACTGCATGGGTGAAGGCCTGCTGGCCAAGTACATGGGCAAGAAGAAGCTCATCGCCGAGACCGGGGCCGGCCAGCACGGCGTCGCGCTCGCCACGGCCGCCGCGCACTTCGGGCTGGAGTGCGAGATCCACATGGGCGTGGTGGACATCGAGAAGCAGGCGCCGAACGTGAGCCGCATGCAACTCCTCGGCGCGACCGTCGTGCCGGTCACCCACGGGCTGCAGACCCTCAAGGAGGCCGTCGACTCGGCGTTCGAGGCCTACCTGGCAGACTACGAGAACTCCATCTACTGCATCGGCTCGGTCGTGGGGCCGCACCCGTTCCCGCTCATGGTCCGCGACTTCCAGAAGGTCGTGGGCATGGAGGCGCGCGAGCAGTTCGTGGAGATGACCGGCAACCTGCCCGACGTCGTCGCGGCCTGCGTCGGAGGCGGCTCCAACGCGATCGGCATCTTTGCCGGGTTCCTCGACGACCCGGTGGAGCTGATCGGCGTCGAGCCGCTGGGGCGCGGCGAAGCCGTAGGCGACCACGCCGCGACGATGAGCTACGGCACCGAGGGCGTGATCCACGGCTTCCGCTGCTACCTGCTGCAGGACGAGCAGGGCGAGCCGTCGCCGGTGTACTCCTGCGCCAGCGGCCTGGACTACCCGGGAGTCGGCCCGGAGCACAGCTACCTCAAGGACGCCGGCCGCGTGCGGTACACCACCTGCACCGACGACGCCTGCCGGGACGCGTTCTTCGCCTTGAGCCGAAAGGAAGGCATCATCCCGGCGCTCGAGAGCGCGCACGCGGTCGCGCACGCGCTCGTCAAGGCCCGGGAGATGAAGACGGGGACGGTGCTGGTCAATCTCAGCGGCCGCGGCGACAAGGACATGGACTACGTGCTCGAGCACTGGGGCACCGGCGCGGACTGACGGGGGGCGCCGCGCGGGAGGTGAGGGCGGGTGGACCCGGAGCTGAGCGAGCGGATCGTGGCGCGCCGGCTGCGCGCGCAGCGCCTGACCGGCGCGCTCTGCGTCGCCCCTGAGGAGGCCGTCGGCAGGCTCCTCGGCGTGCAGGCGCAAGACTTCGGACCGGCCACCTGGGCCGTCGGCGCCCGGGTGGCCGGCGCCACAGCGGCCTCCGTCGAGGAGGCGTTCGACGCCGGGCGCATCCTGCGCACGCACGTGCTGCGGCCGACCTGGCACTTCGTGCTCCCCGCCGATGTGCGCGTGCTGCTCACGGCGACGGCGCCGCGCATCCGCGCCCGTGACGCGCGGCGCTACCGTGAGCTGGGGCTGGACGAGGGGACCCTGCGCCGCGCGGGCGAGGTCTTCTCCGCGGCGCTCCGCGGCGGTCACGCCTTGACGCGCGCCGAGCTGGCCCTCGAGCTCGAGCGCTCCGGCATCTCTTCCGGGGGGCAGCGCCTCCCCTATCTGCTGATGAGCGCCGAGCTCGACGCCCTCATCTGCAGCGGTCCTCGGCGCGGCAGACAGCAGACGTACATGCTGCTGCGAGAGCGGGCGCCCGGGGCCGGGGACCTGCCGCGCCGGGAGGCGCTCGGTGAGCTTGCCGCGCGCTTCTTCGCCGGGCACGGGCCGGCGACCGTCAAGGACCTGGCCTGGTGGGCCGGCCTCACGCAGGCGGAGGTCCGCGCCGGCATCGCCGTCGCCGGCCGCCGCCTGCGGCGCGAGGAGGCCGGCGGCCTCGAGCTCTGGCAGGCCGCCGACGGGGACGAAGTCCCCGGCGTCCCCGGCAGCGCCGGCGTCTCCGTCGTCCACCTGGTGCAGGGCTACGACGAGATCATCATGGGCTTTGCGGACACCAGGTGGCTGCTCGCCCGGCCGGGCTCGTCCTGGGTCGCGGCGACGCCGCCCGTCGGCCGTCTGGTGATCCTGCTGGACGGCCGGGTGGGCGGCTTCTGGCGCCGCACGCTCGAGGCGCGGCGGGTCGTGGTGGAGGCGGAGCTGATCGACGTGTGGAGCCGCGCCGCGCGTGAGGCGCTGCGCGCGGAGGCGGCGCGGTTCGGCGCGTTCCTCGGCCTTCCGGCCGAGCTGACCGTCCGCTCTTGAGCAGCCGGGCGTGGCCGGCGCCGCCCGGCGTGGCGACGGACTGTGGTCTCCGGGGGCGGGGTAGGGGACGAGCAGAGCGATCCCCGACCAGAGGAGCGGCCGTGAGCGCGACCCCCGCACCCCGCGAGCCGGACGAGGCCGGCGGGTCCGGCGCCGGTCCCGAGGCTCCGCCGGAGAAGCCGAACGCGCTGAAGCGTGAGTGGCCGCGGTACCTGCGCAAGACCAAGGTCATCCTCATGGGGCTGTGGCACGCCGCCCACGACTTCAACGTCGCCTACAAGATGGCCCTGTCGCTGGTGGTCCTGGTCCTCGCCGCCGTGACCGGCGAGTGGCTGGATCTCGCCGTGGTGGCGGCCGCCACCGGCCTGCTGCTCGCCGGCGAGCTGTTCAACACCGCGATCGAGCTGCTGTGCGACGTGGTGTCGCCGGAGCAGGATGAGCGGATCGGCGCCGTCAAGGATGTGGCTGCCGCAGCCGCCGGTACCGCCATGGTGTTCTGGCTCGCGCGTCGTGGTGCTCGAGGCCGTGCGGCTCATCGACAGGTTCCAGTGAGGCTGAGGGCCGGCGCGGCGACTGCCCGGGGCGCGCCGCACGTTGCCGCCGCTCACCGCAGACAGTAGAGTTCTACCTTCCGGGTACACCCCGGCCCGGTCCCGCCGGGCCGTCCAGAGGAGGAGACACCACATGTTCTACGACAAGGACGCCGACCTTTCCCTGATCCAGAGCAAGACCGTCGCGATCATCGGCTTCGGCAGCCAGGGACACGCCCACGCCCAGAACCTGCGCGACAGCGGCGTCAAGGTCGTGGTCAGCGAGCTCAAGGGCACTCCCAACGGCGAGCGCGCCGAGAAGGCGGGCTTCGAGGTCCTCAGCGCCGCCGACGCCGCCAGGCAGGCGGACGTCATCATGATGCTGGTGCCCGACCAGACGCAGGCGGTGGTGTACAAGAACGACGTCGCGCCCCACCTCAAGGACGGCGCGACCCTCATGTTCGCCCACGGCTTCAACATCCACTTCGGTCAGATCGTGCCGCCGGCCACGGTCGACGTCAGCATGGTCGCCCCCAAGGGCCCCGGCCACCTCGTGCGCCGGCAGTACGAAGAGGGCAAGGGCGTGCCGGTGCTGATCGCCGTGTACCAGGACGCCAGCGGCAAGGCCCAGGAACAGGCGATGGCCTACGCCAGCGCCATCGGCGGCCTGCGCGCCGGCGGCCTCGAGACGACGTTCCAGGAAGAGACGGAGACGGACCTCTTCGGCGAGCAGGCGGTGCTCTGCGGCGGCGCCACCGAGCTGGTCACCGCCGGGTTCGAGACCCTCGTGGAGGCCGGGTACCAGCCCGAGATCGCCTACTTCGAGTGTCTTCACGAGCTCAAGCTCATCGTCGACCTCATGTGGGAGAAGGGCATCGCCGGCATGCGCTACAGCATCAGCGACACGGCCGAGTACGGTGACCTCACGCGCGGTCCACGCGTCATCAACGACGACGTGCGCGAGACCATGGCCGAGATCCTCGGCGAGATCCAGAGCGGCGAGTTCGCGCGCGAGTGGATCCTCGAGAACCAGGCCAACCGGCCGGTCTTCAACGCGCTCCAGCGCCAGGGCAAGGAGCACCTCATCGAGACCGTGGGCAAGGAGCTCCGCGGCATGATGAGCTGGATCGACGAGGGCGGCCTCGACATCGACGTCTGAGCCCTTCAGAGGCTCTCGGCCTCACGGACGGGCGCGGCCTGCCTCACGGCGGGCCGCGGCCGTCGGCGTTGCGGCGATGGCGCCTCGCCGCTCGCCGCAGCTGCCGGTCGCGTCCTCAGCCCTCTGTGTGTGGTCAGCGGATGGGCGTCTGTTGTGGTCACGCATCGCCCCATGAGTGCGCCGGTGTGGACTCTGACCACATTTGGCGCCGGAAGTCCGAGGTGTGGTCACATCGCATGCCCGATTTGTGGCCTCACTAACGAGGGCTCGCGCGGAGTGTCCGGGTGAAGAGTCCGCGGGGAGGGCGAGACCTGGCCGGGCTCCACTGGCAACGCCGACGGTGGACTCGCCGAGCGCTGGTGGACTAGCCTTGCGCGAGGGCGACCCGCCCGCGACGCAAGCCACGACCCCGGAGGGCGACAGATGACCGCGACTCGCAAGGTGCTGGTGCTCGGCAGTCTCGCCGTCGAGGGTGTCGCGCGGCTCCGGGACGAGGGTCTGCAGGTCGAGGTGCGCCCCGAGGCGGGGGAGACCGGCGCGGCGTCGCTGCGCGGGTACCAGGCGCTGCTCGTCGCTCCGCGGACGCCGGTGACGGCGAGCATGCTCGAGAGCGCGGACGAGCTGAGCGTGGTGGGGTGCGCCGGCGAGGACTGCGGCGACATCGACGTCGCCGAGGCCACGCGCCGCGGCATCCTCGTGGTCCACGCGCCCGGCAGCACGCTCATCTCCGAGGCCGAGCACGCGCTCGCGCTCGTGCTGGCCGTCGCCCGCGACCTGGCCGGCGCCGACGCCGCGCTTCGCGGCGGGGAGGCCGGCCGCTTGCCGGGAGGCGGCGTGGAGGTCCGGCGCAAGACGCTCGGCCTCGTCGGTGTGCGCGCGAGCTCCGCGCTCCTCGTCGACCGCGCTCGCGCGCTCGGCATGGAGGTGCTCGCCTGCGAGGCGCAGGCGCCCGGAGAGTCCGCTGCCGGCACGGTCGACTGCGTCGCGCCCGAGCAGGTTCTCTCGCAGGCCGACGTGCTCGTGACGCAGACGCCGCCCGGCGTGCAGTTCTTCGGTACCGCCGAGCTGGCTCAGCTCAAGCACGGCGCCCGGCTGGTCAGCCCGTGCGCGCCGGGCGCCGTGGATCTCGAGGCGCTCGCCAGCGCACTCGTCGGCGGAGAGCTGGCCGGCGCCGCGGTGGCCGTCGAGCCCGGCGCGGCGCTGCCGCCGGCCCTGCTCGCCGCGCCGCGCCTGCTGCTCACGAGCGCGGCGGAGTCCGGCACGGCCGACGCCCGTCTCCGGGCGGCCGTCTCGGCGGCCGAGCAGGTGGCGGGCGCGCTCCGCGGCCGCCTGCTGCGCGGCGCCGTCAACGTCGCAGCCGCCGCCACGGACGACGCCGACGAGCTTATGCCATACATGGAGCTCTGCGCCCGCCTGGGCCGGCTGCTGGTCCAGCTCGCCGGCGAGCCGCCCGAGGCGCTGGAGATCACCTACGGCGGCAGCGTGGCCTACTTCGACACCCGCCTGCTCACGCTGGGCGTGCTCGGCGGCGCCCTGCAGCGGCGCGCCGCCGGTCCGGTCAACTTCGTCAACGCCGAGCTGGTCGCCGAGGAGCTCGGCGTGTCCACCGTCGAGACGCGGGAGCCCGCCGTGCCCGACTTCCCGCGTCTCATCACCGTGGCTGTGGCCGGCACCGACGGCCTCATGTCGGTCTCCGGCACGTCGCTCGGCTCCGAGCACAAGCAGCGCCTGGTGCGCGTGTTCGGCGAGGACGTGGACATCGAGCCCGCCGCGCACATGGCGTTCCTGCGCTACGTGGACGCGCCCGGCATCGGCGGCAAGGTCGGCACCCTGCTGGGGGAGTGGGGCGTCAACATCGGCCACATGTCGGTGGGGCGCGGCAAGCTCGGGGACGAGGCGGTGATGGCGCTCACGCTCGACGAGTCGCTCACGGCGGGGCAGATCGAGCGACTCGTCGCCGAGTGCGGTCTGTCCTACGCCCGCGCCGCCGAACTCTAGTCCAGGCCGCTCGCTCTCACATCACCAGCAGACGGCTCGCTTTCACATCCCGGGGATGCGCGGTATCTTGCCCAGCTTCCTGAGCTCGAAGTACCGCCCCCAGCTCTGCTTGAGCCAGTGCCCGACGACGGGCATGGGGAGGAAGAACGCGCGCCTGTCGTCCCGGTAGACGAAGCCGGCTCCGTTCCCCATGTCCATGACGCACAGGATGGAGAGGTCCTCCACGTAGCTCTCGCTCTCTCCCTGCCCGGTCTCTTTGCGGGCGATGTCGTCCGCGACGATGCGGGCCATGACCTCGGCGATGTGGCCCTGCTTGGCCTTCCAGTCGGGCCCCTCCAGCGCGGCGGCGTCGCCGACGGCGTACATCCAGGGGTGGCCCTCCACCTCACAGGACGGCGAGATCGAGATGAAGCCGGCTTCGTTCTGCGGCAGGTCCGACGCCTTGACCACGGCGTGGCCGTCGCCGGCGGCGATGAACATGACCAGGTCGGCGTCCAGCCGGCTGTCGTCCTCGAAGACGACCCCGCCCTCGTCGAACAGCTTGATCTTCTTGCCCGTGTACGAGCGGATGCCGGTGTCGTCGAACCTGCGGTCCATCATCTCCACAGCCTTCTCGCCCATGCGGATGCCCGGGCTGGGCATGGGCGCGAAGAACGCCAGGGAGAAGTGCCTGCGCATCTTCTTCTTCTTCAGCAGGTTGTGCACGTTGAACAGGAACTCGAAGGCAGGACCGCCGCGCACCGCGCTCGGGTCCTTGGGATTGCCGCCGAAGCCGACGGCGATGGTGCCGCTGCCCCTGGCGAGGAGTTCGTCCAGGCGCTCCTTGACGCGCACGCTCTCCTGCGGCGCGCCGCAGATGGAGAGGACGTTCTCCTTGCCCTTGTGCGGCATCTTGTGGGCGCCGATCGCGACCACCAGGTAGTCGAAGTCCTGCCGCGTGCCGGCCTGCCCGAGGGTGAAGCTCTTGTCGGCGCCGCTGATCCCGGTGACCTCGTCGATCGTCAGCGCGAAGCCGTGGGCCTGGGCGATGTCGCTGAGCCGGATGCTCGTCTTCTCGAAGGACCGCTCGCCCGTCGGGATCCAGATCGCCAGCGGGTACACGAACAGATAGTCGCGGTCGCTGACGAGTTCCACCTCGACCTGCTTCTTGCGCAGGCTGATCGCTGCTTCGACGCCGCCGATCCCGCCGCCCAGCACTACCGCCTTCTTCATGTGTGCTCCCCCTGGGCGCCGCCGCCCGCGCGACTGTGAGCCGCGCTGCCGCCCGTTCGCCGATCGTCCTGAACGTCCACTTGCGTCCCGCGACCCCGAAGGTCAGCGTAGAGCGTACCCACTCCGGGTCTTCACTACTGCTCTCGCGGCCGGTGGACCGCGTACGAGGAAGAGGGGCGGGTGCCTCCGCGGCCGCCCGCCCCTCTCCGCGCCTCCCGCCGGCGGCTCAGGCCGCCTTGCGCATGATCTCCGGCAGTTCGTTCGAGATGGCGAGGGTGTTGCCCTCGCTGTCCTTGAACCAGCCCGTCTTGAGGCCGCCTTCGGTGGAGGCTATGCCGTCCACGGTCTTGAGCCCCGGGAAGTCGTACTCCTCGAACTTGAGTCCCTTGTCGCGCAGTTCGCGCACCGTGCCCTCGACGTCGTCACAGATGAAGCTCGCGTAGGTGGTCTCGCCACGGGCATAGGAGCTCTTGTAGAGGAGAAGACGGTCCCGCGAGCCGACGTCCACGAGCGCGCTGTCCATGTCGCCCTCGAGACGACGCACGGAGAAGCCCAGCGTCTCGCTGTAGAACCGGATCGCGCGGTCGAGGTCCTCGACGGCGATCGTGGGCATGACCGATGAAATCGAAAGGCCCATCTCGTACTCCCTTTCTTGATGGGATTCCTTGGGGAATACAGGAGTGTTCCCATCCCCTTCACGCCGACAAAACCGTTTGGCGGGGGAGGGCGGGGTGGACGCCGGGCCTTCTCGCGCGGTACAGTCTCCCCATGCGGAGCTCTTCACATCGCCCGTCGTGACGGCTGGTGCGGCGCGGTCCACCCGGACCGCGCCGCACCAGCCGGCTCCGCTCTCTCCTGACCTCACCCTGTGTGTCGTCGCCTGCGTGCGCCACGTGACCGCGTGCGTGCCGGCGGACGCCGCGACCGGGGCCCCTGGCGTCCATCCGAGGCGTCACGGCCGCCGCCGCCAGTGTCCGAGGCGCCTGCGGTTCGTCCGGCTGCAGCCGCGACTCACGAACGCGCGATCGTCGGCCGCCGCGCCTCTGCGGGCGCGGCGCCGCCGCCCGCGGGAGTGATCCCCCTCAGGGCCCGCGCGAGCCGCCCGACACCCTGCTCCTGACTGAGCGTTCAGTGTTTGTGACGAGGCGCACGTGTTCCGTAGAATCGCTGCCTCGCACCTCCACCCAGAAGGTCAGCCGCCCCAAGCCGGCACCGAACATGCCCCCCGGAAAGGACAAGAAGATGCAGAAGCGCTTCCTCATCACCCCCGGCCCGACGCCCGTGCCGCCGGAGGTGCTCTCCGCCCTCGCCGAGCCGGTCATCCACCACCGTGCGCCGCGCTTCACCGAGATCCTCAAGCAGGTCGTCGAGGGGATGAAGTACATCTACCAGACGGAGAACGACATCATGGTGTACGCCGCCAGCGGCACCGGCGCCATGGAGGCGGCCGTCACCAACGTCGTCAACGCCGGCGACCACGTCCTGGTCGCGTCCGTCGGCAACTTCGGAGAGCGCTGGAAGAAGCTGAACGCCGCGTGGGGCGCCGAGGTCACCGCGCTCGACTACGCGTGGGGCACCAAGGCCGACCCGGCCGACATCGAGAAGGCGCTCGCCGACGACCCGGCGATCAAGGCCGTGTACGTGCAGCACAGCGAGACGTCCACCGGCGTGGTCAACGACATCAAGGCCATCGGAGAGGTCGTGGCGAAGACCGACGCGATCCTCGTCGTGGACGCGATCAGCGGCCTCGGCGCCAGCGACCTGCAGACCGACGCCTGGAAGGTCGACATCGCCGTCGCCGGTTCCCAGAAGGCGCTCATGGTGCCGCCTGGCCTCGCTTACGCGGCGGTCAGCGACAAGGCCTGGGCCGTCGTCGAGCAGTGCACGACGCCGCGCTTCTACTTCGACTTCGTCGCCATGCGCAAGAAGATGACCGGCGACTCGGCGCAGACGCCCTACACGCCGGCCGTGAACCTCATGGTCGCCCAGAACGCCGCCGTCGACCTGATCGAGGAAGAGGGGCTGCAGAACGTGTTCGAGCGGCACCGCGTGCTGGGCAGGGCCGCACGCGAGGGCGTCAAGGCGCTCGGCCTCGAACTGTTCGCCGTCGAGGACCCCGAGGCCAACTCGGTGACCGCCGTCAAGGTGCCCGAGGGCGTCGACGGCGGCAAGATCGGCAAGATCGCCCGCGACAAGTACGGCGTGTGGCTGGCCGGCGGCCAGGGCGCCGTCAAGGGCAAGATCTTCCGCTTCGGCCACTGCGGCTACTTCGGCCACAGCGACATCACCGTCGGCCTCAGCACCGTCGAGATGGTGCTCGCCGAACTCGGGTACGACGTCAAGTTCGGCGCCGGCGTCGGCGCCGCCGAGCAGGTGTTCATGCAGAGCACCGTGATGCTGTGAGAGGGCGAGCCGCAATGAGCGAACAGAAGAAAGTACTGGTCAAGGAGAAGCTCGCCCCGGAGGGCGTCAAGTACCTCGAGGACCTCGGCTTCCAGGTGGACATCGGCACCGAGTGGGACGCCGACGAGCTGCTCGCGCGCATCCCCGAGTACCACGGCCTGATCATCCGCTCGGCCACCAAGGTGACCGCCGAGGTGATCCGGGCCGGCGTCAACCTGCAGGTCGTGGGCCGCGCCGGCGTCGGCGTCGACAACGTCGACGTCAAAGAGGCGACCAAGCGCGGCGTCATCGTCGTCAACGCGCCGCAGAGCAACGTGCTCAGCGCGGCGGAGCAGACGATCGCCCTGCTCATGGCCTGCGCCCGCAACCTGGCGCAGGCGCACGCCGACCTCAAGGCCGGCGAGTGGACCAAGAGCCGCTGGGGCAAGGGCGGCGTGGAGGTGCGCGGCAAGACGCTGGGCATCATCGGTCTGGGCCGCATCGGGTTCCTCGTCGCCGAGGACGCGCGCGGCCTGGGGATGAACGTGCTCGCGTACGACCCGTTCGTGCCGGCCGAGAAGTACCACGAGCTCGGCCTCGAGCGCGCCGACAGCCCCGACAAGATCTACCGCGAGGCCGACTTCATCACCGTTCACCTGCCCAAGAACGCGGAGACCATCGGCTTCGTCGGCGATGAGGAGTTCGCCAAGATGAAGGACGGCGTGCGCGTGATCAACGTGGCGCGCGGCGGCATCATCGACGAGGAGGCCTGGGCGCGCGCGATCGAGAGCGGCAAGGTCGCCGCCTCGGCCGTGGACGTGTACCCCAAGGAGCCGACCACCGAGAGCCCGCTGTTCAAGTACGACAGCGTGGTCGCCACGCCGCACCTCGGCGCGAGCACCGTGGAGGCGCAGCTTCGCGCGGGGACCATCATCGCCGAGCAGGTCGCGGCGGTGCTGCTGGGCCAGTTCGCCAGCAACGCCGTCAACATCCCGCTGGCGCCCGGCGAGGACGCCGACGAGGTCATGCCGTTCCTCGGTCTCGCCGAGATGCTCGGCAAGCTCGTCGTCCAGATCGCCGACGGCCCCGTCGACAGCTTCGAGATCGCCTACGGCGGCGGCATCGCCCGCTACGACACGCGCATCCTCACCCTCGGCGTGCTGCAGGGCGTGCTGGCCGACAAGGTGGACGGCCCGGTCAACTTCGTCAACGTGCAGAACATCGCCGAGGAACGCGGCATCTCCGCCAAGGAGATCAAGCAGCCGGCGGCCATCGACTTCCTCAACCTCATCACGGTGACCGCGCACGACGCGCAGGGCGAGCTCTCGGTGTCGGGGACGACCCTCGGGCCCAAGCACCGGCCGCGTCTGGTCAAGGTGTACCGGCAGGACGTGGACATCGAGCCGGCGCAGCACATGGCGTTCCTGCGCTACGCCGACGTGCCCGGCATGATCGGCAAGATCGGCACCAAGATGGGCGAGTTCGGCATCAACATCGGCCAGATGGGCGTCGGTCGCGAGGTCAAGGAGGCCCAGGCCGTCATGGGCATCACGCTGGACGAGCGCATCAGTTCCGCGCAGCTCGCCGAGCTGGTGGAGAGCTGCGGCCTCTACGACGGCAAGCGGGTCGAGCTCTGAGCTCCTGAGTCCGTACGGACCGGAGTGAAGTCGCCGAGGGGGGCGGCGGGCTGCGAGCCCGCCGCCCCCCTCGTGCATCTTCGCGCCCGGACGGCCGGGACGAGCGAGGTCAGGCGGCGGACGCGGAGGCCGGGCGGCACGGACGCCGGAGGGGCTCCCGGGCCGCGCTCTCAGCCCTTCCTGACGACCACCCTGAGGGTGGCTCTGGCCGACGTGCCCTGCGCGTGGTCGGCGTGGGCCGGGATGACGGTGCGCAGCTTGTAGGTCGCCGTCCGGTACGGCAGGTACCAGGTGATGCGGTAGCGCGAGCGGCTGTCGAGCCTGCCGGAGGCCACCGTCTTCCAGAGCCTGCCGACGGCCTTCTGCACGAGGACCTTCTTGCCCCGGTGGTTGGGCGCCACGGAGCCGCTGAAGATCTCGCTGAGGCGGGCGCCGGCCTTGAGGTGGGACAGCGCCAGCGTGATCCTTGGGCGCGACCCGGATGGGGACCGGGTCGGCGTCGACGCCCCCGGCGGTCGCGGTCCAGGTCGCGTTGGCCGTGGGCTTGATCACGGCGCCGTAGTACCCCGTCCGGTCGGTGGTCGCGGCGACGGCGGCGCCGGGGCCGCTCACCGGGTGGATCCTCACCGGCGCCGCACTCGCCGGCGACCCGCCGGCCTGGGTGTCGTAGCCGGCCACACGGACCGACTTGCCGAACAGCACCAGCCCGGCGCGCGGGCGGAAGGTGACCTGCCGGCTCTCGGCGGTGATGCGCCAGAGCCTGGCGTTGCCGCCGCCGCCCAGAGCCCAGGCGCCGCCCGCGCCGTCCGGCGCGACGCCGGCATACGACTCCGGCGCGGAGGCGGGGCCGACGTAGGTCCAGGAGCCCAGGTAGGTGAGGAGAGAAACGCCGTGGACGGCGCCGCCGTCGGCGTCTCCGGACGCGACGAAGAGGTCGCCGGCTTCGTTGTTCGCCAGCCCGTAGACCAGCGGCCTGGTCCCGACGTCGGGGATGCTGCTCGGATCCCAGGAGGCCTCGAGCCCGGAGACGAGGACGTGGCGCGCCACGAGACCGGTGCCCGACGGGCCGACGAGATACAGGCCTCCGGACCCGTCCGCGGCCACGCCGACCGCGCCTGCCATCGTCACGCCCGGCGGGGAGAGGAACCTGGGGCTCCCCGTCGCCGCGAAGCGCTGGACCTTGACCTTGGCGCCCTCGCGCCACGCCACGGCGGCGTCCGCGCCCCCGATGACGCCGATGGGCTCGGACGACGCCACCGAGGCGGGGTCGATCAGGTAGGGGGAGCGGGTCCATCGGGCCGTGAGATCGGCGGCGTACCGGCGCGCCGCTACGCGCGAGCGGCCGGGCGGCGCCAGCAGCGCGAGCGCGTCGCCGTCGCCGGTCGCCGCCATCCCGGCGAGCGTGCCGCTCGCTGACCGGAGCGCCCGGCGCGGGCCGCGCGAGGGCGCCGGTCGCCGTGAGGTGGTTGACGAGCGAGTCGCCGACGCCCTGCGTCGTCGAGGTCGGGGAGAGCGTGCACCAGACGTAGGCTCCGCCGCGGCCGTCGGCCGCGACCCCGCCCGGGCTGACGGTCGCGCCCGGCCCCGAGCAGCGTGACCGCCTGGTCGTCCGTGGCCAGCGTGACGGTCGCGGCCGGCGCGTACCTGCCGCTCCCGTCGGCCACGTCCACGCACGTCGCGGACACGGTCGAGCCGGCCTTCCACACGACGGTCACCAGGGTGCCCTCGCCGGAGGCGTGCCACTCGCCCAGCCCGACGATACCCGAGGCGAGGGTCTGGACGGGCCCGGGTCCGTCCCCGGTGTACCGTCGTGCGTAGATGGAGCTTCCGTCGGTCCACGCCACCACCGCGGATCCGGCGCCCTGGACCAGCCGTGCCTGCGCGTCGACCTCATAGGAGGCGTACGGGCCGTAGGCGAGCGCCGCCGGAGCCGCCGCGAGCCCGAGCGCCGTGATGACGAACACTGCGATGACGAGCGATCGCCGGACCATGATGAACCCCTTCCGAGCTGCCCCCAAGACCCTGTGATGGTACCAGAAGACTCGCAGCGGTCACCATCGGGTGAGACCGCCGTTGCTTGCCTGCGCACGCATGCGTGACATAAACTCCTTGGACCATGCGTCGCCGTGCGACAAGCGAGACAAGCCGGGAGGCCCACATTGGGGTACGCACCCGCGACCTCTCCCTCCTCGGCTGCCTCCTGCTCCTCCCCCCGCGGGGGGATGTGTAGACACCTGCCGGCCGGCCTCGGCCACTCCTTGGATCACACCCGGATCCGCTATTCCACTTGGACGACGCATGCCTCGAGGAGGTGGAGGTGACTCGTGAGCAGTGACAGGTACATCAGGATCTTCGACACCACGCTGCGCGACGGCGAACAGGCGCCGGGCGCTACCTTGAACAAGGCCGAGAAGCTCGAGGTGGCGCACCAGCTCGCGCGGCTCAAGGTCGACATCATCGAGGCCGGGTTCCCGATCGCCTCTCCCGACGACTTCGACGCCGTGCAGGCGATCGCCGCCGAGGTCAAGGGCCCGCGCATCGCCGGTCTCGCGCGCGCCATCGAGCAGGACATCCGGACGTGCTGGGACGCCGTCAGGGTCGCCGAAGTGCCCCGCATCCACACGTTCATCAGCACGAGCGCGGTGCACATGAAGTACCAGATCAAGAAGACGCCCGAGCAGGTCCTGGCGGACACCCGGGCGATGGTGACGCTCGCGGCCGAGCTGGTGCGGCAGCACCCCGAGGCCGACCTCGAGTTCAGCGCCATGGACGCCAGCCGCTCGGACCCCGAGTTCCTGGCGCGGGTGCTCGACCTGGCCGTGCAGTGCGGCGCCACCACCATCAACGTGCCCGACACGGTGGGCTACGCGCTGCCGCTCGAGTTCGGCGACTTCATCCGCGAGCTGTACAGGCTGGCGCCGTCGCTGGAGGACGTGCACGTCAGCGTGCACTGCCACAACGACCTCGGTCTGGCCACGGCCAACTCGCTGGCCGCCGTGCGCGCCGGCGCCACGCAGGTCGAGTGCGCCGTCAACGGCATCGGCGAGCGCGCCGGCAACGCGTCGCTGGAAGAGGTCGTCATGGCCATCCGCACGCGCGGCGAGTACTTCGACTGCGCCACCGGCGTCGCGACCACCGAGATCGCGCGGACCAGCCGCCTGGTGAGCTCCCTGACCGGCTACGTGGTCCAGCGCAACAAGGCCATCGTGGGGCGCAACGCGTTCGCGCACGAGAGCGGCATCCACCAGGCCGGCGTGCTGAGCGAGGCGTCCACGTTCGAGATCATGACGCCCGCCGACGTCGGCCTCACCGACAACGACATCGTGCTCGGCAAGCACAGCGGGCGCCACGCGCTGCGCGCCAAGCTGGCCGAGCTCGGCTACACGCTCTCGGACGCCGAGCTCGGCGACGCGTTCAAGAAGTTCAAGGACATCGCGGACAAGAAGAAGCGCGTCACCGTGCTCGACCTCGAGGCGCTGGTGAGCGAGGAGATCCGCGAGCGCGAGGACCACTTCACGCTCAAGAGCTTCGTCAACCAGTCCGGCTCGGCGATCATCCCGACGAGCCAGGTCGAGGTGCTCGCGCGCGGAGTGGTCAAGAAGGGGCGCAGCTTCAGCAACGGCTCGGTGGAGAGCGTGTTCGCCGCCATCGACGATGCGGTGGGCATCAGCGGGAGCCTGGCCGACTACCAGGTGCGCGCCATCTCCTCGGGCAAGGATTCGCTCGCGGAGGTCCGCGTGGCGGTGGAGGTCAACGGGCGCTCGTTCAACGGGCAGGCCGTCAGTTTCGACGTCATGGAAGCTTCGGCGAAGGCCTACGTGAGGGCCGTCAACAACGCCGCGGCAGCAGGGGAGGTTTGATGGGTTCCACGATCACCGAGAAGATCCTCGCTCGCGCCGCGGGGCGCGACGAAGTCAGGGCCGGCGACATCATCGAGGCCAAGGTCGACCTCGTGCTGGCCAACGACATCACGGCGCCGCTGGGCATCGCCGAGTTCGAGAAGGCCGGGTTCACCGAGGTCTTCGACCCGGCCAGGATCGCCCTGGTGCCGGACCACTTCACGCCCAACAAGGACATCAAGACGGCCGGGCAGGTCAAGAAGATCCGCGAGTTCGCGCGCGAGCACAAGATCGTCAACTTCTTCGAGATCGGCCGCGTCGGCATCGAGCACGTCCTGCTGCCCGACACCGGCATGGTGGCGCCGGGCGACGTCGTCATCGGCGCCGACAGCCACACCTGCACCTACGGCGCCGTGGCCGCCTTCAGCACCGGCGTCGGCAGCACCGACTTCGCCGCCGCCATGGCCTGGGGCCACGTGTGGTTGCGGGTGCCCGAGACGTACAAGTTCGTCTACTCGGGCGCCCCGAGCCCCTGGGTCACCGGCAAGGACCTGATGCTGCACACCATCGGCCTCATCGGCGTCGACGGCGCCCTGTACCAGGCCATGGAGTTCGCCGGCCCGGCCATCGAGGCGCTGTCCATGGACGAGCGCTTCACGATGTGCAACATGGCCATCGAGGCCGGCGGCAAGAGCGGCATCGTGGGCTTCGACGAGAAGACCGCGCAGTACCTGCAGAGCCGGCCGGACGGCAGCCGCGCGCGCACGGCCGGCCAGGTGTTCGCCGGTGACCGCGACGCCCGGTATGCGCGCGTGCTCGAGATCGACGCCGCCGCCGTGCAGCCCACGGTGAGCAAGCCGCACCTGCCGAGCAACACCGCGGCGGCCGCGGACTGCGCCGACATCACCATCGACCAGGTCGTCATCGGCAGCTGCACCAACGGCCGGCTGCACGACCTCCACCAGGCGGCCGGCATCCTCAAGGGCAAGAAGGTGCACCCGGACGTGCGCTGCATCATCCTGCCGGGCACCCAGGACGTCTGCCTCGAGGCCATCGCCGACGGCACCATGCAGACCCTCATCGAGGCCGGCTGCGCCTTCAGCACGCCCACCTGCGGCGCCTGCCTCGGCGGCCACATGGGCGTCCTCGCCGAGGGCGAGCGCGCCGTCGCGACCACCAACCGCAACTTCGTCGGTCGTATGGGGCACACCGGCGCCGAGGTCTACCTGGCGAGCCCGTACGTGGCCGCCGCCTCCGCGCTCACCGGCCACATCTCCACGCCCGAAGAAGTCGGCGCCGTGAAGGGGGGCTCCCGATGATCTTCGAGGGCACCGTGCACAAGTACGGCCGGGACGTCGACACCGACGTCATCATCCCGGCCCGCTACCTCAACACGAACGACCCGGAAGAGCTCGCCAGCCACGCGATGGAGGACATCGACGCGGACTTCGTCAAGCGGGTCCAGCCGGGCGACATCATCGTCGGCACCGAGAACTTCGGCTGCGGCAGCTCGCGCGAGCACGCGCCGGTGGCCATCCGCTACTCCGGCGTGAGCTGCGTGGTGGCGTCGTCCTTCGCGCGCATCTTCTACCGCAACGCCATCAACACCGGCCTGCCGATCGTCGTGTGCCCGGCGGCGGCCGCCGAGGCCCGGACGGGCGACCGGCTCAAGGTCGACCTCGCCGCCGGCACCGTCGAGAACCTCACCCAGGGCAAGACCTACGAGGCCGAGGCGTTCCCGCCGTTCATGCAGGAGCTCATCGACCGCGGCGGCCTGCTCGAGTACGTCAAGTCCCGCGTGGGCGGAGAAGGCGCGTAAGCGCGCCTGCGCCACCCACGCATCCAGCATCGGAGAGAAACATGACCAAGACCTACAAGATCGCGGTGCTCCCGGGCGACGGCACCGGCGGCGAGGTGGTGGCCGAGGGGCTCAAGGTCCTCGACGCCGCGGCCGCCAAGCACGGCTTCAAGCTCGACCTGACGCAGTACGACCTCGGCGGCGAGCGCTACCTCGCCACCGGCGAGATCCTGCCGGACTCGGTGCTCGAGGAGCTGAAGACCTTCGACTCGATCTATCTCGGCGCCATCGGGCACCCCGACGTGGCGCCCGGGATCCTGGAGAAGGGCCTGCTGCTCCAGCTGCGCTTCGAGATGGACCAGTACATCAACCTGCGCCCCGTGCGGCTCTACCCCGGCGTCGAGACCCCGCTCAAGGACAAGGGCCCCGCGGACATCGACTACGTGGTCATCCGCGAGAACTCCGGCGACGTGTACGCCGGCGGCGGCGGCACCATGATGCTGGGCTCTCCGCACGAGGTCGCCACGCAGATCATGGTCTACAGCCGCGCCCAGGTGGACCGCTGCCTGCGCTGGGCGTTCGACTACACGCGCCAGCACGGCAAGAAGGCGCGCGGCGTCGGCGAGGAGAACACCCTCGGCCTGGTCGGCAAGACCAACGTGCTCACCTACGTGTACGACCTCTGGTTCCGCGCGTTCAACGAGATCGGCGAAGCCGAGTACCCGGACGTCAAGCGCGAGTACTACCACGTCGACGCCACCTGCATGTGGATGGTCAAGAGCCCCGAGTGGTTCGACGTCCTCGTCACCGGCAACATGTTCGGCGACATCATCACCGACCTGGGCGCGATCACCCAGGGCGGCATGGGCGTCGCGGCCGGCGGCAACATCAACCCGCAGGGCGTCAGCATGTTCGAGCCCATCGGCGGGTCCGCTCCCAAGTACACGGGCATGGGCGTCATCAACCCCATCGCCGCGATCGCGGCCGGGGCGATGATGCTCGAGACGCTGGGCGAGGAGCAGGCGGCCGAGGACGTCGAGCGCGCCGCGAAAGAGGTCACGGGCACGAGGATGAAGGGTATGGCCTCGGGGCAGATGGGCTACTCGACGAGCGAGGTCGGCGACCTCGTGGCCGAGCGAGTATGAGCCCGCTCGTGGACGCCGGAAGACGAGGCGTCATGAGCGGTCTGCCTACGGCGGCCCGCTCGTGTACGCCGGAAGACGGCGCGTCATGAGCGGTCGCAGACTCACCCCTACGCTCAGGTAAAGGTTGAATCTTCGCGCGAGCCGCGCGGAGGACAGGAGGAAGACGATGGCCCCGATCCCCGAGATGGACACGATCTGGATGGACGGCGAGCTGGTCCCGTGGGCCGACGCCAGGATCCACGTGCTCACGCACGCGCTGCACTACGGCTCCGGGGTCTTCGAGGGCATCCGCGCCTACAAGACCGAGCGGGGGGCCGGGGTGCTCCGTCTCACGGAGCACCTCAAGCGGATCGAGCGGTCGGCGAAGCTCTACTACATGCCGGTCCCGTACACCCTGGAGCAGCTCTACGACGCCACCTTCGAGGTGCTCGAGAGCAACAAGCTCGACTCCTGCTACATCCGTCCCCTCGTGTTCCGCGGCTACGGCGAGATGGGGCTGTTCCCGATCAACGCGCCGGTCAACGTGATCATCGCGGCCTGGCCGTGGGGCACGTATCTCGGCGAGGAGGGGATCCTCCACGGCGTGCGCGCCAAGACCAGCAGCATCCAGTCGCTCGACCACACCTCGCTCGCCCGCGCCGCCAAGGCGTCGGGCCAGTACCTCAACAGCATCCTCGCCAAGGTGGAGGTGCTGAACTCGGGGTACGACGAGGCCATCATGCTCACCGAGCACGGCCACGTGGCGGAGGGCTCGGGCGAGAACATCTTCTGCGTGCGCAACGGCAGGCTCATGACCCCGCCGCCCAGCGACGGCGTGCTCGAGGGCATCACCCGCGACATCGTCATGCAGCTGGCCGCGAGCGAGGGCATCGACTGCAGCGAGCGCACGCTCTCGCGCAGCGACCTCGTCATCGCCGACGAGCTCTTCTACACCGGCACGGCGGCGGAGATCGTGCCGATCCGTGAAGTGGACGACCACCTCATCGGTGAGCCCGGCCCCATCACCCGGCGCATGCAGGAGCGGTTCGCCTCCATCACGTCCGGCAAGGACGAGGAGTTCGGCGCCTTCATGGAGTACGCCAGGAAGTAGACGTCATGGACCAACGGCAGGTACAGCTCTACGACACCACCCTGAGGGACGGCATGCAGCAGGAGGGCATGTCGGTCTCCGTCGAGGAGAAGGTGCGCATCGCGCACAAGCTCGACGGGCTCGGTGTCGGCTTCATCGAGGGCGGGTTCCCGGCATCCAACCCGAAGGAGGTCGAGTTCTTCCGGCGCATGCAGGACGAGCCGCTGCGCAACGCGGAGCTGGTCGCGTTCGGCATGACGAGGCGCAAGGGCGTGCCGGCGGAGGCCGACGACAACCTGCGCGTGCTGGCGGAGATCTTCACGCGCGACGTGGCCATCGTCGGCAAGACCTGGGGTCTGCACCTGAGCAAGGTGCTGCACGTGAGCCGCGACGAGAACCTGCGCATGATCGACGACTCGGTGCGGTTCCTCACCGCGCAGGGCAAGCGCGTGGTGTACGACGCCGAGCACTTCTTCGACGGCTGGCGCGACGACCGCGAGTACGCGCTGCGTACGGTGGTCGCGGCCGCCGAGGCGGGAGCCGGCGTGGTCTGCCTCTGCGACACCAATGGGGCCAGCCTGCCGCCGTTCGTCGCGGACGCGGTCCGCGAGGTCACGGCGGCCCTCCCGCGCGTGGTCGTCGGGGTGCACGTGCACAACGACTCGGACTGCGCCGTCGCCGGCAGCCTGGTGGCCGTGGAGGCCGGCGCCGGCCAGGTGCAGGGCACGATCAACGGGTACGGCGAGCGCTGCGGCAACGCCAACCTGTGCAGCATCATCCCCGCGCTCAAGCTCAAGATGGGCGTCGACGTGGTGAGCGACGAGCAGCTCGAGCGCCTCACCGAGACGGCGCACTTCGTGGCAGAGGTCGTCAACTCGGCCGTGTGGAGCCACTCGCCCTACGTCGGCCGCTCGGCGTTCGCCCACAAGGGCGGCCTGCACGTCGCCGCCGTCGAGAAGGCGCCGCAGACGTTCGAGCACGTCGACCCGGAGAGGGTCGGCAACGAGCAGCGCATCGTGGTCAGCGAGTTGTCGGGCAAGGGCACCGTGGTGCGCAAGGCGCAGGAGCTCGGGCTCCAGCTGGAGGGCGACGACCAGCGGGTCGCAAGCGTGCTCAAGAGCCTCAAGGCGCGCGAGCACGAGGGTTACCACTACGAGGCCGCCGACGCGTCGTTCGACCTGCTCCTGCGCAAGGAGCTCGCGCCGCACGACCCGTTCTTCCGCCTCGAGAGCTTCCGCGTGATCGTGGAGAAGCGCGAGGACGGTCACACCGTGGTCGAGGCCACCATCAAGATCCACGTCGGTGACGAGCGCATCATCAGCACCGCCGAGGGCAACGGCCCGGTCAACGCGCTCGACGCGGCGCTGCGCCGCGCGATCGTGAGCCGGTACCCGCACCTGGCCGACATCGAGCTCGTCAACTACAAGGTGCGCATCCTCGACGAGACCAAGGGCACCGGCGCCGTCACACGCGTGCTGCTCGACGCCAGCGACGGCGAGGACAGCTGGGGCAGCATCGGCGTCTCCGAGAACATCATCGAGGCCAGCTGGCAGGCGCTCGTGGACTCCATCGAGTTCGGCCTGCTGCGCGGGCCCGAGGCCTGAAGGCGCCGCATCGAGTCACCCAAGCGCTGCTACTGGGCGCCGAAGACCTGACCACCGACTCTGGACCGCCGGCCGTTCCTGTGAGAAAGTGACCGATGGGTGCGGGTGACTGACCGGCCGAAGTGCAGGCGACAGGGGCAGAGGCCTGCCGCGCGGCGGCCCTCGCGGCCACAGGATGCGCGCCCCGTTGTCGCGCCCGCACCCACTCTCACTTCTCGTATCCTTCGGGTAGCTCGCCCGTCGTCACCTGGCGCAGGAGCGCGGAGGTGGCCTCGACACTGAAGAAGTCCAGGTTCACGTCACCGCCGTACCATTCCCTCAGGTCCTCGTGATCTGAGTGCCCGGGGTCCGCCAGCGCCCGTTTGAGCTCCTCGAATCCGGGCGGCCCTCCGCAGTCCTCAGGCGGGCAGGCGCCTGCGCCGGCCGTGCAGCGCGGGTAGAACACGCCATTCAGCGCGGGGTCCACGGACTCCAGCTCCACCGTGTGCCACCAGTCGTCACCGAAGTCGTACCAGTAGGCGAAGCGACGGTGGCGCGACTTGGCCACGTCGCCGATGACGAGGTCCGCCTCGGGGAGGGTGGCCTCCGCTTCAGCCGACATGTCTACGCCGTCGCCGTAGCGCTTGCCGGCGACCTCGAACTCGTGCAGGTGCAGGTCGAGCCAACCCATGGCTGCGTTCAGCGCCTGGTGGAGGCGGTCGAAGCCGTACTCCGCGGGGACCTCGAGCCGCCGCCAGATGCGTGGCTCGACATCGTCGAGTGTGATGGTGAGTGTGACGATGTCATTGGTCGTGTCTTCCACTGTGGGCTCCCTTGTCTGGACGCGGACATCCTACCCGGGCTTTCGTCACCTCTGCTCGAGGGATTGCGAGCGACGCGGGTGGCCGAAGAGGAGTCGCCCGGCGCAGGACCTGGTCGTTGACGGTGCGATCGTCAAACGCCGATGCCCAGACGGCTGGTTGCCGGACAAGCAGTGCCCGAGTCCTCGCCCAAGCCGAGGTCGTGTGCGAGGAGTGGGCGACCTGGCTTCCCAGGCGCTCAGAGTGCGCCGTCGATGAACTCGATGGAGCAGGAGGCGGGCAGGAAGACCCCGGCCGTGGCCTCGACGCTCTTGAGCACCGCGGCCGGCACCACGCAGCTGGTGCGGCAGCAGTGCTTCGCGGCGAGCGCGTAGGTGAGGGTCTCGTTCATCGGGCGGGAGAGCTCAACGCCGGCGTCGACCTCGTGCAGCTCCCCGGCGAGCGCCGTGATGTGCTCGCAGGTGGTGGTGAACGACAAGGCTATCTGGGACGGCCCCGTCTTGGACGCCTCGATGGACGTCTCTTCGCCGCAGATCCCCGCTTGTACCCAGCACATCGACACGGCGTCCTCCCTGGTCGGCGCCCGGTTGACCGGCGCACCTCGATTGACGACCGAAGTATACCCCTAAGGGTATATGGCGCGGCGGCTCGCGCCCCTCTCCGTGGTAGAATCCGCCGCATCCATGGCCCCCGAATTCGTCCACCTTCACGTGCACAGCGAGTACTCGCTCCTCGACGGCGCCTGCCGTGTCAAGGAGCTCGTCAAGCGCGCCAAGGAGCTGGGCATGCCGGCCGTGGCGCTCACCGACCACGGCACGCTCGCCGGCACGGTCAAGTTCTACGACGCCGCCAGGAAGGAGGGCATCAAGCCCATCGTCGGGCTCGAGCTCTACGTGGCGACCGACCGCCGCAGCCGCGCCGGCGTCAAGGAGCGCAACGCGCACCTCACCCTGCTGGCGCGCAACGAGGCCGGGTACCGCAACCTGGTCAAGCTCTCCACCAGCGCCTACACCGAGGGCTACTACTACAAGCCGCGCGCCGACTGGGAGCTGCTGGGTGAGCACCACGAGGGCCTGATCGCGCTCACGGGGTGCATGAGCGGCAAGGCGGCCATGTTGCTGCGCGACGGCGACGACACCGCCGCCCTGGCCGAGGTCGTCCGCCTCAAGGAACTTCTGGGGCCGGAGAACGTGTACGTGGAGCTCCAGGACGCCGGCCTGCCCGAGCAGCGCGAGCTGCTGCCCAGGCTCGCGCAGCTCGCCGAGAAGGCCGGCCTCAAGACGGTGGCCACCAACGACGTCCACTACCTCCGTCACGAGGACGCGTATGCGCACGACGCGCTGCTCTGCATCCAGACGCAGAGCAACCTCGCCGACGAGAACCGCATGAAGTACGGCAGCGACGAGTTCTACCTCAAGTCGGCCGAGGAGATGGAGGAGCGTTTCCGCGACTACCCGGGGGCCACCGCCAGCACGGTCGAGATCGCCGAGCGCTGCAACCTCGACCTCGATTTCGGCGACTACAAGCTGCCCACCTACCCCGTGCCCGATGGCCACACCGAGGCCTCGTACCTGCGCGAGCTGTGCGAGCAGGGCATCGCCCGGCGGTACGGCGCCGAGCCGGGCAAGGAGGTGCTCGAGCGTCTCGACTTCGAGCTCGGCGTCATCGGCGAGATGGGGTTCGACGCCTACTTCCTCATCGTCTGGGACTACGTCAAGTTCGCCAAGGACAACGGCATCGCCGTGGGACCCGGCCGAGGTTCGGCCGCCGGGTCCATCGTGAGCTACGCGCTGAGCATCACCGACATCGACCCGCTCAAGTACGACCTGCTGTTCGAGCGCTTCCTCAACCCGGGGCGCAAGAGCATGCCCGACATCGACATGGACTTCAGCGTGGAGCACCGCGGAGAAGTCATCGACTACGTGGCGCAGAAGTACGGACGGGACAGGGTGGCGCAGATCATCACCTTCGGCACCATGGCCGCGCGCGCGGCCGTGCGCGACGCCGCGCGCGTCATGGGCAAGCCGTACGCGGTCGGCGACAAGATCGCCAAGATGATCCCCGAGCAGGCGCCGCCGGCGACCTTCGACGACGCCATGAAGCAGAACGGCGAGCTCAAGCAGGCGTACGACTCCGACGAGGAGGTCAGAGAGGTCGTCGACCTGGCGCGCAGCCTGGAGGGCCTCATCCGCAACGACTCCATCCACGCCGCCGCCGTCGTGATCAGCGACAAGCCGCTCACCGAGTACCTGCCGCTGCAGCAGAAGGGCGAGGCCGAGCTCGTCACGCAGTTCGACATGAACGACGTCTCCAAGCTCGGTCTGCTCAAGATGGACTTCCTCGGCCTGCGCAACCTGGACGTCATCGAGGCGGCGCTCGACATCATCGAGAAGACCCGCGGCGTGTGCGTCGAGATCGACAAGCTGCCCCTGGACGACGAGAAGACCTACAAGATGCTCGCCCGCGGCGACTCCACCGGCGTGTTCCAGTTCGAGAGCGCCGGCATGAAGGAGGCGCTGCGCGAGATCGGCCCCACGGAGTTCGAGGACCTCATCGCCATCGTGGCCCTCTACCGGCCGGGGCCCATGCAGTTCATCCCCACCTACGCGCGCAACAAGAAGGACCCGGCCTCGGTCGTCTACGACCACGAGGCCCTGCGCCCCATCCTGGAGCCGACCCACGGCGTGACCATCTACCAGGAGCAGTACATGGCCATCGCCCGCCGGGTCGGCGGGTTCAGCCCGGCGCAGGCGGACGACCTGCGCAAGGCCATCAGCAAGAAGAACAAGGTGCTGATGGCCTCGCTCAAGGACCCGCTCATGGAAGGCCTCGCCGGCAAGGGCGTGCCGCAGGCGGTGGCCAACAAGATGTGGTCCAGCTTCGAGGCCACCGGCGACTACTCGTTCAACAAGAGCCACGCGGCCTGCTACGCGATGATCAGCTACCGCACGGCCTGGCTGAAGGCCAACTACCCGGTCGAGTACATGGCGGCGCTCGTCAGCAGCGTCATGAACACCAAGGACAAGGTGCCGTTCTACGTCAACCAGTGCCACGAGATGGGCATCGAGGTGCTGCCGCCGGACGTCAACACGAGCGACGTCGAGTTCACCGTGGTCGAGGGCAAGATCCGCTTCGGCATGAACGCCGTGAAGGGCGTGGGGGTGGGCGCCATCGAGGCGATCATCGCCGCCCGCCTGGAGGGTGGGCCCTTCGCGTCCATCTACGACTTCTGCGCCCGCGTCGACTCACAGATGGCCAACAAGCGCGTGCTCGAGGCGCTCGTCCGCGCCGGCGCGTTCGACAGCACGGGCGACCCGCGCCGCGGCATGCTCGAGGTGCTCCCGCTGGCCATGTCCGACGGGGAGCGCAAGCGCAAGGACAAGGCGCAGGGCCAGGGCGACCTCTTCGGCGGCCTGAGCGGGGACGACGACGGCGGCCACCCGCGGCCGCCGGTGCCCCAGACCGAGTGGGACCAGACCACGCTGCTGCGCTACGAGAAGGAGGCCCTGGGCCTCTACGTCTCCGCCCACCCCCTGCAGGGCCTGCGCGAGCAGTTGCGCGACGAGATCGAGGTGCCGGTCGGCGCGCTCGACGACTCCGGCGACGGGGCCGTCGTGTGGACGGGCGGCATCGTCTCCGGCGCCCAGAAGCGCGTCAGCAAGAACGGCGGCGTTTGGCTGTTGTTCCGGCTGGAGGACGTGGACGGGGCCATCGAGTGCCGCGCCTGGCCCAAGATGTACGAGACCTACCGCGACCTGCTGGTCGAGGACGCCATCGTCAAGGTCAAGGGCCGCCTCGAGAAGCGCGCCGAGGGCGACAGCGTGCTGGGGGTCATCGAGGTGGTCAAGTTCAACGGCGTGAGCGAGTACCACCCCCTCGAGGTCGTCGTCGACGCCGCCTGCGTGCGACCCGAGGTCATCGACGACCTCAAGCGCGTGCTGTGTGACTTCCCCGGGCACGTGCCGGTGGTGCTGCAGATGGTCCGCGGCGAGCAGCGCGCCCGCCTGCGCGTGGGCGACGGGCTCCGCGTGGACCCCGTGGCCGGGTTGTACGCGGAGCTCAAGGCGCTGCTCGGCGAGAGCTGTATCGGGGTCGGCTGAGGCCGGCCGCCGCGGGAGGAGACGCAGGATGACCCCTGAGATGGCGCGATGATCCCCGAGGGCATGCGCGACGTGCTCCCGCCCGAGACGCGGCGGCTGCGGGCGGTCGAGGACCTGCTGCGCGCGCGCTTCGCCGCCTACGGGTACGGCGAGGTGCGCACGCCGTGGCTCGAGTTCGCCGACACGCTCGAGGCGGCCGAGGACGACACGCTGTCGGCCGGCTACCGCCTGCACGACGAGCAGGGCCACGAGCTCATGGTGCGCACCGACATGACGGTGCCGGTGGCGCGCATGGCCGCCGACCGCTGCGACGACGAGCCGCTCCCGCTGCGCTTCAGCTACGTGGCCCCGAGCATCCGGCCCTGGGCGCCGCAGCGGGGCCAGGACGGCGAGTTCCAGCAGGCCGGCGCGGAGCTGCTGGGGCTGGATTCGGCCGAGGCCGACGCCGAGTGCGTCACCCTCCTCTGTGACGCCCTCGCGGGGCTCGGCCTCCGTGCATTCACCGTCACGCTGGGGTCGGCGTCGTTCCAGCGCGCACTCATCCGCTCGCTGGGGCTGCCGGAGGAGGACCGCGAGAAGTTCAAGGAGGCGCTCGGCGACCGCGACTACCCGCTCGTCGAGAGCATCGCCGCCAACGCCGACGTCGAGTACGCGGTCCTCAAGGCGCTCTGGCGCGTGCTCGAGCTGAGCGGGGGCGAAGAAGTCCTCGGGCAGGCCCGCAAGCTCGCGCGCAACGAAGTCATGGAGACGGCCGTCGCGCGCCTGGGTCGCGTGCGCGACCTCGTGGACGACGCCGGGTTCGCCGACAACCTCGCGTTCGACTTCGGACTCATGCAGGACCTCGACTACTACAGCGGCCTCATCGTCGAGGCGTACGCGCCCGGCGTGGGGCTGCCGCTGGCCAGCGGCGGCCGGTACGACGGGCTGCTGCGGCGGTTCGATTGGGACATCCCCGCCGTGGGGTTCGCGGTCGCCGTGGACCGGGCCGCCGACGCCCTCGACGAGGCCGGGGTGGAGCTCGGCGGAGCGCCGTCCGCGGTCCCGTTCGTCGGCGGCCTCGAGGCGCCGGGGCGGGCGGCGGAGCTCCGCCACGCCGGCGTACCGGTGCTCGCGCTCCCCGAGGGAGCCTCCGCGGAGCCGCCGCTGCTCCTCCGCCGCGGCGGCTCGTACACGCTCAAGCTCGCCGGCGGCCGCGAGATCTCCGGCGGCGCGCACGACATCGCCGAGGCGCTGGGCGTGTGATGAGGATCGGCCTCGCCTGCGAGGCCGGCCCGCCGCCGGCCGAGCTCCTCGACCTGCTCGAGGCGGCCGGCTTGCCTGCCGCCTCGCTGCGCGAGCAGGCCCCGCCGGCGCTCGTCACCGCGGGCGACGTCACCTGGTTCCTCGGCTCGCCCTGCGACGTCCTGCGCGCCTGCGACCGTGGCGGCCTGCACGCGGGCGTGGTCGGCAGTGACCGGCTGCAGGAGGACCGGTGCGGCGTGGCCGACCTGCTCGACCTGCGCCGCTGCCGTGACGAACTGGTGCTCGCCGTGGCGCCGGGGGCGGCGCGGCAGGACAGGCGCCTGCGGGTGGCCACCCGGCACCCGGAGTCCGCCGCCCGGTACTTCACCGCCACCGGCGCCCAGCCCGAGATCGTGGTGGTGGACGAGCCGGTGCTGGCGGCCGCGCTCGGCCTGGCCGACGGCGTCATCGAGCTCTCGGCGCGCATCGCCGCCCCCCGGCCCGGCGCGCCGCTGCTGGAGGTGCGCGAGGTCGTGGCGGCCTGCAGCGCCCACCTCGTGGCCTCACGCGCGGCGCGCGTCCTGCTGCGCTCCGAGTTCGCCGCGCTCGTCGACGGGCTGCGCGCCACCCTGGAGGACGCGTGAGACGACTGCCCTGGAACCCTGACCTCTCGGCCGTCGTCGCGGAGCTGCGCGCCCTGGCGCCTCCGCCGGCCGAGGTACGAGAGGCGGCCGCCGCCATCGTCGCCGACGTACGCGCCGCCGGCGACGACGCCGTCCGTGCGCACACGGCGCGGCTTGACCGCGTGGAGTTGCCGGAGCACTACGCCGTGCCCGCCGCGGAGATGCAGTCGCGTCTCGCGGCGCTGCCACCCGCGCTCCGCGCGGCGCTGGAGACGGCTGCCGCCAACATCCGCGCCTATCACGAGCGCGAGGCCGTCGCGCCGTGGCGCGAGACGCTCGCCCAGGGCCAGGTCGTCGGCCAGGAGGTCGTGCCGCTGGCGGCCGCCGGGCTCTACGTGCCCGGCGGCCTCGCCGACTACCCGTCCTCGGTGCTGATGACCGTCGTCCCCGCCCAGGTCGCGGGGGTGGAGCGCATCGTGGTCTGCTCGCCGCCGCGGCCGGGCGGCGGCGCGGCCGCAGGCGTGGCCGCCGCCTGCGCGCTGCTCGGCGTGGAGCACCTCTACCCGATCGGCGGCGCCCAGGCCGTGGCCGCCATGGCGCTGGGCACGCGCTGCGTCCCGCGCGTGGACGTCATCGTCGGCCCGGGCAACGCCTACGTCACCGAGGCCAAGCGGCTGCTGGTCGGCGAGGTCGGCATCGACAGCCTCGCCGGCCCGAGCGAGGTGCTCATCATCGCCGACGCGTCCGGCCGGCCCGAGTGGCTGGCCGCCGACCTCCTGGCGCAGGCCGAGCACGGCTCCGGCGCCATGGCGTGCCTCGCCGACGTGGGAGGCACGCTCGCCGGCCCGGTCGCCGAGGCCGTGGAGCGTCTCGCCACCGAGCTCGGCATCGCCACCGGCAACGTCGTCGTCGTGGAGTGCCCGGACCGCGCGGCGGCGCTCGCGCTCAGCAACGCGTTCGCGCCCGAGCACCTGGAGCTGCACTGCGACGACGCGCGGGCGCTGCTCTCGGGCGTGCGCAACGCCGGCGCCGTGTTCGTGGGCCCGCACGCCGCCACCGCCTTCGCCGACTACGCCGCCGGCACCAACCACGTGCTGCCCACCGGCGGCTCCGCCCGCTTCGGCCAGGGCCTCTCCCTGGACGCTTTCCGCAAGCGGGTGGCTGTGGTAGAACTCGACGGCTCCGCCGCCTCCGCCCTCGCGGCCCGGGTGGCGACCATCGCCGACGAGGAGGGCCTGCGCGCGCACGCGCTCTCGGCTCGCCTCCGCGCCGAGTGAGGAGACGGTCATGAACAGTCGCCGCGCCACGGTCAAGCGCACCACCAACGAGACGAACGTCTCCCTGACCCTCGATCTGGACGGCACCGGGCAGGCCGACGTGGCCACCGGCATCGGGTTCCTCGACCACATGCTGGAGCTCTTCGCCCACCACAGCCGGTCCGACCTCACCGTGCGCGCCGGCGGCGACCTGCACGTGGACGGGCACCACACGGTGGAGGACATCGGGCTGGCGCTCGGGCAGGCGCTGCGCGAGGCGCTCGGCGACAAGCGCGGCATCCGCCGCTACGGGTCGTTGCCTGCTGCCCATGGACGAGGCGCTCGCCCTGGTGGCGCTCGACCTCTCCGGCCGGCCGTACTTCGCGCACGACCTCCAGCTGGCCGGGGTGCGCATCGGCGAGTTCGACGGCGACCTCACGCCGCACTTCCTGCGCTCGCTCGCCACGCAGAGCGGCATGACCCTGCACGTGCGCCTGCTGGCCGGCAGCGACGCGCACCACATCGTCGAGGCGGTGTTCAAGGCGTTCGCCCGCGCCCTCGCCGAGGCGTGCGAGCTGCACGGCCGGGACGACGAGGTGCCGTCCACCAAGGGCACGCTGTGACGCCGGCGTGAGCGTGCCCCGCCCCAGCGACGCTCCGCCGCGCGTGGCCGTGGTCGACTACGGCATGGGCAACCTCGCCAGCGTCGCCAAGGCGCTGGCGCGCAGCGGCGCGGACGCCCGCGTGACGCAGAGCACGGCCGAGGTGGGCGGCGCCGACGCGGTCGTGCTCCCCGGCGTCGGCGCGTTCCGCGACGCGGCCGCGCGGCTCGAGCAGACCGGCCTGGGCGCCGCGGTGCTCGAGCGGATCGCGGCCGGCACGCCGTTCCTCGGCGTGTGTCTCGGCCTCCAGTTGCTGTTCGAGAGCAGCGGGGAGGGCGGCCGCTGGCCCGGGCTCGGCGTGCTCCGCGGGACCGTGGAGCGCCTGCGGACGGACCTCAAGGTGCCGCACATCGGCTGGAACGACCTGGACTGGGGGCCGGCCGGCGCGGCCATCGCCCGCGGGCTGCCGGCCCCGGCCACCGTCTACTTCGTCCACTCCTACGCCGCCGTCCCGGCGGACCCTTCGCTGATCGCGGCGACCACGGACTACGGCGGCCCCGTGGTCGCGGCAGTGGCGCGCGACAACGTGTGGGCAGTACAGTTCCATCCCGAGAAGAGTTCGAGCGTCGGGCTCGCCCTGCTGGCCGGGTTCGTCGCCACCGTCAATCAGGAGGCCCGCACCTCATGATCGTGTTCCCCGCCGTCGACATCCAGGGAGGCAAGGCCGTCCGCCTGCGACGCGGTGACTTCGAAGACGTCACCGTCTTCAGCGACGACCCCGTGGAGCTGGCTCGCTTCTGGCAGGGCGAGGGGGCCGAGGCGCTGCACGTCATCGACCTCGACGCCGCGCGCACCGGCGAGCTCACCAACTTCAAGATCGTCGAGGACATCGTCACGGCGCTCGACATCCCGGTGCAGTACGGCGGCGGCGTCCGCACGCCCAAGTCGCTCGCGATCATGGCCGGCATCGGCGTGCACTGGGTCCTCATGGGTACGGCCGCGGTCACCGCGCTCGACCTCCTCGACGACGCCGTCAACTGGCTCGGGGAGCGCCTCGTCGTGGGCCTCGACTGCACCGACGGCATGGTCGCCACGCACGGCTGGCAGCAGCGCTCGCAGATGAGCGCTATCCGCATGGTCAAGCTGCTGGCGGAGCACGGCGTCACCCGCGTGGTCTACACCGACACCGACCGCGACGGCATGCTCGGCGGGCCCAACCTGCCCGGGCTCAAGGACCTCGCCGAGGTCTCGCAGCTGGAGATCATCCTCTCGGGCGGCATCGGGCTGCTCGACGACCTCAAGCGGCTCAAGCGGCTCCAGGCGGAGAAGGTCGTGGGGGTCATCGTCGGACGCGCCCTGTACGAGAAGTCGTTCACGCTGCCCGAGGCGCTGTCCGTCTTCTCCGCTTGATCCGCGCAGCCCGATCAACGAGGGGTGCCCCGTGAGGCACACCGCTCTCTAGCGCGCAACATGCACCGCAAGCGCATCATCCCGTGCCTGGACGTCCGCGACGGGCGGGTCGTCAAGGGCGTCAACTTCGTCTCCATCCGGGACGCCGGTGACCCGGTCGAGCTGGCGTCGCGGTACGACGCAGAGGGCGCCGACGAGCTCATCTTCCTCGACATCACCGCGTCCCACGAGCGCCGCGACATCATCATCGACCTCGCGGCGCGCTGCGCCGAAGAGGTGTTCATCCCGTTCACGATCGGCGGCGGGCTCTCGAGCGTGGACGATGTCCGCGCCATCCTCGCCGCCGGCGCCGACAAGGTCACGATGAACACGGCCGCCGTGCGGGACCCGGGGCTCGTGCGCCGCTGCTCGGAGCGGTTCGGCGCGCAGTGCGTCGTGGTCGCCATCGACGCGCGCCGGATCCCGGGGACCGGGGAGGAGGGGCGCTCGCCACGGTGGGAGGTCTACGTGCACGGGGGACGCACGCCCACCGGCATCGACGCCGTCGAGTGGGCGGTGCGGGCGGCCGAGGCGGGCGCCGGTGAGTTCATGCTGACCAGCATGGACCGCGACGGCACGCTCGACGGCTACGACCTGGAGCTGACGCGCGCCGTGGCGCGCGCCGTGGACGTGCCGGTGATCGCCTCCGGCGGCGTCGGCACGCTGGAGCACCTCGCCGACGGGCTCACCCTCGGTGAGGCCGACGCCGTGCTGGCGGCGAGCATCTTCCACTACGGCACGTACAGCATCGCTGAGGCCAAGGAGTTCCTGGCCGCCCGGGGCGTGCCCGTGCGGCCCGTCGCGACCGCTCCGGCCGGCGGGGCGGCGTGACCGGCCCCCGGCGCATCGACCTCTCGGGCCCGGACGGCGGGCACGCCGCGCGGCTCGCCGGGCTGCTCGCCGCCGCGCGCCTCGTGTGCTTCCCCACCGACACCGTGTACGGCGTCGGCGGCCTCGTCACGCCGGCGGTCCGCGAGGCGGTCATCGCGGCCAAGGGGCGCGAGGCGGGCAAGCCCCTCCAGGTGGTCTATCCCTCGCGGGCCTTGCTCGAAGCCTCACTCGCGCTCGAGCCCGGACTGCGCCACGCGGTGCGTCGTCTGCTGCCGGGGCCGTTCACGCTGCTGCTGCCGTACCCGCCGGGTCTGGCGTTCCCGCCGGCGGGCGAGGTGCCGCGCCGCGCGCAGGGCATGTGGGGCGTCAAGACGAGCAGGGTGGCCACGCTGGGCGTGCGCGTGCCCGCGTGGCCGGCCGCCGCGCGGGCCCTCGGCGAGCTCCCGTTCCCGCTGCTCGCCTCGAGCGCCAACCCGAGCGGGGGAGAGGCGCCCCGGTCGCTGGACGAGGTGGACGGCGGCCTGCTGGCCGCCTGCGACCTCGTCCTCGACGCCGGGCCCGTCAGCGGCGAGGCGTCCACCGTCATCGACCTGAGCGAGTACGCGTCCGGCGGCGGCTGGCGTATCCTGCGCCGGGGGGCCGTGGACGAGAAGGGCGTCGCCGAGCTGCTCGGCGACGGGGAGGAGGAGTCGTGAGGAAGCTGCCGTTCGTCCAGGTGGACGTGTTCACCGACCGGCCGTTCGCCGGCAACCCGCTGGCCGTGTTTCCCGAGGCCGAGGGGCTCACCGCCGCGCAGATGCAGGCCATCGCCGGCGAGATGAACCTCTCGGAGACCACCTTCGTGCTGCCGCCGGAGGGCGCGGGAGACGCGCGGGTGAGGATCTTCACGCCCGCGCTCGAGCTTCCGTTCGCCGGCCACCCCAGCGTGGGCACGGCCTGCGAGCTCGTGCGCCTGCGGCTCGTCGACGTGGACGAGCCCGTCACGCACGTCACCCTCGAGCTCGGCGTCGGTCCCACCGTCGTCGACGTGGCCGTCGTGGACGGCGAGCCGGTCTCGGGGACCGTGCACCAGCGGCCGCCGGTGTTCCACGCCCCGGCGCCGCGCGACTCGGTCGCCGCGGTCCTCGGCCTCGACCTCGACGACCTGCACCCCGACTTCGAGGCCGTGCCGGTCGACACCGGGCTCTGCTACACGATCATCCCGCTCGTCTCCCAGCTCGCGCTCGCGCGCGTCTCGCTCGACCTGCGGCTCGCCGGGGACTTCGAGCGCCGCCACGGCGAGGTCTATCCGTGCGCCTTCACGGGCCGGGACGAGCCGTGGCTGGAGGCGCGTGGCCTGTTCCCGTTCGCCGGCATCCAGGAGGACCCGGCCACCGGCAGCGCCGCCGGACCGCTCGCCGCCTACATGGCCCGCGAGGGCGTGCTGCCGCCCGACGAGGAGCGCGTCGTGCTCCAGGGCGCGCAGATCGGGCGTCCGAGCTTCCTCACGGTGGCCGTGTCCGGTACCGCCTCGGCGATCACCGGCGTGCGCGTCGGCGGAGCGGTGCAGCCCATCCTGCAGGGCGAGCTCTCCCTGCCGATTGACTGGAGACTCGACGTGGCGCCGGCGCAGCGAGCTACGGGAGCGCTTGAGCGGGCGCCGGCACGCAGGGCCGCGCGGCGCCCGGATTGACCGCCGCAGGCACATCAACGTCGGGTGCGCCGACCAGCCGGCGGACCGGTTCGCATGTCGAAGACCAGGTGCTCCGGCCCAAAGGGCCCGCGGCGTACTGATACAATCGACGGCCTGTAGTCGAGGCTCGGGCCGCGGCCGCTGAGGGTGTCCGGAGGGGACGCCGCCCGCGCCGCCGCCGCGCCGCTCACCGCTCTCGTGACCAGGAGGAGCTCACCATGAAGATCGCCGCCGGTGCGGACCACGGAGGGTTCGCGCTCAAGCAGGCCGTCGTCCGCCGTCTGCGCTCTCTCGGGCACGAGGTCACCGACGTGGGCACGGACTCCGAAGAGGTCTCGGTGGACTACCCGGTGTACGGGCACGAGGTCGCCGAGCTGGTCGCCTCCGGCGAGGCCGAACGCGGCCTTCTCGTCTGCGGCACCGGCATCGGCATCTGCATGGCCGCCAACCGCCACAAGGGCGTGCGCGGCGCCGACTGCTTCACGCCCTACCACGCCGAGATCACCCGGCGTCACAACGACTGCAACGTGCTGTGTCTCGGCGGCCGCCTCCTGAGCGAGGACGAAGCCTGGGCCATCACGGAGGTCTGGCTCGAGACGCCGTTCGAGGGCGGCCGGCACGAGCACCGCGTGGGACTGCTCGACGAGGAGGTCTCCGCTTGAGCCCTGTCGGCAGGGAGTGGCGGCGCGAGCCGCTCTACCACCTGGACCCCGAACTCAACGAACTGCTGCGCAGCGAGCTCATCCGCCAGCAGGAGACCCTGGAACTCATCGCCAGCGAGAACTTCGCCAGCCGGGCCGTGCTCGAGGCCACCGGCTCGGTGCTCACCAACAAGTACGCGGAGGGCACGCCGGGACACCGGTACTACGGCGGTTGCGACGTGGTCGACCAGGTCGAGCAGCTCGCCATCGACCGCTGCAAGGCCGTGTTCGGCGCCGAGCACGTCAACGTGCAGCCGCACTCGGGCTCGTCGGCCAACCTCGCGGCGCTGTTCGCGCTGCTCGAGGCCGGTGACACGATGATGGCCATGGCGCTCGCACACGGCGGGCACCTCACGCACGGGATGGGCATCAACTACTCGGGGCGCACCTACGACGTGGTCCCGTACCACGTGCGCCCGGACACCGAGATCATCGACTACGACGAGGTCCGCGCTCTCGCTCTGGAGCACAGGCCCAAGCTCATCGTCTGCGGTTACAGCTCGTACCCGCGCACGATCGACTTCGCCGCGTTCCGCGCCATCGCCGACGAATGTGGCGCGCTGCTCATGGCCGACATCGCCCACATCGCCGGCCTCATCGCCGCCGGCGTGCACCCCAACCCGGTGCCGTACTGCGATGTCGTCACGAGCACGACGCACAAGACGCTCACCGGCCCTCGCGCCGGCATCATCATGTGCCGTGCGGAGTACGCCGAGGCCATCGACCGGGCGGTGTTCCCGGGCATGCAGGGCGGGCCGCTCATGCACGTCATCGCCGCCAAGGCCGTCTGCCTGCGCATCGCCCAGAGCGAGCAGTTCCACAGGCTGCAGCGTCAGATCGTCAAGAACTGCGCCGTGCTGGCCGAGACGCTGGCCGAGGGCGGGCTGCGGCTCGTCTCCGGCGGCACCGACGTTCATCTGGCCCTGGTCGACCTTCGCCCCGTCCGGCTCACCGGCCTCGAGTGCCAGGACCTCCTGGAGCACGTGAACATCACGGCCAACCGCAACGTGGTGCCGTTCGAGGAGGCCTCGTTCAACGTGGCCAGCGGCCTGCGCGTGGGCTCCCCGGCGGTGAGCACCCGCGGCTTCATGGAGCCCGAGATGCGCCAGACGGGCGAGCTCATGCTGCGCGCCATCGCGGCGCGCGACGACGGCGCCGCGCTGCGTGAGATCCGCCACGAGGTCATGGGCCTGCTGGACCGGTTCCCCCTCTACGAGTTCCTGTGAGCGGCGGCCGGAGCAGGGGGATGGAGGGAGCCCCCGACGGCGAGCCGCTGAACGCTTCCGGAGACAGCGCGGGCGCCCGGCGGCGGCCGAGCTGGGACGAGTACTTCCTCCAGCTCGCGCGCCAGGCGGCCACACGCTCCACCTGTCTGCGCCGCCAGGTCGGCGCCGTGCTGGTCGGCGACAAGCGCATCCTCGCCACGGGCTACAACGGCGCCCCGCGCGGCGTGGCCCACTGCCTCGACACCGGGTGCCTGCGCGAGCAGCTGGGCATCCCGTCCGGCGAGCGTCACGAGCTCTGCCGCGCCATCCACGCCGAGCAGAACGCCGTCATCCAGGCGGCGGTCCACGGTGTGGCCATCGAGGGAGCCACGCTCTACTGCACCCATCACCCCTGCATCCTCTGCGCCAAGATCCTCATCAACTGCGGGGTGCGCGAGATCCACTACCTCGAGGGTTACCCCGACGAACTCTCGCGGCAGATGCTCGCCGAGGCTGAGGTCGTGCTCGTGAAGGAGGACCTGCCATCGGGCCGCTGAGTCTCACCAGCCCGCTGCGCACGGCCATCCTCGGCTTCCTCATCGCCGCGCTCATCGTGTACGTGCTGACGCCGCTGATGGGGCGTCTCGCGCACCGCACGGGCGCCGTTGACACCCCCACCGACGACCGCCGCATGCACCAGCTGGCCACTCCCCTGCTCGGCGGCCTCGCCATGTACCTCGGCTGGATGATCCCGGTGATGCTCCTCGTGATCGTCGACCGGTCGGTGTGGGGCATCATCGGCGGCGCGACCATCGTCGTCGCGGTCGGCCTGTTCGACGACCTGTACGAGCTGGAGCCCATCGTCAAGTTCATCGGCCAGCTGCTGGCCATCAGCGTCGCCATCTATTTCGACACGCGCATGACCCGCATCGGCGTGCCCTTCACCGACGAGCTCACCTGGCAGCTGCCGCTGGTGGCTTCGATCTTCGTCACCGGCTTCTGGATGGCGATGATCATCAACATGGTGAACTTCATCGACGGCCTCGACGGCCTGGCCGCCGGGGTGTGCGGCATCTCGGCGCTCACGTTCGCCGTCATCTCGCTGGCCACCGGCTTCGCCTCCATGGGAGTACTCGCGGCCGTGCTCGCCGGCGCGACGTTCGCGTTCCTGCGCTTCAACTTCCACCCCGCGTCGATCTTCATGGGGGACGCCGGGTCCATGCTCCTGGGGTTCGTGCTCGCCTGCATCAGCGTGCAGAGCGTGATGAAGGGCACAGCGGCCATCGCCCTGGTACTGCCGCTGCTGGTCCTCGGCGTGCCGTTCGTCGACCTGTTCCTCATCGTCTGGCGCCGCTGGCGCCGGGGGGTGCCGTTCTACTCGCCGGGCCAGGACCACGTGCACCACGACCTGGTCCTGGTGCACGGCTTCTCGCAGCGCAAGAGCGTCCTGATGCTGTACTCCTGGTGCGCCTGCCTGAGCGGCCTCGCGATCTCGCTGCAGCAGCGGTTCTGGCCGGCCATCGTCCTGTTCGGGGTCGCCGCCGGCGTGTCCACCATCTACATGGCGCGCCTGCTCAGCCGGTACCGGTCCCGCAGGCGAGGTCTTCCTGACCCGCTCGCGCCCGGCGTGGGGAACAACCCGACCGGAGGAGCCGGGCACGGGGCCGACGGCCCCGCGTGACCGGCTCCGGCCAAGACAGAAAATGGTATCGAGAGTTCATTTGCAGGCTCCAGACGCCGCAGGTATAGTGTGACGCCAGAACACCCCGAAGACGGGAAGAAGAACCAACCGCGCTCTTCCGCGTCCGCCGAGTCCGTCGCCTTCCTGCTGCTCGCGGGAGTGGCCGTCGGCCTCGGGTTCGGCGCTGGTGTGGACTGGCTCTTCGGCACCTTTCCGCTCTTCGTGATCATCGGCGTGTTCGTCGGGTTCGGCCTGGCGCTCTACGCGATCTATCTGGAGACGAAGTGACCGGTTCAGGAGGGCGAGTCAGATTCGTAAGCCGTTCGTAGCACCGCTTCTGTTCGTCGCCGCCATCCTCGCCTGTGCGACCGTGGCGGCGTTCGTCGGTCAGCCCGTGTGGGCGGCGATCGCCGGCGCCGGCCTCGGGCTCGTCTACTGGGCTCTCGAGGCCGTCACCTGGCGTCGCGCCCGCGACCGGCAGGACCTCGCGCTCGGCCTCGCGCTCGGCGGCATGGGCGCGCGCATCGCCGTCGTGCTCATCGGGCTCGTCGCCATCGGCGTGCTCGACAAGCCGGCCTTCCCGACGGCTGCTCTCTCCTTCCTCGTCGCCTTCACGCTCTACATCATCGTCCGCCCCTTCACCTACCCCACGGCCTCCGCGCCGGCGGGGCAAGCGAGGCTGCAGTGAGACACCCCTGGCGCTGGATCATCGGTCTGCTGGTCATCGGCTTCCTCATCTTGCTGGCCCTCATCCCGGGCGGGGTCAAGCAGGAGTTCGAGGTCGCGGGAGAGTTCGAGCGCGCAGTCCTCATCAAACTGCCGACCATAGGGCCGTTCGACCTCTCGGTCACCAAGGCGGTCGCGTACCTGTGGGCAGCGGTCGCCATCATCGTCGTCATCGCCATCGTCGTGGCGCGCTCGCTGAAGCTGCATCCCGGCCGCTTCCAGTACTCCATGGAGGTCATCTACGAGCTCTCCCGCGACGGCATCGTCGGCTCGGTGATGAAGAGCGGCAAGTCCACCTGGTTCCCGTACATCGGGAGCCTGTTCGTCTTCATCCTGGTGAACAACCTGATCGGGCTGCTGCCCCTGCCCTTCGGGGAGCACCACCAGCCGGCGTTCTACGCCGCCACGGCGAACCTCAACGTGACCGTCATGCTGGCGTTCTTCACCTTCCTGTTCACCCACTACGCCGGCATCCGCAAGAACGGCGCGGTCCGCTACTTCCGCGCCTGGGCTCCCCCCGCGGCGCCGCCGGTGCTCAAGCAGATGATCTGGTTCATCCACGTCATCAGCGAGATCTTCCGTCTCGTCTCGCTCTCCGTCCGTCTCTTCGCCAATATGCTCGCCGGGCACGCCATCTTCGCGGTGTTCTTCGCCATGGCGCTCATCTTCCAGAGCTACCTCGTCGGCCTGGCCCTCCAGGGCGCCTCGGTGCTCATCTACATGTTCGAGATCTTCGTGGCCTTCATCCAGGCCTTCATCTTCGCCATTCTCTCCGCCGTCTACATCGGCGGCGCGCTCGACCAGGACCACTGACAATCACGACGACAACCTTTTCTAGGAGGACTCATTCATGGACCCCGAAGCCGCCAAGGAACTCGGCAAGCTGCTCGGAGCCGGCCTCTCGATGGGCCTCGGCGCCATCGGCCCCGGCGTGGGCCTCGGCATCATGATCGGCAAGGCGCTCGAGTCGATCGCCCGCCAGCCCGAGGTCGCCGGCGACGTGCGCACCAACATGTTCATCGGTATCGGCGTCACCGAGGCCGTGGCGCTGTACGCCTTCGTCGTCGCCCTCATCCTCATCTTCGTCGCCTGATCCACCGCACCCACACCCGCGAGGCAGGCAGGAGCGAAAGAGCATGCTGAACATCGAACCAGGCCTGATGATCTGGACGCTGATCACGTTCGGCATCGCCGTGTTCATCCTGTGGAAGTACGCGTTCGGGCCACTGCAGAAGATCATCGACCAGCGCCGGAGCGCCATCCAGGAGAGCATGGACACCGCCGAGGAGACGCGCGCCGAGGCGCTGCGCCTGCTCGAGGAGTACAAGGCCACGCTCGCCAAGGTGCGCGCCGAGTCCGAGGAGATCCTCGAGCGGTCGCGGACGACGGCCGAGCACGCCAAGAGCGAGATCCTGGCCGAGGCCAAGACGCAGAGCGACCGCGTCCTCGAGAAGGCCCACGAGCAGATCGAGCGCGACACGCGGGCCGCGCTCCGCGACATCAAGGGCCAGATCGCGGAGCTCACCGCGCTGGCCACCGAGAAGGTCGCGGCCAGCAGCCTGACCGCCGCCGACCAGGAGCGCCTCATCGACGAGGCGCTCGCCGAGCTCGGCGTCGAGAAGCTCGGCGCGGAGGGCTCGAATTGAGCGAAGAACAGGTCGCTCGGGTCTACGCCCAGGCCCTGTTCGACGCGGCCAGAGAAGCCGGCGTCGTAGAGCCGGTGCGCCGCGAGTTGGGCGACTTCGTCGCCGCCCTCGCGGCGTCCGAGGCGCTGCGCCACGTGCTCGCCGACCCGCAGCTCGAGCTGAGCGCCAAGCTTCGCGTGCTCGGCGAGATCATGAGCGGCGGGCAGCCGCTGCTGGCCAACGCCCTCCGGCTCATGCTCGAGCGGGGCCGCTTCGGCGCCGTCGTGGAGCTGGACCAGGCCTACGACGGCCTCGCCGTCGTCGAGGAGGGCGTCGTCGAGGTCGAGGTCGTCTCGGCCGCCGAGCTCTCGCCCGAGACCGAGAAGAAGATCGCCGCCCGTGTCGAGGAGGCCACCGGGCGCCGGGTCGAGATGGCCCGGCGCGTCGACCCCTCCATCCTCGGCGGTCTCGTACTGCGCATCGGCGACGTCATCGTCGACGGCAGCGTCAAAGCACGGATCCGCCAGCTGCGCCGCCGGCTGGCTACCGCAGAAGTGAGAGGTGACGTCCAGTGAAACTGCGACCCGAAGAGATCGCCTCCGTCCTGAAGGCCCAGATCGAGGGCTACCAGGCGGAAGTCGAGGTCGAAGAGGTCGGCACCGTCCTCGAGGTCGGCGACGGGATCGCGCGCATCTACGGCCTGCGCAACTGCGTGGCCATGGAGATGCTCGAGCTCCCTCACGACGTCATCGGGCTGGCCCTCAACCTGGAAGAAGACAACGTCGGCGCCGTGCTCCTCGGCGAGGACACGCTCATCAAGGAGGGCGACCTCGTCAAGCGCACCGGGCGCGTGTTGCAGGTGCCGGTGGGCGAGGCCATGGTCGGCCGCGTCGTCGACCCGCTCGGCCGCCCGCTCGACGACAAGGGCGCCATCGAGACCGACCAGTTCCGCCCGGTCGAGTTCAAGGCTCCCGGCGTGGTCGAGCGTCAGGGCGTCAAGGAGCCGCTGCAGACCGGCATCAAGGCCATCGACTCGATGATCCCCATCGGCCGCGGCCAGCGCGAGCTCATCATCGGCGACCGCCAGACCGGCAAGACGTCGATCATCGTCGACACGATCATCAACCAGAAGGGCCAGGGCGAGATCTGCGTGTACGTCGCCATCGGCCAGAAGGCCTCGACGGTCATGCAGGTCGTGCAGAAGCTCGAGGAGTACGGCGCGATGGAGTACACCATCATCGTCGCCGCGACTGCCTCCGCGTCCGCCCCCCTCAAGTACCTGGCTCCTTACGCCGGTTGCGCGCTGGGCGAGTTCTTCCTCTACAGCGGCCGCGACGCGGTCTGCTTCTACGACGACCTCTCCAAGCAGGCCGACGCGTACCGCCAGATGTCGCTGCTGCTGCGCCGCCCACCGGGCCGCGAAGCGTTCCCGGGCGACGTGTTCTACCTGCACTCGCGCCTGCTCGAGCGCGCCGTCAAGCTCAGCGACGAGCTCGGCGGAGGGTCGCTCACGGCGCTCCCGGTCATCGAGACGCAGGCCGGCGACGTCTCCGCCTACATCCCGACCAACGTCATCTCCATCACCGACGGCCAGATCTTCCTGACGAGCGACCTGTTCCTCTCGGGTATCCGCCCGGCCGTCAACGTCGGTATCTCCGTGAGCCGCGTGGGCGGCAAGGCGCAGGTCAAAGCCATGCGCCAGGTCGCCGGTCGCCTCAAGCTCGACCTGGCCCAGTACCGCGAGCTCCAGGCGTTCGCCCAGTTCGGCTCGGACCTCGACGAGATCACCAGACGCACGCTCGCGCGCGGCGAGCGCATGGTCCAGCTGCTCAACCAGAGCCGGTTCGACCCCATGCCGGTGGAGGAGCAGGTGGCCGTCATCTTCGCCGGCAACGCCGGCTTCCTCGACGACCTCGAGGTGGGCCGCGTGGGCGCGTTCCTGGACGGCCTGCGCGACTACCTGCGCAGCCAGGCCGATGAAGCGCTGGCCGACATCCGCGACAAGCTGGAGCTCACCGAGGAGACCGAGGCGAAGCTCAAGGAAGCCATCGCCGCCTACCACAACTCCTTTGCGGCCGACGCCGACTCCCAGGTCGGCAAGATGGAGGCCGAGGCCGAGGAGCTCGAGAAGAAGGTCGATTCCACGGAGGCGGAGGCCTGACGTGGCGACCCTGCGTGACATCCGCCGGCGCATCGCGTCGGTCCAGAACACGCGCAAGATCACCAAGGCCATGGAGATGGTCGCCGCCGCGAAGCTGCGCCGCAACCAGGCGCGCATCGAGGCGCTTCGCCCGTACGCCCGGGACATGATCGAGATGATGGAGGACCTCGCCACCTACTCGGAGGAGGCGCACCAGTACGCGCTGCTCCAGGAGCGCGAGGTCCACACGGTCGCCGTCGTGGCCATGACCGGCGACCGCGGCCTCGCCGGCGCCTTCAACGCCAACGTGGTGCGCAAGGCGCTGGCCATCGAGCGCGACCTGCGCGAGCGGGGCGCCGACACGCGCGTGCTCGCCGTCGGTCGCAAGGGCATCGGGTCGCTCAAGTTCCGCGGCTGCCGCCTCGAGAAGTCCTGGCAGGGCCTCAGCGATCGGCCGCAGTACACGGACGCCAAGGAGATCGCCGCCGAGCTCATCGAGATGTTCACCAGCGGTCAGGTCGACCGTGTGCGGCTGGTCTACAACCACTTCACGTCGCCCATCGAGCAGACGCTCCAGGACGACGTGATCCTGCCGGTGCCCCAGGAGGCCGTCACCGACGGCGACGACGAGCGTCCGCCGGTCTCGTACATCTACGAGCCGGCGCCCGAGGACATCCTCGCCGGCCTGCTGCCCGCCTACGTCGAGATCGCCGTGTACCGGGCACTTCTCGAGTCGAGCGCGAGCGAGCAGGGCGCCCGCATGAGCGCCATGCGCAACGCCAGCGAGTCGGCCGAGGAGATGATCGACAACCTCACGCTGGCGCTCAACCGCGCCCGCCAGGCGGCCATCACCCAGGAGATCCTCGAGGTCGTCGCCGGCGCCGAGGCGCTGGGCTGACGTGCGACCCACCTACCAGACACTCAAGCGAGCGGAGTTGACGCGATGAACAAAGGCGAAGTCGTCCAGGTGATCGGGGCGGTGATCGACGTACGGTTCCCCGACGAGATCCCCGCCATCTACAACGCCCTCAAGGTCCGCATCGGCGAAGAGGGCAACGAAGTGATCTGCGAGGTGCAGCAGCACCTCGGCGACGACAAGGTCCGCGCCGTCGCCATGGACGCCACCGACGGCCTCGCGCGCGGCACCGAGGTCATCGACACCGGCGCTCCCATGACAGTTCCGGTGGGCGAGTCCACGCTGGGCCGCCTCATCGACGTCAACGGCAACACGATCGACAAGGGCCCGTCCCTCGCCGACAGCGAGCACTGGCCCATCCACCGCCCGGCGCCGGGGTTCGAGGAGCTCGACCCCACCGACGAGCTGTTCGAGACCGGCATCAAGGTCGTCGACCTCCTCGCGCCGTACGTCAAGGGCGGCAAGATCGGCCTCTTCGGCGGCGCCGGCGTGGGCAAGACGGTCATCGTGCAGGAGCTCATCAACAACATCGCGACGCAGCACGGCGGGTACTCCGTCTTCTGCGGGGTGGGGGAGCGGACGCGCGAGGGCAACGACCTGTGGACCGAGATGCAGGACTCGGGCGTCATCGACAAGACCGCGCTCGTGTTCGGCCAGATGAACGAGCCGCCCGGCGCCCGTCTGCGCGTCGGCCTGGCCGGCCTCACCGTGGCGGAGTACTTCCGCGAGGCCGGCGGCCAGGACGTGCTCCTCTTCATCGACAACATCTTCCGCTTCGTCCAGGCGGGCTCAGAGGTCTCGGCGCTCCTCGGCCGTATGCCGAGCGCCGTGGGCTACCAGCCCACGCTGGCCAACGAGATGGGCGAGCTTCAGGAGCGCATCACCTCCACGAAGCGCGGTTCGGTGACCTCCGTCCAGGCCATCTACGTCCCTGCCGACGACCTCACCGACCCGGCGCCGGCCGCCACGTTCGCGCACCTCGACGCCACCACCACGCTCTCCCGCGCCATCTCGGAGAAGGGCATCTACCCGGCCGTCGACCCGCTCGACTCCAACTCGCGCATCCTGACGCGCGACGCCGTGGGCAACGAGCACTACGACGTCGCCATGAGGGTGCAGGAGATCCTGCAGCGCTACCGCGAGCTCCAGGACATCATCGCCATCCTCGGCATGGACGAGCTCTCGGACGAGGACAAGGTGACCGTCCAGCGCGCCCGCAAGATCGAGCGCTTCCTCAGCCAGCCGTTCACCGTGGCCGAGGCCTTCACCGGGACCCCGGGCAAGTACGTCCAGCTGGCTGACACGATCCGCGGCTTCAAGGACCTCGTGGAGGGCAAGTGCGACGACCTCCCCGAGCAGGCGTTCTTCATGGTCGGCGGCATCGAGGAGGCCGCCGAGAAGGCCAAGTCGCTCGCCGGCGCCGAGGCGTGAGAGGCGCCTCGTGAGCGACGAGCGCACACTCCACGTCGAGGTCGTCACGCCCGACGGCGAGGTCTACAACTCCGACGTCGCCATGGTGGTCTTGCCGGGCGTCGACGGCGAGCTGGGCATCCTGCCGCGCCACCAGCCGGTGGTCACGCTGCTGGCCATCGGCGAGACGCGCATCCGCAGGGTCGGCGACGAGTGGGACTACATCGCCTCCGGCATCGGCTACGCGCAGGTGCTGTTCGACAAGGTCCTCGTGGTGGTCGACCACGGCGAGCTCGCAGGGGCCATCGACGTGGCGCGGGCCGAGGAGGCCCAGACCCGCTCCAGGGAGCGCATGAAGGAGAGCGGTGACCTGGGCGCTCAGGCGGAGGTCGACTACTTCCGCGCCGAGCAGGCGCTCAAGCGCGCCGAGAACCGCCTCAGCGTCTCCAGACGCGCGCGCTGACGCCGCGCGCGTCGCGACGGACTATACTCGGGAGCGTCTGATGGACGGCTCGAGCGAACACGACGCGCGCCTGCTGGTGCGCGGCGGTCGGCGGCTGGAGGGAGAGGTCTTCCTCTCGGGGGCGAAGAACTCGGCCCTCAAGCTGCTCGCCGCCAGCCTGCTCACCACCGACCCCTGCGTCATCCGCCGCGTGCCGCGGATCACCGACGTGGGCACGATGGTGACCATGCTGCGCGCCCTCGGCGCCGAAGTGCGCGGCGAGGGCGATCAGCTCGAGGTGCTCGCCGGCGCGCGCCTCAGCGGCTGCGCCCCCTACGAACTGGTGCGCACCATGCGCGCGAGCATCATCGTCATGGGACCGCTGGTCGCGCGCCTCGGCGAGGCCACCATCGCCATGCCGGGCGGCTGCAACATCGGGCCGCGGAGGATCGACTTCCACATCCGCGGCCTGGAGAAGCTCGGGGCGCAGATCGACATCGAGCACGGGTTCATCCGGGTGCACAGCAAGGGTCTGTGCGGCGCCGTGGTGCCGCTCGACTACCCGAGCGTGGGCGCCACCGAGAACCTCGTCATGGCGGCCACCGCCGCCGAGGGCGAGACCGTCATCGAGAACGCCGCCCGGGAGCCCGAGATCATGGATCTCTGCGACTTCCTCACCGGCATGGGCGCCGAGATCGAGGGCGCCGGCACCAGCACCATCCGCATCGCCGGGGGGCGGCCGCTGCACGGCGTGGACCACACGGTCATCGCCGACCGCATCGAGGCCGGCACCTACCTGCTCATGGGCGCCGCCACGTCGGGCCGGGTCACCACGGTCGGCCTGGCCCCGGCTCACCTCGAGCTGTTCCTCACCAAGCTGCGCGGCATGGGGGTCGAGGTGGGGGAGGAGGAGGGGCGCATCACGGTGCAGCGTGACGGCCCGCTCGCCCCGGTCGACATCTCGACCCTGCCGCACCCCGGGTTCGCCACGGACCTGCAGGCGCAGACGATGGTCCTGCTCTCGCTCGCCGAGGGGACGTCGATCATCACCGAGAACGTGTTCGAGAACAGGTTCGTGGTGGTGGACGAGCTGAACCGCCTGGGGGCAGGGATCGAGACCAGCGGTCACCACGCCGTCATCGCGGGCCCCCGCGAGCTCAGCGGCACCGTGGTGGAGGCGCCGGACCTGCGCGGGGGCGCCGCGCTGGTGACCGCCGGCCTGGTCGCGGACGGAGTCACCGAGGTGCGCAGCGTGTACCATATCGACCGGGGCTACGAGGACCTCGCCGGTAAGCTGCGGGCCTTGGGGGCGGACGTGAGCCGCGCCGGTGAGGAGCCACGAACCGGGTCCGTCGAGGCCACGTCTCTTCAGTCATGCGAGGACGAGGCCGTGCGCGGCGCGTGACGCGCCGCGCCGGAGGAGCATGGCCAGCTACAGAGTCTACAGAGTGGGAGAAGAGCAGCACGTCCGCGTGGCGCGGGTCGCCTCGCCGGCGCCGCTCCGTGGCGACCCCGCCCAGCCGCGTCCCGCTGCGCCGGCGCGCTGGTGGGTCTGGGCGCTGGTCGCCGCCGCCGCCGCGGCGGCGCTTCTCTACTGGTTCTACGGCCGCGAGATCGTGGGCAACTCGCAGGCGGCCCTCGACCTCGCCAAGCTCTCGGGCAAGGTGCCCGGGTGGGCGGTCTACGCCGCCCCTGTCGCCGCCGCCGTCGCCGTCGCGCTGGTCACCGCCTACCTCGCGTTCGGCCGCAGGCTGGCCGTCAAGCTGCTGGGGGTGGCCGCGGTCGTGCTCGTGCTCGCCACGCCGGGACTGGCCGTCGGCTACGCCAACGGCCTCGTCGGCGTCGTAGGCGGCGACCAGACCGGCAGCGCGGCCAAGAGCCAGGAGCAGCAGCAGGCGATCGCCGATGCCAACAAGGAGATCACCCGTCCTCTCCCCGACAAGCCGATGAACGTCCTCCTCATCGGCTCGGACCAGAGCAGCCTGCCCGGCGACCCCGGGCGCTCGGACACCCAGATGTTGCTGCGGCTCGACCCCGAGACCAAGAGCATCTCGATGCTCTCGCTGCCGCGCGACCTGCTCGTCAACATCGAGGGCGTCGGCCAGGCCAAGATGAACGAGGCCTACTCCTACGGCGGCCCCAAGCTCGTCATCAGGACGTTCAAGCAGCTCACCGGTCTGCCGATCAACGGCTGGATCGAGATCAACTTCGGCGGGTTCTGGCACGTGGTCAACATCCTCGGCGGCGTCTACCTGCCCGTCGACCACAAGTACTTCGTACCGGCCAGCGCGGACTACAAGTCCATCAATCTGGATGCCGGCTACCAACTCGTCCGCGGCAAGCAGGCGCTCAACTACGTGCGCTACCGTCACGACCAGCGCGGCGACTTCACGCGCATGCAGCGCCAGCAACTGTTCATCCGGGAACTGCAGCACCAGTCCGACCGCTGGAGCGGCGACTGGAAGAGGGTGATCAAGCTCATCAAGGCCGTCACCAAAGAGACGGAGTCGAGCTTCAGCTCGCTCGGGAGGATCGAGCCGCTGGTCGAGCTCGCCTTCCAGGTCGACGCCTCCAAGGTCCACCAGGCGCACCTCGAGGGCGACACGCCCATGATCGACGGCATCTCGTACGTGACCGCCACGCCGGAGCAGATCGCCGAGGTGGTCCACCAGTTCACCAACCCCCTGCGGGTGCCCACGCCCACCAAGGACGCCAAGGTCAGCAAGAAGATGTTCACCGTGCGTGTGTACAACGGCAGCGGCATCGACGGCCTGGCCACTTCGGCCGCGTCGCAGCTCAGCGCGCAGGGCTACGACGCGGAGGCCGTCGCCGACGCCTACGAGTACCCCGACACGGTGACCGCCGTCTACGCCACCAAAGGCCTGGAGGCCCAGGCCCGGGTCATCGCGACCATGCTCTCCCCGGCGGACGTGCGCATCGTGGAGCGCGCGCCGGGCCTCAGCGACGGCATCAGCGTGTACGTCGCCTCGACCTTCGACGGCGTCATCGACGTGCCGCAGGAGGTCGTCCAGGCGCAACAGACGCTCGACAAGAACGTCAAGGCCGACTGGAGCACGTGGCAGGAGTACGACGCCCTGACGCCACTCAAGCTCGAGGCTCCCACCGCCTGGTCGTCCGGCTTCACCTACGACGAGTGGCGCAACTACACCATCGACACCACCGAGGGTAAGCGCTCCTCAGCTTCGGTCGCCGTGGTGCGGACTTCGCAAGGCGCGTACTGGAGCATCCAGAGCATGCGCTGGCAGAACCCGCCGGCGGTCCAGCACCCCGACTCCCGGCAGACCATCAAGGGCCGCAAGTTCATGCTCTTCTACCGTGCGGACCACCTGCACATGGTGGCGTGGCGGGAGCACGGGGCGCTGTACTGGGTGCTCAACACCCTCGACGACGAGCTCTCCAACGACCTCATGCTGGGTCTCGCGACCTCGTGTAGACCCGTGAAGTGAACCGGCTGCGCGCGGTGATGCGGCGACTCGACCCGTGGGCCGCCCTCCTGCTCGGCGGCCTCCTGGCGATGGGCGTCGTCATCCTGCTGGCCACGCCCGGCCCCTGGCAGCGTGTGGTGGGCAAGGAGCCGCCGGTGCGGCTCGAGGCGCCGGCCCCGGACGACGTCGCGGTCTTCGTCATGGGCGGCCGCGCCTCGAGCTGCTCCGGCGTCGTGTGGCTGCACGTGGACGCGGAGCGTCACGCCCTCACCGCGGTGGTGGTGGCTCCGCGGATCTCCGGCTTCTCGCCGACCGACGGCTTTGCGCCCGTCTCGGCGATCGCCGACGGCGCCGGGCCGAGCGCCGCGGCAGCCGCCCTCGGCGGCGCGCTCGGCGTGAGCATGGACGCGTGGGTGGCGCTGGACCGCGAGGCGACCGAAGTCGCCGTCCAGGCGATGGTGCCGATGAACGACGTGAAGGCCGCGCGGACCCGCTACCGCGAGGCGCGCGCGGCCTGGCGAGGGCGCGGCGACGCGCGCCGGTCGTGGGCGACGCAGTACGAGACGCTCAGCGTCGCCCTCCCTGCGGTTCCGTTCCAGGACCTCGGTGTGGTCGCCTTCTCCAACTACGTGCTCGGGTTCGGGTTCGTGCGCAGCGACCTGTCGCTCCAGGGAGCCACGTCGCTGGGCGAGGCCCTGCGCGACGTCGACCCCAACAAGGTCCAGGTGCGGGCCGCGCCGGTGATCGTCGAGCGCAGCCGGGGCGGGGAGGTGTGGCGCGCCGACACGAGCCGGGTGGAACCGCTGCGCCAGTCCCTCGCGATCGGGATCCGCCCACCCGACACCGGACGGCTGATCACGGAGCGGGAACGGGCGGCCCGGGTGCTGGTGGTCGCGCCGTTCGGGCGCGCCCACGCGGAGCGCTACGCGGAGCAGGTGCGGCGCAGCCTCGCGCAGTCGGCCGGCGCACCGGTGCCGGTCTCGCTGGTCGCGGGCGCCGACCCGCGCCTCGCGTTCCGCACCGCCCGCGAACTCGACCGCCGGCCGGCGCTCGCCGTGCTGGTCGCGCCGGCGCCGGACGGCGCCGTGCCCGCCGTGCGCAAGGTCTACCTGCTGCTGCGCGCCCGCCGCCAGGAGGCCGTGGCCGCCGCGCCGCTGCCGTCCGCCGACGCGGGGGCTGCGGGTGACGCCGCGACCCCGGCCGGTGCGGCGGTCGCCGGCAAGCTCCCGGTGGCGTGGCTGCCGCAGTCGGGGGCGGGCGGCCCCGCTCTCGCCGCCGCCGCCCGGGAGAGCGTCCAGACCCTGGTCCGCGCCTGCTGGCCCGGGACCCTTGCGCCGGCGCTCACGTCCACCTCGCTCGGCTTCGCCTACGTGGAGGCGCGCCACACCGGCGTCGGTGTGGCCGGTCCCACCGAGCAGGCGGTCGGCGACGCCCAGGCGCGGCTGCGGCTGTGGGGGTTCCCGGCCGGCCGGCTGGCGCTCCAGGCCGGCGGCTGGCAGCCGCCGCGGCCCGGCCTGCTGCTCTGCTACCGGCCCGGCTCGCGCAGAGCTGCACGGGCCCTCGCCGGGGACCTCGGACTGCCGCCCACAAGTGTCGTCAAGGCTGACGACACCCCCCGCAGACTGGTCCTCGTGCTGCCCGACTGAGCCGGGACACGACAACGGCGCCCCACCCCTGAGGGTGAGGCGCCGTGAAACGCGTCCCGGTGCGAGCGCGCGCTACGCCTGCGAGCGGCGGAGCAGGACGCCGCCGCCGATGAGCGCGGCACCAGCGGCGAGGACCAGGAAGATCGCGCCGCCGGTGAAGGCGAGCTGACCACCCTGTTCCCCAGGTGCCTGCAGGCTTGCCAAGTAGTCCTCGAGGACTCCCTCGAGATCGGAATACTGCTGGTAAATGGGGTTGTCCTGGATGTACGCCAGAGCAGCGCGTACCTCCGCGGACGTCCAATTGCCGTCGATCGTGCCGTCCATGGCGTCCTTGATGACCCCGTCGATCACCGACTGCGGTACCGCAGCCGCCGCCACGACAGCGAACACAAGGACGAGCAGAAGCGCGACCGTGATGGCTCCAAGAAGCTTGACCCTCATCTTCTCACCCCCCTCCAACGACGTCGTCACACGTCAGCGAAAAGCTGAACTCACCACTTGTACCACGCCCCCACGGCGTTGACCATACCCCAGGCCCCGGACAGGAGACCCATTGAGGACGCGAAAACCCCCAAGCGGCGCGTAAGTATAATCCCATCGATGAGGATGCCCGCAAACACGGCCGCGTTGTGAGGGAGACCTTCCGGGCCCGGAACATCGCGCCCTATGCCGTCGCCGTCGCGGCCGTAGGGCTGTTCTCGTTCCTCTCGGGCGGGTACGTCATCGGCCGCAGCACGCCGGTGGTCGTGGCCTGCCTGTGCGCGGCCGCCGTCTGGGTCTGGTTCCTGCGCCGCAGTTCGAGGCCGCCGCTTCTCCTGCTCGCCGCGCTCGGCGTGTTCACCGCCTTCACCGTGTGGACGGGACTCTCGGTGCTCTGGTCCTACGGCCCGGACCTCACCTGGGTGGCGTTCGACCTCACCGCCTTCTACCTCGCCGCCGCCGCCGTGCTCGGCCTCACCTCCGTACGCGGGCTGCAGCTGCGCACGGTGGGCTACGGCTATCTGGCCGTGGCGGCCGCCGTCGGCGTCTACGCGTTCCTCGGCAAGGCCCTGCCGGATGTGATCACGCACGCGCACGTCTACGCTCGCCTCGACAGTCCGGTGGGGTACTGGAACGTCCTTGCGCTCATGATGGTCATGGGGCTGTGCGTGGCGCTCGCCGTGGCCGGCGACCGAGCCACGCCGGTCTGGCTGCGGACGCTGACGGCTGCGGCGGCGGTGCCCATGGGTCTCGCCTTCTTCTTCACCTTCTCGCGCGGGGGCTGGCTCGCCCTCGGGCTCGCCCTCGTCCTCTACTTCGTCTTCACCACCACGAGGCTGGGCAGCCTGGTGTCGCTCGCGGCGATCGTGACGCCCGCCGCGCTCGTGCTGTGGCGGCTCCGCGGCCTGGAGACGCTGTTCGCCCCGACGACCGACGACGCCGTGCGCGCGCTGCAGGGGCACACACTGCTGCGCTGGGCCGTGGCCGCCCTCGTGGTCACCGCCGGCGTCCAGCTGGCCGCAGCCCTGGTGCAGGCGGCGGTGCGCTGGCCGCGCTGGTCCACCCTGCTCGCCGGGGCGGCGGTCCTCGCCGTCGTCGGCGTGGTCGTGATCGGCGGCCCCGTGACCTACCTGCAGCGGCACGGCGGCGTGCAGTGGGTCAAGGACAAGGCGCACGCGCTCGTGACCGACGCTGAGAGCGAGGGCGGCGGTAACGCGGCGGGGCGTCTGTTCACGGTGACGACCAACGGTCGCATCCCACTGTGGCGCGAGGCTGTGGACCAGTCGCGCGTGGTGCCGGCGGCGGGCACCGGCGCCGGCACCTTCGCGTTCTCCCACTACCGCTTCCGTGACGGCGGCGGCGTGGTCAAGCACGCGCACAGCCAGTGGTTCAACGTGCTGAGCGAGCTCGGGGTGGTGGGCCTCGTCCTGTTCGTGGTCGCCCTGGTGCTCTTCGTGGCCGCGGCCGTGGGCAACCCGTTCGCGCGGCGCGACGACCCTCTGCACCCGCTGCTCGTGTCGTTGCAGGTGGGCGCGGTCGCGTTTCTGGTGCACATGTCCTGGGACTGGGACTGGGACATGGCGGCCGCCGGCCTGGTGACGTTCGTGTTCCTCGCCGCCGCGGCCTCGTACCGCGCCACGCGCGCGGTCGACGACCGGCGCTCCGAGGCTCACGCCCGGGGCGCCGCGGACGAGGCGCCCGGAGAGGTGAGCGAGAGCGAGGGCGTGACACCCGGCGCGACCGGCGACGGCTCCGCTCATCTGGAGGATGCCGACGAGAAGCCCGGCGCGGAGCAAGCGCCTCGCCGGCGCCCGCGCCGGCCCAAGGTCGGGTGGGGCGTGCGCGTGGTCGCCAGCGCCGCGCTGCTGCTGCTCGCCGCGTGCTGGCTGCCGCCGTACCTCGCGCAGCGGGCGGAGAACGCCGCACTGGCGGCGGCGAGCGACGGCGCGGTGCGTCCCGCCCTCGCGCAGGCGCGCCGCGCCGCGCGGCTCGATCCGCTGGCGGCGAGCCCGCTGCTGACCGAGGCGACGCTGCTGCAGCAGCTCGGGCAGAACCGCGCCGCCCTGGCCAGGCTCGAGGAGGCGGCGCGGCTCCAGCCGCAGAACTACGAGGTGTGGTTCGCTCTCGGCGAACTGCAGCAAGGCCCGCTCGGGCAGATCGACCAGGCCAGGGCCTCCTTCACCAGAGCCCTGGCGCTCAATCCCCTGGACCTCGCGAGCCGGTACGAACTGGAGCGGCTCGCGCGCTAGAACGGGCGACGGGGCGACGGCCGGCGCCCGTGCCTCGTGGTAGACTTCCGGCCGTAGTGGGGCCTGTTTTCTCACCTGCACTGGAGGTACTTCCCGCATGGATGCCGCACCCATCGGCGTCGTGGGCACCGGGTACGTCGGCCTCGTCTCGGCCGTCTGCTTCGCGCACCTGGGTCACGAAGTCGTGTGCATGGACGTCGACGAGAGCAAGATCGCCCGGCTGGAGAGCGGGGAAGTCCCCATCTTTGAGCCGGGCCTCGAGAAGCTCGTCGCGGACAACTCCGCACGCCTGTCGTTCACCACGTCCTACGACGCCCTGCTCGAGCGCTGCAGCATCCTGTTCATCGCCGTCGACACGCCGCCGTCGCCCTCGGGCGACGCCGACCTCTCGCGCGTGCAGCACGCCGTGCGCGAGATCGCGGCTCGCGGAGGAGAGCGTCTGCTCGTCATGAAGAGCACCGTCCCCGTGGGCACCGGCGAGGGGGTCATGGGCGACCTCGAGGCCCTGGGCGTCTCCGGCATCACCTACGCGTCCAACCCGGAGTTCCTGCGCGAAGGCGCGGCCATCCAGGACTTCCTCGAGCCGGACCGCATCGTCATCGGCAGTTTCCGGGACGAGGACGGCGCGGCGGTCGAGGCTCTCTATCGCGGTATCGACACCGACGTGGTGCGGACCAGCGTCCCCACCGCCGAGATGGTCAAGTACGCGAGCAACGCCTTCCTCGCTACCAAGATCTCGTTCATCAACGAGATCGCCAACGTCTGCGAGCAGGTCGGGGCCGACGTGCGCACCGTGGCCCACGGCATGGGGCTCGACCACCGCATCGGGCCGCACTTCCTGCAGGCCGGCATCGGGTACGGCGGGTCGTGCTTCCCCAAGGACGTGCAGGCGCTCAAGCAACTGGCCGGCAACACCGGGTACCACTTCCAGCTGCTCAACGCCGTCATCGAGGTCAACGCGCTCCAGAAGCGCCGCGTGGTGGGCAAGCTCAAGGAGCGGCTGGGCAACCTCCGGGGCGCGACGATCGCGCTCCTCGGCCTGACGTTCAAACCCAACACCGACGACCTGCGGGAGGCGGCCTCCATCGTGCTCGCCGGCCGCCTCATCCACGAAGGCGCCAGGGTCAAGGCCTTCGACCCCATGCTCGACGCCGGCGACCACCCGCTGTTCCCCGGCGTCGTGATCTGCGAGGAACCGCTCGAGGCGCTCGCCGGCGCGGACGCCGCGGTGCTGGTCACCGAGTGGCAGGAGTTCGCGCGCCTCGACTGGGCCGCGGCCGCGGCCGCCATGGCGCGCCCGCTGCTCATCGACGGCCGCAACTTCATCGACCCGGCCACGGCGGCGGAGGCCGGCCTCGACTACCAGGGCATCGGCCTCGGGGACGAACTCGCTGCGCCCGTCCCGGGCTGAGCCTCTCATGAGCGCAGCTGACGGGCATCCGCGGCAGGCCGTCATCCTCGTCGGGGGGGAGGGCACCCGCCTCCGCCCCATCACCTCGCGGGTGCCCAAGCCGGTGGCCCCGGTGGTCGAGCGCCCGTTCGTCGCGTACATCCTCGACAACCTCGCGCGCCACGGGGTGCAGCGGGCCGTCTTCTCCACCGGGTTCCTGGCGGAGGCCATCGAGGCGGTCATCGGAGACGGCTCGGCCTACGGGCTCGAGGTGGACTACTGCATCGAGGACCAGCCGCTCGGCACGGCCGGCGCCATCGCCAACTGTGAGAACTGCCTGGAGGAGGAGAGCTTCTTCGTCTTCAACGGCGACGTGCTCAGCGACGTCGACCTGACCGGGCTCGCCGCGGCGCACGCCGGCAAGGGCGGCATGGGCACGATCTTCCTCACGCCGGTGGAGGACCCGCGCCGCTACGGGCTGGTCGAGCTGCGCGAGGACGGCTCCGTCGCGAGCTTCCTCGAGAAGCCCGGGGAGTGGGAGGGCACGGCGCTCATCAACGCCGGCGTGTACGTGCTCGAGCCCGAGGTGCTCGAGATGATCCCGCGCGGCCGGCTGTTCTCCATCGAGCGCGGGGTGTTCCCCAAGCTCTCGTCGGCCGGCTCCCTGTACGGCCACGTGGACCGGGGATACTGGCGCGACATCGGGACGCCCGACAGCTACCTGCAGGCGCACTTCGACATCCTCGAGCGGCAGCTCGAGACGAGCGCCGGCGAAGAGCTCGGCGAGCAGTACCTGTACCTCTCGCCGTCGGCCGAGGTCACCTCCGGCGCCCGCATCGTTCCTCCGTGCTACATCGCGGACGGCGTGCGCGTCGGTGCGGGGGCCCGCGTGGGCCCGCTCGCCGTGCTCGGCGCCGGCTCCGTGGTCGGCGAGGGCGCGCTGGTGGCAGAAGCGGTGGTGCAGGAGGAGGTCGTGATCGGCGCTCACGCACAGGTGCAAGGCAGCATCCTCGTGCGCGGGTCGAGCGTCGGCGCCGGGACGCAGCTGGACGGCGCGGTGCTCGGCGACTCGTGCGCGGTCGGCGCCGGCAACCGGCTGGCCGGCGGCATCTGTCTGTATCCGGAGACCGAGCTGCCGGACAACTCCGTGCAATTCTACGAGCAGCTCAGAAGAAGAGAGGGCGCATGACGATCCCGGACGGCATCTTCAAGGCGTACGACATCCGTGGGCTGTACCCGCAGGAGCTGGACGAAGCGGCCGCCGAGCGCATCGGGTGCGCCCTGGCGCAGCAGCTGGGCGCGTCACGGCTCGGCGCGGGCATGGACCCGCGCCCATCCTCCACCGGGCCTGCTGGAGGCCTTCGCCGCGGGCGCCGCCGCGGGCGGCGCCTCCACCGTGGACTTCGGGTTCGTTCCCACGGAGATGCTCTACTTCGGCGTGGCCTCGCGGGGCCTGGACGGCGGCGCGATGATCACGGCTTCGCACAACCCGCCCGAGTACAACGGCATGAAGCTCGTGGAGGACGGCGCGCTGCCCCTGAGCGGAGACTCCGGGATCCCGGAGCTCAAGGAGCGCGCCCAGGCGCTCGGCGAGCTGCCGGCGCGCAGCGCCGGCGCCGTCACCGAGCGCCTCGACATCTACCCGGCCTACGTCGAACACCTGCACAAGCTGGTCGACGTCGGCGCGTTCCGTCCCTACAAGGTCGTGATGGATGCGGCCAACGGGGTGGGCGGCAAGCTCGCGCCGCTCGTGTTCGAGGGCACCGCCCTCGACTGCGTGGAGATGTACTTCGAGGTGGACGGCACGTTCCCCAACCACGCGCCCAACCCGCTCCTGGAGGAGAACAGCCGCGAGATCCGTGAGCGCGTGGTGGCCGAGAAGGCCGACCTGGGCATCGCCTGGGACGGCGACGCCGACCGCTGCTTCTTCATCGACGAGGACGGCGAGTTCGTGCCCGGCGACTTCGTCACCGCGCTCCTCGCCGAGGCGCTGCTGATCAAGAACCCGGGCGCCAGGATCCTCTACGACCTGCGCGCCAGCCGCGCCGTGCCCGACGTCATCACGGCGAACGGTGGCGTGCCGCTCCTCAACCGTGTCGGGCACGCCTTCTTCAAGCAGCGCATGCGCCGCGAGGGCGGGCTCTTCGGCGGCGAGGTGTCGGGCCACTACTACTTCGCCGACAACTACAACGCCGACTCCGGCTTCATCCCGGCGCTGCTCATCCTCGAGCTGCTCTCGCAGAAGCAGGCGACCATGGCGGAGCTGCTCGAGCCGCTGCGCAGCAAGTACTTCATCAGCGGCGAGATCAACTCCACCGTCGAGGACGTGGCGGCGGCGCTGGCGCGCATCGAGGAGCGCTTCTCCGACGGCGAGCAGGGCCGGCTCGACGGCATCTCCGTCGATTACCCGGACTGGCACTTCAACGTGCGGCCGTCCAACACCGAGCCGTTGCTGCGCCTCAACCTCGGCGCCGATTCGCGGCCGCTCATGGAGGAGAAGCGCGACCTCGTGCTCTCGGTGATCAGGGAGGGCTGACGTGGGCAGCGTCGCCGGTCTGGGACCGAGGCGGGTCGCGGAGGTCGACGTGGCCGGCATGTTCGGCGAGGTCGCCGGCCTGCCGCGGCAGCTGCGCGAAGGGTACAAGAGCGCCCACGCCGCCCTCGCCGGCGCCTTCTTCGGTACGTACCCCGCCATCCCGCCCGCGCGGCCCACGAGCCTCGTCGTCTGCGGCATGGGCGGCTCCGCCATCGGGGCCGACCTCGTGCTCGCCGCGCTGCCCGACCTGGCGGTGCCGGCCGCCGTCGTCCGCGGCTACCGGCTGCCCGAGTGGGTCGGGCCGGAGACCCTGGTCGTCGTCGTCAGCTACTCCGGGCAGACCGAAGAGGCGCTCGCATGCGCGGAGCAGGCGTGTGCGCGCGGTTGCGCGCCGGTGTGCGTCTCGTCCGGCGGCAGCCTGCGCGCGCTCGCCGAGCGCGAGGGGCTGCCGCTCATCGTCGTCCCGGGCGGCGGGCAGCCGCGCGCCGCGGTGGGCCTGCTGTCGATGTCGATCCTGGCCGCCCTCGAGGCCGCCGGCCTGTGCCGCGAGCACGCCGGCCACGTGGACGCCGCGGTCGCGCAGCTCGAGGCCGACAACGAGGTGCTGGGCCCGGAGAGCGAGGACCGGCAGAACCCGGCCAAGAGCCTCGCGCGGCGTCTCGAGGACAGGCTGGTGGTGGTCTACGGCGCCGGGGTCACCGCTCCGGTCGCCCGGCGCTGGAAGGGCCAGGTCAACGAGAACGCCAAGGCGCCGGCCTTCTTCAACGAGCTGCCGGAGCTCGACCACAACGAGCTCATGGGCTGGTCGAGTCTGCCGCTCGTCACGCAGAGCGCCGTCGCTCTCTTCCTCCACGACCCGGACGAGGACGCTCGGCTCACCCGGCGCGCCGAGCTCACGGCGCGGGAGTACGAGGCGCTCGGGGTCTCGACGGAGCTGGTGGCCGCGCGCGGAGCCTCGCGGCTCGCGCGGCTGTTCTCGCTCGTACAGCTCGGTGATTACGTCTCGTGCTACCTCGCCGTCCTGTACGGGGTGGACCCCACGCCGGTCGACGCCATCCAGGCGTTCAAGGCCGGGCTCGCCGGCGACGGCGACTGACGGCGGCGTGAGCGGCGCGGTCGTGGCCCTCGTGCTCGGCGCCGCCGGCGCGGCCTGCCGGGACGCCGGCGCCGGCCTGTTCCCCGGCGTCCCCTACCGGGAGCTCTCGCGGGAGGCTCTCCGCCCGCCCGCACCCTTCACCGGCGCTCTCTTCGACCTGCTCGCGGCGCTGCCCCGTGGTTCCACGGCCGGGCTCGTGGTCCCCGCGACGGCGTCCGCCGACCTGCCCCGCGCCCGTCCGGACGACGCCTCGCCGGCGGCGCGTCCGCAGCCCGGCGAGCTCGTCCCGGTGGCCGATCACGTGAACCTTGAGGGGCGCGGCCCGCTCACCGGCCGCTGGCCGGCCGGCGTGCCGCGCGACTTCCCCAACATGACCGGCGTATATCAACCCTCCCTCGTTCGTCCGTTCCGGGGGGCTCGGGTATACTCGTCCGGCGTCGTGGCGGCGGGCGTCGCCGACGTCCGCCGCCTCACGCGCTTCGAGGCCCGAGCGGTCCGGCAGGGGGCCTGGCCCATCGTGTCCGACTCCCTCGTCCCCGTCGCCGTCGTCGCGGCGTACTACGGCGTGAAGCTGGTCGCCTGCGGAGTGGTGCAGGCGCCCCTACCCGAAAGAGAGTGAGACTCTGCGCATGAGCAACGACTACGACATCAAGGACATCGGCCTCGCCCCGGAGGGCGTGCTCCGCATCGAGTGGGCCGACATGCACATGCCCGTGCTCAAGGCCATCCGCGAGCGCTTCGAGAAGGAGAAGCCGCTGGAGGGCATCCGCATCGGCGCCTGTCTGCACGTCACCACCGAGACGGCCAACCTCATGCGCACGCTGGCCGCGGGCGGCGCCGATGTGGTGCTCTGCGCCAGCAACCCTCTGAGCACGCAGGACGACGTCGCCGCCGCGCTCGTCGAGGAGTACGGCGTGCGCGTCTACGCCATCAACAACGAGGACGACGAGACGTACTACGCGCACATCAACGCCTGCGTCGACCACCGCCCCAACATCACCATGGACGACGGCGCCGACGTCATCGGCGTGCTGCACGGGGAACGTCCCGACATGGCGGCCGACATCATCGGCGGCACCGAGGAGACCACCACCGGGGTCATCCGCCTCAAGGCCCTCGAGGCCGAAGGCAAGCTCATGTTCCCCATCGTGGCCGTCAACGAGGCCAACACGAAGCACATGTTCGACAACCGGTACGGCACCGGCCAGAGCACGCTCGACGGCGTGATCCGCGCCACCAACATCCTCATCGCCGGCAGCACGGTGTGCGTCGCCGGCTACGGCTGGTGCGGTCGCGGCCTGGCCATGCGCATGAAGGGTCACGGGGCCGACGTCGTCGTGCTCGAGGTCGACCCGCTGCGCGCGCTCGAGGCCGTCATGGACGGCTTCCGCGTCATGCCGGTGGCCGAGGCCGCCAAGGTGGCCAAGCTCTTCGTCACCGCCACCGGCGACATCCACGTGCTGCGCGGTGAGCACTTCGAGGTCATGCAGGACGGCGCGATCATCGCCAACACCGGCCACTTCAACGTCGAGATCGACATCCCGGCGCTGGAGAAGCTCTCCGTCAAGAAGCGCAAGGTGCGCGAGTTCGTCGACGAGTACACCATGGAGGACGGCCGCCGCATCTACCTGCTGGCCGACGGGCGGCTGGTCAATCTGGCGGCGGCCGAGGGGCACCCCGCGGCGGTCATGGACATGAGCTTCGCCAACCAGTCGCTCAGCGCCGAGTTCATGGTGCAGAACCACGCGTCGCTCGAGAAGAAGGTGTACGTGGTGCCCAGGGACATCGACGACGAGATCGCCCGGCTCAAGCTCGAGTCCATGGCGGTCGACTGCGACACCCTGACCGAGGAGCAGGCCAAGTACCTCGCCTCCTGGGACCAGGGCACCTGAGCCGGAGGATCTCTTGAGCGAAGCCGCGAGCCGGGAAGACAGCGCGAAGGTGGCCGCCGGCGAGCGCAGCGGCCCCGGCGGTTCGCGCCTGCGCGTGCGCACCGTCGAGATCCTGCCCGGCGAGGTGGTGCTCATCGACCAGCTCGCGCTGCCGCAGGAGGAGCGCTACGTCACCTGCCGTACCTGGCGGGAGGTCGCGGACCGCATCAGCGACATGACGGTCCGCGGCGCCCCGGCCATCGGCGTCACGGCGGCCGGAGGCGTCGCGCTCGCGGCCGCCGAGGCCGCGACGGCGAGCCCGGACGACCCGGTCGCCCTGCGGGCAGCACTCGAGCGGGCCACCGCCGGCCTGCTCGCCACGCGGCCCACCGCCGTCAACCTGCGCTGGGCGCTGGACGAGATGCGTGCGGCCTGGGAGGCGGAGCTCGCCGCGCCGCAGCCCGCCCCGGCGGCCGTCGCGGCCGTCCTGCTCGCCCGCGCGCAGGCCGTGCACGACGACGACGTCGACCGCTGCCTGCGCATCGGCGAGCACGGAGCCGCGCTCTTCAAGGCAGGCGACCGCATCCTCACGCACTGCAACGCCGGCGCCCTCGCGACGGCCGGCTACGGTACCGCGCTCGGCGTCATCCGTTCTGCGGCGGCGGCCTACCCGGACATCTCGGTGTGGGTCGACGAGACGCGCCCCTGGTTGCAGGGCGCGCGCCTCACCGCCTGGGAGCTCCAGGTGGAGGGCATCCCGTACCGGCTCATCAGCGACAACATGGCGGGGTACTTCATGCGCCGCGGCGAGGTCGACGGCGTGGTGGTCGGCGCCGACCGCATCGCCGCCAACGGCGACACCGCCAACAAGATCGGCACCTACAGCGTCAGCGTGCTCGCCAAGGAGCACGGCCTGCCGTTCTTCGTGGCCGCGCCGCTCTCCACGGTCGACATGACCATCGAGAGCGGCGAGGCGATCCCGATCGAGGAGCGCGATCCGGCCGAGGTCACCGCGTTTCACGGAGAGCAGGTCGCGCCCGAGGGCGCGCACGCTCGTCACCCCGCGTTCGACGTCACGCCGGCCGCCAACATCACGGCCATCATCACCGAGGCGGGGGTGTTGCGCGCCCCGTTCGGACCGGCGCTCAGCGGCGCCTGCGAGGCCGGGGAGTGCCGGCCGTGAGCGCCGAACGGCCCCGTGCGCGCCTACCTCATGGCCGCGGGCCTCGGCACGCGGCTCTACCCGCTCACCGGGCTCACGTCCAAACCCATGGTGCCGATCCTCAACCGCCCCGTGATGGAGCACCTCCTGTGCCTGCTGCACAAGCACGGGGTCACGGAGATCGCCGCCAACCTGCACTACCACCCGGGCAAGATCAGCTCCTACTTCGGCGACGGGTCGGAGCTCGGTGTGGAGCTGCAGTACAACCTCGAAGAGCAACTGATGGGCACCGCCGGCGGCGCCGACGCGTTCCGCGGGTTCCTCGGCGACTCCACCTTCCTGGTGATGAGCGGTGACGGGCTCACCGACGTCGACCTCACCGCGTTCCTCGCGGCGCACCGCCGCACCGGGGGCATCGCTTCTCTGGCGGTCAAGGAAGTCGCCGACCCCTCGCTGTACGGCGTCGTGGTCCACGACGGCGACCTGCGCGTCACCGGCTTTCAGGAGAAGCCCCCGCGCGAGCAGGCCAAGTCGAACCTCTGCAACTGCGGCATCTACGCGTTCGAACCCGAGATCTTCGACTACATCCCGTCCGGGGCGTTCGTCGACTGGGCCAAGGACGTGTTCCCGGCGCTGCTGGAGGACGACCGGCCGTTCCACGTGTGGCAGCTGGAGAGCTACTGGAACGACGTCGGCAACATCGAGCAGTACCGCGTCGGCAACTTCGACGCGCTGCTCGGCCGGGTCGACGTACGCATACCCGGCCGCGAGGTGTCGCCGCGCGTGTGGGTGGGTCAGGGCACGGAGATCGAAGGCGGGGTGCGCGTCGAGCCGCCGGTGCTGCTCGGCGCCGGGTGTCTCGTCGAGTCCGGCGCCGAGCTCATCGGCCCGCTCATCATCGGCGACGGCTGCGTGGTGGAGCACGGCGCCGTGCTCGAGGGCGTCATCCACTGGGACGGCACCACGGCCGGGCGCGGCTCTCGCCTGCAGGGGAGCATCCTGGGGCGCAACGTGCTCGTGCACCACGAGGCCGTCGTGCACGAGGACTCGGTGGTGGGCGACCGCTCCGAGGTGGGCGCGCACGCGCTCGTGGACGCGGGCGCGCGCCTGGAGCCGCGCACCCGCCTGGGCCGGGGCGAGCACTCGCACGGGAACGGCGTCCCGTGAGCCGCGGGCCGCGGGTGCAACCTGAGGGCGCACTCGACGGCCTGCTCGACCTGGTGTTCCCGCGGCGTTGCGTGGTGTGCCGGCTCCCCGGCGCCTGGCTCTGCGCCTCCTGCAGCGGCGAGCTGCACCCGCTTCCGCACGACCGCTGCCGGCGGTGCGGCGCGCCCTCGCGGCGGGCCGGGCGCCCCGCCCGTCCGGCGCGCCCCGGAGCTCCCCCCCGGCGCATGCCCGCCTGCCGGGAGTGCGCGGGCCGCGAGCTCGCCTTCTCGAGCGCCTCGGCGGCGTTCTGCTACGACGGAGCGGCCCGCGCTCTCGTGACCGCGTGCAAGTTCCGGGCCCTGCGCTCGCTCGCCGCGGAGCTCGCCGTGCGCGCCGCGCCGGCGTTCGCGCAGGCGGTGGAGGCCGCGGCTGAGGAGGAGGAGCCGGAGGACCTCGGCGGGCTTGTCGTCACCTCGGTGCCGGCCCACCGCGACCACCGCCTCGACCGCGGGTTCGACCTCGCCGAGTCCCTCGCCCGGCGGCTTGCGCGCGATGCCGGGCTCACCTATGCTCCGCTGCTCCGTCGCACGCGGCACGGAGCCCGTCAGAGCGGGCTCACGAGGGCCGCGCGCGCCGCCAACGTCCATGATGCGTTCGCGTTGCGGGAGCCCGGTTTCGGGGTAGGTACTAGACTCAAGCGAGTGATCATTGTTGACGACGTCTACACCACAGGTGAAACGTTGAACCAGTGTGCGGAAGCGCTCGCTCATGCAAGCCTCGACCCCCACGCCTTCACCTTCGCACGGACCGTTCGTGCGACGCCTGCCCAAGCATCGCGGGACCAAGCCAGTAAGGAGCGATGTCGATGAAAACTCAGATCAAGGGCCGCAACGTCACCGTCACGCCGGCACTGCAGGACTACGCGAACGAGAAGATCGAGCACGTCCACAAGCTCCTGCAGCAGCGCAAGATCGACGAGGTCACGAGGGTAGAGCTCGAGCTCAAGGTAGAGAAGAACCCGAGCATCCCCGAACCGTGCATCGCCGAGGCGACGGTGTTCACGCGCGGACCGGTGATCAGAGCGCGCGAGTCCTCCACCGACATGTACGCCGCCATCGACCTGGTGAGCGACAAGCTGGTGCGCCGCGTCAAGAAGTACCACGACAAGATCCACGGCAAGACCAAGCACGGCCACGAGAAGATCGTCGCGCCGGTCGAGCCGGCGCCCGAGCTGGCTCCGGTCGCCGCCGCCGCCGTGCTGGCCGACGAGCTCGCCGGTGAGACCGAGCACACGGGCGACAACGGGCGCATCGTCAAGACCAAGCAGTTCGCGCTCAAGCCGATGTCGGTGCACGAGGCGACGCTCCAGCTCGAGCTGGTGGGGCACGACTTCTTCGTGTTCACCAACGCCGAGTCCAACCGCACCAACGTGGTGTACCGGCGTAACGACGGGCACTACGGGTTGATCGAGCCTGTGGAGAACTGAGGGACACCACGCAGGACTGAGAAGCGAGCGAGGTCCAGGGCAGGCGGTGCGCCGGCAGCCCCCTTCGGGCGCCGGCGCCCGCCGTGCGACGAAGCTCGCGGCCTGTGCGACAATGGGTCGAGATTCCAACCACGCGACCCCGGGAGTCGATTCCCTGTGATCAAGATCGTCGACAAGCTGCTGCACGCCGGTGAAGGCCGGCGACTCAGGATCCTCGAGGAGCAGACCGCCAGGATCGGCGAGTACGAGCCGGAGGCGGCCGCCCTCACCGACGAACAGCTCCGCGAGAAGACCAACGAGTTCCGTCAGCGCTACGCGAACGGCGAGACCCTGGAGGACCTCCTGTTCGAGGCGTTCGCCGTCGCCCGCGAGGGCGCCAAGCGCGCGCTGGGCATGCGGCCGTTCGACGTCCAGGTGCTGGGCGGCATCGTGCTCCACGAGGGCGACATCGCCGAGATGAAGACCGGCGAGGGCAAGACCCTCGTCGCGACGATGCCGATGTACCTCCACGCCATCGCCGGCGAGGGCGCGCACCTCGTCACCGTCAACGATTACCTCGCCAAGCGCGACGCCGACTGGATGGGCCAGGTCTACCGCTTCCTCGGCCTCGAGGTCGGCTGCATCCAGGCCAACATGACGCCCGAGGAGCGCCGCGCCCAGTACAACGCCGACCTCACCTACGGCACCAACTCCGAGTTCGGCTTCGACTACCTGCGTGACAACATGACCATGCGCCGTGAGCACATGGTGCAGCGTGGTCACGCCTACTGCATCGTGGACGAGGTCGACTCGATCCTCATCGACGAGGCGCGCACCCCGCTCATCATCAGCGGCGCGCCCGAGACGGCCGCCGACACCTACCGCCAGTTCGCGCGCGTCGTGCCGCGCCTCATCCCGGGCGAGGACTACGAGGTCGACGAGAAGCAGCGCACCGTGGCCGTCACCGAGAGCGGCGTCGCCAAGGTCGAGAGGGCGCTCGACATCGACAACCTCTACAAGGACTCGAACGGCGCCCTGGTCAACCACTTCATCCAGGCGCTCCGCGCCCAGGCGCTCTACCAGAAGGACGTGGAGTACGTCGTGCAGAACGGCGAGGTGCTCATCGTCGACGAGTTCACCGGCCGCATCCTCGAGGGCCGGCGGTATTCAGAGGGTCTGCATCAGGCCATCGAGGCCAAGGAGAAGGTGGCGATCCGCGAGGAGAACCAGACCCTCGCCACCATCACCCTGCAGAACTACTTCCGCATGTACGACGTCCTGGCCGGTATGACCGGTACGGCCAAGACCGAAGAAGACGAGTTCCGCCAGATCTACCAGCTCGAGGTCGTGCAGATCCCCACCAACACGCCGATGATCCGCAAGGACGAGAACGACTTCATCTTCACGACCGCCAAGGAGAAGCACGCGGCGGTCGTGCAGGACGTGATCGAGCGGTACGAGAAGGGTCAGCCGGTCCTCGTCGGCACCGTGTCCGTCGAGGTCAGCGAGATGCTGTCGCGCCTGCTCGAGCGCCACGGCGTGGAGCACAACGTGCTCAACGCCAAGCAGCACGAGCGTGAGGCGCACATCATCGAGAACGCCGGCCAGCCGGGCGCGATCACCATCGCCACCAACATGGCCGGCCGCGGCGTCGACATCAAGCTCGGTGAGGGCGTGCGCGAGCTCGGCGGTCTGTACGTGCTCGGCACCGAGCGCCACGAGAGCCGGCGCATCGACAACCAGCTCCGCGGCCGGTCGGGCCGGCAGGGCGACCCCGGCGAGAGCCGCTTCTACCTGTCCGCCGAGGACGAGCTCATCCGCCTGTTCTCGGGCGACCGCATGTACAAGATCCTCGCCCGCCTGGGCCCCAAGGAGGGCGAGCCGATCGAGGCCAAGATGCTCAGCAGCGTGGTCGAGAAGGCGCAGGTCAAGGTCGAAGAGCTCAACTTCATGCGCCGCAAGAACGTGCTCAAGTACGACGAGGTGATGAACGAGCAGCGCCGCGTCATCTACGACCAGCGGCAGCGCATCCTCATGGGCGAGGACTTCGGCGAGCAGGTGCGCGAGATGGTGGCCGAGCTGACCGAATCCGCGGTGCGCGGCGCCCTCGAGGGCGTGCAGTTCTCCGAGGACTGGGACCTCGACTCCCTCTTCATCGGCCTCCGCCAGATCTACAACCCGCAGCTCAAGCGGCAGGACATCGACGTGGAGTCGGGCACGGTGGAGGAGGTCGTCGACCTCGCCGTCGACGACGCGCTCGAGCAGTACGACGAGCGCGAGCGGCTCATCGGTGAGGAGCAGATGCGCAACGTGGAGCGCGCGGTGATGCTCCAGGTCATCGACGGCCGCTGGAAGGAGCACCTCCTCGACATGGACTACCTGCAGGAGGGCATCCACCTGCGGGCGCTCGGGCAGCGGGACCCGCTGGTCGAGTACAAGGGCGAGGGCTTCGAGCTGTTCAACGACATGCTCGAGGGCATCAAGACGAGCACCGTCACCACGCTCATGAAGAACTCCCCCGAGGACCTCGCGATGTTCACCGCCATCACCCTCGACGAGCCGGTGATGGCCCTCAACTACTCGAGCGGCGACGACCTGATCAACCAGACGTCGTTCACGGGCGCGGCAATGGCCGGGGGCGAGTACCCGCCGGACGGCCTCGCCGATGCGCCGCCGCCCAACGTGGCGGCCGGCGGCGGCGGTCGCGGCGCGACGACGACCAGCACGCCGGTGCAGGTGCAGCAGCGGGTCGTGTTCGACAAGGTCGGGCGCAACGACCCGTGCCCGTGCGGGAGCGGGAAGAAGTACAAGAAGTGTCACGGCGCGTGAGCCGGCTTCGCCGGTCGGCGCGCCGTGCAACGCCGTAAGCTTCGTCCGCTCGTTTCACGGAGCTTGACCGGCTGAGCCGGTTTCGCTCCGTGCGATGCCGCAGACTGCGTCCTCTCACCTCACGGCGCAGGAGCAGGCCGCGGTTCAGCGGCGGATGACGCCGTCCCGCAGCAGGTCCGCGCACGCCTCCGCCGGCAGCGGCCGGGCGTAGAGGAAGCCCTGGATGAGGTCGCAGCCCTCGTCACGGAGCGCGCCGCGCTCGCCCTGTGTCTCGACGCCTTCCGCGACCACGGTGAGCCCCAGACGGTGCCCGAGGGCGATCACCGAGGCGGCCACGGCGGCGTGCTCAGGCACGTTGAGCAGGTCGCGCACGAACGAGCGGTCGATCTTGACCGTCGAGATCGGCAACCGCACGAGGTGGCTGAGGGACGAGTAGCCGGTGCCGAAGTCGTCGAGCGCCACGCGCACGCCCATGGCGCGCAGCGCGCCGAGGACCTGCGCGGTGTGCCGCGCGTCGCGCATCGCGGCCGTCTCGGTGATCTCCAGCTCCAGCGAGTGCGCGTCGAAGCCGGTGGTGCGCAACGTGTGGCGCAAGTCATCGACCAGCGTCTCGTCGTGCAGTTGGCGCGCGCCGATGTTCACGGACATGCGCAGCGGCTTGCCGGTCTGACGCTGCCACCCGCGTCCCTGCCGGCAGGCCTCCTCGAGCACCCAGGCGCCGATCTGGCCGAGCATGCCCGTTTCCTCGGCGACGGGGATGAACTCCATGGGCTGCATCAGGCCACGCGCCGGGTGGCGCCAGCGCAGGAGCGCCTCCACAGCCACGATCTCCTCCGTCGCGGCGGCGACCAGCGGCTGGTACTCGAGGAAGAACTGGTCGCCCTCCAGGGCCTGCTGCAGGTCCGCCTCGAGCGCGAGCCGGTCGGCTTGCTCCTCGTTCAGCCCCGGGTGGAAGAACTGCCAGCGGTCGCCCCCGCCGTCCGACGCCTGGCGCATCGCCGCGCCGGCGTTGCGCAGCAGCTCCCCCGTGGTGGAGCCGTCCGTGGGGTAGAGGGAGACTCCCAGGCTCAGGGTGAGGAAGAGCTCACGTCCGTCGACCTTGAGCGGCGCTCCGACGGCCGTGAGCAGACCGCTCACGGCGGCGTTGGCCTCCGCCGGCCCCGCCGCGCCCGGCAGCAGGGCGACGAACGATCCCGCGCCGAGGTGGGCCACGGTGTCCTCGGCGCGTCCGCCCTCCTGCAGGCGTGCTCCGAGCTCCTGCAGCAGCCGGTCGACGTCCTCGTGCGCGAGCGACGACTCCACGGCGTCGAAGCGGTCGACCCGGAACGCCGCGAGGGCCAGGGACAGGCGTTTGCGTTGTGCGTGCTTGAGCGCCTGGGTCACCCGTTCCTCGAGCAGCGCGCGGTTGGCGAGCCCGGTCACCGGGTCGTGGAGCATGAGGTGTGCGACCTGCTGCTGCGGTGAGCTGTCGTCCGAATTCTCTGTCATGAGTCTCCTGCCGGCCCGGGTTCCGAACCCACTATGCCCCAAAGCCGGAACGGGAGTCGGGCGTCCGCGCGAGGATCTGTTCCGTCCCTTGCCGACGGCGGTGACAGTGCGGCTGAAGCGCCTCCGGGATTCGGGTACACTACGTCGGTCATGAGCACCGACGCCTCAGAAGCACTCGTTCACCTGGATGAGCTCCGCGAGCGACTGAAGGAAGCCTCCGGGCGCCTCGGTTGGCTGCGGAGCTATCTTTGACCCCCCCAGGCTGACAGAGCGGATCGAGGCGCTGGAGGAGCGCATGCGCGCGCCCGACTTCTGGGACGACCAGGAGCAGGCCTCGAGAGTCTCCGCCGAGTACAGCCGCACCAAGCGCCGGCTCGAGGACTTCGTCGCGCTCGAAGCGCGGTTCGCCGACCTCGAGACCACCGAGGAGCTCGTGCGTGAGGAGCTGAGAGGCGGCGCCGTGGACGACGAGCTCCTGCAGGAGCTCGTGAGCGGCGCCGAAGCCCTCGAGACCGACCTCCAGCACGGCGAGGAGCAGCGCTTCTTCAGCGGCAAGTACGACGAGGGCGGCGCCATCCTCACCATCCACCCCGGCGCCGGCGGCACCGAGTCGCAGGACTGGGCCGAGATGCTCCTGCGCATGTACCTGCGCTGGTTCGAGCGCCGCGGCTTCAAGGTCGAGGTCAACGACCTGCAGGACGGCGACGAGGCGGGGCTCAAGAGCGCCACCCTCACCGTCGAGGGCGAGAACGTCTACGGTCTCATCCAGGCCGAGCGCGGAGTCCACCGGCTCGTCCGCATGAGCCCCTTCGACTCCGCGAACCGGCGTCACACCAGCTTCGTCTCGGTGGACGCGTCTCCACTCGTCAGCGACGACGTCGACGTCGAGATCAACGACGACGACCTGCGCATCGACACCTACCGTTCCAGCGGCGCCGGCGGCCAGCACGTCAACAAGACCAGCTCGGCGATCCGCATCACGCACCTGCCGACCAACATCGTGGTCCAGTGCCAGAACGAGCGCTCGCAGCTGCAGAACAAGACCGTGGCCATGCACATGCTCAAGTCGAAGCTGGTCGAGCTCGAGGAGCGCAAGAGGGCAGAGGAGCTCGCTCGCGAGCGCGGCGAGGTGCTCAACGTGGACTTCGGCAGCCAGATCCGCAGCTACGTGCTGCACCCGTACCAGATGGTCAAGGACACGCGCACCGGCTACGAGGTCGGCAACGCCCAGAGCGTGCTCGACGGCGACCTCGACGGGTTCGTGCACGCGTACCTGGTCTGGCGCGCGGGCGGCAGCGAGTCGCGCAAGTAGGCGCGGCGCGACGTCGTGGACGCCGCGTCACCCATCCCCGCCGCCCTCCACGGTCGTGTCGTCACGCTGCGCCCCGTCGACCGATGACGACCTGCCGGCTCTTCTCGCCATCCTCGAGGAACCCGAGGTCGCGCGCTGGTGGCGGCGCGACGAGTGGGAGCGCGTGGACGAAGACGACGCCGTCACCTTCGTCATCGTCGCCTCCGGCGTGGTGTCCGGCTGCATCCAGTTCTCGGAGGAGACCGACCCGGACTACTTCTCCGCGGCCGTCGACATCTTCGTCGCCACGGCCGCGCAGGGGCGCGGGGTCGGCCCCGACGCCCTGCGCACGCTCGTCGCCTGGCTCATCGAGGCGCGCGGCCACCACCGCTTGACGGTCGACCCCGCGGCCGACAACGCGCGCGCCGTCCACGTGTACGAGAAGCTCGGCTTCCGGCGCGTCGGCGTGTTGCGGCAGTACGAGCGCGTGGAGGAGGGCGTGTGGCGCGACGCACTCCTCATGGAGCTCGTCGCGGACGACTTCGTGCGCTGACTCCCGTGGCGGCCCTCGAGGCTGCGATAGCATGGGCCGCATGGACTCCTCCGCGCCTTGCCCCCGCATCGAACTGCACGTTCACCTGGAGGCCACCATACGGCCGGAGCGCCTGCTCGAGCTCGGGCGCCGCAACGGCGTCAAGCTGCCGGCGCGCACGGTGCACGGCCTCGAGAAGTTCTGCCGCTTCAGCGGGTTCGACCGCTTCATCGAGGTGTGGGTCAGGACCACCAGTGTCTTGCGCCGCCACCAGGACTTCCGGCAGGTCGTGGTGGACTACGCCGGTGAGCTGGCGGCGCAGGGGTGCGTCTACGCGGAGCCGCTGTTCTCGCCGTCGGAGCCGGTGCTGCGGGGGGTGCCGTGGCAGGAGGTGTTCGAGGGCTACTGTGACGGCGCGGACGAGGCGCGTGAGCTGCACGGCGTCGATCTGCGCTTCACCCCGGACATCACGCGCAACTTCGCCCCGGAGATGGGCGAGCAGCTCGCCGCGTGGGCGGTGCGCTTCCGCGAGCGCGGGGTCGCCGGCATCAGCCTGGGCGGGAGCGAGCACCGCTTTCCGCCCGCGCCGTTCGCGAGGGCGTTCGCGATCGCGCGTGAGGGCGGGCTCAAGTCGGCGCCGCACGCCGGGGAGACCGCCGGCCCGGCGTCGGTGAGGTCGGCGCTGGACGACCTGCGCGCCGACCGCCTGCGGCACGGCGTGCGCGCCGCGGAGGACCCCGCGCTCCTGACGGAGCTGGCCGAGCGCGGCATCGTGTGTGACGTCACGCCGGTGAGCAACCTGCGCACCGGCGTCGTCCGCTCGCTCGACGAGCACCCGCTGCCGGTCATGCTGGCGGCCGGCGTCAGGTGCTCCATCGGGAGCGACGACCCGGTGCTCATGCAGACGTCGCTCACCGAGGACTCGGCCGTCGCGGTCCGGCTGGGACACACACCGCGCGCCATGTACGAGCACGCGGTGGCGGGCGCGTTCTGCGACGAGCGCACGCGCGCCCGCCTCGAGGCCGCCGGCGACGCTTACGATTGGGCCCAGGTCGCCGTCTGAGGTCGCCGTTGGCAGTGAGCGGCCGGCCGTCGGCCGGCCACGCGATCGCCGCACCGACTCCGTCGACCCGCGCGCGGGCACAGTGTGGATAGCGTCCCGGGAGGTGACAGAGTGACCAGGCGCCGCCTCGATTCGATCTTCGTCCTGCTCTCTCTGGGGTTCGCCCTGGCTGCGCTGCTCCTGCCGCTCGAGGCGGTGGAGCTGATCGGCGCTCCGCTGGTGGTGGCCGGCGCCTTCTTCCTGGGCCTGCGCGGCGGGCTCGTGGTCGCGCTCTGGGCCGGCTTCGTCGCCACCGTTGCGTTCCGGGTCGTCCACGATGGAGACCTCAAGGACTACCTCGTCACCGTCGCCGGCTACCTGGTCATCGGCCTGCTCGTCGGGATCGCCGTGGACCGCTTCGCCGGGCAGCGGCGCAGGCTGGAGGAGGCGGTCGAGGCCGCCGGCCTGGCGCGCAAGCAGCTCGTCATGAGCGAGAAGCGCTACCGCCTGCTGTTCGAGCACAGCGCCGACCCCGTGTACCTGCACGGTCTGGACGCGGCCGGGGAGCCCACGCGGTTCATCGCCGTCAACGACGCCACCTGCGATCTGCTCGGCTACACGCGCGAGGAACTGCTCGGCCTCACGCCGCGGGCGATCGACGCGGCGCCGGCGCCGGGGCAGCTCCGGCGCAAGATGGCGGAACTGCTCAAGGAGGGCACGGTGCGCTACGAGAGCGTGCGCCGCGCGCGCCGTGGGGAGCTGATCCCGGTGGAGATCAGCTCCAGCCTCACCGAGGTCGGCGGCGAGCTCGTGGTGCTCTCCATCTCGCGCGACCTGCGCGAGCGGCAGCGCGAGGTGCGCCGCCTGGAGGAACTCACGCTGCGGGACGCGCTCACCGGGCTCTTCAACCGGCGAGGGCTCGACGTGATGCTGCCCGAGCAGGCCAAGCGCTCGAAGCGCTCCAAGAGGCCCGTCATCGTCGTGTACGGCGACATCGACCGGTTCAAGACGCTCAACGACACCTACGGTCACGAGCGCGGCGACGAGGTGCTGGTCGCCGTGGCGTCCGCCTTGCGCGCCGCCTTCCGCGAGACCGATCTCATCGCGCGGCTCGGCGGGGACGAGTTCTGCGTCATCGCCGAGGCCGACGAGATCCAGCCCGAAGAGCTCGGCGCGCGCCTTGACGCGGCGGTGTCGGCGGCGGCGAAGGACGCGGGGCTGCCGTTCCGCCTGAGTCACGGCGAGGTGGTGACCGACTGGCGTGGCCTCGAGGACCCGCGCGCGCTGCTGGCTCAGGCGGACGCGCGCATGTACCAGGCCAAGCACGCGCGCGAGGACGCCTGACGGCGCTCGCGCCGGGCCGTCGGGCGCCGCGCATGTGGTCGGCCGCTTGAGGGTACAATCGAGACCTGATAAGGTCTGATTCATCGACGGGAGCCGGTTTTTCGCTCTGGCGCCGCGCGCCGAGCCTTCCTCCCGAAGCAGACCACACAGACATTGTGATTACCGGGCAGTGTTCTGAAGGAAAGGAACACCAGTCCGTACTGAGTCTGGCCGCCCCTCTGGTGGCCCACCGCACGACGAACTCCCGCGCACCCCGCTTATCCCGAGCGAGCAGTCGCCTGCTCCCGAGGGTGGGACGCCCGCGCGTACGGAGCCGTCAAGGAAGAGAGAGAACGTGACACCATCCACCACCGATCAGACCATGCCACCCACCACGGCTGCAGCCGCGTACGCGGCGCCGGGCGAGGGCGAGCAGAAGCGCCGCCGCAAGCGCGGCGGCAGGCGCCGCGGCGGGAGCGAAGGCGCCTCCCCGCAGACCGGCGCTCAGACGCAGGCGGCCGCGGCGCAGGACGCGCCGGCCAAGGCGCCCGAGCGCTCCGGCGACAAGAGCCGCCGCGACGACCGCCCGAAGCGTGACGACCGCGGCAAGCGCGCGGAGCGCGGCGGCAACGGCCGCGGCGACCGCGGGCGCGACCGCGACCGCGGCGGTCAGGGCGTGGACGAGAGCTACAAGGAGCGTAAGCACGTCGAGCAGCCCGCCGGTCCGCCCCCCGAGGTCGAGATCCCGGCGTTCGCCGCGCTCGGGCTCGAGGGCAGGATCCTCGCCGGCGTGGCCGCGATGGGCTACGAGGAGCCGACCCCGATCCAGGAGCACGCCATCCCGCGGGTGCTCGCCGGCCGCGACGTCGTGGGCTGCGCCCAGACGGGCACCGGCAAGACGGCCGCGTTCGTGCTGCCGATCCTGCAGAACATGAGCGCGCCGATGATCGTCGACGGCAAGAAGGCGCACCCCACCGCGCTCGTCGTGACCCCGACCCGCGAGCTCTGCGGCCAGATCGAGGAGGTCGGTGAGACGCTGGCCACCTACAGCGGCCGCCGCGTGGTAGCCGTCTTCGGCGGCGTGCCCTACGACCCCCAGGCCAAGCGCGTCCGCAAGGGCGTCGATCTGCTCGTGGCCACTCCGGGTCGCCTGCTCGACATGCTGCGCCAGGGCGACGTCCTGCTGGACAAGGTCGACACGCTCGTCCTCGACGAGGCCGACCGCATGCTCGACATGGGCTTCTGGCCCGACGTCAAGCGCATCATCGACGCCATCCCCTCGAGGCGGCAGAACCTGTTCTTCTCCGCCACGATGAGCAAGACGGTCCTCAACATCATCGCCGACACGCTCCACGACCCCATCTTCATCGAGCTCGGCGGCAGCGCCCTCCCCGTCGAGAACGTCGAGCAGAAGGTGCTGCCGGTCAACCAGGACCAGAAGGTCGACCTGCTGGTCGAGTACTTCCGGCACCACGACCCCGAGCGCACGCTCGTGTTCACCCGCACCCGCCGCCGCGCCGAGCGGCTTTCGCGGACGCTCAACAAGGCCGGCATCACCTGCGAGGCGATCCACGGCGACCGCACGCAGGGCCAGCGCCAGCAGGCGCTCGACGGCTTCAAGGACGGGCGGATCGCCGTGCTCGTGGCCACCGACGTGGTGGCCCGCGGCATCGACGTCGACAACATCTCGCACGTCATCAACTTCGACATCCCGACCAACCCCGAGGACTACGTGCACCGCATCGGGCGCACGGCCCGGGCCGGCGCCAGCGGCATCGCCGTGAGCCTGCTCACCTCCGAGGACGTCCACGACCTGGTCGCCATCGAGCGGCTCATCGGGGCCACGCTCGAGCGGCACGACCTCCCGCACTTCGACTACGAGAAGCGCAACATCCTCGAGAGCAGCCAGGTCACGCCGCGGGCCGGCAAGCTCATCTGGAACGGCGGCGCGCACCGCGCCTGGAACAAGACCGGCGTCAAGCGCCGCGTGCCGGGCAAGCGCTCGCGCTGACGGCGCGCCCGGCGTCTGGCGGCGCCGGCGGGAGCTGAAGAAACGGCTGAGGCCGGGCGAGCCCCTCGAGGGGCCCACCCGGCCTCAGCCGTCTGCGGAGCTGCCCGATCCTTCTCCATGAGGAGCCCGAGCCGACCAGTCCGGCGCCCGCGATCCTGCCGCCGGCCGGCCCGCAGAGGACCCGGCCGCTCTCACTGGTCGAGCCGCACTCGCGGGTCGGCCCAGGCGTAGCCGAGGTCGATCAGGAGGTTGGCGAAAGGCGAAGAAGAACGTCTCGGGCAACTGCCGCCGGCCGGCCGGCGCTCGGTGAGGCGGTCGTGCCCGAGCTCATGAAGTCCGGGTTGCCCAACGCCACTTCTCCTTGACACGAAAGAGCCCTTGGCGGAGGCTGATTCATACACGCGAAGGCTACCCTGCGGAAGGGATGGCCTGACTGGATTGAAGCTTCCGCCTCCTTCTCAGCCGGGCTGCCAGGATCCGATCGACCTTGGTGGCTCGGCTGTTGTGCACCGTGGACACGGCGCAACTCGAAGCGTTTCAGGAAGTGAAATGACTTCTCGTGGTCCCCCTGCAGACGAATCTGTCTTCAGCTCGCAGATAAACGGCGGCCTGACGCTGCGAGTGTGATAGGCAAGGGACGTCACCAAACGGAAGGAGGGTCACGTATGCAGTGTTATGTGTGCGCGAAAGCCGGCAAGCAGACCGAGGCGGTCGGCATCTGTATCGTGTGCGGCATGGGTCTCTGCATGCAGCACGCGCTCCGGGAGGATGTCGACCTGTGGGAGGGCGGATACCCGTTCCCGCAGGAGAAGGCCAAGAAGAAGCTGCCGCGTATCCTCTGCGCGGAGTGCAAGGAAGTACTCAAGTAAACGTGACTCCCCCACGCTGCGCCACCTCTCGAAGACCAAGTGCGATCCGGGTCGGTCGCCCGACCGCGACCCGTCCCGGCGGTGTCACCATCGGAAACCGGTCAAACGAGGCATGGAGGTAGAGATGTCGCTGTACGAGAAGATGGTCGATGAGGCCGTCGGTGCGACCAAGGCAGTCTTCGGTGTGAACAAGGCCAACCGCGGCGGCACGTTCAAGGTCACCGATGCCAAGCCGTACGTTGACGCGGTCAACAAGATGACGGTGTACGAGGGACAGTCCAAGGAGGTCATCGACCTCCATGTGAAGTCGGTCAACGCCCACTTCGACGTCATGACCTCGCTCACGGACACGGTGCGCCCCGAAGACGACCCGTTCGTCGAGCACTACCAGACGCCGCCGATCCTCGAGATCATGTACGAGGAGGATCCGGAGTTCAAGGCATCGATGTGGAAGTTCATCGACGCGATCGCCGCGAACAAGGCGCTCATCGGCCGCGAGGCCGTGCGGCGCTACGGTGGCATGTACGGTCCCACCTGCGTCGTCGACTTCGCGATGTCCGTCGGTTCGGTGCCCAACGTGATGAACCAGATCCTCATCGAGATGGACATTCCCAAGGACCACAAGCAGACCATCCTCGCCTGCAAGTCCTGGGGCATGAACACCTCCTACGGACTGGCCGGCGCCTTCCGTGGGGCGCTGGAATCGGGCAAGACGGCGGCCGAGGCCGAGCAGGCCGAGGTCGACATGCTGCAGTTCGTGTACCGTGAGCCCTCCGCCGCCCAGGCGCAGCTCATGGACACCCACAACCTTGGCGGCCACGGCCCGCACAGTTCCTTCGACGTGCGCAAGTACATGTCGGGCTACAAGGACAAGATGCGCGAGTCCGTTGTGGCCGCTATGAAGGGCGGCGTGCACTACGCCAACATCACCGCCGTCCCCGCCTACTGCGTCGGCGATGTCGCCCACCACATCGCCCAGTCGGCCTACAACATGTTCAACGACGACATGGTGTTCGCGATCTATGAGGCCGTCACCGGAGTGCTCGAGAACACGCTCAACCGCGCGCTCAAGGCCGACGCCTTCAAGGGTCCGTACGACGTGCTTTCGGTCGCCACCGGTTCCACGGCCTGCGCCACGGCGTACATCCTGTGGAAGGACAGCTTCACGGTGCCGATGGTCATCGACCTGCTGAACAAGCGCTTCCACAACTATGCGGCCATGCATCCGGACCGCGGCGAGGCCGACGAGTTGCACAATGTCGACTTCATGGACATCCTGAAGCGCGGTGAGGAGATCCTCGACATCACCCCGCTGGGCAAGGGTGGCAAGATCAAGGGCGTGGAGGTCGACCTCAGCACGGTCGACAGCAACGAAGTCATCACCAACCCGCAGCGCTACACCTACCCGGCCTGCGCCATCACGCAGCGCTTCGCCGCCCTGATGACGCTGGCCGACTTCCCGTGCTTCCTCACGCCTGAGTGCACCACCGCGACCCTCATGACCAACGCCATCGCGGTCTCCCCCGGCGTTCCGGGCGCTCCGGTGCGCGGCTGCAAGCAGTGCGCGACCTGCGACCTGATCAAGAGGAACGTGCCGATGGCGACCGGCTTCGGCTCGGGCGCCAAGGGCTACTGCCAGTGGAACGTGGCCGTCTGACGCGGGTGGCTCGACGCGTCTGAAGCTACCAGGCCCGGAGCGAGCGGGGATCGGGAAGAGGGAACCTGATCCCCGCTCGGGCCACCTTGTCAATTCGTTCTGGAGGTGACGCTGTGCCGCAACCCAGCCTAATGAAGCGGGCTCTCGCCGAGCTGATCGGGACTTGGGTGCTGGTGTTCCTGGGCACGGGTTCCGTAGTGACGATGGTCGTGTTCTTCAAGTCTCTCGATGCCGTCAATCAGGCCGCTCTCCTGCTCATCGGCATATCCTTCGGTGTCGCGGTCCTCGTCATGATCTACGCCTTTGGGCACATCTCGGGCACCCACATCAACCCCGCGGTGAGCATCGCCCTGTGGATCACTGGACGCTTTCCGACCAGGGACATGATCACGTATGTCATCGCGCAGCTGATCGGAGCGTTCCTGGCTTCGGCGACGATCTATGCTCTCTGGGGGTCGCGCGCCGTCGACGCGGGACTCGGCATAACGCTGCCTGGAGCCGACGTGAGTTACACGCAGGCGATCTTCATCGAGATAGTCCTGACGTTCTTGCTGGGGCTCGCCATCTGGGGCTCAGCGGTCGACAGCCGGGCACCCGGGGGGTTCGCGGGACTCACCATCGGCCTCGTCGTGGCAGCCGACATCTGGGTCGGTGGCCCACTCACCGGGGCGTCGATGAACCCGGCGCGTTCCTTCGGCCCGTTCCTCGGTGAGAGTGCATTCGGCGGTTCGGCCGACTGGGCCAAGTTCCCGATCTACATCATCGGGCCCATCGTGGGGCTGGCTCTGGCGGGCCTGGTGTACGACTACATCGCGGACCTGAAGAAGAAGGGCGCGGCCGAGTAGCCGGCGTGGCGTCCCGGCTTCGCCGGGACGCCCGCTGACGCGGGCTCTGCGTGGATGGGGCGGGGGTGCCTGCCGAAGGCGCCGGCACCCCCGCCCCATCGTCCCTGCAGCGGCATCCTCGAGCGAGAGGCGCGGAGTACGGATGAACGACAACGGCATCACGCTTCTCGGCATCTCGGGAAGCTCTCGCCTGAAGGCCACCCACTTCGCCGTCAACGAGGCGCTCCGGTACGCACAGGAGCGGCACAGCGCGAACGTCGACTACTTCAGTGCCCACCGCAAGACCATCGGCTTCTGCGTCCACTGCGACGCCTGTGTGCGTAAGAAGCAAGGGTGCGCCTTCAAGGACGACATGGAGGACCTGTATCCCCGGCTCGTGCGGGCGGACGCGTGGATCCTTGGCACACCCGTGTACCAGGGCCAGATAAGCGCACAGCTCAAGGCGATGATGGACCGCTCGCGAGCGGTCGTCGCCGGCGATCCCCAGGTCTTCCGCGGCAAGGTCGGAGCTGCGATCGCCGTCGGCGGCGACCGCAACGGCGGGCAGGAGCCGACGCTCCTGACGATCGCCGGGTTCTACCTCATCAACGAGATGATACCGGTGGGCGGCGGCGCGTTCGGCGCCAATCTCGGCGCCGCCGTCTGGTCCCGCGACAAGGGCGCCGACGGCGCCCGGGACGACGAAGAAGGAATGCGCTCGGTGCACCATGTTGTGGACAGGCTGATCGACGTCACACTCACGGTCCGCGCCGGCGAGGACGCAAGGAGGTCACGAGGATGACGCTGAAGGTCGTGTGGGGCATCACCGGCTCCGGCGACAAGATGCCCGAGACCGTTGCGGCCATGGCGGACCTGCGGTCACGGCTCGACGTGGAGATCACGGCGGCCATATCGATCGCGGGCGAGGTGGTGCTGCGCTGGTACAAGCTCCGCGAGACCGTCGATGAGCTCGCGAAATCGGTGAAGGTCGAGAAGCACGCCAACTCGCCGTTCATCACCGGCCCGCTCCAGATCGGTCACTACGACTGCCTGCTGGTCGCGCCCGCCACGGCGAACACGGTGGCCAAGATCGTCCACGGCATCGAGGACACCATGCTGACGAACGCCGTGGGCCAGACGGCGAAGTCGACGACGCCCATCTACATCATGCCCGTCGACCTCCAGCCCGGGACCACCGTGACGAGGCGCCCGGGCGGGGAGCGCCTGGAGCTCAAGATCCGCGAGATCGACGTGGCGAACTCCAACCGGCTCCGGACCATGGAAGGCATCTCCGTGTTCGAGTCGCCGTCCGAGATCGAGGGGATCCTGCGCGCGTGCGCGGAGTCGCGGGACGCCGCCCCGTGAGGGTCTCGGTCGAGACCGGCTCCCGACTGCACCTCGGGTTCACCAATCTGAGCGAGGACATCGGCCGCTGCTTCGGCAGCATCGGAGTCGCGATCGACCGGCCCGGCACGTCCATCGTGTTCGAGGAGCACGATGAGCTGATGATCGCCGGCGAGGACGGGGAGCCCCTGCGGGCGGCGGTGCGCAGGTTCTGCGACATCTACGGCGTGGCGCCGAGGGTGTCGATCACCGTCAGGGAGCACATCCCGGAGCACGTGGGTCTCGGCTCCGGCACCCAGCTCGCGCTGGCCGTCGGCGTCGGCCTCGCCGCCGTCTGCGGGATCGACGCCGACGTGCGCGAGATCGCCCTGGCGCTGCAGCGGGGGCGGCGGTCCGGCATCGGGATCGCCTCCTTCCGTACCGGCGGGTTCGTCGTCGACGCCGGCAGCGGGAGGGTGGGCGGTGATCGCGGCGGCGTGCCGACCGTCGTGTGGCGGCACGACTTCCCCGCGGACTGGTGCTTCGTGATCGCCATCCCGGCCGGGGGCGAGGGGCTGAGCAGCCACGGCGAAGAGGGCGTGTTCGCGTCGCTGACGCCGTCGGTGCGCATCTCGGAGGAGGTGTGCCGGCTCACCCAGCTCCTGCTCATGCCGGCGCTGGTCGAACGCGACATCGAGTCGTTCGGGCGCGCCATGACCGCGATCGACCGCAAGACGGGCGCGTACTTCTCGGATGTCCAGGGTGGGTTGTACTCCCACGAGGTCACCAACGAGACTGTCGCCGCGATGCTGAGGGAGGGGGCGTTCGGGGCCGGCCAGAGTTCCTGGGGGCCGGCCGTCTACGGGCTCGTGCGCGAGGACCAGGCTTCGCGGCTCGAGGCGCGCGTGCGCGAGCACCTGCGGGAGAACGGCCTCGGGGATTCCGTGACCATCGCCCACGGGCGCAACACCCCAGCCAAGGTCGAGGTCCGCAGTGACGCCCTATGACTCCTGGGCCAGCGCGTCGCTGAGCCTCGCCAGCGCCGTCGCGAAGCGCGAGCCGGGAGCGACCTTCTCCGCGACCCGGGCGTTCTCGGTGACCAGCGCGAGCGTGCCCTCGTGCGCGTGCAGACCGGCCCGTGTGGCGGCGATGAGGCTCTCGACCAGCAGCCCTTCGGCGCGGTTGATGAGGCGCACCCCCCCGCGTGTCGTCACGTGGCGCACGGCGCCGGTGACGAGCGTCTTGCCGTCGTGCGGCTCCGCCTCCGCGACCGTGAGCTCGATGGTCGCGCTCGCGTCGGTCAGGCACGGCGCGGAGACCACGGACGCGCGCCCGAAGCTGAGCGCCGACGGGTCGTACAGCGCCAGGAAGAACGCCCCCGCATCCGCCGGCAGGTCCACCACGAACTCGCCGGCCGCGAGCAGGGCCGGCAGCGTCCGCGACGTGCCGTACAGCTCCATGCTGAGGGAATGCAGATCGGCGGTCCACACACCCACCGGAGACGCGTGAGGTGAGCCCTCGACATCCACGCATACCACGGTCTCGTAGATCCACCCGGGCGTCAGGGCGAGCGGTCGGAGCGGGCTCATGGTGCAAGGCCTCCGGCGTGCGAGTCGCGTTGACGGGATCGAAGGACCCCGGACGAGTATATCTTCCATCGCGGCGCCGGCCCCTCGAGCGACGACTGAACAGAATCAGGAGGTAGAGGCCCAATGCAGAAGATCCTCATCCAGTTGGACAGCGACCGCGTCGCCGCCGTGTTCGACGCGGTCACGGCCTACGACGCCGGCATCGACGCGCTTCTGCAGTACGGCGGGATCGAGCCCGGCGAGGTGCGCGACCTCGTCTACGGGGCAATGTTCACGCGCGGCCCGGCCGACCTGAAGAACACCGCGGTGTTCATCGGCGGCATCGACGTCGCCAAGGGCGAGGCGATCCTGCGCGAGACGGTCGGCTCGTTCTTCGACCCCCTGCGGGTGTCGGTGATGCTCGACTCCAACGGCTGCAACACGACCGCGGCGGCAGCCGTCGTGAAGGTGATCTCGTCGGTCCCGGTCGGCGGACAGAAGGTGGTCGTGCTGGCGGGCACCGGCCCGGTGGGCCAGCGGGCCGCGGGACTCCTCGCCGCCGAGGGCGCCCGGGTGACCCTCACCTCGCGCACCATCGAGCGGGCCGAGGCCGCATGCGCCGCCGTCAAGGATCGCTTCGGCGCCGACGTGACGCCGGCCGTCGCCGGCGACGAGGGCGAGACCTCCGCCGCACTCGAGGGCGCGTGCGCCGTCCTGTGCACCGGCGTCGAGGGTGTCCAGTTGGTGTCCGAAGCGATCTGGCGCGAGCACCCGACCCTCCGCGTGCTCGCGGACGTCAACGCGGTGCCGCCGCTCGGCGTCGAGGGCACGAAGGCCACGTGGAACGGCAAGGAGATCGGCGACAAGCTGCTCTTCGGCGCGCTCGGCATCGGCGATCTCAAGATGAAGGTGCACAAGCGCTCGATCGCCCGCCTGTTCGAGCGCAACGACCTCGTGCTGGACGCCGAGGGCATCATGGAGAGCGCCAGGGAGCTGGCCGGCTAGTGCGCATCCTGCTCCTCGGGGTGAGCGCGCGGGCGATGACCGAGTCCGCCGTGCGTGGCGGGTACGACGTGGCCGCCGTCGACTTCTTCGGGGACCGCGATCAAGCCCTGCTGGCGGAGAGCTATGCGCTCGGGCGCGACCTCGGCCTGCCGCTGACGGCCGAGGGGCTGGGCGAGGCCGCGCAGCGGGTCGGCGCCGACGCCGTGGTCTACGGCGCCAACCTCGAGAACCACGCCGCGGTCGTGGCACGGCTGGCAGGCGAGCACGAGGTGCTCGGCAACCCGCCGGAGGTGCTGCGCGAGGTCAGGGACTGGGCGCTCCTGCGCCGCGCGTGCGAGGAGTACGGCATCGCCCACCCCGTCACTCTTCTGCCCGGCGAGGAGGGCGGCGCCGCGGGCGGCCGCTGGCTGCGCAAGCGCGTCCGCAGCGGCGGGGGGCACGGCGTGGCGCACTGGGACGGGAGGCCGCTCGACGAGGGCCACGTGCTACAATCCGAGGTGGACGGCGTTCCCGCCTCGGTGGCGTTCGTCGCCGACGGTGGTGATTCCCGGATCCTCGGTCTCAGCGAACAACTCATCGGGCTTGCCGCCCTCGGAAGCACAGGGTTCGGGTGGTGCGGCAACATCCTGCCCCTCGACCTCTCCCCCGAGGAGTCGTCGGCCGTCACCACCGAGGTCCGCCACGCGACGCGCGCACTCACGCGGCGCTTTGGACTGAGAGGCGTCAACGGCATGGATCTTGTGATCGGCAGGGATCGGACAGGCGTCATCCGCCCGCACGTGGTCGAAATCAACCCCCGCTACAGCGGCTCCATGGAGTTGCTGGAAGACGCCGTCGGGCTCAACGTCTTCAGGGCGCACGTGGACGCGTGCTCCGGAAGGCTGCCGGACGCGGGCGTGGCGTCGGCCGCCGCCCCCGGCTACTTCGGTAAGGCGATCGTCTACGCGCGTTGCCGGGTGACCACTCCCGACACCGGCGCCTGGCTGGCCCGCGGCGTGAAGGACGTGCCGCGCAGCGGAGGGACGATCGCAAAAGGACACCCCATCTGTACCGTCACGGCGGAGGGCCGCGACCGGCGCGAATGCGTCGCCGGTCTTCTTGCGAGCGCGGCGGAAGTGTACGCGGAGAGCGAAGCGAGAAGGGAGGAGCGCTGTGAGCGACCGACTCACCTTGATCACCGGGCGTACGCGTAAGCAGGCCATCGGCATGCACAAGGGAAAGACCTCGGCCGAGTATCTCGAGGCCACCGCGCTCGTGGAGATGAATCCGGACGACATGACCCGCCTCGACGTGAGCGACGGCGGGCGGGTCCTGGTGCGCACGGACGACGGGGAGGTGGAGTTGACGGCCCGCGCCGGCACCGTGCCGGAAGGCCTCGTCTTCGTGCCCATGGGGACCTCTGCCAACAAGCTGATCGGCACCGAGACCCTGGGCACGGGTATGCCCTGCTTCAAGGGCCTCCAGGTCGACGTGACGCCCCTCGTGGACGAGGGGGTGTCGCCGTGAGCACCACCGTCGAGAACGTCGCCTGCCCCTTCTGCGGGTGCCTGTGCGACGACCTGATCGTGGAGACGGACGGCGCCGAGATCCTCAAGGTCAAGCTCGCCTGCTCCAGCGGCCAGGGCATCTTCATGGACTACGATCCGCGGCCGCGCCGGCCGCTCGTCGGCGGCCGAGAGGTGGAGTGGAGCGAGGCCGTCGCCGAGGCGGCGCGCATCCTCTCGGCGGCCGACAGCCCGCTCATCTACGGGCTCAGCTCGTCGGCGAGCGAGGCGCAGCGCAAGGCGGTCGCGCTGGCCGACAAGATCGGCGCTGTCATCGACTCGACGTCATCCGTCTGCCACGGTCCCACCGGGCTCGCCATGCAGGCGGTCGGTGAGCCCACCTGCACGCTGGGCGAGGTGCGCGACCGCGCCGACCTCGTCGTGTTCTGGGGCTGCAACCCGGACGCGTCGCACCTGCGCCACTTCCCCCGCTTCTCGCTGACCGCGAAGGGAACGCTCACCCCCAACGGGCGCGCCGACCGCACGATGTACGTCGTCGACGTGCGGCCCACCGGCAGCTCCAAGAAGGCCGACCACTTCCTGCAGATCGAGGTCGGCAGCGACTTCGAGGTGCTCACCACCCTGCGCCTGCTCGTGCGCGGGGGCGAGCCGTCGTCCGACGTGGTCGGCGGCGTGCCGGTGGCGGAGCTCAGGGAGCTGGCCCAGCGGATGAAGTCGTGCCGCTACGGCGTCGCCTTCATGGGCATGGGCCTCACCATGGCTCCGGCGCGACAGCTCAACGTCGCGGAGCTGTTCACCCTGGTGGCGGAGCTGAACGACTACGCCAAGTTCTCGGTCATCCCGATGCGTGGGCACGGCAACGTCACCGGCGCCGACCAGGTGCTGACGTGGACCACGGGCTACCCGTTCGCCGTCAGTTTCGCTCGCGGCTATCCCCAGTTCATGCCCGGGGAGTTCACCGCCGTCGACATGCTGGCGCGAGGCGCGGCCGACGCCGCGGTGATCATCGCCTCCGACCCCGGGGCGCACTTCCCGGCCGCCGCCGCGGCGCACCTGGAACGCATCCCGACGATCGTGCTCGACCACGGACCGAGCGTGGTGGCCGCGGCGGCCGACGTGCTCTTGCCGACGGCGGCCTACGGCGTCGACGCCGGCGGCACGGCGTACCGCATGGACAACGTGCCGATCCCTCTGACCCAGGTGATCGTGACGGATCGTCCTACCGACGAGGAAATCCTCGACCTGATCATCGAGGCGGTGGACTGATGCTGGGCATCATCGGTGGACGGGTCTACGACCCGCAGAACGACAAGGCCGGAGAGATCGGCGACATCTGGGTGAAGGACGGCCGCATCGTGCCGGCCGAGGAAGTCGACCGCGAGCGGGCGGAGATCGTCGACGCCGCCGGGCTGGTGGTCATGGCCGGCGGCGTGGACATCCACGCGCACATCGTCGGCGGCGAGGTCAACGCCGGCCGCAAGCTGCGGCCCGAGGACCATCGCGGCAAGGAGCGCACGCATTCCGGATCGCTGCGCGCGGGAGCGGGCGGCACCGTGCCGTCGACCTACGCCACCGGGCAGCTGTACTCGGAGCTCGGGTACACGACGGTGATGCAGGCGTCGACCGCGCCGCTGATGGCACGCCACACGCACGAAGAGCTGGAGGACACGCCGAACGTCGACAACGGCGCCTTCATGGTGATGGGCAACAACCACATCGTGATGCAGAGCATCGCCGACAAGCAGTTCGACCGTGCCAGGGACTACGTCGCCTGGCTGCTCCAGGCGAGCAAGGGCTACGCGATCAAGCTCGTGAACCCGGGGGGGGTCGAGAACTGGAAGTGGGGCCGCAACGTCGCTGAGCTCGACGACGAGGTGATCGGCTACGGCGTCACCCCGCGCCAGATCATGGAGACGCTGGCGACGATCGCCGACGACCTCGGGCTGCCGCACGCCGCCCACATCCACGGCATCAACCTCGGGCGCCACACGAGCGCCCGCACCAGCATCGAGACGATCAAGGCTCTGGACGGCCACAGGGCGCACCTCTGCCACCTGCAGTTCCTCAGCTACGGCAGCGGCAAGGGCCACGTCCACGCGTCTGAGGCGGCGGCCGTCGCCGAGGCCGTCAACGCGAGCCCCAAGCTCACCGTCGACGTCGGCCAGGTCGTCTTCGGGCGGGCGACCACCATGACCTGCGACGGGCCGCTGCAGCACACCCTGCACAACACGGCCGGCGGCCGCTGGATGAACGATGACGTGGAGGGCGAGTCCGGGGGCGGCATCGTCCCCATCGACTACAAGCCCGGCAACCCCATCAACGCGACGATGTGGCTCGCCGGCCTGGAGCTCTTCCTTCTCATCGACGACCCCTGGAAGGTGTTCCTGACCACCGACCATCCCAACGCCGGCACCTTCAGCAACTACCCGCAGATCATCCGGCTGCTGATGGACCGGGGCTACCGCGAGGAGATGATCGCCACGCTGCACCCGCGTGCGCGCAAGGGGGCGGTGCTCGCCGAGCTGGACCGCGAGTACTCGCTCGCCGACATCGCCGTCATCACCCGCTCCGGACCTGCGCGAGCACTTGGTCTCAAGAACAAGGGCCACCTCGGCGCCGGCGCCGACGCGGACATCGCCGTGTACGAGGAACAGGCCGACAAGGAGGCCATGTTCGCCCGGCCGCGGTACGTGTACAAGGGGGGCGAGCTCGTGGCCCGCGACGGCGCCGTCATCAAGCAGGTGACGGGTCGCACCTACTCAGTGGCGCCCGACTACGATGCCGCCATCGAAGACGATCTGCGCGCCCACTTCAAGGCGGCCTACACGGTCTCCTACGACAACTACGCCATGCTGTCCGGCGACGGCGCCCGCACGGAGATCGTCGCCTGCGGCTGAGAGGAGTCGGGATGGATGCGGACCGCGCGTGCCGCCCGAAGCGAGACACGCAACAGGCTCGTCCCGCCGTCGCCGTCGCGCTGAGCCGCGCCGGGGTGACCAACCTGCGCCGCATCATCGCCATGAAGGACGGCGGCAGGGCCCAGCTGTTCTACGCCGTTCTCGACCTGTACGCCGACCTCAGCCCCGATCAGGCAGGCGTGCACATGTCGCGGTTCAGCGAGGTCGTGGAGGACCTCGCCGAGGGACTCACGCGAAGGCCGTTCTCCGACATCGAGTCGCTGGCCCGGCGCATGGCGGAGGACGTGGTCGAGACCCAGGAAGCGCTGCGCGCCGAGGTGCACATCAGGGCGCAGACGCCGATCACCAAGGTCACGCCCGTCACGGGGCGCCCCACCGAGCAGTTGTACACCCTCGTGGGCATCGCCGCCGCGACGCGCGAGCGCACACGCCTGCTCGTGGGCGTCGAGGTCAACGGCCTGACGGTGTGCCCGTGCGCCCAGGACATGGTCCGCGAGCACTCGGTCGAGACGCTGGTGGAGGAGGGGTACGGGGAGGAGGAGGCCGAACGCATCGTCGGGCTCCTGCCCATGGCGTCGCACAACCAGCGCGGCAGGGGCACGCTCCTGATGGGCTCAGATCAGCGACTGCGTGCCGAGGATCTTCTGCGTATCACGGAGCAGTCCATGAGCTCAGAGATCTACGAACTGCTCAAGCGCCCCGACGAGCTCGCGGTCGTGGAGAAGGCGCACCGCAACCCACGCTTCGTCGAAGACGTGGTACGGCAGATGCTGGCCAGCGTCTGCGCGGAGTACGATCAGCTCGACGACGACACGTTCGTGTTGGCGCGGCAGGAGAACTACGAGGGCATCCACGAGCACAACGCCTTCGCTGAGCGTTTCGGCACGCTGGCGGAGATCCGCCCGGAGATCTCGGGGAGCGCCTTCGCCGGGCAACACACATCGCAGAGTGAGTGGCTCTATTCCTGAGACGGCGAGGACCCCTGACGTGGTCGACACGCTGTTCGTCACCGGCCGCCTGGCGGCCGACGCCCTGCGCGCGACGCTGACGCGACTCGAGCTCGGCTTCGACTTCGAGGTGGCCGAGTTGCCGGGATCCGTGGCCGCGCTCATGCGCACGGAATGGATCGCCAGGCGCCTGCCCGCGGACTGCGGCTGCGCCAGGGTGATGATCCCCGGCCTGTGTCGCGGCGACCTCCGCTTGATCGAGGAGCGTGTGGGGGTGCCCGTCGTGCGCGGCCCGAAGGACCTCAAGGACCTGCCGCAGCACTTCGGCCAGGAGCGCGTTCTCGAGGGCTACGGCGAGTACCACGTGCGGATCATCGCCGAGATCGTCGAGGCGTGGCGACTCCCACTTGCCGACATCCTCGCCCAGGCCGAGTACTTCAGCGCGAGCGGCGCCGACATCATCGACCTCGGCTGCCCCCCGATGGAGGAGTTCCCGCACGTCGGCGAGGTGGTCGCCGCGCTCCGCGAGCGTGGCCTCGCGGTGAGCGTCGACACGTTCCACCCGGCTACCATCCGCGAGGCTGATGACGCCGGCGTCGACCTGCTGCTGAGCGTGAACGGGCAGAACCTGGACGTCGTGCCCGACCTCCGCTGCAAGGTGGTCGTGATCCCCGACTTCGGCGAGGGGCTGGACTCGCTCGAGCGCAACGTGGAGCGCGTCGCCGCACTCGGCGCGGCGTACGCCATCGACCCTATCCTCGACCCGATCAGCTTTGGGTTCACCTCCTCGATCGAGCGCTACTGCGAGGTCCGCCGCCGTCACCCCGAGGCGGAGATGCTCATGGGTCTCGGCAACCTGACCGAGCTCACCGACGCCGACAGCGTGGGCATCAACGCGGTGATGGCGGGGGTCATCGAGGAGCTCGGCATCGACTACGTGCTCACCACGGAGGTGATCAGCTGGGCGCGCGGCGCCGTGCGCGAGCTCGACCACGCGCGCAAGCTCATGCACTACGCCGTCGGCAACCGCACGCTGCCCAAGAACCTCGACGACGCCCTGGTGGCGCTCAAGGACCCCCCTTTCGAGAGCTACTCCGAGGCGGAATTGCGCGACATGCAGCGTCAGGTGCGCGACCCCAACTTCCGCATCTTCGCCGACGCCGAAGCGGTGACCGTGTTCAACCGCGCTCTCTTCCTGCGAGGCACCGACCCTCAGGAGCTGTTCGCGGCGCTGGCCGTCGACGACGCCGGCCACGCCTTCTATCTCGGCAAGGAGCTGGAGCGCGCGTCCCTGGCCGTGCGTCTCGGCAAGAAGTACGTGCAGGAATCGCCGCTGCGCTGGGGCTACCTGAGCGCGGCCGACGACGACGCCGGCCCGGCGGGAGAGACGGCTTGACGCGCGTTGTGGGCATAGACCCGGGGACCGTGAGCCTGGACGTCTGCGGCCGCGACGGGGATGCGGTCTTCCTCGACGAGAGCTTTCCGTCCGCCGCGATCGCCGCCGACCCGGGGCTCCTCGTCCGGCTCCTGCAGGCTGCCGGGCCGCTGGACCTCGTGGTGGGGCCGTCCGGCTACGGCCTGCCCTGGACCGACGTTCGCGACGTCGGCCCCGGGGAGCTCGAGCTGCTCTTCCTCGCCGATGCCTCCGACGGCCCGCGGGGGACCATCCTCGGCGGCATGGGGCGCCTCGTGGAGGCGCTCCGGGCGAGCGGCCTGCCGGTGTGCTTCTCGCCCTCGATCGCCCACCTGCCCACGGTCCCCGCTCATCGCAAGGTCAACCGCATCGACATGGGCACCGCCGACAAGCTCTGCGCGGTGGCGCTCGGCGTGTGGGACCAGGCGCGCCGGCTCCGGCTGCCCTGCGACGCCACCTCGTTCGTCTTCGTCGAGGCCGGCGGTGCCTTCACGGCGGTCGCCAGCGTCGAGCAAGGGCGCCGTGGTGGACGGCGCCGGTGGCACCAGCGGCGCGCCCGGCTTTCGCGCCATGGGCGCCATGGACGGAGAGCTCGCCTACCTGCTGCGCGACTTCTCGAAAGACGTCCTGGCGAGCGGCGGCGCCGCCTGGGTCTGGGGCGACCCGTCCTGTTCGCCGGGCGACCTCGTCACCGCCGCCGCCGAGGGGGGACGGGCGGCCGTCGCCCTCGAGGCCCTGCTCGAGGGCGTCGAGAAGCAGGTGGCGGCGCAGATGACCGTCCTCGCATCGCCGCGCGAGGTTCTCCTCTCGGGGCGCCTCAGCCGCGTTCCCGCGATGCGGCGGCTCCTGGACGAACGGCTCTCCCGGTTCGCCCCCGTCAGCGCCGTCGGCGGCTTCACTGCCGTCGCCAGCGAGGCGTCGCAGGGCGCCGCCCTGCTCGGCCAGGGGCTGGCCGGGCAAGCCGGCCTGCGGGACCTCGTCGACGCACTTCAGGTGCGCTCCGCCGCCGGCTCAGTACTGGACCATCTCTACGTCAGCGAGACCGAGTCTCTCCGGCGCCGCCGCCCGTCGGCCGGTCGGGCGCCGGCGCCCTTCTGGGAAAGGAGCTAGCCTCTCATGCATCTCAACGGAGTGGAGATAGAGGACACGTTCGCAGAAGCTTTCGGCATGTGGGGCTCACGCCTCATCGTGACCGCGGAGACGCTGGAGTGGGCGCGCACGGCGGCCTCGGCGGCGACTGGCTTCGCCACGTCGATCATCGGCTGCGGCTGCGAGGCGGGCGTCAACGAACTCGGCCCGGAGGAGGAGACCCCGGACGGCCGGCCCGGCATCGCGATGCTCGTGTTCGCGACCTCACGCTCGAACATGGAGGCGGTGCTGCTGGCCCGGGTAGGGCAGGCCGTCATGACGTCGGCGACCTCGGCCTGCTACGACGGGCTGGGCGGAGAAGAGCGACTCAAGGTCGGCGGCAAGCTGCGCTACTTCGGCGACGGCTTCCAGCGCAGCAAGTTGCTCGAAGGCCGCCGCCTGTGGCGCGTCCCGGTCATGGACGGGGAGTTCGTGGTCGAGGAGAGCTTCGGCGTGACCAAGGGCGTCGGCGGGGGCAACTTCTTCATGATGGCGGAGGACCTGGAGGCGGCCCTCGCCGCCGCGGAGGCTGCGGTCGCGGCCATGCGCGCCGTGCCTGGCGCGATCATGCCGTTTCCCGGAGGAGTGGTGCGCTCCGGCAGCAAGGTCTCGTCCCGCTACAAGGGTCAGGGCGTGTCGAGCAACACGCCGTACTGCCCGACACTGCGCGCCCAGGAAGAGACGGCGTTGCGCGAGGGCGAGAACGCCGTCCTCGAGATCGTGATCGACGGGCTGGACGAGCAGGCCGTTCGCGACGCGATGCGAGTCGGGATCACCGCGGCCTGCCTGCCGGGCGTGACGCGGATCTCGGCCGGCAACTACGGAGGCTCACTGGGGCAGTTCCACTTCGCCCTGCGGGATCTGGTGCCCGCGTGATCGGCGTGTGGAGAGACGCTCCCGTGATGAGGAGGAGGCAGCAGCCATGGGATGCATAGCTTGTGCGGCGCTCGTGCTCGAGGGGGAGGGCATCACGCTGGAGCGCAAGGAGTCCGGCCCGATCCCCGTCGAGGCCGACAGCATCTGCCCGGATCGGTTCATCGGCCTCGGGCAGACGCAGATCGAGGCGCTGCCGGTGTTCTACGGGCGCCGGCAGGTGAGACTGGGCGATCTCTTCACGGTCGAGGGAGCCGGCGCCGACACCATCACCGTGCGCGGCGACCTCAAGGCCGTCAAGAAGATCGGCTACGGCATGACGTTCGGCCGCATCACGGTGGCCGGCGACGCCGGCCCCCACGTCGGCGCCTTCATGAAGGGCGGTGAGATCGTCGTGGAGGGCGACGCCGGTGACTGGGCCGGCGCCCACATGGCGGGCGGGCGCCTGATCGTCGAGGGAAACGCCGGCCACTTCACCGGCGCCGCCTACTCGGGCGAGCCCAAAGGTATGCGCGGCGGGATCATCGTCGTTCACGGCTCGTGCGGCCGCGAGGTCGGCGGCCGCATGCGCCGCGGGCTCATCGTCGTGCTCGGCGACTCCGGCGAGTTCGCCGGCGCCGGCATGCTGGCCGGCTCGGTCTTCGTCGGCGGCCGTCTCGGCGGACGCCCCGGAGCCGGCATGAAGCGCGGTACCATCGTCGCGTTCGCCGAGGCGCCGCCGATGCTCCCCACGTTCCACTACGCCTGCACCTACAGGCCTGTGTTCCTGCAGACGTACCTGCGCGCCCTGCGCGACTCGGGCGCGCTCGAGGAGACGCTCGCGGCCGACACGTTCCGGCGCTACGTCGGCGACATGAACACGGGCGGTCGAGGGGAGGTCCTGGTCCGTGCTTAGCGTGAACGATCGCGCGCTCACCATCTTCTACCGGCTCGCGGAAGCGGCCGAGTCGTACGAGGTCCTGTTCACGCAGTACGAGAACGGCGCCGGCGTCCTCGACTGCGGCATCGAGGCGCCGGGCTCGCTCGAGGCCGGTCGCCTCTTCTCCGAGATCTGTCTCGGCGGCCTCGGCAGCGTCCAGCTACGGGAGCTCAATCTGGACGGCCTCGTCACGCCCGGCGTCGAGGTCAGCGTGGCCGATCCCGTCGTCGCCTGCATGGCCTCGCAGTACGCCGGGTGGGCGGTGAAGGCGCCCAAGGCCGAGGGAGCGAAGGCGTACTTCGCGATGGGCTCGGGCCCGGCGCGCGCGCTGTACCGTGGCGATCCCATCTTCTCCGACATCGCGTACCGCGACCCGGCGGACGTGGCCGTGCTCACGCTGGAGTCGCGCACGCCGCCGCCGCCGGCCGTGACCGAGATGATCGCCGGGAAGTGCGGCGTGCGGCCGGACAAGCTGCACCTGCTGGTGGCGCCCACCGCCTGCAGTGTCGGCTCGGTGCAGGTGGCGGCGCGCATCGTCGAGACCGGGATCCACAAGATGCACGAGGTCGGCTTCGACATCGACACGGTGCGTTCGGGGTTCGGCTCCTGCCCGCTGGCGCCGGTCGCCGCCGACGACCTCGGGGCCATTGGCCGCACCAACGACGGCGTGCTCTACGGCGGCCGCGCCTGGTACACGGTGCAGACCGACGACGCCCACGTGGAGAGCGTCATCGAGCGGCTCCCCTCCGCCTCTTCGAAGGACTACGGCGCCACCTTCGGCGAGCTGTTCCGGCGCTACGACCACGACTTCTACAAGATCGACCCGCTGCTGTTCAGCCCGGCAGAGGTCACCATCACCAACCTGACCAGCGGGCGCACGTTCCGCGCCGGCGGGGTCAATCCGGAGATCCTCCGGCAGTCGTTCTTCGCGTGAAGGTCGCCATCCTCGGGCAGAAGGGAGGCTGGCACACGGAGAGCCTCCTCTCGGCGCTCGCTCGCCGGGGCGTCGAGGCGGACTGCTGCCCGATCACCCAGCTGACCGCGAGGGTCGGCCGCCGCCCAGGCCTCACTGCCGGCGGCGTCCAGCTCGACCGGTGCGACGTGGTGTTCGTACGGGCCATCCCGAGCGGCTCGCTGGAGCAGGTGATCTTCCGCATGGATGCCTTGCGCATGCTCGAGCACGGTGGGGTGAGGGTGGTCAACTCGGCGACGGCCATCGAGCACGGGGTGGACAAGTACTACACCTCGGCGCGTCTCCACGATGCCGGTCTGCCCACGCCACGCACGCTGGTCGCCGAACGCTTCGAAGACGCCATGGCGGCCTTCGAGGAACTCGGCGGCGACGTCGTCGTCAAGCCCCTGTTCGGCTCCGAGGGCAGGGGCATCGTCCGGGTCACCGACGGGGACACGGCGTATCGGGCGTTCCGTGCCCTCGAGCTGGGCCGCTACATCTACTGCATCCAGGAGTTCGTGCCCCACGGCCGCGAGGACATCCGCGTCTTCGTCGTCGGGGAGCGCGTCGTCGGGACCATGCTGCGCCGCGGCAACGGGTGGAAGACGAACGCCTCGCAGGGCGCCAAAGGTGTGCCGTACGAGCCGGACGACCGGGTCGTCGACCTCAGCCTGCGTGCGGCGCGGGTGGTGGGCGCAGAACACGCCGGTGTGGATATCCTCCCCGGCGAAGACGGCGAGTACAGCGTGATCGAAGTGAACACCATCCCGGGATGGCGCGCCCTGCGGTCGGCCACGGGCGTCGATGCTGCACACTGCCTCGTCGAGCACGTTCTCGAGGGGCGGCCGTGAAGCGGTTGACGGGTGAAGAGATCGCCTGGGCGGCGCAATTGGCCTGCCTGTTCGAGGCGAGCATCGAGAAGCCGGGCAACGTCTCACCGCAGGTGTCCTTCTCCGACATGCGGTTCGAGGACTTCCTGATCAGCGCCACGGCGATAAGCCCGGCGCTTCGCCGTGCCCGGCGAGCCACCGTGGGTGAGACGATAGCCAGGGCCGCCGCCGACACGCGCCGCCTCGTGGCGGTGAACACCAATCTCGGCTTGATCCTGCTCCTGGCGCCTCTGGCCAAGGCCGCCGCCGGCGTCGGCGCCCGGGGCCGGCTGCGAGATGCGCTCGCCGACGTCCTGGGATGCCTGACCGTGAGAGACGCGACGCTTGCCTATGAGGCCATCCGTGGGGCCGCTCCCGCGGGGATGGGCCAGACAGACCGGCACGACGTGCGCGACCGTGAGGTCACGGTGACGTTACGCGAGGCGATGGCCTCGGCCTGCGAGCGCGATTCGATCGCCCGTGAATACGTCACCGATTTCGCTCTCACCTTCGCGCTTGGCGCCGAGACGATCCAGGCGTGCTGGCACGACGGCGCCCGATTCTCGAGCGCGGTCCAGACGGCGTTCCTCACGATCCTCGCCGAGACGCCGGACTCGTTGATCGCGCGCAAGAACGGCCCCGCCGTAGCGGACGACGTCTCCCGGCGTGCAGCGCGCGTCTTGGCGGCCGGGGGAGTCTCCAGCGCCGCGGGGCGCGCCCGGTTCGACGCCCTGGCCCGCGAGCTCGGAGACGAGGCTCATGCACTCAACCCCGGCACGACGGCGGACATCGTGGGGGCCGCGCTCTTCGTCTGCCTGACCGAGGGCGGCATGCTCGACGACGTGCCCGCCCTCATCGCTCGATGGTGAACGAGCGCCCGGCCAGGCCGGCGGCGCCGATCTCGGCCGCCGTGATCCAGCGGCGATGAAGCGCAGTCGCGAGCAGCACGCCGTCAGCGCCGGACGCCGCGAGGCGGCGGAGGTCCTCGGCGTCACGCACGCCCCCGCCGGCGATCAGGCGCAGCCGGGGAAACGCGGCCCGCGCAGCACGGAGGGTCGCCGACGTCCGGCCTTGTGCCGGTGCCGACCTGCGTCAGGGCGAGCAGGATGACGTCCGTCGCCCCCTGATCCACGATCGACTCGAGCCCGGCCAGCGGCGAGCGGCCGCTCAGCGACGGGCACCGGCTGAGGACACCGTGCGCCCCCACGTCGAGGCTGACGATCAGCTTCTCCGCGGGTACGGCGTCGTAGAGCGCGCGCAGCCGCTCGACGTCAGGCAGAGTCTCGGTGCCGACGATCACGCGCGCCGCTCCGGCCTCGAGAAGCCGGAGCGCGCCCTCCACGTCGCTCACGCCTGCGTCGACCCAGGGCTCCGCTCCCACATGAGCGACGATGCGGCGGATGGTCTCGAGATGGTCGCCCGTCCCGCTGATCGCATCGAGGTCGGCGAGGTACAGGGCATGTCCTCCACAGGCGCGACACAACGCCTCGGCGGCCACCAGAGGGTCGGACCCGGCGAACAGCTCACTGCGCACCGGCTTGTACCCCTGCCGCTCGCCGCGCAGGCCCTGCACCACCCGGCCTCCCATGAGGTCTAGCACCGGTATGGCGTCCATGGCTGCTCTCCCCTCGGCGATCCTGTTACACGAGTACGTCACCGGCGGAGGCTGGCCTGAACCCCAGATCCCGCCGGATCTCGCCGACGAAGCCTCGGCCATCCGTCGCGCCTTGCTGGCGGATCTGCGGGCCTGGGGAAGGTTTCCCGTGGTGACCACGCGCGACCGACGTCTGCCGACGCCGGGCCTGGATGCGGACCGGATCGTCGATCTTGACTACGAAGTCTACCCCAGGCAGTTGCTCGAGCTCGCTCGCTCGTGCGGGGCGGCGCTGGTCGTAGCACCGGAGAGCGGAGGCGCCCTCGAACGCATCAGCACCCTGGTCACGGACGCCGGCGTCCTCCTGCTCGGCAGCTCGCCCGAAGCCGTCGCCGTGGCCGCCGACAAGTGGGAGTCTCATCGTCGTTTCGTGGACGCTGGACTGCCGTCGCCGAGATCGGTCTGCGTCCGGCCGGCCGCGGCCGAGGACGGCGCGGCAGGCCTCGGTTACCCGGTCGTCGCAAAGCCCCTCGACGGGGCCGGCTGCGACGGCGTGAGCCTGGCACTGGACGCAGCGGAGTTGAGAGCGGCTCTGCAGGACGCTCCGCTGCGGGCGGCGAAACGGATCCTTCTGCAGAGCTACGTGGAGGGTCCGGCAGCCAGTGTCTCGCTCCTGGTCGCCGGTGGACGCTCGATCGCGCTGAGCCTCAACGAGCAGCGGATGCGCGTGGGGCCGCGCTTCGCCTACGATGGAGGTGTGGTCTCGCTGCGCCACCCGCGGAGCGCCGAGGCGTGCGCGCTGGCGCGCGAGGCCGTCTCCCTGGTCCCCGGCCTGTGCGGGTACGTGGGAGTCGACCTGGTACTGGGCGAGGAGAGGTGCTGGCTGATCGAGATCAACCCGCGACCGACGACCTCGTACGTCGGGTTGCGCCGCGCGATCGATCTCAACCTGGCTGCCGCAGTCTGGGATGCCTGTAGCCGCGGGGTCCTGCCAACAGCGGTCGCGACACCGCTCGCGGTGTCGTTCGGCAAGAGGTGGAGCGATGATGCCTGAACCCGGTGTGACCATCGGATGGGATGTCGGTGGCGTGCAGGTCAAGGCCGCGACCGTGCGGTCGCAGGCGGGCGGCCCGCCGATCGTGCGCACCGCCGTGCGCGCGTTCGAGATCTGGCGTGGGCGGGAGCGACTTGCCGGGATCCTCAGAGAGCTCGGCGAGGAGCTTTCCGTCGACGAGGCAACACCGCACGCACTGACCATGACCGCCGAGCTTTCCGACGCGTTCAGAGACAAGCGCGAAGGCGTGGTGTTCGTGATGGACGAGCTCCGCGCGGCTTTTCCCACAGCTCAGGTCTTCGCGCTCGACTGCGACGGCAGATTCGAGCTGCTGTCCGCGGCGCGCGCGCAGCCGCTCGCATTCGCGGCCACGAACTGGCTCGCCTCAGCCCTGCTCGCCGCCTCTCACATCCGCGACTGCATCTTGATCGACGTGGGAAGCACCACCACGGACATCATCCCGATCCGGGACGGCAGCGTCGCGTGCGAGGGGCGCACCGACCTCGACCGCCTCGTCGCCGGGGAACTGGTGTACTCCGGGATCCTCCGCACCAATCCCAACACCCTGACGACCAGCGTGCCGGTGCGCGGACGTCCCTGCCGACTGGCGGCCGAGCAGTTCGCGGTGATGGCCGACGTCTACCTGCTGCTGGGGAGGATCCGCAGTCGAAGACTACGTCTGTCCCACGCCCGACGGTCGAGGCACCTCGCTGGCGGAGTCCGCGGAACGTCTGGCGCGCCTCGTGTGCGCCGACCGGGAGATGCTCGGCGAGAACGAGATCATCCGGATCGCACGCTATCTTTGTGAGCGACAGATGCAGGCCATCGGCGAGGGGCTTCTCCAGGTCGTGTCGCGCTGGGACGGACCCGCCGCCATCTCTGTCGCCCCGGCCGGCATCGGCGCGTTCGTCGCATCCGGCGTCGCCGGCCGCATCGGCCTCGAGGTGCTGCGCCCGGACGCCCTCTGGGGAGCCGAGGGCGTGGCCTTGCCGGCAGCCGCCGTCGCCCGCCTGCTGGGGGAGCGCCTGCGCGACGAGGCGGGCCCGAAGGACCGGGAGAGCCGGCGGGACGCGCTCCTGTGATCGAGACGGTGATCAAGGTGGGCGGCAGTCTGAGCCGCGGTGAACGGCTGCGAGAAGTGTGCACCCGCCTGGCCGATGCCGGTCGCACCCGTCGTCTCCTGGTGGTACCAGGCGGCGGGGCGTCTGCCGATGTAGTGAGGGAACAGGACGAGCGGTTCGGGCTGCAGCCGAGCACGTCCCACCGCATGGCCATTCTCGCCATGGACCAGTTCGGGCTTCTGCTGGCGGATCTGATGCCGGGCGCGACGGTCGTGCGCACACTTGACGAGGCAGCCGACCGCCTCGAAGACAACGGCGTCGCCGTCCTCCTCCCGTCCGAGCCGCTGCGGCGCGCCGACCCTCTGCCTCACAGCTGGTCTGTCACCTCGGACTCCATCGCCGCCTGGCTGACCGCACGCGCCGGCGCACGCCTCCTCCTGTTGCTCAAGGATCATCGCGGGATGGCGCTCCTGCCGTCAGCGCCGTCGAGCGGGAGCGCGCGGATCGTGTCGATCGCGCAGCTCGCAGCCTCACGCGCGGTCGACGATCACCTGGCCGAACTGCTCGGCGATGCCCAGTTTGACCTCTGGGTGATCGACGGCGAACATGCGGAACGACTCACCGAACTGCTCGAGACCGGAAGAACGGAGGGGGTCAAGCTTGCGCGACGAGATCCCTGAGGCGCATGACGGCGTCGCGGTCGAGCCTGCCGTCCCGGCGGCCCCCGCGACAGGCGGCGCCGCGGAACCCGACGATGTCCGGCGCCAGTTCCCTCAGCCGAGGCAGGTCGGACGCTGCCAGGGAGCCCGCCAGGGCACAGCTCAGCCGGGCTTCTCGGCAGGCAGTGATGAAGCGCTCGAGCTCGGCGGCGGCCATCTCGGTGAACAAGGCGCACCCGCTCTTCTCGGCGGTGTCGATCATGCAGCCGTCGGCGCCGGCGGCGGCTGCGACGGCCGGCAGCTCCGCGGGAGGCAGCGAGCCCGTCTTGCGCGCGTCGGCATAGGCCGCCGCCATCACGCGCACGGCGGGCGCCTCGTCGCGCGCCGCCCTGCAGACCGACGACAGGACGGCGAAGGCCTCGTCCTGGTCGCGCGGCCCAAAGAGCCCGATCTTGACGAACTGCACCCCACAGCCGGCGGCGCCGGCGGCCGCCAGGCTGGCCATGCCGGGCCGGCTGGGGAAGTCGCCGATGGCGACGCTCACGGGGATGGCGTTCGGCGTAAGCTCACGGACGCGCCGGATCACGTGAGGGAAGTTGGCGCCCAGCGAACCTTCTCTCGGGTTCTTGACGTCCACGATGTCCGCACCGCCGTCCACGGCGCAGGCAACCTCGTCCTCGTCGACCACGCTGATGAGTAGGTCCATGACGATCTTTCCTCGCGGATGCTTGCTGACCGCCAGCGTACATGTGGCTTCGGCAGCCGCACAAGCGGGGGGATGATGCGAGCCTCGACCGACAGGTGGCCTGAGTCGCTTGTGGAAGGCGCCGCCGTCGAGACCCGCGACGGCATGGTGTTCACGGTCAAGGGTTCCGTACATCCCCCTGACCGGGTCGTCGCCTACCTGCGATACGTGCCCGATCCGAACGGCGAGCGAGCACGTGGAGGACGCCGCTATCGCAGGGTCTACAGCGTTGCCGACCAGGAGGCGGCACTGCGCGCCCGCGGCGTCCGCTCAGGTCGAGAGGACCCAGAGCTCGGGGTGCCCATGCACACCGTGCCGCGGAGCGAGGTGGTGCGCGTCTACGATCCGCGCGAGTGCCTGAGGAGGCTGTCCGTCGAGGGGCCTGAGGACAGCCTCAGTGCCGAGGCTCTCGCTCTTGCCGATCTTCTTCGCGAGAGCGCGGGCGCATCGCTCGAGGCACTGGGACTGACCGGATCCCTGATGCTCGGCCTTCATACGGCAGCGTCGGACATCGACCTCGTGGTCTACGGTGTGGATCCCTGCCGCGCGGTGCACGCGGCTCTCCTGCGACTGCTCGACGATCCATCTTCCGCACTTGCGCGTCCGCGCGAGCAGGAGTTGTCCGCGATCCACGCGGTGCACCGTCAAGACACGCCGCTCTCGTCCGCGGACTTCGCGCGCCTGCAGGCGCACAAGGTCAACGAAGGCAGATTCGGCGATGTCCCCTACTTCGTCCGCTTCGTGAAACTCGCGCAGGAGATCCCGGAGCGGTACGGTGACCCGCGTTTCGTCGCGTTGGGCATGACGACGGTGGAAGCTCGGGTGACCGACGACGGGGACGCGCTGTTCACTCCCTGCCGGTACGTGCTGGGCGACGTGCGCACACTTGACGGCGTCCGCGCCGACGACCTGCACGAAGTCATCTCCTATCGCGGCCGCTTCGCCGAGCAGGCACGAGTCGGGCAGCGGGTCCGTGCGTACGGAGCGCTGGAGCGCGCGATCTGGCGTGACGGACACGAGGCCCTCCGTCTCATGGTCGGCAGCCGGCCGGGCGACTACCTTCTGGGACTGGAGGAGGATTCCGCCGCCGGTCATTCGCAGGCTCGGCAGGTCACCTCGTGAGCCTGCCAGCTCGCGGTCGATCAGGCGTGGGTGTCGGTGTGCTGATCGCCGGTGGCGGCAGCCGGCGGGCAGGCGTGGACAAGCGCTATCTCGTCCTCAACGGCCGCACGCTCTTGCAGCGCAACCTCGATTTCCTGCGTGCTCTCTTCCGCGAAGTCGCAGTGGTGGTGGGCCGCGGGCAGGACCTCGACCTCGGAGACGAGACGGGCGTGACGGTCCTCAGCGACGCCTGGCCGGGCACCTCGCCGCTCGTCGGCATCGCCACCGCGCTGGCGCACTTCAAGCAGCCGGTGTTCGTGCTCGCCGTGGATATCGCCTGCCCGAGTCGAGAGGCGGCGGATGCAGTCGTCGCCGCGTTCGAGGGCCACGATGTGGCGATGCCTTCCGGCGCGCACGCCCACCGCCAGCCGCTCTTCGCCGTCTACGGTCCCAGGTGCCTGCCGGCCATGGTCGAGCTGCTGGAGTCGGATCGCCACCGCATCGTCGACATCTTCCCCAGCGTCTCGGTGGCCGAGGTCAGGGGCTTCGACGAGGCCCTCTTCCGGAACGTCAACACGCCGGCCGACTTCGAGCGCGCCCGGCGCGAGTGCCAAGCTGATTCGACCTGCGAGGCCCGGCGCCCGGCCACAGTCTCCTGCCGCCCCGCCCTCGTCGCCATCGTCGGCAAGAGCGACTCCGGCAAGACCACGCTGGTCGAGAAGGTCGTGCCCGAGCTGGTCAAGCTCGGCCTGCGCGTCGGCACCGTCAAGCACGACGCGCACTCGTTCGAGATCGACCACCCCGGCAAGGACTCCTGGCGCCACGGCCAGGCCGGCGCCGAGGCCTACTGCATCGCCTCGCCCGCGCGCCTCGCCTTCATCGCCAGGCTCGACGAGGAGCTCGAGCTGGTCGAGATCGTCGAGCGGTTCTACGAGGGGTTCGACATCGTCGTCGCCGAGGGCTACAAGCGGACCGCTCCCTTCCGGGTCGAGCTCTTCCGCCTGGGCGCCGGCCACTCCGAGCCGCTCTGCGGCCCCGGCGAGGCCATCGCCCTGGTCACCGACGCGGGCCTCGAGCACGAGCACAAGTTCGGCCTCGAGGACGGCGCGGCGCTGGCCGCGTTCCTCGCCGCGCGCCTCGACGCCCTGCGCGAGTACTGAGCCCTGCGCTCGGCTGACACTGCGTCGCGTCCTTGCTATACTTCCGTTCCTGCGTGGGCGACTAGCTCAGTTGGGAGAGCGCCAGCTCGACAAGCTGGAGGTCGTTGGTTCAATTCCAACGTCGCCCACCACGTCTTCTCTTCGCCTTCATGGCGGCTCTGCACAGGAGGTCGGCGCCGTGATGCGGCTCGCGTCACGTGCACGCCGCTGATGGCTCCTGTCTCAGACGTCATCGCGCACCTCTGGCGGACGCGCGTGACAGTGGGAGTGCCCGGAGGCGATCAGCTCTCCGCGTCGTCGACGCGCTCTCCGTCTCGCAGGTGGACGACGTCGCGGACCACGGGGATGCCGCCGAAGCTGGGCTGCCCGCCGTACTCGATGATCCAGGCCCGGCTCCTCCAGGGCTCGTCGAGCCGGGCGGCTGCGTCCAGAGCGGCGGAGAGCGAGCCGAACCAGCGGTCGGGCAGAGCGTCCTCAGCCTCCACGATGAAGAGGCGGAAGCGCTTGTCCTTCTTGTTCGGTCGGGGGAGGCGGAACTTCATGCTGCTCACTGCCCGTCAGGCGCCGGCGATCGCCGCGCTCGCGTCGGCGACGAGCCGCCGCGCCGTGGCGCAGGCCTCGTCGGGCGACGCCGCCCGGGACACGGCGTCGATGAGGGCGCTGCCGATGATCACGCCGTCGGCCAGCGTCGCCACGTTCGCGGCCTGTTCCGGCGTGGAGATGCCGAACCCGACGGCGAGCGGAGCGTCCGTGCGCTCGCGCAGGCGAGCGAGCAGCGCCGGGAGCTCGCTGCCGACCTGGTCGCGGACGCCCGTGACGCCGGTCACGGCCACGCAGTAGACGAACGAGGTCGCGGCGGCGGCGACCAGGTCGAGACGCTCGTCGGTGCTGGTCGGCGTGGCCATCGGCACCAGCGAGACCCCGCGGCCGGCGGCAAGCAGCGCCAGGCCGCCGGCCTCGCGCGCCAGTTCCACGTCACGCCCGGAGGCCTCGTCGAGCGGCAGGTCCGGGATGACAAGCGCCTCCACGCCCGCCGTGGCCGCGCGCGCGAAGAACCGGTCGGCGCCGAAGGCGAGCACGGAGTTGAGGTACGTGAGCAGCACGAACGGCGCTTCGGCGCTGTGCGCCGCGGCCAGCCCGAGCACGTCGTCGGGGGTGACGCCGGCGGTGAGTGCCGCGTGGGTCGACTGCTGCACCACCGGACCGTCGGCGATGGGGTCCGAGAACGGCACGCCGAGCTCGACGATGTCGGCGCCGGCGTCGACAAGCGTCGCGATCAGCCGGTCGCCGGTCTCGAGGGAGGGGTGGCCGCCGGTCAGGTACGGTATGAGCGCCGCGCGCCCGGCGCGTGGCGAGCGGAACGCGCGCTTGAGGCGCGGCGCGAGGTCACGCGGCAGGGCCGGCGGCTCGTCGTCGACTGCGTGGGCGCCGGCGGCACGCTCCTCCGGCCCCGGGCGCGGCTCCTGGCCCTCCGGCGGGTGCGGCAGCTTGCGCACGCTCATGACGCCTCCTCTTCCGGCGTACACGAGCGGGCCGCCAACGAGCTGGGGAACCGGCTCGGATGTCGAAGACCAGGCAGCCGTAGACGCCCGCTCATCCAGCACCCCCAGCTTCGCGCCGGCTTCATAGACGTCCTTGTCGCCCCGGCCGGAGAGGTTGACGACGACCAGGTCGCCCTCGGCGAAGCGCGTACCGCCGGGTTCGAACCCGTCGGTCTCCCCGGGAATGGTGAAGCGGCCGGTCTGCGACGGCGACGGCGCCGTGGCCTCGAGCTCGGACGGCCCCCGCAGCACGTACGCCACGGCGTGGGCGCTCTCGAGCGCCGGGATGATGCCCTCGAGCTCGGCGAGCGTACGGAAGGCGGCGAGCGCTTCTTCGTCGGTCGCCGCCGCGTAGGCGGCGCGGCCCGAGTCCTTGAGCCAGGAGTGCTCGGGCCCGACGCCCGGGTAGTCCAGGCCGGCCGAGATGCTGTGCGCCTCGGCCACCTGCCCCCAGGCGTCCTGCAGCAGGTAGCTGTACGAGCCGTGCAGCACGCCCGGCGAGCCCTTGGCGAGCGGGGCGCCGTGGCGGCCGTCCAGACCCTCGCCGGCCGCCTCCACGCCGGTCAGCCGCACCGACGCGAGGTCGCGGAACGCGTTGAAGATGCCCATGGCGTTGGACCCGCCGCCCACGCAGGCCACGACCTCATCCGGCAGGTGGCCGAACCGCTCGCGCACCTGCGCTATGGCCTCGTTGCCGATGACGGCCTGGAAGTCGCGGACCATCGAGGGATACGGCGCGGGCCCAGCCACGGAGCCGATGCAGTAGAACGTGTCGCGCACGTTGGTCACCCAGTCGCGGAGCGCCTCGTTCATCGCGTCCTTGAGGGTGCGCGAGCCGCTCTCGACGGGGATCACGGTGGCGCCGAGCAGACGCATGCGCACGACGTTGAGCTCCTGCCGGCGCACGTCCTCGGCGCCCATGTACACGGCGCACTCCAGGTCGAGAAGGGCGCAGGCGGTGGCGGTGGCCACGCCGTGCTGGCCGGCGCCGGTCTCCGCGATCACGCGCCGCTTGCCCATCCGCCTGGCCAGCAGCGCCTGGCCGAGGACGTTGTTGATCTTGTGCGCGCCGGTGTGACAGAGGTCCTCGCGCTTGAGCACGACGGTCGCGCCACAGCGCTCGCTGAGCCGCTCGGCGTGGTACAGGGGGGTGGGGCGGCCGGCGTACTCGGTGAGGAGGCGGAGCAGCTCGGCCTGGAAGGCGTTGTCGCCCGCCGCCTCCTCGTAGGCCGCCGTCAGCTCGTCGAGCGCGGGGATGAGCGTCTCGGGGACGAACCGCCCGCCGTACGGGCCGAAGCGAGTCTCGATGCTCATCCCGTGGTCCTCCTCACGGCTGCGGCACGCGGCCCGCCGCCGGCCGCCTCCGCCTCTCTGTCGGCATGTTCCACGGCGGCGAAGAACTCACGCAGCAGTCCGTGGTCCTTGCGTCCCGGGGCGGCCTCCACGCCGCTCGAGACGTCCAGCGCGGCAGGACGCAGCAGCCGCACAGCCGCGCCGGCGTTGCCGGGACGCAGGCCGCCGGCGAGGACGAGGTGGTCACGCGGAACGGCGAGATCGGCGGCGAGCGCCTCCCAGTCCAGGGTCTCGCCGGTGCCGCCGTAGGCGCTCGAGGTCCGCGCGTCCAGCAGGACGAAGTCGGCGAGGCGCGCGTCGGGCGTGTCGGCGGCGGCGATGACGAGCGGCCGCCGCCGCAGGCGCGCGGCCGCGGCGCGCACCTCCGCGACCGCCGGGCCGTCCGCGCCGGCGGAGAGTTGTACGGCGCCGAGCCCGGCCTCGCCGACCGCCTCCGCGATCCACGCGGCCGGCTCGGCCGTCACGACGCCGACGGTGAGCGCGGCGGGACGTACCTCCGCGATCAGGCCGGCGACCTGCGCCGGGTCGACGTGCCGCGGGCTCTCCGTCAGGACGAACCCGAGGGCCCAGGCGCCGAGCTCCGCCGCGCGGCGGACGTCCTCGGCGCGCGTGAGTCCGCAGACCTTGACCAGCGTCACGCCGGCCACCCCGGGTCTTTGAGGTTGGAGATGAGCGCGGGGAGGTCCTCGGCCGGGGTGCGCACCAGCGTCTCGCCGATGAGCAGGGCGCGCGCTCCGGAGAGGGCCGCGCGGCAGGCGTCGGCCGGGGTCGAGATGCCGCTCTCGCTCACCGGGAACATGCAGGGGCCGAGGGCCGGCGCCAGGTACTCCGTCGTGCTGATGTCCACCTCGAGGGTGACGAGGTCGCGGTTGTTGATGCCGACCAGCGTGCAGCCGGCGCTGCAGGCGCGGCGCGTCTCGTCCAGGTCGTGGACCTCCACCAGCGGGTCGAGGCCGCAGTCGAGGCACTCGATCAACAGCTCGTGGAGGCGCTCGTCGGCCAGGATGCCCACGATGAGGAGCACGGCGGCGGCCCCCGCCTCGGCCGCCTCCCAGATCTGTCCCTTGTCGACGATGAAGTCCTTGCGCAGCACGGGGATCTCGACCGCCTCGCAGACGGCGCGCAGGTCGTCGAGCGACCCGCCGAACCGCGTCGGCTCGGTGAGCACGGAGACGGCGTCCGCTCCGGCGGCCTGGTAGGCGAGCGCCTGCGAGACGGCGTCCAGCTCCGGGGCGATGTCTCCCTTGCTCGGCGAGCGCCGCTTGACCTCGGCGATCACGGCGAGCTGCGGGCTCGGCGCCCCCGGGGTCCAGCTCGGGCGCGAGAGGGCGTCGCGCAGGCGCCCGGGCTCGCCGGGCTGCTCCGGCCGCTTCAGCCGCCCGCCCACGCGGGCGGCGGCCACGCGCCGGCGTGAGCCGGCGACCATCTCGGCGAGGAACCCGCCGGGGTTCGGCTGCTGGTAGGGGCTCGACGGGCGCGGCGCCGAGCCGGGAGTCGGCCGCTCGGCGCTCATGCGCTCTCCTTCGCCAGCCGGCGGCTGGTCGCGATGAGGACGTCGAGCTTGGCGCGGGCGGCGCCGGAGGCGACCGCCGCCCGCGCCTTCTCCACGCCCTCGGCGATGCTGCCGGCCGCCTCGGCGATGTAGAGCGCCGCGCCGGCGTTGAGCACGACGATGTCGTGGTGCGGCCCCGGCTCGCCGTCCACGACGGCGCGCAGCAGGGCCGCGTTCTCGGCGGCGTCCCCGCCGGCGAGGTCCTCGAGCCGCGCCCGCCGCATCCCGAAGTCCTCGGGCGCGACCTCGTAGCGCTCGTCGTAGCCCTGCCCGGCGAACACCTCGACGACCTTCGTCGGGCAGGTCGTCGAGATCTCGTCCAGCCCGTCCTCGCTGTGCACCACGAGGTTGCGCGCGTTGCCCATCATGCGGACCGCCTGGGCGATGCGGTCCACGTAGCGCTCGTCGGCCACACCGATCAGCTGGTGCCTGGCGCCGGCGGGATTGGTGAGCGGTCCGATGAGGTTGAACGTCGTCGCCATGCCGAGCTCGCGCCGCACCGGGGCGACGTGCTTCATCGCCAGGTGGTGGCGGGGCGCGAACATGAACCCGATGCCGCAGGCGGCGATGCAGCGGCTCACCTGCGCCGGCGGGAGGTCGATGGCCACGCCGAGCGCCTCGAGCACGTCGGCGCTGCCGCACTTGCTGGTCGCCGAGCGGTTGCCGTGCTTGGCCACGGTGACGCCGGCGCCGGCCGCCACGAGCGCCGCCGCCGTGGAGATGTTGAACGTGCCGGCGTGGTCGCCGCCGGTGCCGCAGGTGTCGAGGATCACGTCGGCGTCCACCTCGACCTTCTCGACGAGCTCACTCATGGCGCGCGCCATGCCGACGATCTCGGCCGCGGTCTCGCCCTTGACGCGCAGGGCGCCGAGGAAGGCGGCCGTCTGGGCTTCGCCGGTCCGGCCGCCCATGATCTCGAGCAGTACGCCGCGCGCGTCCTCTTCCGTCAGGTCGCGGCCGCCGGCGAGCTTCTCGAGCGCCGTGCTCAGCACGTCATTGGGCATCGCGCACCCCCTCAGCTACGGCCACGCCACTCTCCGTCCCGCTCGTGCGCAGGAACGTCGCCAGCAGGTCGAGCCCGACCTCGGTGAGCACGCTCTCGGGGTGGAACTGCACGCCGTGCACCGGCAACTCCCGGTGCCCCAGGCCCATCACGACGCCCTCCTCGTTCCAGGCCGTGAGCGCCAGGCACGCGGGCAGCGCCTCGTCGACCACCAGTGAGTGGTAGCGCGTCGCCGTGAAGGGGTCGGGCAGGCCGGCGAACACGCCGGTTCCGTGGTGGCGGATCTGGTCGGTCTTGCCGTGCACCGGCGCGCCCGCCCTGCGCACCACGCCTCCGTACACCTGCCCGATGGCCTGGTGGCCGAGGCACACCCCCAGCACCGGCAGCCGCGCGGCGCCGAAGTGGGCGATGGCGTCCATGCTGATGCCTGCCTCGTTCGGGGTGCAGGGGCCGGGGGAGACCACGAGGTGCGTCGGTCCCGCGGCTTCGATCTCCGCGAGCGTCACCTGGTCGTTGCGCTTGACGGTGATGTCGGCGCCCAGCTCGCCCAGGTACTGCACGAGGTTGTAGGTGAACGAGTCGTAGTTGTCGATCATGAAGACCCGCGTCCCGTCGCCGGGGCGGGGAGTGGTTGGCGTCATGACGTGCCTCCGTCGCCGAACTGCTCGTGGGCGAGGTCGATGGCGCGCAGCAGGGCCGCAGCCTTGTCCTTCGTCTCAGCGTACTCCTTCGCCGGCTCCGAGTCCGCAACGATGCCGGCGCCCGCCTGCACGTGCGCCACCCCGTCCTTGACGACGACGGTGCGGATGCAGATGCAGGTGTCGAGGTCGCCTCCATAGCTCAGATACCCGATGGCGCCGGCGTACGGGCCGCGCCGCACCGTCTCGAGCTCGTCGACGATCTGCATGGCCCGCACCTTGGGGGCGCCGCTGACGGTGCCGGCCGGGAACGCGGCCTTGAGCGCGTCGGTCGGCTCCCGACCGGGGGCGAGCGAGCCGCTCACCGACGAGACCATGTGGATGACGTGCGAGTACAACTCCATCTCCATGAACTCGTCGACCTTGACCGAGCCGGGCGCGCACACGCGCCCGAGGTCGTTGCGCCCCAGGTCGACCAGCATGACGTGCTCGGCGCGCTCCTTCTCGTCGGCGCGCAGGTCCTCCATGAGGCGCCGGTCCTCGGCGGGGCTCTCGCCCCGCCGCCGGGTGCCGGCGATGGGTCTCGTCTCCACGCGCTCACCCTGCACGGTCACGAGCGGCTCGGGGCTGGAGCCGCAGAGGGCGAAGTCGTCGAAGGCGATGTAGTAGAGGTACGGGCTCGGGTTCACGGCGCGGACGCCGCGGTAGATGGAGAACGGCGTCACGTCCACCGGCGTGCTGAAGCGCCGGCTGAGCACGATCTGGAACGCGTCGCCGGCGTAGATGTACTCGCGGCACCGCTCCACGCCGGCCTCGTACTGCTCTCGGGTCATGGACGAGGCGACCGGACGGGCGGGCTCGCCGCCGGCCGCGATCCGCGCGGCGTCCACCATGCCGCCGGACGCGCCGGCGGGGAGGGGCGCGGCCAGCTTCTCGCGCACGCCGGCGATGCGCTGGACGGCGCGCTCGTAGGGCCCGTCGACGTCGCGCCCCTCCACGAACGCGTTGGCGACGATGGTGACGGTGTGCTTGAGGTGGTCGAACACCAGCACGGTGTCGGCCAGCAGGAACGCCATCTCCGGCAGGCCGAGGTCGTCCGGCGGAGCGTCCGGCAGCGGTTCGAGCCGCCGCACGAGGTCGTAGCCGAAGTAGCCGACCAGGCCGCCGGCGAGCGGCGGCAGGCCGGCGGTCACGCCGCTGGTGGGCGGCCGGTAGCTGCGCATGAGGTCGGCGACGGCCGTGAACGGGTCGTCGTGCTCCATGCTCAGGCGGTCACCGTTCTCCTGGATCGTGAGGCGCCCGTCCTCGTAGGTGACGAGGGCACGGGCGCCGACACCGAGGAACGAGAACCGGCCCAGGTGCTGACCCTGCTCCGCGCTCTCGAGGAGGAACGCGCGACGCGGGGCGCCGAGCTTGAGGAACGCCGAGACGGGGGTCTCGAGATCGGAGACGAACGAGTGGGTGACGGGCAGGACGTTGTGGGCCAGTGCGAGGCGGCGCGCCTCGACTAGCTCGGGTATGACTCGTATGTCCTTCGCCACGGGCCAAGCATGTGACACCTCCGGGTGACCACCGACCCCTGCATCACGCGCCTGCCGGCCCGGCAGGCGGTGGGAAAACGGTAGGGCAGGGAGCGGGGGCCTGTCAAGCACGCGCGGTGCGCCGTCGGCGCTGGTCCCGAAGCCTGGAAGGCGTCAGGAGCGAGCCGCCGCGATCGCCTCGCGGATGAGCCGCACGCCGCGTGAGGCGTCGTTGGCCCACAGGTCGGCGCCCGTCCAGACGCACGTCTGCTCGTTCACGATGCCGCCGCCGATGATGATCGGAAGGGCGCCGATGCGGTCACCGGCGTCGCGCACGGCCGCGACCGTCGCCCTCATTCCCTCGGCGGCGGCGGTGAGAAGACCCGAGAGGCCGAGGACGTCCGGCTGGAGCTCGACGGCCTTGCGCACGATCTCGTCGGGGGACACGTCGACCCCGAGGTCGTGCACGACGATGCCGTGGGAGCGCAGCATCATCGTGACGATGCTCTTGCCGAGGTCGTGGATGTCGCCGCGCACGGTGCAGATGAGTACGCCGCCGGGCGCCGAGACCGAGCCGCTCTCGCCCACGGCCGGCAACAGCGGCTCCAGGATCTCCATCGCCTCGCGGAAGATCTCGCCGGCCATGATGAGGCCGCTGATGAAGTACACGCCCGAGGCGTAGTCCTCGCCGACCAGCTGCAGACCGCGTTGACAGTCGGCGATGATGGCCATGGCGTCTTCGCCGGCGGCGACCCTGGCCCGCACGGCATCGAGAGACCCCTGTTCGTCGAGTGCGGCGACGCGACCGACGAGCGACGCCGGGTCGAGGTCGGGTCGTGGCTTCATGAGCGCCTCCTCGAGCGTGGCTTGGCCTCTGGCGTCGCTTGCACGCCGATGTGGGCGCGGAACTGCAGCAGGTCGCCGCGGCAGACGAAGCGCCCCCAGCTCATCGGCGCGTCGTCGTAGTCGTAGAAGAGGTGCTCGAGGACCAGCGCGGCGGTGCCGGGCGGCCGGTCCACGTGGCGCGCCTCATCCTCGGTCAGGACCGAAGCGTGGATGACGAGCTCGCCGTGCTTGGGGCCGGCCCCGACGCCGCCCTCGAAAAGATCGCGCAGGGCAGTGACGCCGAGCTCGGACTCGACGGTGGGCGTCGTCGGATCGTAGACCAGCGACTCGCGGTGGTACATGAGAGGCTCTGCGCCGCGCGCCAGCAGCCGCCGGATACTGATGATGCGCGTCCCCTCGGGGACGGCCAGATTGGCGGCGGCGCGCGCCCCCGCGGGCACCACGCGCGCCTCCAGGACCTTGGCCTCGACGCGAGAGTCCGCCAGCAGATCGCGGAAGGCGCTCAGCTCGAAGGTTGCCGAGGCCAGCTGAAGCGGCTTGACGAAGGTGCCGCGCCCGCGGGTGGTGCTGACCGCTCCGCGGTCCAGCAGCACACCGATCGCGCGGCGCACCGTCATCGGGCTCACGTCGTATGCGGCGCACAGCTCCGCCTCTGTCGGGAGCTGGTCGCCGGCGCGGTAGTGCCCAGCCGCGATCGCGTGGCTCAGCAGGTTGACGAGCTGCACGTACGCAGGCTCGTAGGAGTCGCGATCGAGCGGCGCCAGGGGCGCGAGTCTCGGGGCTGCTGTCTGGTCATCCATCCCGGGCGCATCCTATCAGCGCGGCGCTCCTTCGCTTGCGCTTTCTCTATTTGTCTATATATTATGCCATAGCGCTTGCGGACGGTCACGGTGGACGCTTTCACCGTGCCACTCGGACCCCAGGAGGCTCGATGTCGGAGGAACTGAAGAACGCGGTGATCGACCTGCGCGAGGGCGACGCGCTGCGGATCGCCAAAGATGCGCTGGACGGCGGCGCGGACCCGCTCTCGATCGTCGCCGCCTGCAGAGAAGCCATGGAGGTCATCGGCCAGCGGTTCGCCGACGGCGAGGCGTTCATCCCCGAGCTCATCATGGCGGGCGAGATCATGCAGGGCATCACTGCCGAGCTGAAGCCGTACCTCAAGGCCGAGGCCACGGGTGACAAGCTCGGCACCGTCGTGATGTGCACGGTGCAGGGCGACATCCACGACATCGGCAAGGACATCGTCGTCACGATGCTCGACATCGCCGGCTTCACCGTCGTGGACCTCGGCGTCGATGTGCCCGTCGCGACGGTCGTCGACGCGGTCCGCGACAACAAGGCGCAGGTGCTCGGGCTCAGTGGCCTGCTCACGGTAGCCTTCGAGTCGATGAAGGCCACCGTCGCAGCCGTCGAAGAGGCCGGCCTGCGGGGCGACGTCAAAATCATGCTCGGCGGCGCGCCCGTGACCGGCGACGTCGTGGCGTTCGCCGGCGCCGACGACTGGGGTAAGGACGCGGTGGCCGCCGTCGAGCTCGCCAAGACCTGGGTGGGGGGAGCGTGACGATGCTGCCTGACAACTGGAAAGAGCTCACTTCCGAAGAGCGGCTGACGTTCCGGCTGGACGCCTGGCAGAACGTTCCGGTCGAGTTCGCCTCGACCGAGATCGCACAGACTTACCGCGACCGCGTACAGCTCCACCGCGACGCGATCGCTCTCAAGAAGCCCGCCACCGTGCCGATCGTCCCGTGGATCGGACTCCTCCCCTTCCGCTTCTACGGGTACACCGGCCACGACGCCTACTACGACTATGACAAGTTCCAGGACGCCTGGTACAGGTTCCACGATGAGACGCGGCCCGACGGCATCGGCCTGACCCTCGGCATCGTGCCCGGAAAGCTCTTCGACGTCCTCGACTACAAGATGTACGACTATCCGGGACACGGCACGCCCGAGGACTCCAGCTATCAGTACACCGAGAAGGAGTGGATGAAGGCGGACGAGTATGACCACCTGATCCAGGATCCCGGCGACTACTGGCTGCGCTCCTACCTGCCTCGCATGTTCGGTGCGATGGAGCCGTGGAGTGCGCTTCCGCCGTGGACCGATCTCGTCGAGATCCCCTTCACGGCGCCGTTCTTCGCGGCCTTCTCGGCTCCGCCCGTCAAGGAGATGTTGCAGAAGCTGATGGACGCCGGCGACGCCGCCATGGAGTGGCTGGAGACGTTCATGGCGATCGACGGCAAGATCATGGCCACCCTCGGCATCCCGCAGACCGCGGGCGGCGCCACCAAGGCGCCCTACGACATCCTCGGCGACACCATGCGGGGCACGCGCGGTCTGATGCTCGACAAGTTCCGTCAGCCGGAGAAGATCAAGGCCGCCATGGACCGGCTCGTGCCGCAGGCCGTGGACTGGGCGGTCCGCTCGAACAACATGACGGGGAACCCGATCGTGTTCATCCCCATCCACAAGGGCGCCGACGGCTTCATGTCCGACGCCGACTACAAGGAGCTCTACTGGCCGAGCTTCAAGGCCGTGCTGCTCGGCCTCATCGAAGAAGGCCTCGTGCCCTGGGTCTTTGCCGAAGGCGCGTACAACGAGCGTCTCGAGGTCATCGCCGACGAGGAGATTCCCGCCGGCCGCATGGTCTGGATGTTCGACGCGACCGACATGGCGCGCGCCAGGGCCACCGTCGGTCAGCGCCAATGCATCGGAGGCAATGTGCCCGCCGCGCTCTTCACGATGGGCACGCCGGAGCAGATGGACGCGTACGTCAAGGACCTGCTCGGCAAGACCGCCAAGGACGGCGGGTTCGTGCTCGGCTCCGGCATCGTCCTGGACGAGGCCGACCCGGCGGCGTACAAGGCGTTCATCGACGCCGGTCGCAAGTACGGCGCGGAGATCTGAGCAGGCGCCGAGGCGTGACGATCGCGGAACGGCCCTGAGCCTTGCCCGGGGTCTGGAACAGAGACTGCGGCGGGGATCCGGAAGGGCCCCCGCCGCAGTCCGTCACCGCCTGCGGGCGTCGCCCATCAGGACCGTGCTCAGCTCTGCGCCTCTCGTCCGCCGATCACGGCGAGCCGCGAGCCGTCCCCGGTCATGGCCCGCGGACCTCGAGCGGCACGGTCGTTCCAGCGGAGCCCGGGAAGCCGGCGACGCGGAGGACGTTCACCCGGGCTGGCCTCGGTCCGGCGCGGGGGAGGGCGGGGTGGGGGAACCGCTGGTGAACAACTCGGGCCGGAAGTCCTGCAAGGTGAGCTCGTGGCCGGGTGGGGCGACGACGAAGTCCTCGCCCCAGCCGCCCTCCACGAGCGCGTCCAGGATGCGCGTCGTGCCGGGTACCTGCTCGACTGCGAGGTCGAAGGTCTCCGCGAAGTCGGCGACGCGGGCCCGGTGCGGCTCCATGTCGTAGCGGCCGGTGTCGACGAGCACGATGCGCGTGTAGTGCTTGAGGAGCAGCCGCATCATCTTCTCGGCCCGCTCACGGCCGCGCTTCTCCACGAGCTTCTCGTGCTCGCTCATGATGGTGTCGCATTCCTCGAGATACGCCTTGGCGACGTAGTAGCTGCCGCGCTCTTTCTCGGATTCCGCGGCGAAGGCCTCGTTCGACCCGAGCAGCATGGCGATGCAGTCGTCGACCCGGGGGACGACGAGCGTGGCGTGCTCGGTCTTGAGGCCGAGCACCGAATTGGAGCAGAGGCCGTAGCCGAGCACGATCGTCGCGCCCGGCTTGTCGGCGTCGGCCACCGCGGCGCGCAGCGCCTCCTTGAGCCGCTCGGGGCTGACGTGCAGCTGCGCCTCGAGCTCGTGGCAGTCGATGCCGTCGACGGCGCCCTCGGCGAGCTCCCCGATGACGGCCGGGCAGGCGATGAACTTCAGCCCGCCCGGCCGTTCCTCGAAGCGCTGAGCGCCGTTGACTGAGGGGTCCGTCAAGATGCGCCTACCCTACACTCCAGCCGGGGGCGTAAGGGTCACAGGATGCCGTACTCCTCAGCCGCCTCGCGCATCGCGTGCAGGTTCTCCGGCTTCGCCTCGTCCGGGATGCCGAGGCCAGAGTCCAGGATCAGGGCGCCGGTGTCGCCGAACAGTTCGATGAGCTCCCTGACGTCGTCTTTGACCTGCTGCGGCGTGGCGGTGCACAGGAGCGAGACCGGCACGTTGCCCCAGAAGCACATCTTGTCGCCGAGGACCTCCTTGAACTTGACCCGGTCGATCTTGTCGAAGTGGCCGGCGATCGTGCCGGGCGGGAACTCGGCGAGGTACTTGAGACGCGGCGTGTAATCACCCTCGAAGAGCGGACACGGCACCCCGCCGGCATCGATGATGGCCATCACGAGCCCCTTGAACGTGGGCCAGTAGAACTTCTCGAACTGCTCGTCGCTCATGAAGCCGCCGGCGCCGCGATGCATGGGGATGAAGACGCGAGGATTGCCGGTGACCTGCATGACCATCATCGCCAGGCCGATCTGAGCCTCTTGGATGCGATCGATGGTGGCGAGCAACTGATCAGGATGGCGGTACATGTCCAGCGTGCTGCCGCGCAGCGAGCGGAACATGTCGGAGACCACGTCGAAGGCCGGCACGATGGGCGCTCCCCACGTGCGCGGGTAGCCGAGCGCTGCCATCTCCTGTGCGCTGGCTGCATCCGCCGCAAAGTACGCCCCTACGGCGTCGGACATCGCCAGCAGACTCTCCAGGGCCTTGCGCAACGGCGGCGCACCCAGCAGCGGGCCGCCGACGTTGAGCAGGTAATACGTGTTGGCCATGAAGTAGAGGGGCGGGATCGGCACCTGCTCGAAGCCCGCCAGATTGTCGGCGATGCGCGGGAAGATCTTGCGGAGGGTGAAGCCGTTGGGGTCGGCCAGGAACTCATCGTACTCGTCGGCCTTCATGTACTCGCCCTCGACGAACTGGAAGCCGACGTCGTCGGGCAGATCGCCGCCCGGCCAGCGCAACTGCTTGATGCCGAGCGCCTCGTAGCCGTCGGCGGCGAACAGCGCGTTGGTAGGTTCGAACTCCCAGCCGAACTCCATCGTGGCGGCCCTGATGGCCGCGTAGTGCTGCGGGTGGTTGTAGCCCGCCTCTTTCTGGGTGTGACCCTTCCAGAGGTCGGCGAAATAATGGATCGTGTGCCCGATGACAGGGATGTGGTCGGGCTTCTTGAGTGCGACGATATCGTTGAAACGCTGCTCCCGCTGCTTGTAGAGCTCCTCGCCTGTCGGGCTCATCAGGCCTCCCCTCCGGTCCACTCGGCGCACAGCTTGAGCGCCTGGCCGACGTCGTTGCCCCATCCGTCGGCGCCGGTGTAGTCCTGTACCTGCGCGTCCGCCGGGGCGCCACCGACCATGATCTTGACCTGGTCGCGGAGGCCGGCGGCGACGATGGCGTCAACGGTGGCTTTCATCGAGTCGAATGCCAATGTGAGCAGACCGCTCAGGCCGACGACGTGCGCACCGCTCTCGCGGATCTCGGCGATGAACTTGTCCGCCGGCACGTCCACCCCGAGATCGTGCACCTCGTACCCGTTGATGTCGAGCATCATCACGACGATGTCCTTGCCGATGTCGTGGATGTCGCCCTGCACGGTGCCGATGACGACCGTGCCACGCCTGGCGTCGTCGCTCTCGCCCTTGAGATACGGCTTCAGCTCGTCGGCGATGTTCTTCATGATCTCGCCGCCCATGATGAGCTCGGGGATGAAGGCCTCTTCGCACTCGAAGCGGCGCCCGAGCTCGGTCATCGCGTCCTTGGCCTCATCGAGCACGGCCTTCGGATCCGTGCCGGCGTCGAGCATGCTCTTGACGAGACCGAGGGCCTCCTCCTCGCGCATGCCGATGATGGCGTCGGTCAACTGCTTTGACATCTCTGCGCCTCCCTGATGGTCCGAGACTCGTTCGCCGCTGCGCCGCAAGTCGTCCGGCAGCGGCCCCCTGACTGTACAAGAGGCAGGATACCACGAGGTTCCCCACTGGTCTAGGGAAGTAGGGAAGTGCTAAGATGGCGATGTGAACCAGACCGCCGGCATCGACAGGGGATCGTTCGAACCACCCTACGCCCAGCTCGCGCGCAGTATCCGCGAGCGTATCGCCGGCGGCGAGTATCGGCCAGGTGACCGGTTGCCGTCCGAGGCCGAGCTCTGCGCGTCCTACGGCGTCAGCCCGATGACCGTGAGACGGGCGATCGCCGAGCTCGTGCGCGAGGACATCGCCGTGACGGAACACGGTCGCGGAACGTTCGTGAAGACGCCGCAGCTCGGCACGGCGCTCTTCGACCTCGCCGAGTTGCAGCAGTACCTGGCTGATCCCGACATCGAGGCGCACATCATCGAGGCCCGCATCGTCTCGCCGTCGGCTCGCGTGTGCGTGAAGCTCGAGGTCGCAGAGGCCGACCGCGTCATCTCCATCAAGCGGCTGCTCAAGCGCGGCGACGAGCCGCTCTTCTACCACAGTGAGTACCTGGTCTTCGATCCCGCCCGGCCGCTTGTCGAGGCCGAGCTCGGCGTGACCGCGCTGCAGGATCTCTTCTCTGGAGCGACGGGATCGGACATCAAGTACGGCCGTCTGACGCTGCATGCGTCGGCCTTGACGGAGGCAGAGGCCGCCTATCTGAACGACAAGCCGGGCACCTCGGCGTGGGTCCTTGAGCACCTCTTCTACGATTTCGAGGAGCGCCCGGAGAGTTGGGGTCGTTTCGTCGGTCGCGCTGACCGCCTCAGCCTCTCTACCACCGTCGGCATCGTCGGTTCCGGCAACACGAGGAGTTGACCCGGTGACCGCCACACCCGAGATCACTCTCGACGAGCTCATCGTGCGGATGGACGAGCGCGGGGCGATCGCCGCCATCCGTCGCCGGCTCGAAGCGGGCGTGGATCCGGCGACCTTGCTTGCGGAGTGCCGTATGGGCATGGAGCGCGTCGGCAAGCTCTACGAGGAGGGCACCTACTTCATCTCGGCCCTCATCATGGCCGGCGAGATCTTCCGTGAGGCTGCCGAGATCCTCGTGCCGCGCGGGGAGATCTCCGCGCACGCAGCCCGGGAGCACAGCATGGTCATCGCCACGGTGAGAGGCGACATCCACGACATCGGCAAGAACATCGTGATCGCACTCTTCGACGCCGAGGGCTACGAGGTGGTGGACCTCGGCGTCAACGTGCCTCCCGGGCAGATCGCGGACGCCGTCGAGCGGATGCGCCCCGACGTGCTGGGCCTCTCCTCCTTGCTGACCACGGGCTACGACAGCATGAAGCAGACCATCGCCCTCGTGCGCGAGCGCACGTCAGGCTGGGAGCGACGCCTGCCGATCGTCATCGGCGGCGCTCCCGTGGACCAGACGGCGAGCGATCAGGTCGGCGCAGACGCCTGGTGCGACGACGCCTCGCGTGGCCTGTCCGTCGTGCGAGCCCTGCTGCCCTGAGTCGTGCCGGTCTGGCCCCTGCCGGGTGTACGCTGTCACGACCCCCGGGAACGAAGGAGAAGAGAAGCATGGAGTTCGAGAACGTCGTCCGCGGTCGGCGCAGCATCCGCGCCTACACCCCAGAGCCGGTCCCCGAGGAGCTCGTGCGCGAGATCCTCGACGAGGCGCGCTGGGCGCCCTCGTCGCGCAATACCCAGGCGTGGAGCGTGTGGGTGGTCAGCGGAGACGCGCTCGAGCGCTTCAAGGCTGCCTTCAAGGTCGCCGTCGCGCGCGAGGAGGCGGACGCACCCGACTTGCCCGGCACGCCGACCGGAGACTGGCCGGCCGCCTGCTCGGCGCGCGCCGTGGCGCTCATGAAGACGCGCGCCGAGACGCTCGAGGCGGCCGGCGAGGCGTCCGGTCCCGCCGCCTCGATGGCGCGCATGGCCGACTGCTTCGGCGCGCCCGTGCTGCTCGTGTTCGGCTTCGAGGCCTGCCTCGTCGACGCGTCCGCGAGCTACGACACGGCCTCGCTCGTCCAGAACGTGTGCCTCGCCGCCTGCGACAAGGGGCTCGGCACCTGCCAGTCCACCACACTGGTGCGGTATCCGGGCCTGCTGCGCGACCTCCTGCCCGGGTCCGAGGAGAAGAAGATCGTCATCGCCGCCACGCTCGGCTGGCCCGACCTCGACGACGCCGCCAACACCTTCGCGCGCTCGCGGGCTCCGCTGGACGAGCTGGTCACCTGGGTCTCCTGACGCCATCCGGACTGGTCTGAGCGTGGCCCTGGTCAAACGCATCACGGACGAGGACGTCCACCGGCGCCGCTGGCAACTGCTGGCGCTGACGTCGGTCGGCGCCTTCATGTGGCCCCTCGACGGGTCGATCGTCAGCGTCGCCATGCCGATCATGGGGCAGTCCCTCCGCCTCAGCTTCACCGCCGCGGTGTGGGTCTCGGCGGCGTTCCTGCTCACGACGGCCGTGCTGCTCATCCCGGCCGGGCGCCTCGCCGACCAGCACGGCCGCGTGCGCTACTACCTGCTCGGCATCGCCATCTTCACCGTCGCTTCGCTGCTCTGCGCTTTGAGCATGAACGGGTCCTGGCTCATCGGCTCGCGGATCGTCCAGGGAGCGGGGGCCGCGCTGATGGGCGCCACATCCGCCGCCATCGTCACGGCCGTGTTCCCGCCCAACGAGCGGGGCCGCGCTCTGGGGATCAACGTGATGGCCGTGTACATCGGGCTCACCGTCGGCCCCCCGCTCGGGGGCTTCATCGCCGACGCGGTCGGCTGGCGCTGGATCTTCCTCGTCAACATCCCCATCGGGATCGTCGTACTGCTCTGGGGCTGGTTCATGCTGCCGCGCAGCGAGAAGGTCCCAGGGCCGCGGCTGGACGTGCTCGGGTCCGTCCTGCTGGGAGCGTTCCTGGTCGCCCTGCTGGTGCCGCTCACGTTCTCCGTGGAGTGGGGCTGGGCCTCGCCGCTCACGCTCGGCCTGCTGCTGGTCTCGGCCGCGTGCCTGGTCGGCTTCGTGGTGGTCGAGCGGCGGGTCGACTCGCCGATCCTCAACCTCGACCTCGTGCTCAAGAACCGTCTGTTCGCCGCCGCCAACACGGCGGCGCTGCTCAACTACATGGCGCTGTACGGCATCGGCCTGCTCACCGCCATCTACCTCGAGCTCGTCGAGTCCCAGTCCGCGGCGCTCACCGGATGGCTGCTGCTGAGCATGCCGCTGCTCATGGCCGTGCTCAGCCCCTTGAGCGGGCGGCTCAGCGACCGCATCGGCTCCCGCGTGCTCGCCACCGGCGGCATGGTCGCCATCGCCACGGGCATGATCCTGCTCGCGTTCGCGTCGGAGGCGGCGCCGCTGTGGTACTTCGCCGCCTGCCTCGCGATCGTCGGGCTCGGCATGGCCGCGTTCAGCGCCCCGAACACGTCGTCGATCATGGGGAGCGTGCGGCGCGACCAGCTGAGCCAGGCGAGCGCGTTTCTCGGCACCATGCGGACGGCCGGGCAGGCGCTGAGCGTCGCGCTGCTCGGCGGGATCGCCGCCAGCCAGCTGGGCAAGGTCGGCGGGCGGCTGCTGCTCTCGCACGGGCACGGAGGCGGAGCCGTGGCGGCGCAGGCCGTGGACGCCTACGCCCGGGGCTACCGCTACGCCATGCTGACCGGCGCCGTGCTGGCGCTGATCGGCGCCGCCGTCTCGCTCACGCGCGGGGCGTATGAGCCGGAGACCGCGCGGGCCCGGGCCCGCCGGGGGGCCGCCCGCGCACTGACCAGGCCCGGGGGGCCGCCCACGCAGTGACCAGGCCCGGGGGGCCGCCCACGCAGTGACCAGGCTCACGGACCACCGGGGCCCGCGCGCGCCTGACCCGTCGCCCGTCCTCGCGGTCAGCATCCGCTCGGTCGCCCACCGCCGACGCGTTTGTGGACCGCGCACGGCGGTCAAGCCTCGAGTAGAGGGCTCGATCCTCCGCGCCCTCACAAGGCGCCGGTCAGCTCAGCGACCGCCGGCGCTCCAGAGGTGACATCATGAATGCAAACGTCACGACCAGGCGCGCGATGCTCGCATCACTGCTGGGCGCCGTCGCCGTGGTCATCCTGCTGCTGTGGACGGCGGGCCCCGCCGTCGCGGCGCCCCGCTCCGGCACCACCGTCGCGCGCGGCGTGCCGGCTGAGGCGGTCGCACAGCCGGCGACCGGCGGCCAGTCCTACACGGCGGCGTCGATCCGGGCGCCGGCGGGCCAGAGCGACACCTACTTCGTCATGGCGCCGCTCGCGGCGTGGATCGCCGGCGCACTCGGCGCGCTCCTGCTGCTCGCCGGCGCGCGGCGCTCGGCCATCGCCCAGCGGCGCGGGCGGGGGGGCAGGCTGGCCGACTTGACCGGCCGGCGCCCGCCCTCGGCGGGCCATCGCAAGGACCGCAGGGCCGCCTAGTCGAGCAGTGAGACCGGGACGGGCCGGCGGAGACGCAGCCTCCTCCGCCGGCCCGGAAGGCCACACGCCGCCTGCTCGCCGCCGGGCGCGTGGACTCCAGCGCATCCGCCTCAGGCATACGCGCCGACGCAGGGCGTGGCTTCAGGCGCACCGCATCATCTCCCGCGACCGCTGAAGGGCGGCATGTGCGTTCGGCTCATGTCCTCTTGGACGTACGTGCAGACGCCCCATGGGGCTTCCCGACGTACGTCTGGACGTACCTGCCCGACTCACGCACATCCCTCCCACCCTGTCGCCTCGTGGCGATCGGCATGCGCGGTCTGCCTGTCCAGCTCGGCGCCATCGAGGGATGGCGACAGCCAGGCCAAGTCGGGTGGAAGAGGTGGTCAAGGTTCGCCGCCTCATTCCGATAGTAGCTGTCGTGGACGCGAACGCGACGACAGCCCGGTGGGTGCGCGTGCAGAAGGCGGCCGACCTCCTGGAGGTCAGCCCCACCACGGTGCGCCGCTGGGCCGACGCCGGGCGCATCGCGTGCCGGCGCACGCCCGGCGGGCAGCGACGCTTCCTCATCGACGACCTCGAGCGCCTCGTGCCCGGCAAGGCCTGCCGTGGCGACGACCGGCTGGCGGCCGGCGCGCACAGCGGCCGGCGCTATCAACTGCTCTACGAGACCGGACTCGAGCTCGCCTCGAGCCTGGAGCCGGCCGCGGTCCTGCAATCGACGGCGCGGCGCCTGACGGCAGCGCTCAAGATCTCCGACTGCGACATCTACCGGCTCGACGACGGCGATCGCCTGGTCTGCCTGGCCTCCGTCCTCGAAGGCGTCCACGACGACTCCTGGGTCGGCACGGAGTTGTCGCTCGCCGACTGGCCACGCGACAGGCTCGCGCTCGAAAGCCGCGGCCCTGTGGCGGTCACGAGCCTCGACGACCCGCGGCTCACCGAGTCTGAGCGTGCGGACATGCTCCTCTACGGCCAGCGCAGCTGCCTCACCCTGCCGTTGGTGGCGCACGACCAGGTGCTGGGCGTCGTTGCGCTCCTCGATCACGTGGAGAGAGAGTTCACCTCCGACGAGATCGCCACGGCGGAGGCCGTCGGCCAGCTCGCGGCCCTGGCGCTCGAGCGCGCCGAGCTCTACGAGCAGGTCCGGCGCCTGCACCTCGGCAACCTGCGCGCACTGAGCTCCGCCCTCAGCGCCAAGGACTACTACACGCTCGGCCACGCCAGCCGCGTCGCCGCCTATGCCGCCATGCTCGGACGCGAGCTCGGCTGGCCCGACGAGCGCCTCGAAGCGCTGGAGAACGCGGCCTTCCTGCACGACATCGGCAAGATCGGCGTCTCCGACCGGGTGCTGCTCAAGGCCGGGCCGCTGACCAGCGAGGAATGGGAGCTCGTGCGCCAACATCCCGGCATCAGCGCCGAGATCGTGCGCCCGCTCTTCGACGAGGAGCTCGTCGCCGGCGTGCGCCATCACCACGAGCGCTTCGACGGCTACGGCTACCCCGACGGCCTCGCCGGCGAGGACATCCCGATCGTCGCCCGCGCCATGTGCGTCGTCGACTGCTACGACGCCATGTCCTGCCAGCGCCCGTACCGACAGGCGCTGAACTACGGAGAGTGCCTTGCCGAGCTGAGGCGCTGCAGCGGCACGCAGTTCGACCCGGCGATGGTCGAAGCGTTCGGCCACGCGCTGGAGCGCCTGGAGCAGCAGAGGGAGAGCGTCCTGCGCCTGGCACAGGAAGCCTCGCAGTTGATCGACCCCGCCGCCCACGCCCTCCTGCGCACGCACGCCGACCAGGAGCGCCCGGAGTACGAGGAGATGGTGAGCGCCCTGCGTCGTCTTCGCGACGCCAACCCGCCGGTACGCTTCATCACGACCTTCGCGCTGCACGGAGGAGAGTGCGTCAGTGTCCTGGACACCGGTGAGACCGAGGACGACATCTCGCGCTGCGGCGATCCCTGGCTGCCCGAAGACGAACTCTCCCGCGTCCTCAGCGGAGAGAGCCTGCGCGCCAACGTGCTCAACGCCGACGACTACGGCGTCTGGGTGTCGGGTATCGCCCCCCTGTACGACGCCCACGGTGAGGTGGTCGCGGCGATCACGGTCGACACGCCCGCCGCGAAGTCCCCAGGCCAGGTGGCGGCGGGCGACCGTTCGCAGACTCTGGCGGCGATGCTCCGGGCGGCGGCGATAAGGTTCAGCCGCGCGGAGGTCGAGGCGATCACCGACGGCCTGACCGGCCTCTACAACCACCGCTACCTGCACGAACGCCTCGAGGAGGAACTCGAGCGCAGCCGGCGCAGCCGGAGCGAGCTGTCCCTGCTCTTCTGTGACTGCGACCAGTTCAAGGCCTACAACGACGACTACGGCCACAAGGCCGGTGACGCCGCCCTCTCGCACATCGCCCGCATCATCGAGGCCAACAGCCGGCGTACCGATCTCGCGGCTCGTTACGGCGGCGAGGAGTTCGTGCTCGCCCTCATCGACACCGATGCCGCCGGCGCCCATGCGGTGGCCGAGGTCATCCGCGCCGAGGTCGAGGCCGTCGGCGCGCGCCACGGCCGGCCGCTGACGATCAGCATCGGCATCGCGACCTCTCCCGACGACGCTCACGCGCGTGACGAGCTCCTCGACAAGGCCGACTGGGCGATGTACGCGGCCAAGCGCGCCGGGCGCAACCGGGTGCTCGCCTTCTCGGACGGGCTCGTGCGCGCCGAGACCTGGCTGTCCCGGCGCGGCAGATAGGGCCGTTCGCCGCGGCCGGCCGGGAACGCCCGCCGGCGCCGGACGGAGCCGGCACGTCCGGCCAGTCCGGCCCGGGGGGTATGTCCGCCGGGCTCCTGTACTTCTTTGCGTACGCGCCGCGCGCCTCGACGTACGTCCCGGCGTACGTGCCCGCATCGCACACAGTCCTCCCGCCGGCCGCGGAGCGTCCGGAGCGGCCGGCGCCGGCCGCGGAGCGTCCGGAGCGGCCGGCGGAGAGTGCTGCCCCGCGCCCCTAGCGCTGGGAATGGGCGGCCGCGATCAGGCTGCCCGCTCCTGGACCGGCTCCGGATCGAGGCCCGGGCCGCCCTCGGGCCCCGCGCCGGGTCCACCGCGCGCGCCCTCGGGCCGCGCCGTGGGCGACGGCGCCGGCGCGCCCTCGATGCTCAGGTGCGGCAGCCACTCGAGCCAGCCCGGCAGGTACCAGTTCCAGCGCCCCAGCAGCTGCATGGCCGCGGGCACCAGCAGCGTGCGGATGAGCGTGGCGTCCAGGAGCACGGCGACCGCCAGCCCGAAGCCCACCTGCTGGAACATCACGAGTTCACCGGAGGCGAACCCGGCGAACACGGCCACCATGATCAGCGCCGCGCCGGTGATGATGCCGGCGGTCGCTCCGACGCCCTCGCGCACCGCGAGCGTGTTGTCGCCGGTACGGTCCCACGCCTCCTTGACCCGGCTCAGCAGGAACACCTGGTAGTCCATGGACAGCCCGAACAGCACCGCGAACAGGAACAGCGGCACCCACTGCTCGATCTGGGGCACCTGCTCGAACCCGAGCAGACCCGCGCCCCAGCCTTTGATCGAGACCAGCGTGACCAGCCCGTACGCGGCGCCGACGCTCAGCAGGTTCATCAGGATCGCCTTGGCGGGGATCACCACGGAGCGGAACGCCACGAGCAGCAGCACGAAGCTCAGCGCGAGGACCAGCGCCACCACCCACGGGAAGTAGCTGTTGACGATGTCGATGTAGTCGAGGTTGCCCGCGGTCTGGCCGGTGACGTAGACGGAGGCGCCGGAGCCGGCGAACGCCTTCGGGATGAGTGAGGCGCGAAGCTGACGCACCTTGTCGAGCGCGAGTGAGCCGGTGGCGTCGCCGTTGACCGGCACGGTGACCAGCGCGAGGTCACCGGTCCTGGCCAGCTGCGTCTGCACGGGGCCGAAGGTGGAGTCGTTGGACAGCTCGTTCTTGAGGCGCGCGATGGCGGACTGCACGGCGGGGTCGCCGGCACGCCCGTCCACCACGACCTCCACCGGGTTCACGCTCCCCGCCGAGAACTGGCGGTCGAGGATGGCGAAGCCCTGCTTGCTCTGGAAGCTGTTGGGGAACGTGCTGACGCCCGAGACGCCCGTCTTCATGTCGAGCGCGGGGTAAGCGCAGAGCAACAGGACGGCGACGCCGGCGACGAGGGCGACGGCCGGGCGGCGCATGGCGCGCTGGGCCGCGCGAGCGATGAGGGAGGTACGACCACTCGCGCGGCTGTCCAGCAGCCGCCTGCCGAGGTACGGCACCTTGAGGCTGTTGACCCGGTCGCCGAGCAGGCTCAGCACCGCTGGGAGGAGGGTGAGCGCCGCGGTGACCGCCATCGCCACCACCAGCATGGCGCCGATGGCGAGACTGGCGAAGATGTTGGTCGGCACCAGGAGCAGCGCGACCAGCGCGACCACGACGGTGAGGCCGCTGAACAGCACCGCCCGGCTGGCGGTGCCGCCGGTCACCGTGATGGCGTCGATCTTGTCGCGTCCGCGCGCCCGCTCCTCACGGAAGCGCGAGATGATGAACAGCGAGTAGTCGATCCCGGTGGCCAAGCCCATCATGCTGATCATGTTGACGGCGAACACGGACACGTCGAAGGTCTGGCCGACGAGCGCGGTGAGGGCCACGGCGGCGGTGATGGCCACGAGGCTGAGCAGCACCGGCAGCGCCGCCGCCACCAACGCGCCGAACACCAGCAGCAGGATGAGCATCGCGATCGGCACGCCGATGCCTTCGGCCCTGCGCAGGTCGGTCTCCGCCGTCTGGCCGAAGTCGCTGTTGATGCTCGCCGTGCCCGTGATGAGGGTGGAGAAGCCGTCCTTGCCGTCGGCCGCCTGGACCACGGCGTGCACCTTGTCGATGTTCTTCTCCGCGGCGGTGAGGTCGCCGGCCATGGTGAGCGGCAGGATGGCGGTGCGGCCGTCGGCGGAGATCATCGCCTTGCTGCCGCCCTGCCAGGCGCTGGCGACGCCGTCCACGACGCCGGGTCCCAGGGCGGCGATCCTCCGCTGGAGCGCGAGCACGTAGGCGCGGAAGGCGGGATCGCTCGCGGTGGCGCTGGGGGAGCGCACGATGACGACCTCGTTGGCCTTCTGCGGTATGTCCATCTTCTGCTGCAGCAACTCGAGGCCGCGCTTGGAGTCGGGGTTCCCGAGGAAGCTGTACTGCGCGGTGAGGCTGCCGGGGAGCACGAGGAGGATGACGGCCGCGGCGGCGACGAGGGCTGCGCCCCACATCGCGATCGTCAGCCAAGGTCGCCTCGCCGAGCCCCGCGCCAGCGCGGTGGGAGAGAGTCGCATGGGCACGTCCCCTTCGCTACGGCTTCGCGGAGGTGCGAAGCCGGATAAAATCGGTCTGCTTTAGGGGAGTGAGTGCCCGGGGCGCGGAGATGAGAAACGCCGCCGGCTGGGATCACGCCGGCCGGCGGGTCGAGAAAGGCGAGGGGCCGGGGCTGCGGTGCAGCCCCGGCCCCTCGCGCTGACGGGTGTGCGTGTTCGCGTCAGACGAGCGGTGGCGGAGGCGGTGGCGAGGCGGCCGGCGGCGCCGGCGGCGCTTCGGGCGCCGGCGGCGTGAGGCCGGTCGCGGCGGTCTGGCCCTCTCCTGCCGCCAGTGGCGGGCGGCGTCACCGGCGCGCTCGGCGCGGCTGCCGTCCCGGCGGGCGTGATCGGAGCGCCGGACGTCGCCGAGGTGGTCGGGACGACCGGAGCGAACGGCGCGGCCGGCGGCGCCGGAGGCGCCGGCGGGGCGCCGTAGCCGCCGTAACCGCCGTAACCGCCGCCCGGAGGCGGGGGAGTGGGGCCGCCGTAGGGGCCCGCCACGGCGGCCGCAGGACCGACGTACTGCGCGTCACCGAAGCCGAGCATGGGCGCGAAGACGAACGGCAGCAGCCACAGCCCGATGCCCGTGCCGCCGCCACGGCCGAAGCTCTTGGCCATGTCGAGGCAGCCCAGCAGGTACAGCACGAAGACGGCGATGCCCAGGAGCAGGCCGACGAGCGGGATCCACGCCAGGAGGACTCCGGCGAGGTACACCCAGAACCACCAGCGCGGACGCCCGATCATCTCGACCCAGACCCACCAGTTGTAAATGGGGATGATGGCCGCCCAGCCCGGCTTCCCGGCCTTGACGTACATCTTCCAGAGGCCGATGACCGTGACGACGTAGACGGCGAGGATGAAGACGATCCACACGGCGAGCAGGATGCCCGCGAAGAGGCCTCCGCCGTTGGTCTCGTAGTTGTACTCGTAGTTCATGCACCTTCTCCTTGTGCGGTATGGCGAGACTCCAGCGCCCGCTGCCTGTTCCCTGCGCAGGAGCGACCTCCTGCGTAATCAGGACTATCGGCGCGTTTGCCGCGGGCCTTCACCCCTGGATGGGCGAGCGTCGGAAACGCGCGCCTGAAGGGAGCGGAGGGTCGGGGCTGGCGTCTGGGCCGGGACGGGACTGGGACCGGGCCCGGGCCCCGGGGGCGGGGGGGGTATGTGTGTTGGGGGTAGGAGCCTTCGACGGAGCCCTCGACGGAGCCTTCGACGGAGCCTTCGATGGTGCCTTCGATAGTGCTATCGATGGTGCCTTTGACGGAGCCCTCGGTGGTGCGTTCGATGGCGCCGAACAAGGCTCCGACCCCCGGACGACATGTCTCCCTCCGGCGCGGCGACTCGGCGGTGCGTCCGCAAAGCTGTCGCGGGCCCTCACAGCACAACCGCACAGGGTGCCGCTCCGCGCACACGGCGCCGCTCCGGCTCCTCGCGTCGTCCGTGCGCTCGGGGCTCAGGTGAGCGGCGGCGGCGCCGGCGGCGACTTCGTCGGCGGTGAGTCTGGCGGCGCCTCCGGCGGTGACTCGGGGGCGGTCCGGCGCCTCCGGCGCGTGAGTCGGGCGCCGGCGCCTCCGGCGGGGTCTCGGGTGCGGCCGGCGGCTCGGGTGCCTCGTCGGCCGCCGGCTCCGTCGGTGCGTCCGCTGCCTGCGTGACGGCCGTCTGCTCGGCCGCGGCCGGCTGCGTCGGCGCCTCCGGCGTCGGCGCTTCGGCGGCGGCGGCTTCCGCAGCGGCCGGCGCGGCCGGCGTGGCTTGCGAAGCCTGCGCGGCCGGCGTGGCGGGCGGAGCCGGCGGAGCCGGGTAGGCGGTGGCGGGCGGAGCCGGCGGAGCGGGCGGAGCCGGGTAGGCGGCGGCGGGCGGCGGCGGCGGGACTGCGCCGTAGGCGCCGGCCACGGCCGGCTGCTCGGCGCCGCCCGAGGCCAGGTACATGACCGAGATGTAGCACACCCAGAAGGTGCTCCAGACCATGCTGACGACGAGGAGGATCAGCTGGTAGACGACGTACCTGGCGCTGCCGAGGTCGGATCCGCCGCCGCCGAAGATGGCGTTGATGATCCCGTCGATCACGGCGATGATCACGATGAGCAGGACGATCTGGCCCAGCGTGCGCCAGAAGCCGGTGCTCTTGACCATCTCCCGGCTGCGGCGCTGCGCCTCGCCGAAGGTGAGGTCCTGGTCGGTGATCAGCGGCAGGACGTACAGCCAGATGACGGCGAGCCAGATCCCCAGCACGATGGCGACCGGGATCCCGAGCAGCGTGACGAAGAGCAGGAGGAAGCCGATCCCGATGCCGGTGAGCACGAGAGCGAAGACCATGTACGAGCCGAAGCGCCGGAAGCCGCTGAACAGGTCGCTGAACTGTACCGGCCGATCCTGCCTGGCGGCGCCGATGACCATCTCGTAGAGACCGCCCTGCAGCGTCGTGCCCAGCACGGCGACGAGGAACACCGCGATGATGCCGACGATGATCGAGCCGAGGATCGCGGCCGCGCCCAGGCCTGAGAGCGAGTCCGAGCCGCTGCCGAAGCCGACCGCGATGCCGCCGGCGGCGAGCCCGGCGATGATCAGGCCGGCGACCAGCGCGACGACCCAGAGGATCACGCCGATGACCAATCCCGCGAGGATCAGCCAGAGCACGTCCTTCTTCCACAGCTCATAAGCCTTCGAGAAGACTTCTCCGACAGACATGGGCTTCTCCTCCTCGCGTCCGCGCCGCCTTCGATGAGGCGCTGCCCTTTGAGTTCCGTGCGCCGCACGCGCCTCCTGCCTGCCGGCGCGAGCCTTTCTGCCTGCTCGGGTGCATACTGGACCCCGTCAAAGGAGGGTGCATGAACGCGTCGCTGCCGAGAGAAGTCGCGAGGGGCGTCTATCAGGTGGGCCTGGGGTTCGTGAACGTCCTGCTGGTCGAGGATGACGACGGCGGGTTGTGGCTGGTCGACGCCGGCGTCGAGCGCGGCGCGGAACGGATCGGCGGCGCGATCAGGTCGCTGGGACGGTCGCCGGGGGAGCTTCGCGGCGTGGTGGTCACGCACCTGCACTCCGACCACGTCGGCGGCCTTGCGGCGGTCAAGGCCCACACGGGCGCGGACGTCTGGATGGGCGCGGAGGACGCGGCGCTGGTCCGCGCCGGGAGGCGGGGCCGGGAGCTCGAGCCGGGTCCCGGCCCGTTCCGCTCGCTGCTCGTGCGCGCGATGGGCGACCGGACGCTGCGCGAGCGCGAGCCGGTCGCCGTCGAGCACGAGATCCACGACGGCGACCTCCTGCCGTTCGGCGCCGTCGCGCTGCACACGCCGGGCCACACGGCAGGGCACGTGGCGCTGCTGTGGCGGCGGGACGGCGGCGTGCTGTTCGCCGGCGACGCCGCGACCAACTTCCGTGCGGCTCGGCGTCGGCCCCGTCTACGAGGACGTCGGCGAGGGCCGGCGAAGCCTGCGCCGGCTCGCCGCGCTGGAGTTCGAGACGGCGCTGTTCGCGCACGGGCGGCCGCTGACGCCGCGCGCCTCCGCACGCTTCCGGGCGCGCTTCGGCGGCTGAGCCTCAGCTCGCGGAGGCCGCCAGCTCGTCGAGTTCTTCGATCAGCTCCGCCTTGCGCTCCTCGGGCAGCAGCGACGCGCTGATGGAGTTGCGCGCCAGCTGCGTGAGGTCCGCCCGGCTGAGGTGCAGCGCCCGCTCGGCGGCGAGGTAGTTGTCGAGCAGGTAGCCGCCGAAGTACGCGGGGTCGTCCGAGTTGACGGTCACGCAGACCCCGGCGTCGAGGAGTCGCTTGAGAGGGTGCTCCCTGAGGTCGGGCGTGACCTGGAGCTCGAGGTTGCTGAGCGGGCACATGGTGAGCGGCACGCCCTCGTCGGCGAGGCGCCGCTGCAGCTCGCGGTCCTGGATGGCCGCCACGCCGTGGTCGATGCGGGTGACTCCGAGCACGTCGAGCGCGTCGGCGATGTAGGCCGGCGGGCCCTCCTCGCCGGCGTGCGCGACGGCGACGAAGCCCGCCTCCCGCGCCCTGCGGTACACCTCGGCGAACTCCCCGGGAGGGTGACCGAGCTCGGCGGAGTCCAGCCCGACCCCGGTGATGACGTCCCGGTGGGCCAGGGCCATCTCGAGCATCTCGAGCGCCTCCGCCTCGGGCCGGTCGCGCAGAAACGACATGATGAGGCGCCAGCTGATGTGGTACTCCGCCTCACCCTCCCGGAGGGCGCGCGCCATGCCGCCGACGACGGTGGCGAAGGGCACGCCGCGCGGCACGTGGCTCTGCGGGTCGAAGAACACCTCCACGTGCCGCGCCCCGTCCGCCGCCACGCGGCGCACGTACGCCGTCGTCAGGTCGTAGAAGTCCTGCTCGGTGACGAGGACGGCGACGCCCTCGTAGTACATGTCCAGAAAGTGCTTGAGGTCGTGGAAGCGGTACTTGGCGCGGCATTCCTCGGCGGTCGAGCACGGCAGTCCGACGCCGTTGCGCCTGCCCAGCTCCAGCAGCAACTCCGGCTCGAGCGTGCCCTCGATGTGCAGGTGCAGTTCGGCCTTGGGCAGGAGGCGGATGAACTCCACGAGTGCGGCGTCGCCCGGGCGGGCGTCGGTCACCTTGATCACGCTGTCTCCCTCTTCGATTGACGGCTTGTACCCACCTGGCGGTGAAGTGGCACGCGAAGCTCAGCTCTCGGTGACGATGCGCAGGTTGAAGGCTGCCGAACCCGTCGCGCCCATCAGTCTCAACCAGAGCGGGAGCCACATCTCCATCCCACGGGCCCCCGTCAGGTCGCCGAGGTCCAGGACCTGACGCCAGCCGAGCCAGTTCTCCAGCAGCTCGCTGCGGACCCAGTCCCGGGCCGCCTGGTCGTTGCCGGCGACGAACATGGTGGTCGGCTCGGGGAGGCGCCCAGGGTCGACCATGACCTGCGCGTTGGCGGTGTTCAGCGCCTTGACCACTCGAGCCTCGGGGAACGCTGCCTGGATGCGCTCCGCGAGCGAGTCGGTGTTGGACCAGAGCAGGGTCGGCGGCATGCCGCCGGAGAAGTCGAGCGGGTTGGCGACGTCGATGAGGATCTTGCCGGCGAGATTGCCGGCGCCGGCGGCGCCGAGGGCGTCGAGGGAGTGCCCGCCCTCGGTTGCGTTGACGACCACCTCGCCGTGCGCGGCGGCGTCGGCGAAGCTCCCCGCCGCCGCCGCGCGTCCCCGCTCCCGCTGCGCCGCCGCGAACTCGTCGGGCGAGGGGAGTGAGCCGCGCGCGCCGAGGTCCTTGCCCCGGGTGGTGTCGCGCGAGCTGATCGTCACGTTGTGACCGAGCTCCAGAAGCTTGGCCGCGAGGGTCTGTGCGACCGTGCCGGAGCCGATGATCCCGATGTCCATGCTGTCCTCCTTGGTCGGTCTCTTGGTGCCCCGGCTCACTGCCGCCCATGCCAGCGGTGATGAAAGCGCGCGTGATGCAGGCACGGCGTGGGCGGGATAGAGTCGGGCCGTGGACCGCGAGCCCGTCATCTACTCCTGGACCGCTCAGGGCGGACTCGACCCGCTGCGCGTGGCGGGCGGGGAGGGGTGCTGGTTCTGGGACGAGGCCGGCCACCGCTACCTCGACTTCGCATCACAGGTGGTGAACCTCAACCTCGGGCACCAGCATCCCCGGCTGGTCGAGGCGGTGAGGCGCCAGGCGGAGACGCTCTGCGGCCTGGCGCCCTCGTTCGCCAGCGAGCCGCGGTCCGAGCTCGCCCGGCTGCTCGCCGAGGTGACGCCGGGCGACCTCGGCATGACGCTCTTCACCACCGGCGGGGCGGACGCCAACGAGAACGCGGTCAAGCTGGCGCGCTGGGTGACCGGCCGCCACAAGGTGGTCGCGCGCTACCGCAGCTACCACGGCGCGACCGCCGGCGCCGCGGCGCTCACCGGCGACCCGCGGCGCTGGCCGGCGGAACCCGTTGGGCCGGGGGTCGTGCGTCTGCACGACCCCTACCCGTATCGCTGCGCCGCCGGCCCGCACGAGGCCGGCGCCGCCTGCCCCATCTGCGCCGGCGGCCCCCATCTGGAAGAGGTCCTGCGGTTCGAAGGCCCCGAGTCCGTGGCCGCCGTGCTGCTCGAGACCGTCACCGGCGCCAACGGCGTCCTGGTCCCTCCGCCCGGCTACCTCGCCTCGATCCGTGAGGTCTGCGACCGGCACGGCATCCTGCTGGTCCTGGACGAGGTGATGACGGGGTTCGGGCGCACGGGGCGCTGGTTCGGCTGCGAGCACTGGGACGTGACCCCGGACATCATGACGCTCGCCAAGGGCATCACGGGCGGAGCCGTGCCGCTCGGCGCCGTGGTGGTGAGCGAGAAGCTGCGTCCCTGGCTGGAGGAGCACGAGTTCGCGAGCGGGCTGACGGCCTGCGGCCACCCGCTCGCCTGCGCGGCCGGAGCCGCGACCGTCGAGGCGCTGCGCGACGAGCGGCTCGTCGAGAACGCCGCGGCGATGGGCGAGCTGCTCGGCGCGGGGCTGCGGGAGCTCGCCGGCGGGCACGCGTCGGTCGGCGAGGCGCGCGGCATCGGGCTGCTCTGGGGTCTCGAGCTGGTCCGCGACCGCGAGACCCGTGAGCCGCTGGTCCCGTACGCCGCCAGGGGAGAGGCCGCGGCGCCCATGGCGGTCCTCCGGCGCGCCGCGCTCGACCGCGGCCTGCACCTGTACGCGCACGGCAACCTGCTGCTGGTCGCGCCGCCGCTCATCGTCGGGCGCGACGAGATCGACCTCGGGCTGGGGCTGCTGGACGAGGTGCTCGCGGTCGCGGACGGGCTCCTCCGGGCCTGAGCGACCCGGCCGGCGCCCTGACGCCGGCCTCAGGCCCGGTGCGTCAGACGAGCCCGAGGATGCGGCGCGCCTCACCCGGCGACGCCACCGGGCGGCCGAGCTCCCCCGCGAGCCGCACGGCGCGTTCCACGAGCTGGGCGTTGCCCGTGGCGAGCTCTCCGCGGTGGTAGTGGATGTTGTCCTCGAGCCCGACGCGCACGTGGCCGCCCATGGCCAGCGCCAGCATCGCCATGGGCGTCTGCGTGCGCCCCACGCCGATGACCGACCAGGTCGACCCCTCGGGCAGCAGGCCGACGGCCTCCACCAGGGCGGCGGCGGTCGCCGGCATGCCGTGCCGCGTGCCGGTGACGAACTGGAAGTGCAGCGGCGCCGGTATCTTGCCCTCGGCGTGATACCGCAGGGCGGTGCGGACCATCTCGGCCGTGAAGCACTCCAGCTCGAGCTTGACCCCCCGCGCCAGCGCCTCCGCGGCCAGCGCGTCGAGGAACTCCGGCTCGTTGACGAACAACCCCGCGTCCATCTGGATGGTCCCCGCGTCGAAGCTGGCCATCTCCGGCCGCAGCGCCAGCGGCGCGATGCGCTCCGCGGTGGGGAGGTTGCGCCCCGGGATCCCGCTGGTCGTGAGGCAGAGGATGACGTCCGTCTCGGCGCGCAGGGTCTCGACGACCGTGCGGAAGGCGTCCATGTCCTGGGCGCCCTGGCCGGTGACGGGGTCGCGCACGTGGATGTGCACGACGGCGGCCCCGGCCTTCCACGCCGCGACACCCTCAGCCGCGATCTCCTGCGGGGTGATGGGGATCGCCGGCGTCTGCTCCCTGGTGATGCGGGAGCCGGTCAGCGCGGCGGTGATGACGACCGGACGCGGGCGCACGCGAGCGTGGGACTAGCGGAGCGGGTGCCGCATGAAGTGCAGCGTCTCGGCGATGGACGCCGCGTCGAGCGTGCGTCCCGGACGGTGCGACGCGGCCGAGCTCGCCCGGGCGAGGATCGCCTCGCGGTCCAGCGGCACGATCTCCACGCCGAGGCGGGAGAGGCTGCGTTCGCTGTCGGGCGCGGCCACGCCGGGGAGAGAAGCGCCGAGCAGAGGGAGCCTGAGCTCGGCGGCCGTCTGCAGCCCCCAGCGCACCCAGTCGTCCTCGAGCGTCCGCGCGCCGTAGAGGCAGAGCGCGCTCGTGCAGTGGCGCAGACGCGCCAGCAGGCTCGCGCGGATGATGTCGCCGCGTACTCCGAGGAAGGGCTCGCTGGTGAGCGCCTGGTCGAGCACCAGACCTCCGCCGGCCACCAGGGCGGCCGTGACCGGTCGCGCCTCGGCCAGGTCGCCGGCGGCGAACGTGAGGAAGACGCGCTGTCGTGATGTGTCGGGCACTGAAGCTCCCACCGGCTTCTCTCCGTGTCGTCTGCATCGGCTTGTTCGCCGCGTGCCTGCAGGAACCTGTGTCGTCCGTTCAGGACTCGTCCGGCAGCAGCACGCCGAAGTACCGGCGCACGGACCTGAGCACCGCGGCGCCGAAGATCAGCACGCCGACCACGCCGAAGGCGGGCTGGAGCCAGCTGAACGGGACGATCGTGACCTCGACGAGGATCCAGATCATGAGCGCGCCGCCGACGGTGACCGCGGCGTACCAGGCCCAGCGGCGGCCCTGCCAGAGGCCCACGGCCGCCGCGAGCGGCAGCACGCCCAGCACCAGCAGCAGGATCAGGCCCGGGATCAGGAAGTCGGAGAAGGGCGAGCCGTCGAGATACGCCAGAGGCATCTGCATGATCGAGCCGTCGGGCTTGAGCACCAGCGACAGCCCGCCGCCCAGCCCGCCGACCCCCTGGACCAGCAGCAGGACGAGGAGGACCCAGAGTGCTGCCGGGCGTCGGGGGCGGTCACTGGCGGTCATCGCGGTCCTCTCCTGAGATGGTCGGCGCGGCCAGCATACCAACCGATGCGCCTTCTGAGGTCCGGTCGACCCCTCGGGAGCATCAACGGCGCCCACCAAGGATGTAGCCGAGACGCGGGTAGATTGGAAGACGTCGTTTCTTGCCATGGGAATCGACCGAAGGAGTCTATGGGGGACTTGTCGCGGAAGCCATGCCTGGAGAATCGACGACGCCGTTCACTGCCCTTGGGCGGGCGGCAGAAGGAGGGGGGAACAGAATGAGACCACGCAGACGTTACCCGGTCGCCCTGCTGCTCGTGCTGGCGGCCATCGCACTCAGCACGGTCTTCGCCGCCGGCGCTGCGGCGTTGCCGACGTTCGACAATGCTTTGGAGGGGATCGGCCCCTGCGACAGCTGTCACTCTCAGACGCAGATTCACGGGATCGCGGCTCACGCGGCAGGGCTGGCGACTCCACCGACCAGTTGTACGGCGGTCTGTCACACCAGCGGCAGCACGGCTGACCCGCCGCCGCCCTCCGCATGCGCGGCGTGCCACGGCGCTGCCGCCATCCTGGCGAGCGCGACCCACGTGTCCAGCGGCTGCGGCACGACTCCGGGCTGTCACGGAGTCCCGCCTGCACCAGGCGTTGACACCACGCCTCCGGTCGTCACCTTCACGGGTGTGGTGAACGGGAAGTGGTACAACCAGGCCAAGACGATCATGTTCTCGGCGACCGACACGGAAAGCGACGTGGCGTCGATCACCTACTCGATCAATGGCGCCACTCCGGTGGTCGTCGCAGGGGCCACGGCGGAGGTCGACATCCCAGCGATCGCCGGCACCTACACCGTCACCTACTTCGCGACGGACACGGCCCCAACCCCGAACAGCTCAGCGAGCAAGACGGTCACGGTGAAGATCGACACCGGCAAGCCCGGGACCGTCGCGATGGCCAACGTCAAGGTCGTGCAGAACCAGACCGTGCGGGTGGCCTACAAGGTCACCGATGTGGCGCCCAACGCCGGCAAGGCCACGGTGACGATCAAGATCAAGACGCGCAGCGGCAAGACCGTGAAGACGGTGAAGCTGGGCACGCAGACCGTCAACAGGCAGCACTACGCGAAGATCAAGGCGAACCTGAAGCCGGGAAGCTACAGGTACTACATCTACGCGAAGGACACTGCCGGCAACGCGCAGGCGAACGTAGCGAACAAGAGGTTCATCGTGCGTCGCGCGCCCACAGGCGGGTTCAACGGCTGAAGCCGGTTCCGCCAGATCCAGGGCAGAGAGGGGCGGCCGTTCGGCCGCCCCTCTTATTTCTCGCTCTCCGTCTTCGGGTTGTGAACGAATCCACAAGGAAGTATTGTGCGTCCCTGTAATCGAATCTGGCGATCGATCAAAGGAGACGCATGGGGAACGCACACCGGCTCGGCGGGCGCATGACGCCCGTTCTCGTTCTCACCGCGCTGCTGGCTGTTGCCGCCGTCATCGTGCTGGGTCTGACGGCCGCACCCGCCAGCGCCACCTCTTCCTTCACGCTCTGTAGCAGTTGCCACGACTACGCGTCCGGTGACGCCTTCCACACGAAGGCCACCCACTCGACTCAGGTGTGCACGAAGTGCCACGTCAATGGCGTGACCGCTGCCGGGCTGGTCTCTTCCGCATGTGCGAGTTGCCACGGGACCGCGGCCACGATCGCCGCGGATGCGAACACGGGCCATCCAGGTTCCACCTGCGGCGCCTGCCACGCCGCGCCGAGCCCGACGCCGAGTGCGACGGCCACGTCGACGCCGAGCCCCACGCCGAGCGCGACGGCCACGTCGACGCCGACCCCCACGCCGACGGCCACCGCCGTTGCCACCAGTCTGACCGCCAAGGTGTCGCCGTCCATCGTGAAGCGGGGCAAGAAGGTCAAGGTCACCGGTGTGGCCGGGCCGGGCGCCAGCCTCGCCGGCGCGAAGATCGCCTTCAAGGTGCAGCGCAAGGTCGGCACCAAGTGGGTCAAGATGAAGGCTCCCGCCTCCGCGAAGGTCTCGCCCGCGGGCGCGTACACGTGGACCTACAAGGCCGCCAAGAAGGGCGCGCACAAGGTCACCCTGTCGATCAGGGCGACGACGACCTTCACCGGCAAGAAGCTGGTCAAGACGTTCAAGGTGAAGTGAAGTCGATCCCGGCCTGACGGCCCGGATGAAGACGCTGCCGAGGGCGGGCGGTCCGCAGGGGCTGCCCGCCCTCGGCCGTTCTGAAGGCAGCCGTGGACCCGGCCCGGCGCTCGTGCTAGAGGTCGACCGAGTCCGGCGCCTCGCGCGTGTCCGTGAACCACTCGCGCTCGATGAAGTCGCGGTCGGTGATGCCCTCGAGCGACTGCTTGATGTACTTGCCCGACCCTTCCACCGCCACGCTGCCGTCGGCCAGGAGGATCTCGCCCGTGCCCTCGAAGATCCTGCTCGTGTCGCGCGTGATGCGGGCCACGCAGCGCACCTCCTCGCCAAGGGGCACCGGCTTGCGGAACCTCACCGTGAACTCCACCGTGACGCCCCACGCGCCGGGCTGCACGAGCAGGATGGCCCGGCCGATGGTCTCGTCGAGGATCGTCGAGCTGATGCCGCCGTGCAGCCGCCCCGGGTAGCTCTGGTGCTCCTCGCGCACGCGGAACAGGCCGAGGAGCTCGGGTCCGGAGGGCAGGGCGCCGGCGGCCGCGTCTGGCGCGGCGTCGGCCGCAGCGTCTGGCGGGGCGTCGGCCGCCGCGGGACGCTCGGGCGCCAGCTCGTAGAAGCGGGCGTGGAGGCCGTAGGGATTGTCGCGCCCGCACACGAGGCACATACGGCTGATGTTCTGCGCGCGCTCGATCCTGCGCCTGGTGCCGGACGTCGGGACTCCTCTCGCCGGTGGCCCGTGACCAGGCCATCTTACCGGGTCAGAGGATCACTGGGAGCAGGGCCTCGAGGCGCTGGACGGGCGACGGAGGGAGTTGACCGCGCGTGCTGTGCGGGAAAGGCTGTAGGCGACCGGTCTGCCGGCCGGCCGGAGGGAGGAGGGCGAAGCGTGCGCATCCTGGTCGTCGAGGACGCGGAGAAGCTGGCGAGGGCGCTCAAGGCGGGCCTGGAGGCCGAGGGCTACGCCGTGGACGTGCTGTACGACGGGGGCGCCGCGCGCCGCCGCTTCGCGGCCCGGCGCGGCGCCCCCGACGCATTCGGCGGCGAGGAGCAGCTGCCCTACGACCTCCTGATCCTCGACGTGATGCTGCCCGGGGTGGACGGCCTCACTCTCTGCCGTGAGCTGCGCGACCGCGGGCTCACGGTGCCCGTGCTGATGCTCACGGCGCGCGACGCGACCGAGGACAAGGTGGCCGGGCTCGACAGCGGCGCCGACGACTACCTGGTCAAGCCCTTCGCCTTCGAAGAGCTGCTGGCGCGCATCCGCACGCTGCTGCGGCGGCCGCGGCACGTGCTGCCGCCGGAGCTCCGGCTCGGCGCCCTGACGCTCGACCCGGCGACGCGCGAGGCTCGTCTCGCCGGGCAGCCGCTGGCGCTCAGCCCCAAGGAGCTCAGCCTGCTCGAGCTCTTCTTGCGGCACCCCGGAGAGGTGCTCAGTCGCGAGCGGATCCTCGAGCGCGCCTGGGACGAGGAGTTCGACTCGTTCTCCAACATCGTGGACGTCTACGCCGGCCGGCTGCGGCGCAAGCTGGACCGGTCCGGCGCCGGGGTGCGGCTGGAGACGGTGCGCGGCGCGGGGTACGCGCTGCGCGAGACGCCGGCCGCGGGAGGTCACGATGGCTGAGCGCGGGGGACCGGATGTCTTCGCCCGCGCCCAGTTGCGCTTGGCGCTGCTGTTCGCGACGCTCGTGATCGTGATCGTCGTGGTGACGAGCATCCTCCTCTACTTCACCGTGAAGTCGGACCTGAGCGCGCTCGCGCAGCGCAAGGACGGCGGCGGGGAGACGGAACAGGAGTACGTGACGCGCCGCCTCGGTGCGCTGCGCTGGCAGGTGGTCGCCGCCGACGCCGTCATCGTCGTGCTCATCGGCGTCGGCGGCCTCTTCTACGCGCGCCGCACGCTCAAACCGATCAGGGACAACGTGGCGGCGCAGAAGCGGTTCGTCGCCGACGCCTCCCACGACCTGCGCACGCCGCTGGCGATCATGAAGTCGGAGTTCGAGGTAGCGCTGCGCCGCCCCGACGTGGGTGAGACGGCGCGACCGGTGCTCGCGAGCGGGCTCGAGGAGGTCGACCGCATGTCGGGCATGGTGGACGACCTGCTCACGCTCTCGCGCATCGACGCCCACCAGGAGCCGCTGACGCGCGAGCCACTCGACCTTGCCGCGCTCGCTCGCGCCACCGCCGGCGAGCTGGCCTCGCTGGCCGCCGCGGCCGGCGTGGAGGTGCGGCCCGCCGGCGAGGAGACCCTTGTCGCACTAGGCGACGAGGGGCACGTGCGCAGGGCGCTGCGCAACGTGGTGCGCAACGCCGTGGAGTACTCGCCGCGAGGATCGGCCGTGGAGGTCGAGGTGCGGCGCACGGACGTGGCGGCGCGCGTGGTGGTCGTCGACCACGGCGCCGGCATGCCGCCCGAGGTGCTGGAGCACGTGTTCGACCGTTTCTACCGGGCGGACGCCGCCCGCGCGCGCGACCGGGGCGGCTCCGGGCTCGGCCTCGCCATCGCCTCGTGGGCTCTCGACGGCATGGGCGGTGACCTCTCGATCGAGAGCGAGGTCGGCGCGGGTACCCGCGTGACGCTCTCACTGCCCGTCGCCTGACCCCGCCGAGTTCCGTCCCCGCGCCGCTTGACGCGCTGGACCGGCTCTCGGCGGGGGTAACGCGTCGCCGACGAGTACCTCCAAGCGTACGTTCAGACGTCCCATGGGGTGTTTGCACGTACGCTTCGGCGTACGCAGCCGTGCGGCGCACATCCCGGTCCCGCCGCCTCCCGGCACGCCGCCGCAGACGCCGCCGCCGCGCCGCTCGGGCCTGCCGCCGCGTGGGCCCCTCAGGCCGGCACGGCCTCCACGCCCTTCAGCGCGATGGGGAAGCCCCGTGACGCACGCACGTTGCCGCGGCCGTCGACGATGAAGCCGTGGTAGCCGATCAGCAGCGAGAGGTTCTCGAGCAGCGCGCCGCCGGAGGCGTAGAGCGCCGTGGCCAGCGCGTCCGCGTACCCGAGGTCGTGGCCGATGACCGTGGCCGAGAGCAGGGCGGCGGTCGGGGTCCCGGAGCGCGGGTCGACGACGTGCTCCCCGCGCTCGTACGAGCCGGAAGTGGCGACGGCGCCGGCGCCGGCCAGGTCGGCGGTCAGGAGGATCCTGTCCCGCGCCAGCGGGTGCTGGATGCCCACCCGCCAGGTCTGGCCGGGCGCCGGCCGTCCGTACACGGCGATGTCGCCACCGGCGTTGACCATCGCCGCCGGCGCTCCGGCGGCCTTGATGATGTCGAGGGCCCGTTGCGCGGCCCAGCCTTTGACGAGCCCCGTCGGGTCCACCCCGCCCGGCATGGCCCAGGGGTCGAACCAGCCGTCCGACGCCTCACGAGCGAGGCGGCAGAGTTCAAGGACCTCGGCCACCTCCGGCGGGGCCTCCTCCAGGCGGATCTCGCCACGCCGCAGCCGGCTGACCGGGCTCTGCGGCTTCCAGGTGCTGAACACGTCGTCCGCCCGGCGGAGCTCGGCCTGCGCGCGCGCGAGCGCGTCGTCAGTCGTCGTGCTCCTCATGCTGTCCTCCCTGAGACTGAACGAGACCACCGTTCCCATTACCTGCTGCTGCCAGTTGCGCATTGCCCGCTCCCTTCAGTTGGCTGAGCGCGGCCTGCAGTGAGTTGCCGAAGGCCTGGCTCGTGTAGGTGGCGCCCGAGACGCCGTGGATGGGGCCGCCGTTGGAGGCCAGCACCTGCTGTTCCAGCTGCGGGATGACGTTGTTGGAGATCTGCTGGCTCTGCGGCCCGTGCAGGTTCATCCGCGCCATGCCGACGCTGGTGATCTTGCCGTTCGCGGCCGTGACCTTGACCTGGATGTCTCCGAGGCCGCCGTTGAGCTGCTGCACGCTGCCGACCACGGTCTGGGCGCCGGCCACCTTGGTGTTGCCGGTGGTGAGGGCGGCCGCGTTCGCCGCCGCCTGGGTCCCGCCGGTCGTCGTGTGCGGCCTGAAGCTGAGCACCGCGGCCAGTCCGGCGGCGGTCGTTGCGATGACGATGGCTGATCGTTTCATGGTCTCTCTCCCTAGAAGGCGAAGTCCTCGTGGTGGATGCGCTCGCCGCGGACGCCGGCTGCGCGCGCCGCGGAGATCACGGCCTGCATGAAGCCCTGGGGACCGCAGACGAAGAGGTCGCGCTCCGCGATATCGGGCACCAGATCGGTGAGGCCGCGCTCGTCGAGCCTGACGTGCGAGCTCGGCCCGACCAGCTCGTGGAGCTGCCCGCCGCGCTCGCCCACCAGGTGAGCCAGTTCGTCGCGGAGCACGAGGTCCCGACGGCTGCGTCCGCGCAGGATGGCGACCACGTCCACGTGGCGCGGCAGCTCCTCCAGAAGCGCCCGGACGGGCGTGACTCCCACGCCGGCCGCGACCAGGACCACGCGATCCGTGTGCCGCGCCTGGTGGGTGAAGGCGCCGTAGGGGCCCTCGATGGCCACGCGCGTGCCCGGCTCGATGCGGGCAAGGGCCCCGCTGTGGTCGCCGAGGTCCTTGACCGTGATGCGCATCCGGTTCGCCGTCGGCACGGCCGAGAGCGAGTAGGGGTGCGCCTGCCACCACATGCCGCGCTTCAGGAAGCGCCAGTGCAGGAACTGACCGCCCTGCGCCTCCAGCTTGTGCAGGTCCCGCCCGGCCATGGTCACGGAGACCACGCCGGGAGCCTCGTGCTCGACCGAGTGCACGGTGACCCGGTGCCTGAGGCTGCGCGCGACCGGCAGGCCCCAGCGGTACACGATGACCGCGCCGGCAGTGGCGAACCAGAGCGTGAGCCACCAGGCCGTGGCCAGCGGGTGACCCATGAACGGGGCGCCGGAGAGGATCTGGTGCGGCAGCGAGAGCGCGACCGCGAGGTAGGTGTAGAGGTGGACCGCCCACCAGGTCTCGTACTTCATCCTGCGGCGCACGTAGCGGTACGAAGTGACGGCCGCGAGCACCAGCAGTCCGGCTCCGGCGACGGCGAGCAGCATGCCCGGGAACGTCGTCGTGAGGACGATCAGCTCGTGCCACGGCCCCGCGGCCACCTGGGCCGCGTAGCCGAGGACGATGGTGACCACGTGCACGCCGATGAGCCCAAGGATCGCGGGGCCGAGCGTGCGGTGAAGCTTGACGAGGCGGTCCTGGCCGATGGCCCGTTCCACCGCCGGGATGCGAGCGATCAGGAGCAGCGTGACCAGCATGAGGTAGGCGCCGGACATGGCGGTGACACGTCCGACGGCCGTGAGCACGCCGCCGGGACCGGCGAGGTCCGCCGCCGTGGTCACCGGCACGATCAGGGCGAGGCTGACGAAGAGGCCGACGGCGGCGAGCACCGCCAGCAGCTTCGCCAGCAGCCGGCGCGACCGGGCCGGCGAGGCCGCGCGGCGCGCGCCGGCCCGTGGGCGGATCGCCCTCGGCGACTCGCCGTCAGCCCAGGAGCCCGCATCGGTGACGCCTCCGGCGCTTTCCCAGTCCGCGTGCATGATCATCTCCTCCCGCGCCGGCGGTGGTCGCGCGGCGCCTCGTAGACAGAGTGCTTGCCCGGGTTGTCTCCGCAGGTGCATGAACGCGAGATGAACGCGAGGTCCGCCGCCTGCGCCGCGGCACGGGAATCATGCGATCGAGGCAAGAGCTACATCGGGAGGATCGGATGTCCGTCGAGGACAACCTCATCGCGGCGCGCCGTCTGGTCGAGGAGGCCTTCGCCGCCGGCCGCCTGTCCGTCATCGACGAGCTCGTGGCCGACGACTTCATCGAACATCAGAACGGGGCCCAGGGCATCGGGCCGGACGCGGTCAAAGAGATGGTCCGTGGCCTGCACCAGTCCCTCAGCGAGGTGCGGTACTCCATCGAGGCCACGGTCGCCGGCGAGGAGACCGTGTGGCTGCGCTCCCGCGTGACGGCCAGGAACTCCAAGCCGTTCATGGGGTGGCCGGCGACGGGCAGGGAGGTGGAGATCGACGTGTTCGACGTGTTCCGCTTCTCGGCCGGCAGGGCGATCGAGCACTGGGGCGTGCCGGACAGGCTCGGCCTGCTCGAACAGCTGGGGCTGGCGAGCGGGGAGGAGCGCCGGATCGGCTAGCGGCCTCCGGCGCCTCACCCGGCGCCCTTCGTGATGGACCGCCGGGAGCGGAGCGGTGGGCGAGCCGGGCTCGGCTAGACCTCGCGGGCTCGGCTAGACCTCGCTCCGCCAGGTCGACGTGTACTCGATGGTGTCTGTCGGCAGCGCCACCCCGGGGTCCTCGACGCGCCAGGCGCCGGCGTGGCCGGCCTCCCGGGCGGCCAGTTCGAAGTGGCACATCGCGATGCCCAGGTCCACGCGCTGCAGGTCGGCGATGCGCAGCAGCTTGAACCACGGGCTGCCCTTGCCGTAGCCCTTGGTGCGCGCGAGGTAGAAGTGCCAGTCGCGCCCGCGGCGCACGACGCGCCAGGGCTGCCGGTTGGTGGCCGAGGGGGCCATGCGGACCGCCTCGAGGGCTTCGCCGTAGCCGTCCGCGCGTGCGCCCAGCGGCTCGGCCCACTCGCCGGAGAAGAAGAGCTCGTCGGGCGGGAAGCGCCGGTCGCCGTGCTCGCGCCGGCGGATGCGCTCGGCGCCGTCATCCGCCGCATAGCCTGTGGAGACCACGGCGGGGATGGTCTCGTCGCGGCCGACCCCGCCGAACCGCGAGGTGAAGCTGCCCCGGGTGAACGTGCCGCCGAGCCAGCAACTGCCGAGGCCGAGCGCGGTGGCCTGCAGCACGACCTCCTCGAGCAGGTAGCCGTAGTCCTCGAGGTCGCCCGGCCCTCGGCGCACGGCGCCGACGATGAAGCCGGTGGCGCCTTTGATGAACCCGTAGGTGCCGAGGCGCCGGAGGGCCTCGCCGTCGTCCGGCGCCGCGGCGATGAGGCCGAAGCGGACGGCCGAGCCCAGGGGCCCTCGCGTCCTCGTGGCCATGAAGGCCTCGAGGGCGGCGCGGTGCGCGGCCGCTATCGGCCGCGCCTCGTAGGTGCGGCAGGAGTAGCGGCGGTGGATGAGGTCGCGAGCGGTCACGGCTGCGGATACTGCCACAGGTGAGCCGGCCTTGGCACCCCGCGTCCGCCGCCTGCGGTGCTCCTCGAGGTTGCTGGTCGACCCGTGGCCGTGCCAACGCCTGCTTCCGTCAACGGGAGCGGCAGCGGGAAGGCTTCTGATGACGCCGGCGCCCGCCGGTGGTCGTCACCTGCACGGAGAAGGAGGGCACGGTGGAAGAGCGCGTGGCGGGGACGGGTGACCTGGGTGACGGCGAGATGATCGCGGTGACCGTCGGCGAGCGCAAGGTGCTGTTGGCGAAGGTCGACGGCGAGTTCTACGCCACCGCCGCCCGTTGCCCGCACTGGGGCGGCCCGCTGCCCGAAGGGACGCTGAGCGGGCCGCGCCTGCTCTGTCCCTGGCACAAGGCGACCTACGACGTCCGCGACGGCCGGCTGCTGGAGCCGCCGGCGCTGGACGGGATCGGCACCTACCCCGTGAGGGTGGACGGGGACGACGTCTACGTGACCGACGAGAAGCGCCCGCCGGCCGGGAGCGAGCGCGGCGGGCGGGACCCTGCCGACCGGCGCCTGTTCGTGGTGGTCGGCGCCGGGGCCGCCGCCGAGGCGGCGGTGGAGGAACTGCGGCGGAGCGGCTACGGCGGCCGCCTCGTGGTCGCCGCGCCCGAGGGACGGTGGCCCTACGACCGGCCCAATCTGAGCAAGGACTACCTGGCCGGCGAGCTCGAGGCGAAGTGGCTGCCGCTGCGTCCGCCGGAGTTCTACGAGGAGCTGGGGATCGAGCGCCTCGACGCCCGGGTGACCGGGCTGGACGCGGGCGCCCGGCGGGTCACGCTGGACGACGGCGCCGAGCTCGCGCCCGACGCCGTGCTCATCGCCAGCGGCGGCGAGCCCCGCCGCCTCGAGGTGCCCGGCGGCGACCTGCCCGGCGTGCTGACCTTGCGCTCGTGGGACGACGCCGAGCGGCTGATCGAACTGGCCGCGGAGGCCTCCCGAGTGATCGTCGTCGGGGCGAGCTTCATCGGTATGGAGGCCGCGGCGAGTCTGCGCACCCGCGGCCTCGAGGTGACCGTGACGGCCCCTGACAGGGTCCCTTTCGCCGACGCGCTGGGCGAGTCCGTGGGCGAGGTGGTGCAGGCGCTGCACGAAGAGCACGGTGTCCGCTTCGCCCTCGGCCGCAAGGTGACCGCGGTCACGGGCGACGGCTCCGTGCGGGCGGTCGAGCTGGACGACGGCACCTCGCTCCCGTGCGAGCTCGTGCTCGTCGGCATCGGCGTCAGACCGGCGACCGGGTTCGTCGGCGGTCTCGCCCTGGACGAAGACGGCGGCGTGCCGGTGGACGAGCGGCTGCGCGCCGCCGATGGGGTGTGGGCGGCCGGAGACGTGGCTCGCTACCGCGAGCCCTCCACCGGCCGCGACCTGCGCATCGAGCACTGGCGGCTGGCGGAGCAGCACGGCCGCGCCGCCGGCAGGAGCATGGCCGGCGGCGCCGGGCCGTTCGCCGGGGTGCCGTTCTTCTGGACGCAGCACTTCGACCTGCAGCTGGGCTACGCCGGCCCCGGCCGAGGCTGGGACCGGCAGGTCGTGCTGGGCGACCTGCCCGGCCGCGACTTCCTCGTCTTCTACTCCGCCGGCGAGCAGGTGCTCGCCGCCTGCGGCACGCGGGACCGTGAGCTCGGCGCGTTCATGGAGTTGATGCGGCTCGGCCGCCTGCCCTCGGCGGACGAGCTGGAGGCCGGCGGCGACGTGAGCCTGAGCGACCGGCTGGTCTCGGCGTAGGCCGGCTGCGCCGGGGGGTCTGCGGCGGAGACGAACACCGAGCTCGGGGAGCGCACGACGAAGGGCCGGCTCGCAGGCCGACCGCGTTGTGAGCCGGCCTCGCGTGCCATAGTCTGACCGGGCAGGCTTCCGGGAGGACAGTATGACGGTGACCGGCGGGGCGCCGGCCGAGTACGAGCCCCGATTCGCCCGGCTGGCCCAGCGCCTCGCGGCGCTCGGCCGCCACCGGGCGCTCGTCGGCGTCCTCGTGGTGGCGGCCGTCGCCGGCGCGCTGGTGCTCGACGTCAAGTTCGTCAGCTACCCCATCGCCGGCTTCTACCTGGTGCCCGTCACGCTGGCCGCGCTCACGCTGCGCGTGCGCGAGACCATCCTCGTCGCGCTGGTCTGCCTCGCGCTCGCCATCTACATCATCGTCGTGCAGGACCGCGTGGACGGGCCCACGATCACCGTGGTGGCCTTCAGCGCCCTGGGCGGAGCCGCGCTCATCGCGCTGTCCTACCTGTTCACGCGGGTGGGCGAGCTCTACGAGACGGAGCGCTCGACCTCGGAGCGGCTCGAGTCGCTCGCCGCGCAGCTGCAGACGCTGCAGGAGGTCATGGTGCTGGACACCGACCGCCCGCTCTCGGAGCTGCTCGGCCAGGTGATCGCCCAGGCCGGCCAGCTGCTCGGCAGCGACCGCTGCTGCGTGTACCGCTACGAGCCGGAGACGGCCGAGCTGCGCGTCGCCGCGGCCACCGGCGTGCTGTCCTGCAGCGCGGCGGTGTCGCTCTCGGAGGAGAGTGATCCGATGGTGCGGGCACTCACGGGGCACGAGCCGGTGGCGGTGACGGGGGACGGCGAAGGCGGCGCGTTGCTCGCCGTCCCGCTCCTGGTGCGCCAGGAGGGCTACGGGGTGCTCGCGCTGGGCTACCGCGAGCAGCGCGAGTTCAGCGACCTCGACGTGCGGCTCGCGGCGTCGTTCGGGGCCGAGGTGGCGATGGCGATCGAGAACGCGCGGCTGCGCGACGAGATCGGCCAGGCGGCGGCCGCCACCGAGCGCTCGCGGCTGGCCCGCGACCTGCACGACTCCGTGACCCAGTCGCTGTTCGCCGCGAGCCTCAAGGCCGAGGCCATCCGCCGCCGCTGGGAGCCGACCAGCGAGGAGGCGCGCACGAACGTGCAGGACGTGGAGCGGCTGGCGCGCGGCGCGCTGGCGGAGATGCGCACGCTGCTCATGGAGATGCGGCCCGCCACGCTCGCGGAGGCCTCGCTGCCGACGCTCGTCGAGCAGCTGACAGCCGCCGCCGGCGGCAGCTCCCGAGTGGAGGTCCATCTGGACGTCCGCCCGGGCGAGCAGCCGCCCCAGGAAGTGGGCGAGGCGCTGTTCCGCATCGCCCAGGAGTCCCTGCAGAACGTGAGCCGCCATTCCGGAGCCGGCGAGGCGTGGGTTATGCTCGACATGTCCGGACCCGTCGTCCGTCTCAGCGTGCGTGACGACGGGCGCGGGTTCGACGAGGCGAAGGTGACCCCCGAGCATCTGGGGCTCGCCATCATGCGCGAGCGCGCCGCGGACGCGGGGGTCGACGTCAGCGTCGAGAGCGAGCCTGGGCGCGGGACGACGGTCTTCGCGGAGTGGCGGCGCGACGGCCGGGAGGACTGACCGAGGGAGGCGTGGTGCCGGAGGCCGGCAACGAGAAGAAGATCAAGGTCGTCATCGTCGACGACCACGTGCTGGTGCGCAGCGGGCTCGAGGTCGTGCTCGCCATGTTCGACGACCTGGAGCTGGTCGGCCAGGCCGGCGACGGGGAGGAGGCCCTGCGGCTCTGCGACGAACTGCGCCCGGACGTGGTGCTCATGGACCTGGTCATGCCCGGCATGTCGGGCGTGGAGGCCACGCGGCGCGTCCTCGAGACCTGCCCGGAGACGAGGGTGGTGGCGCTCACCAGCTTCACCGAGGAGGACCTCATCGGCGAGACGCTCCGGGCCGGGGCCATCGGCTATCTCATGAAGAACGTCTCCGCCGACCAGCTGGCCGACGCGGTGAGGGCGGCGGCGGCCGGCCGCTCGACGCTCGCCCCCGAGGCGGCCGACGCGCTCGTCCGGTCGGTCTCCGCCCCGCGCTCGCAGGCCGACTCGCTCACGGCGCGCGAGCAGGAGGTGCTCAAGCTCATGGCGGACGGGCTGACCAACGCGGACATCGCCGACCGGCTCGTGATCGGTGTGGCCACCGTCAAGACGCACGTGAGCAGCATCATCGCCAAGCTCGGCGTCTCCACGCGCACCGAGGCGACGGCGCTGGCGATCCGCCGGGGGCTGGTCTGAGCCTCGCTCTCCAACGGCGTCTCCGACTTTTGATGGAGCTGCATCTCACTCTTTGTGCGCGGACGACGGTCCCCCGCGCGCTTGATGTAGCCTGCCGCCGAGGCTGCTTCAATGGAGTCTCGAAAGCAGTCCCGATCCATGTGCCAGGAGGCTGAGGTGATCGAGAGGCCCCGTGGCGCGTCGTAAACGCCGAGAGGGACATTCGCTGCACAAGGTGCTGGGCGTCGGCGCCCTCTTCAGCACCGCCTACGGCAACGTAGGGTCCTCCATCTACTACGCCTTGGGCGTCGTCGCGGTCGCCGCCCTGGGGCTGACGCCGGCGGTGTTCGTCATCACCGGCTGCCTCTTCATCTGCACCGCGTGGTCCTACTCCGAGGCCACGGCGGCCATGCCCGAGGCGGGCGGGGCATCCAGCTTCACGCGGCGCGCGTTCAACGAGTTCGCCAGCTTCGGCATCGGCTGGGCGCAGATGCTCAACTACACGGCGACGATCGCCATCTCGGCGCTGTTCGTGCCCCAGTACCTCTCCATCTTCTGGCCCATCCTCAAGGAGCCGCCCTACAACGTCATCGGCGGCGCCCTCACCATCGCCGTGCTGGTGGTCCTCAACGTGATCGGGATCAAGGAGTCGGCGGGCATCAACGTCGTCCTGGCGCTCCTCGACCTGGGCACGCAGGTGCTGATCATGATCATCGCGCTCGTGCTGCTGCTGGAGCCCAACATCCTGATCTCGCAGATCCAGTTCGGAGTGGCGCCGACCTGGAGCCGGTTCCTCTACGGCCTCGCCATGGGCACCGTGGCCTACACCGGCATCGAGACCATCTCCAACATGGCGGAGGAGGCGCGCAGTCCGGACAAGGACGTGCCGCGCTCCATGAACTTCGTCATCATCGCCGTGCTCGTCGTGTACATCGGCATGCCGCTGGCGGCCCTCTCGGTGATGAACGTCGGCGCCAACACGGTGCCCGTCAACCCGGCCACGGGCATGACGGTGCCCGTGGAGGTCGTCCCCTCCGAGCCGGAGGGCACGTACGCACTCAAGTCGGACCCGTCGGTGACCGCCTTCGTGCCGGTCGAGACGTTACCCAACGGCACGACCGTGATCCCGGCGCAGAAGCCGTCCGGCGAGGTGGACACCGTGAACGGGCAGCAGGTGACCAAGCTGTACGGCACCCAGCTGGGCAGCAACTACCTCGCCGACCCGGTGCTCGGCATGGTCAGGTTCCTGCCGGACAATGTGGCCTGGCTGCGCTGGATCCTCGGCCCGTGGGTCGGCATCCTGGCGGCCACCATCCTCTTCATCGCCACCAACGCCGGCATCATCGGGGTGTCGCGGCTCGCCTTCTCGCTCGGCCAGCACCGGCAGTTACCGCGCGTGCTCGGCCGCGTGCACCCCACGCGGCTCACTCCCTACGTGGCCATCATCCTGTTCGGGATCGTCGCGGTGATCCTCATCCTGCCCGGCGAGATCCCCATGCTGGCGGACCTGTACGCCTTCGGCTCGATGATCTCGTTCACGGCCGCCCACCTCTCGGTCGTCGTGCTGCGGCGCAAGGAGCCCGACCTCGCGCGGCCGTTCCGGCCCCCGTTCAACGTCACGATCCGGGGGACGTCGGTGCCGCTCACCGCGGTGCTCGGCGGCGCCGGCACCTTCACCGTCTGGTGCATCATCCTCTACTACAAGCCTCTGAGCGGGCTGATCGGCATCGCCTGGGTGGGCGTCGGCATCGTGGCGTACGTGATCTTCCGCAAGGCTCAGGGGTACTCGCTCACCGGGACCGTCAAGTCGCCGAACCTGCCGGCGACCATCACCGAGGACGTGGTCTACGACCAGTTGCTGGTGCCGGTGCGCGACACCGCGGTGAGCGAGGAGATGATGGTGCTCGCCTGCCAGCTGGCCACCGAGCGCAGGTCGTCCATCGACGCGCTGTACGTGATCGAGGTGCCGCTCAACCTGCCGATCGACGCGACCCTGCCCGACGAGCGGGAGCGCGCGCGGCAGGTGCTGGAGCGCGCGGCCAGCGCCGCCGACATGTTCGGCGTCAAGCTCACGCCGGTGGTGGTCACGGCGCGGTCGGCCGGGCGCGCGATCGTGGAGACGGCGCTGGAGCGTCACTCCGAGGTCATCGTCCTCGGCTCGCAGGGCAAGCGCCGCATCGCGGACAAGGTCTTCGGCCGCACCATCGACTACGTGCTGAACAACCTGCCGTGCGAGGCGATCATCAACGTCATCCCCAAGACGACGCAGGCGCGGGCCGGCGGCGCCGCGAGCGCCGTGCCGGAGGCCATGATGCCGCCCACGGTGCTGCCCTCGCGCAAGAGCGGCAAGGGTGGGGTCGCCGTGCAGGCGCGGGAGGCGCCCGAGCAGCCGGCGGCGCGCTCCGGCGTCAAGCGCCGCGCTCAGGGCCTGCACCTCAGCCGCTACCTGCCGCAGCGGCCGGCCGGCGAGACCGAGCCGGGGGATGGCGGGCGCCGGGCGGGAGAGACGGCGCCTGCGGGGGACGAGCCGCGGACGCGACTTCCGGGTCCCCGGACGAGCCACCGGCGAAGGGGTAGGGCGGCTCGACGCGGGCGAGCCCGAGGCGGGCCGGCGCGACCGGGCCGGGGCGCCGGCTACGACGGCAGGGCCGGCAGCGAGACGCGGAAGGCGGTGCCGGCCTCCGAGCTCGTGAACGACACCGTCCCGCCGGCCTGCTCCACCGCCGCCTTGACGATCGCCAGGCCCAGGCCGTTGCCGGGGTAGGCGGAGACGTTGCGCGCGCGGTGGAAGCGCTCGAAGATCTCCCGCTGCTCGTCGGCGGGGATGCCCACGCCGGTGTCGGACACGGTGGCCAGCGCCAGGCCGCCCTCTTTGTGCACGGCGAGGCGCACCGTGCCGCCCTCCGGCGTGAACTTGAGCGAATTGTCCAGCAGGTTGGCGAGCACGGTCTGCAGGCGGGCGCCGTCGAGAGGCACGGGCAGCGGGCCGGCGTCGATGTCGAGCTCGAGCTCGACGCCGGCCTGCTCCGCGCGCGAGGCCACACCCGTCCGCCAGTTGCCGCGCCGCGGCGGTCAGGTCCGAGCTGCGCGCCTCGCCGGCGGCCGGCTCGCCGGCCTCCAGGCGCGAGAGCTGCAGCAGGTTGTTGGAGAGGCCCGCCAGCCGGGCGGTCTGGTCGAGCGCCCGGCCCACCAGACGGCGCTCGTCGTCGGTCTGGGCCTTGCGCTCGGCCAGCTCGAGGTCGGCCTGCAGGGCCGTGAGCGGCGTGCCGATCTCGTGGGCGGCGTCGGCGACGAACCGGCGCAGCGAGGTCACGGTGGTCTCCACGCGCGCCGCCATGCCGTTGAAGGACTCGCCGAGGCGCCCGACCTCGTCGCCGCCGGCGACGGGGGCGCGGGCGCGCAGGTCGCCCGCCGCCATGCGGTCGCTGGCCGCCGTGAGCGCCACGACCGGACGCGCGATGCGCCGCGCCACCAGCCAGCCGGCGAGGGCGGCCAGGGCGACGGCCAGCGCGGCCGCCAGGACCCAGGCCACGACGGCGCTCATCAGCGCGTCCCGCCCCGAGGCCGGGCCTTCGGACAGCTTGACGTAGGCGCCGTTGTTCATGTCCATGGTCAGCGAGCGGCTCGAGCGCGAGGCCCCGCCGCTGCCGAACAGCCCGTTGCCGAGCGGGTCCGGCAGCTGGTCGTGGTCGTGGTCGCGGTGGCCGTACCCCGGTCCGTACGAGCCGCCGAGGAGCGACTCCGCGTCCAGGCTGCCGGGCGACCCGGAGTCGACCACCAGCGAACCGTCGCGGGAGTACACCTGCACCCGGGTCTGGGTGGTGAGCGCCGCCGCCTGGGCCCACGAGGTGAGCTCGGGCAGCGTGGTGAGCGGCGGCGGGTCCGCCACGATGAGCTTGGCGCTCGCCGTGAGGTAGTTGTCCTCGGCCGTGGTGTAGTGGTTGGCGAGCACGGCGATGAGGATGCCGCCGAGGATGACCGCGGTGAGCAGGGCCATGCCCGCGTAGGTGAGCGCGAGTCTCCATCTCAGCGAACGCGTGCGCATGGCCGCCTCAGGTGGCGAGCCGGTACCCGATGCCGGGCACGGTGAGGATGACGGTGGGGTTGCTCGGCTCGTGCTCGATCTTCTCGCGCAGCCGGCGCACGTGGACGCTCACGGTCTTGTCGTCGTAGAAGTCCGCGTCGCTGCCCCACACGTTCTCGATGAGCTGGCCGCGGCTGAACACCTGGCCGGGGTGCTGGGCGAGGAACACGAGGAGCCGGAACTCGGTGGGCGTGAGGTTGAGCGAGCGGCCGTCGCGGGTGACGGTCGCCCGCGTGCGGTCGATCGTGAGGTCGCCGGCGTACAGCACGTCGGCCTCGGTGGAGGCGAGCTCGCCGTAGGCGCGGCGCAGCAGCGAGCGGATGCGGGCGATGAGCTCGCGCAGGTGATAGGGCTTGGTGAGGTAGTCGTCGGCGCCCATCTCGAGGCCCAGGACCTTGTCCATCTGGTCCGACTGCACGGTGAGCATGAGGATGGGCTGGCGCAGGCCGAGCCGGCGCATCTGGCGACAGAAGTCGAAGCCGTTACCGTCGGGGAGCCGGACGTCGAGGCAGATCAGCTGCGGCGAGCGGTCGCGCGCGTAGGCCACGCCACCCTCGCCGGTGGTCTCCCAGTGCACGCGATAGCCCTCCGTACCGATGCCCTCGACGAGGGCCTCGCCGACGGCGGGGTCGTCTTCGATGACGAGGATCGTCTGGGCGCGGTCGGCCATGGTCAGCATCGTAGCATGAGGCTAGGCCGCCCCCGCCGGCAGGGCGAGGGCGGCCGCGGCCTCCTTACTGATAGTAGGCCTGTGGGGCCGTCGACGGAGCCACGGACGGGGCCGCGCGCGGCGCCTGCTGCGGCCGGCCGTAGCCCTGGTCGCCCTGGTGCGGGCCGTCGCCGTCGTGGTCGAAGCCGTGACCGTAGCCTTGGCCCATGCCCGGGGGCACTACACCCTGGCCGTTGTCGCCCCAGCCGTGCTGGCCGAAGCCCTGGCCGCCGTCGGGGTCCATCTGCCCGTGGAAGTCACCGCGGCCGAAGTCCCCGCGGTCGTGGCCGTCGAACGTCGAGCCGACGGCCATGCCGCCGAGGAACAGGACCGCGCCCGCCGCCACCGCGCCGGTGATGACGGCCCACTTGCGGCGGTACCAGGGCGTGCCGGGGCCGGCGGCCGCCGGGACCGCGGCGTGTGCCGGCGGCAACACGGCCGTCGGCTGCTCGGCGGACGCAGCGGCAAGCTGCTCCTGCGTCACCTCGGCTTGCTCCCGCGACGGGGGCGCCTCCTCGCCCGGCGTGGCCGGCGTCGGGGCTTCGTTCGCGTTCTGAGCGCTCTCGTTCTTGGGGTCGGACATCGCGCACCTCTCTGTCTGGTCGTGGGGGCCGCGGCGCGCTGGTCGCGACTGCACCCGTTGGCCGCGCGCCGGCAGGCGGCCGGCGTCCTGCCAACGACTCTGGCCCCGCGGTGTTGCACCCCGTCTGCGGTGTGGCTACAGGTCCGTAACTCCGGCCCGGGCTCGGTTACGGACCTGTAGCCTGCGCTCAATCCGCGCTGAACATCCGTCTCCTACAGTTGTCGTGGCCCCACGCCGCGGGCCGCGACAGACCCGCCAACGACCGATGAAGGGAGCGCGTTGTCCGCACGTGCCCGGCTCTGGCTCGACCTCGCGCTGTTCGGCGCGCTCTTCCTCGCCTACAACCCGGCCTGGACGGGCGTGGCGGTCCACGAGTGGCTCTCCGTGGTCACCATCGTCCCCCTGCTGTTCCACGTGATCGTCAACTGGGACCAGACGCTCGCGGTCCTCCGTCGCTTCGCGGCGATGCTCCGCGCTATGCCCAAGGTGAACCTGGTGGTGGACGCGGCGCTGTTCATCGTGGCCGTCACGGTGATGCTGAGCGGCCTGCTGATCTCGCAGTCCGTGGCGCGCGCCGTCGGGGTGACCATCGTGCCCGGCCCGCTGTGGGTGAGCACGCACGCGTGGGCGGCCGACGCGACCATCCTGCTGCTGCTGGTGCACTTCGCGCTGCACTGGCGCTGGGTCGTGAACTGCTCCAAGCGGCTCGTGCGGCGCGACAGCGCCGGTGAGGACGACCCCATCATCGCCGTCCGGCTCGCGACCCGACGGCTGGAGCGCCAGACGCCCACGCCGCTGCGCTACGCCCCCGTCCCCGTCCGCGGTGACGACCGCTACCGGCCGTGAGCCGGGCCGGGCAAGACGTGAGACCGACCTCAGCAGAAGGAGAACGATGAAGAACCTCAGCAGGAACACCGTCGCCGTGCTGGTGGTGACGTTGTTCACCGGCCTCGCCGTGTTCAGCGCCATCCAGCTCGGCGGGCGCCTGTTCGGGACGTCGTCGGCGAACGCGCAGACGATCAGCGCGCAGGCCACGCAGGCCCAGAGCGGTGGCGGCAACGGCTACGGCTACGGTCAGGACGAGGGCCAGTACGGCTACGACCAGAGCTCGGACGGCTACGACCAGAGCTCCGGGAGCCAGGGCTACGCCGACCCGTACGGCCAGGGCGGGTCGAGCGCGGACGCCGGCCAGACCTACACCTGCCCGGCGACCGGCTGCACCGCCTCCTCGTGCCACGCCACGCAGTGACGGAAAGGCCTGGGGCCGACGTCCAAGAGACAGTACGGGGCGCGCGAGCCCGGCAGCAGAGCCCTCTCCCCAGGGTAGGGCTGCCGGGCTCACGCGCGTACGCGGGTAGCGCGCGTCAGGCGCCGCGGGGCGGCTTGCGCAGCGCCCCCTGAGCCGCCGCGCCGTAGCGGACCGCGAACACGTGGTTCCAGCCGGTCTCGTAGCCGGCGCGGGTCGCCTCGGCGCGGTCCCCGAGAGCACTCCAGCCACGGTGTTCCAGGTCGACCCTGGTCAGCTCTCCCTCCGGGTTGAAGCGCACCTCGACCTCGGTCGACGAAGCGGCATCGTAGCCGGGGTGCCACGTGAACACGGCCCGGCGCGGCCGGTCCCAGACGGTGAACTCGCCCCACTCGGAGCGGCGGCCGTCCACGGCCTGTTCCACGATGTGCCCACCCTCACGCGGTTCCACAGTCACGTCTGCGGCGGCGGTCTGGAAGACCGAGTGCGTGGTCAGCGGCCACCAGCTGGCGAGCTTCTCGAAGAAGAGGTCGAAGGCGCGGTCCGGGGGCAACGGCACGACGATGGTCTTGATCACCGGCGCGATCTCTGTGAGGGACATGTCTCCTCCTTGGTCCCGTGCCGCCTGAGCGGCGACGGCGTAGCGATCCAGCGTGACGTCCCACAGGTCCTCCACGTAGGAGCGCAGCGACGCGAGACCGAGCGGTTCCAGCCGGCACAGGTGCCGGGTCCCCTCCACGCGCTCGCTCACCAGGCCGGCGTCTCGCAGCACCTTGAGGTGCTGCGAGACCGCCGGGCGCGTCACCGGCAGCCTGAGGGCGAGCTCGCCGACGGCCAGCTCGCCCGCCCGAAGCTCGGTGAGGATGGTGCGACGAGTCGGGTCGGCGAGGGCGGCCAGCGCCGGCGCCGCGGGTTCCTGGGGCAGTGCATCCATGGTCACTCGGTCAGTCGCTGCTTACGGTTAGTAGTGACTTACCCTAAGCGTCTCGCCTTCAAGCCTGTACCCGCGAGGGGCGGCCGGCAGCGGCGGGGAAGCCCGGTCAGCGGGGGAAGTCGGCGTAGAGCCACCACGCGTACGTGCCGGCGGCGCCGGCGGCGCCGGTCACGGCGACGATCGCGAAGCTGATCGCCGTGACCCCTCCGCCGGCCGAGCCGGCGACTTGCGCGTAGAGCGCGGGGATGGACCAGGGGAACCAGTCGCCGCGGCCGGTCGCGCCGATGACCTGCGCGAGGATGAGCATCAGCATCGCGAAGCCGAGCGGCGCGAGGTAGCCGCGGCCCACGCCGGCAAGGAGTGCCAGCGGCACCACGATCAGGAACGTGAGGGCGGCGCCGCCCCAGAGGTGTGCCAGACCCAGCCAGAGGGCGCCGGTCGACCACCCCGGCAGACCGAGCGCCGCGCCGACGACGAGTCCCAGAAGCGTGATGAGGGCGGTGAGCGCGGCGCACCACAACGCGACGACGACGAGCTTGGCGGTGATGATCGCCGCCCTCGAGGTGGGCAGCGCCAGCAGGTAGCGGACGGTGCCGTCGGAGAACTCGCGGCCGAAGACCCAGGCGATGACGAAGGCGAAGAGCACGAAACCGCCCACCGTCGCGGCCTGGGCGAGAAAAGCGAAGTAGGCCGACCAGTCGGAGCCACCGCCGGTCAGTTGCGCCTTCTGGCCGATCAGGCCCATGCGGCGGGCGCGTTCGGGGTCCGCGAGGATGTACATGAACAGGCCGCCGACGAGCGGGGCGATGGCGAAGGCCAGCCCCGTGAGCGGCGGCGCGAGCGAGCGCCTCGCCTTGAGGAGCTCCGCGCGGAGTGCGGCGACGAACCCGCTCATGACGCCTCCCCGAAGGCGGTCAGGCGGAGGAAGTGCTCCTCGAGGTCCTCCTGCTCGACGGCGAGCCTGGTGGGCGGGTGCCCGGCGGCGGCCAGGGCCGCCGACACCTCGTCCGGCCGTTGCACGGCGCGCATCTGCGTCAGGACGATGCGCCCGTCGCTCGCCTGCGGCCCGTCGAGCGGCTGGGGCTCGTAGCCTGCGGCCTCGAGAAGAGCGCGCGCGCCGGCCGCGTCGCGCGCCTCGACGACCAGGCGAAGAGCCCGCTTTCTCTCCATCTCCTCGGCGCTCAGCTCCTCGATCAGGCGACCGCGGTGGATGATCCCGATGCGCGTCGCCAGACGGTCGACCTCGGCCAGGATGTGGCTCGACATGAGGACGGTGACGCCGCGGTCCGCGGCCAGCGTCCGCAGCAGATCGCGGACCTCGACGACGCCGGCCGGGTCGAGGCCGTTCGCCGGCTCGTCGAGGATCACGAGCTCCGGCTCGTGGAAGAGCGCCATGGCGAGTCCGAGCCGCTGGCGGTTGCCCTGCGAGAGGGAGCGCGCCCTGCGGTCCGCGTACTGGCCGAGGCCCATGCGCTCGACGGCGCGCGAGACGGCGGCGTCGGGGACGCCGCGCAGGCGCGCCGCCGAGCGCAGGTTCTCGAGCACGGACAGCCCGGGATAGGGCGCCGGGGCGTCGACGAGGTAGCCGACGCGGCCCCACGGCCCGCGGCCGCCGCGTCGCACCGGCGTGCCCAGCAGGCTCACCTGACCGGCCGAAGGCCTGATCATGCCGAGCAGCATGCGGATCGTGGTCGTCTTGCCGGCGCCGTTCAGGCCGAGGAAGCCGTAGATCTCGCCGCGCTCGACCGTGAGGTCGAGCTCGTCGACGGCGAGCACGTCGCGGTAGCGGCGGGACAGACTCCCGGTGCGCACGGCCGGCGCCGCGGCGGCGGTCATCACGCGTCGCCCGCCCGCGACCGCGCGCCGCGGGGCTCGGCGTGGCGGGCGTCGCCGCCGGAGAGCGCCGTCGAGAGAGCGTCGACGAGAAAGTCCTCGACCGCCGGCGCCGTCCCGGCGCCGATGTCCTCGCGGTGCATGCCGACGAACACCATCGCCCGGAGGAGGCCGGCGAGGACCTCCGGCGAGACCTTCACGGTCACGCCCGCGGCAGCGAGGCGCGCCGCGATGGATCGCGTCATCTCGATGTCGCGACGCAGAAACGCCTCCTGCTCCTCGGGCCGCATGGTGCGCATGACGGCCAGCGCCTCCTCCGAGGTGGCGACGTCGAACAGGGGGTTCTCCTCGCGCGCCTGCAGGGAGGCGCGCAGCAGGAGCCGGACGGCGTCGTGCGGCGCCTCCGCGACCTGCTCTTCGAGTCGCGCCTGCATCGTGGTCTCGATCTCTTCGACGATGGCGAAGAAGAGCGCCTCCTTGGACGGATAGAAGAAGTAGAAGGCGCCTTTGGAGATGCCGGCCGCGCGGGCGAGCTGCTCGACGGTGGTGGCGCGGATGCCTCTGCGCACGAAGAGGTCCTGCCCGGCGGCCAGCAGCCCTTCGCGGATCGCGGTGCGCTCGGTGTCGGAGAATGCGCGTGGCATGATGAAGAGCATATGACCGTGTGACCAGAAACGCAAACACGGTCACAGAAATCAGGACGCGGTCATAGAGCGTCCATGCGGAACGTCGACGAGCGGTCGGGCGTCAAGCGTCGGCCGGCGCCTCCCAGAGCGAGCGGACGGCGGCGCGGATGGACGCCGTCGTGACGCGCTCCAAGGGCCCTTCGTCCCGCTCCGCGGTCTCGGGCCCGGTCTGGATCTGCTCGAAGTGGGCCACGACCGCCTCGCTGAGGAACCGTGAGCGCTGGGCGTAGCCGTGCGTGTCGGCCTTGGCCCAGGGCTGCGTGTAGTAGCGCAGCGGATGGCTGACGTACAGCTGCTCGCGAGCGCGCGTGCAGGCCACGTACAGCAGGCGCCGCTCCTCCTCGATCTCGGCGGCGCTGCCGGTGGCCATGTCCGACGGGACGTTGCCGTCGGCGGCGTGGATGACGAAGACGACGTCGAACTCGAGGCCCTTGGCGGAGTGCATGGTGCTGAGGATGAGGTAGTCCTCATCGAGGAGCGGCGGGCCGGCGAGCTCCTGCGTGTACGCCGGCGGGTCGAGCACCAGCTCGGCGAGGAACTGCGAGCGCGTCTGGGAGCGGGCCGCGAGCCCCTCGATCTGCTCGAGGTCGCGCAGCCTGGCCTGGACGTTGTCGTAGCGGCGCTCGAGGAGCGGTCCGTAGACGCTGCGCACGGCGTGGACCTGGGCGGGGACGTCGTGCGGGCCGGCCGCGGCGAGCGTGGCGAAGAGCTCGACGACCGCCGGCCAGGCGGCGCGCGCCGGCTCGGGGACGCGCGCGCCGCTCCACGCCGCCGCGAAGTCGCCGGCGGCGGCGCTCAGGCTCTCGAGCAGCGCCGCCGCCGTCTTGGGCCCGATGCCGGGCACCAGGCCGAGCACCCGGAGCCCGGCCATGCCGTCGCGCGGGTTCTCCGCCAGACGCAGAAAGCTCACCAGGTCCTTGACGTGGGCCATCTCGACGAACCGCAGCCCCCCGTACTTGTGAAAGGGGATGTTGCGGCGGCTGAGCTCCATCTCGAGCGCCAGGGAGTGGTGCTGAGCGCGGAACAGCACGGCCTGCTGCTTGAGCGGCGTGCCCAGCTCGCGGTGCGCGAGGATGCGCTCGCAGAGCCACTGCGTCTGCTCGTCCTCGTCGCGGCAGGTGGCGAGCACGGGGCGGCCGCCGTCCTTGCGCTCGGTCCAGAGCTCCTTGTCGCGCCGCTCGGCGGCCTCGGCGATGAGCGCGTTGGTGGCGGCGAGGAGGGGCGCCGTGCTGCGGTAGTTCTGCGTGAGCGTGACGACCTCGGCCCCCGGAAAGCGCTGCTCGAAGTCGAGGATGTTGCGCACGGTGGCGGCGCGGAAGCCGTAAATGGCCTGGGCGTCGTCGCCGACGCAGGTGACCCCCGTGCCGTCCGGCCGCAGCAGGCTCACGATGTCGGCCTGCAGGGCGTTGGTGTCCTGGTACTCGTCGACGAGCACGTGGTCGAAGCGCTCGCGCACCCGGGCGCCGCCGGCGGGGTCGGCGAGCAGGCCGCGCCAGAACAGCAGCAGGTCGTCGTAGTCGAGCACCTGCTGCTCCTCCTTGGCGTCCGTGTACGCCGCGAACAGCTGGGCCAGGCCCTCCTCGGCCGGCAGGCACCAGGGGAAGGCCGTGTGCAGCACCTCGTGCAGCGGCAGCTGCGCGTTGACGCAGCGCGAGTAGACGTCGAGACAGGTGGACTTCTGCGGGAAGCGCGAGCCGCCGCGGCCCAGCCCGAGGCGCGTGCGCGCCACGTGCAGCAGGTCCTCGGAGTCGCCGCGGTCCATGATCGTGAAGTCGGGCGCCATGCCGATGTCCCGCGCATGGATGCGCAGCAGGCGGGCGGCCGAGGCGTGGAAGGTGCCGCCCCACACGCGCTCCGACGCGCCTCCCGAGCCGCGGCCGCGCGCCGCGAGCACCGCCTCGACCCGGCGGAGCATCTCGGCGGCGGCGCGGCGCGTGAACGTGAGCAGCAGGATGCGGCGCGGGTCGGCGCCGCGCTCGATGAGGTGGGCGACGCGGTGGACCAGCGTGGCGGTCTTGCCGGTGCCGGCGCCGGCGACGATGAGCAGGGCGCCGTCGCCGTGCTGCGCGGCGGCGAGTTGCCGGTCGTTGAGGTCGACGAGCATGAGGAGTCCTCCTCCAGTGGGGCCGGCGGCAGGCTAGCAGCCGGCCCGGACAGAAGGAGAACAGGTGTTCGCGGCTAGACCAGCATCCTCACCATGCCGACCATCTCGAACGTCACCAGGGAGCCGTAGGCGACCAGGAGGACGAGCGCGGTGGTGAGCGCGGGGCGGTGCCGGCGCAGCAGCCAGAGGCCGCCGGTGGCGGCCACCATGATGCCGACCTTGGCCAGCGTGGCGGGCAGCGGCCCGAGGTCGAGCAGGTACGCCATCACCGGATTGAGTTCGATGGCGCCCAACTTCAGGACGTTCCAGGTGATGAAGAGGTCCACGGCGCTGAGCACGTTGATGAGGATCAGCAACTCGGCCAGCAGGACGGGGTCGTTGCGCAGGCGCAGCAGCGGCGCCTCGAGCGCCCTGCTGAACGGCGAGCGGCAGGTGGTGCGGCGCCGGTCGAAGCCGGAGCGCCGCTCCTTCACCTGGAACTGGCGCTTACGCCGGCGTTCCGGGCTGCGCGGTCGACACGCGGGCGTCGTGGACGACTGCTGAGGAAACACTGCCATGGTCCTTGTCTACCCGGCCCGTCCGTCGGGGCTCCCCATTCCGTTGACGCGATCGGCCGGCATTCAGGAGAGCCGAGATGCCGGAGATCCCGGCGGTGACGAGCGCCGCGGACGCGCGGCGCGCCCCTCGCCTACTTGAGCCGCGCGTCCAGCCAGTCGAGCACCTCAGCGAGGTGCCCCGGACTGTAGAAGGCCGGGTCGACGTGACCGGCCCCGCGCAGCAGGTTCAGCGTCACGGCGTCCTCGCCGGCCACCTTCGCGTACGCCCTGGCCAGGCGCACCGACTGCGGATACGGCACCGTGGCGTCCGCCGTCCCGTGCTCGATGAGGATCGGCGGGTCGCCGGGCGTGAGGTACGTGATGGGGTCGCTCGCCCGCACCTTGCCCGGGACCGCGTCGAGCGGCGCCCCCAGGTACTCGGAGAGGAAGGAGCTGCCGCCGGTAGCGCTGGGACGGTCGAAACCGGCCGCGCGGAAGTCACTGTCGGTCTGCAGGAACGAGATGGGACCGAACCAGTCGACGACGGCCTGGACCGTGTCCGGCTGGCCGGCGTTGGCCGGGCGGGGGCCGCGGAGGGCCGCGGTGTCTCCGGCCGTCCCGGCGAGCGCGGCCAGGTTACCTCCGGCGGAGTCGCCCCACAGCGCGACGCGCGAGCCGTCGAGCCCGTACCGGCCGGCGTGGGCGCGCAGCCAGCGGACGGCGGCCTTGACGTCGCTGATCGCCGCCGGGAACGTCGCCTGCGGGCTGAGCCGGTAGCCGAGGCTCGCGACCGCGTAGCCCCGCGTGAGACCGGACAGCACGGGGATGACCTGACCGTCCGCCTTGTCGCCGCTGCGGAACCCGCCGCCGTGGATGGCGACCAGCAGAGGGTAGGGCCGGTCGCCGTTGTCGGGCAGGTAGAGGTCGAGCTTCTGCAGCGGCGAGGCGTCCGCGTAGGCGAGGTCGCGGTAGACGAGGTCGGCGCCGGGCACGACGTCCCCGTCGGGGCCGATGACGGGGCGCTCGCCGGCCACCCCGGCGTGCGACGCTCCGGTCGCCGTAGCTGATGCCGTGGCGCCGGTCGTAGCGCCCGAGGGGCCGGAGGGGCCGGAGGGGCCGCCGCAGGCGGCGGCGCCGGCCCCGAGCCCGACGCCCACGAGTGCGACGACCACGAGCGTCGCCAAAACTGATGCCGCCGGCCGTCGGCCACGTGCGCCGGCGGCCCGAGCGTTCGATGCAGCAGGGTTCATGCGCTCATGATACCGGCGGCCCCGGGTCGGCGACGGAGAGGCCGGCACCTCGAGTGGGCGGACCGAGAGGCCGCGCGCGCGGGGAGACGCCTGCGGGGGGCATGTGTGTGCTCGGGGGGTTGGCGCCTTCGATGGCACCCGCGATGGCACCCGCGATGGCACCATCGAAGGCTCCGACCCCCACAACGCATACCTCCCTACGTCCACCAGGCAGTCCGATCGGCACCCTTTATCGCCACGCCCCGGGCGGTCAAGCTCTCACTGCCCCACACGTCCCCGGTCGCCCGCTCACCATCATGCAGCCTCCCATCATCGTGAACATCAGCCGGCTTCATCGCGCCACCTCGGCGATCGTCCGTCAGGCGGAGACCGCGGAGCAGCCCGTCTTCGTGACGCAGTTCGCGTGCGTCGTCGCGGTCCTGCTCCCTCGCGGCATGTACGATCGCCTGCTTCGGGCCGCGGAGCGCGCGTCCGACCCTGACGGCGGCTCTCCGAAGGGTGGCCTGGGGCCGCCGCTCGCCACCCCGGGGCCACCGCTCACCGCCACCGGCCCGCCGGCGAGCCCACTCGAGAGTCCGCTGGCGGTGTTCGGGCCTCTCCCTCGGGGGACCCGGTTCCTGACGCGCCAGGGCCTCTCCATCGACGCGGAGCTGGCGGCGTTCCTCATGGAGGGGGGTGAGGAGGTCAGGCCGATCCTGAGGCGCGAGGAGGACGACGGCTGGGGAGAGGAGGACGACGGCTGGGGAGAGGAGGACGGCGGCTCGGGTGGTGGCGGAGGATGGCGGCTGGGGTGCGGAGGACGGCGGGTAGCCGTTGCCAGTCTCGGCCACGGAGTCTCAGGCACAGCTAGACGTGTGTCCTATGCCTGTCAGGGCGGGAAGGTCCGAGGCCAGCGGTGGAGGAAGCCAGTGGCCCGGAGGGGCCGAGACCAGGGAGCAGCGATGAGAGTCCTGATCGCCCACGCCAACGAGAACACTCGCATGAAGCTCACCGACGTCGTGACGCGTGGACGCCGGCTTCCTCTTGACATCAAGACGTGCTGCGACGGGCCCGACACCCTCGACCTGCTGCTGGGCGATGACCCGCCGGAGGTGGCGCTGATCGACTGGGACCTCCCCGGCATCGAGGCGCCGGAGATGTGCCGCCTGGTGCGTGACTTCCACGACCACCACGACACGTGGCTCATCGTGATGACCTCGCCTGAGCATCAGGAGACGGCGAGTGAGGTGTGGCGGGCCGGCGCGGACGACTGCGTCTACACGCCGGCCCCGGCCAAGCTCCTGAGCGACCGCGTCACCAAGGGGCTGTGTGAGATGGTGTCGATAAGGGCCGCGAGGGAGAGCAGGACCGCGGCGGCGACCTCCGCCGGGACCTCGGCACACGCCTTCGGCGCGGCCGGCGCGAGCAGCGCGAGCGCGAGCCCGGGTCGGAGCCTGGACGCTCGCCCGAGTCTCGACGCCGTGTGCGGGCCCGACGACGAAGTGCGGGCCGATGAGGCCGTCGCGCTGACGGCTGACCTCAAGGCCACCGTCGACGCCGAGGACCTGACCAAGCCGGCCGAGCTTGCAGCCGGGCCGGTCCAGCTCACTGCGGAGCGCGTCGAGCGGGATGACGTGGGCGACGCGCGGCGCGGCCCCGTGCAGCTCGACGCGGTGCTCGCCCGCCTCTAGCAGGCGACTGGGCGTTCGGCCGAGCCGGGCCGAGCCGGGCCGAGCCGGGCCGAGCCTGGCCGAGCCGGGCCGTGCCCGTCAAGCTCCGCCGGTCCGCGTCTTGCCTCGATCTGCCTCTCTTCGCTCCGTCCTTCCGGTCCCGCAGCTCCGCCCGTTGACGCCCCACCCACGCGGTGATACATCGCGGGCAGGCAAGCATCGAGGGTGTAGAGGGGAGGACCGATGACGAGTCGCTTGCTCGCCTGGGCGGGGGTCTCCGTTTGCCTGGTGGCGCTCGTCGTCGCAGCGCTGGCTGCCGCCGGCTGCGACATGCCCAGCACCGGCGGCCTCGGCCAGGTGGGAGGGTCCGGCAACGTCGTCACCAAGCGCTACGACTACACGGGGTTCACCAAGGTCGTGGTCGAGAGCGGGTTCGACGTGGAGGTCGACTACGCCGACACCTACGGCGTGACGGTCCGGGTGGACGACAACCTCGTCAAGGAGCACCTCAAGGTGGAGCTCGACGGCGACACGCTGCACGTCGGCCTGGCGCCGCTCTGGCGGTACCACGACGTGACGACCAAGGCGCGCATCGTGCTCCCGCGTCTGACGGGGCTCGAGGCCGCGGGAGCCTCATCTGTGGACGTCGCGCAGACGACGTCCAAGTCTCCGCTGGCGCTCGAGGCTTCCGGCGCGAGCGTCGTCCGGCTGGGCGGGATGACTGCCGGCACGGTGACGACCGACGTCTCGGGCGCGAGCCGGGTGGAGGGCAGCCTCCGCGTGGACGAGCTCGGCGGCGAGGTGTCCGGCGGCAGCACGGTGCGGTTCGCCGGCGTCGCGCGCACGCTGCGGCTCGACGTCTCCGGCGGGAGCTCGCTCGAGTTGCTGGGCCTGCGGGCGCAGGACGCGGAGCTCACCCTCTCCGGCGGCTCGCGTGGTGAGGTCACGGTCACGAGCTCGCTCGCAGTGGACGCCAGCGGCGGATCCAGGCTGGAGTACGCCGGCGGGCCCAAGGTGACCGCCGACACCTCAGGCGGCTCGGTCGTCGCGCCTCACTAGGCAGGATGTTGCCGGCCCGGATCCCGGGCGGGCCCACCGCCGGTTCCTGATCGGGCCCGACGCCGGCTCCCAATCGGGCCCACCACCGGCTCCCAATCAGGCCCACCGCCGGCTCCTGCTTTCGATATCGCCCCGCTCGCTTCGGCACGTCCCGCCATGGGGTGTTTACAACAAATGCTTTAAAGGGTATGTTGTGAGACATGGATGAGGAACGCAAAGAGACGACGCCCCGGGGCGCGGACGAGGATCGTCGCCGCAGTGTGGAGTTGCGCGACGCGCGGTCACTGCGCGCGCTGGCGCATCCGACGCGGCTCAAGCTGGTGGGACTGCTGCGGCTCAAGGGGCCTATGACGGCGACCCAGGCGGCGCGCGAGCTGGGGGAGACCCCGCAGCGCTGCACCTTCCATCTGGGCCAGCTGGCCAAGCACGGGCTCGTCGAGGAGGCCGGGGGTGGCCGCGGGCGCGAGCGCCCGTGGCGGGCTACGGCCTCCTCGACGAGCTGGCCGAACGTGGTCGACGAGCCTGAGGCGGCAGCGGCCGCGCAGCTGCTCGAGGCCGTGGTCGCCGAGCAGCACTTCGAGGCGGTCATGACGTACATCGACGGCAAGGAGACGCTCCCCCAGGAGTGGCAGGAGGCGGCGCAGCTCAACGACACGTCGCTCTACGTGACGGCCGAGGAGCTGGCGGAGCTGGGCCGGCAGGTCTGGGCGTTGCTGGAGCCCTTCGCCGGCCGCCTCGAGGACCCGGAGCAGCGGCCCGACGGGGCGCGGCTCGTCACGTTCCTGAACCTGGCGTTCCCGCGGCTGCTGCGCAGGCCGGCCGGAGACGTCCCGTCAGACGAGCGCAGGCCGGCCGGAGACGTCCCGTCAGACGACCGCCGGCCGGCCGGAGACTGACCGCGCGGCGGCTCCTCGGAGGCACCTCATGAGACGATTCTTCCAGACGACCTCGCGGCTCACCCCGACGCTCTTGCAGGCGCACCCCGCCTTCCGCCGCTTCTGGACGGGGCAGACGGTCTCGCTGATCGGCGACCAGATCTCGCTGATCGCGCTGCCGCTGGTCGCCGTGCTCTCGCTCGACGCGACCGCCGCGCAGATGGGGTACCTGACTGCGGCGGCGCTGGTCCCCGCCCTGCTGTTCTCGCTGCACGCCGGCGCCCTGGTGGACAGGCGCGGGCGCCGGCGCCAGACGATGATCCTCGCCGACCTCGGACGCGCCGCGCTGCTGGCGCTCATCCCCTTCGCCGCGGCGTTCGGCGTGCTCTCCATGCCCGCGCTCTACGTGATCGCCTTCCTCACCGGCACACTCGGCGTGCTGTTCATGGTCTCGTACAACGCGCTCTTCGTGGCACTGGTGCCCCGGGACGAGTACGTCGGCGCGATGTCCCTGCTCAACGGCAGTCGGGCTCTCTCGAGCGTCGTGGGCCCGAGCGTCGGGGGACTGCTGGTGCAGGCGCTGACGGCGCCCGTTGCGATCATCGTCGACGCCGTGTCGTACCTCGTCTCGGCGGCCTTCCTGCACCGCGTGGAGGCCGTGGAACCGCCGAAGGAAGAGGAACAGCGCGGCCTGATCCTGAGCGGCGCGAAGTTCATCGCCTCGTCGCCCGTCGTGCGCTCGGCGCTGCTGGCCACGGCGACGCTCAACTTCTTCAACTACGCTTTTCTCGCGCTGTTCTTCCTCTACGCCACGCGCTCGCTGGGCATCTCGCCCGGCACGCTCGGCCTGGTGCTGGGCGCCGGCGCCGTGGGCGGGGTGATCGGCTCGCTGGTCACCGGGCGCGTGGTGCGGCGCATCGGCGTGGGCCCCGCGTTCGTGGTCGGCTGCATCGTGTTCCCGCTGCCGCTGCTGCTCGTGCCGCTGGCCGGAGGGCCTCAGTGGGCGGTGCTGCTGGCGCTGCTCGCCGCCGAGTTCGGCGCCGGGCTCGGCGTGATCATGCTGGACATCAGCATCGGGACGATCTTCGCGGCGGTGATCCCGGACAGGTTCCGCTCGCGCGTCGCCGGCGCCTACATGGTGGTCAACTACGGGGTGCGCCCGCTCGGGTCCCTGGCGGCGGGCGCGCTGGCCACCGCGATCGGCACGCGCGAGACGCTGTGGATCGCGGCCGGCGGCGGCTGCCTCGCGGTGCTGTGGCTGGTGCGCTCGCCGCTGATCCGGCTGCGCGCCCTGCCGGAGGCCGACGGCGCGCAGGCGGATCCGGGCGACGCGGCGCCCGGGCAGGGCGCCGGGCTGGCTCCCGGCGGCCAGACGGCCGCCGACGAGGCCGCCGCCTGAGTCCGGGTCCATCCTCCGGACTCTGCGGCCATCCGCCGGACGCTGCGGCCATCCTCCGGGCCGCCTCTCCTCCCATCGCCGGTCTCGCCGCCCGCGGACGTCGGGCGCCCCACCTTGTGGCGCGGGCGCCTCGAGCGGGAATACCTCTTAGGTGACCGCCGGAATCGACCCGGCGGCGCAGACGGCGTCGGACGCGCACGCAAGGCGCGCGTCCGCGCGGAGGTGAGATCATGAAATCGAGCATGCGACGACTCGGAGCGACCCTCGCGGTCGCGGTGGCGTCGGTGCTGACGCTGCTGACGGTGACCGCCGCCGCCCTGGCGACTGTGCCGGGCGGGCTGGTGGACGGGCAAGGACAGAACATCGGCCGCGGCGGCGTCTTCACCGTGACGCCCCCGTCCGACTGGAGCGCGCTCGCCGTGCTGGGCGGCCTGGCCATCTCGGCCGCGGCCGTCGCGTTCGTGGCGTGGGTCGGCTCCCGCAGCGACAGGCGCGCCCGCACCAGGCTGGGACTCGTCGAGGGCGGAGCCCCCGCGGGGGAGAGCCGGCGAGCAGAGAAGACCGCGACCGCAAGGCGGCGTGACGCTGGGGCGGCCGCGCGCCGGTTCGCCGGAGGCGAGGCAGCGCGCGGCCGCCCGCACATGCTTCACGGTCATCCGGACTGCGGTCCGTCCTCCGGGGAACACCCGGAGCACGACGACAACCCGACCCTCCGGAGGACCGAGATGCCATCCAGGCTCAACCCGTACCTCAGCTTTCGCGACGACGCTCGTGAGGCGATGCAGTTCTACCAGGGCGTGTTCGGCGGCAAGCTCGACATGACCACGTTCAAGGAGTTCGACGCCGGGACGGACCCCTCGGACGAAGACAAGATCATGCACGCGATGCTCGAGGCGCCCAACGGCATGGTGCTGATGGGTGCGGACACCCCGATGGGCATGGAGTACACCCCCGGCAACACCATCAGCATCTCTCTCAGCGGGGACGACGAGGCCGAGCTCCGCGGCTACTACGACAAGCTCAAGCAGGGCGGCGCCGAGGTGATGCCGCTCGAGAAGGCGCCGTGGGGCGACTGGTTCGGCATGCTGAAGGACAAGTACGGCGTCGACTGGCTGGTGAACATCAGCGGGCAGGACGGCCGGCAGCAGGGCTGAGACGGAGAGGTGGGGGAGAGGCCATGAGTGAGGCGGTCGCGGTGGAAGGGTTGGTCGCGGTCAACGTGCTGCTCGAGCCTGACGCGGCGACCAAGGCGCTGGCGGCGGAGCTGAACGCCGAGCTGCGCGGAGGGAGGCCGCCCGCTTCGTCCCGTATGTCGGGCGGCGCCTTCATCTTCGACAGGACGCACCTGCCGCACGTCACGCTGCTGCAGCGGTACGTGCGGCGCGACGACCTGGCGCAGGTGTTCGCCGCCGTCGGTGAGGTGGCCGCCGGGGCGGACGCCGAGGGACTGAGCCTCCGCGCCGGCGAGCTCAGCAGCGGGAGGCTCGGGACCGAGCCGGGCACGGTGGTCGCGAGCGTCGAGTTCGAGGACTCGCCGAGCCGTGCGCGCGCTGCACGAGAGCATGGTGCGCGCGCTCACGCCGCTCGCGGCGAGCGGCGGGTCGGCGGCGGCGTTCCTCACGCTGCCGGACGAGCCGCCGGTCAACCCGGACACCGTCGCCTACGTGGAGGAGTTCGTGCCCGCGCACGCGGGAGAGCACTACACGCCCCACCTGACGGCGGGCGTGGCGCGCGAGGACGACGTGCGCCGCCTCGCGCGCGACCACCCGCTTGCCGGCGTGCTCGTCACCCCGGTCGCCGTGGCCGTCGCGCACCTCGGCGACCTCGGCACGGCGCGGCAGGTCCTCGCCCGCTGGCCGCTGCCCTCGTCGAGCGAATCGGCCCGGGGAGCCGCCGGCTGACCGACACGGCGACGAGCGTGCGGCCGCCAGGCGCCCGCTCACGCCCGCTCACGGCCCCCCTCGCCTGCTCGGCGCCGCCCGCGCCCGTGCACCTGCTCCCCCTCGCCGGCCGAGCGGCGGCGGCGGGGGGTATGTGCTCCGGGGGTCGGAGCCTTTTTCGGCACCATCGAAGGGGCCATCGAAGGCACCATCGAAGGCACCAGGACCCAGACGACATACCTCCCTCCCCTCAAGCGGCCGACAAGGGGCGACGGGGAGCGCCCGGGAGCGGCATGAGAGTCCACGGGCGCGCGGCGCCGGGGCGGGCTCTGTCATGAGGCTTCGCGGCCGCCTGCCGGTCCGGTCGTCCTGGCTGCCGGTCCGATCGTCCTGAGGAGGTCCGCCGAACCTCACCCCATTGGGGTGACATCAGGTTGCGCGGCCCCTCGTGGAACCCCCCTTCGCGCGTTCTTCGAACCACCCTTTCGGTGGGAAGACGCGGCAGACCGCGACTCCTAGGCTGGAGGTGTCATTCGAGAGGGAGAGGAGCAGGGGGAGGAGTCATGAGCAGTACGATCGCCCAGAAGAGGACCCACATCCACATTCCGTGGATGACCGTCGTCATCGTCCTTGTGGCCGCACTGGCCGCCGCGGTGGTGCTCGTTCTCATCAACCAACCGTCCGACGTGACGGTCGGGACCACGCCGGTCGTCCTGACGGCCCCCGGCGCGGACACCATGCCACAGCTGGAGTCACACGGCGAGATCCTCACCTTGACGGGGAAGTCGCCCGCCGCCGCCTACACCAAGCTGATGTGGTCGCGTCACAACTTCGCCGCTCGGCGCGCTGGAAGCGGGCGGGGGCGCTTCGGTGGCCGTCCCCGACAGGATCGGCAACTTCCCGACGGGGACGTCGCTCGACTAGGTCATCTGCCGGCGACCGGTCGACGGCCGGCGGCCGCCGCGGCGGGTAACCGCGGCGAACGGGCCCGACGGATGCGCGCGAGGGCCGCTGGGGTGACGGACCCCAGCGGCCCTCTCCATGGTACGGTCGCGCTCAGTGGGCGGGCGCGACCGCGCCCGCCGTGTCAGGAGGTCTCGCATGATCCAGCTGATCGAAGGCGCGCCCGGAGGGGGTGCTGGCGTTCGCGGCCGTGGGTGAGGTGGACGCGGACGACTACGCGGAGGTGCTCAGGCCGGCGATCGAGGAGGCGCTGGAGGGCGGCGGCCGGCTGCGGTTCGTGTTCGAGATCGGCTCCGAGTTCGACCGCTTCACGGCAGGCCGCCGCCTGGGACGACATGGCGCTCGGGTTCGCGCACTTCCAGGACTGGCAGCGCTGCGCCCTGGTGACCGACGTGGACTGGGTGCGTCACGCGGCCAAGGCGCTTCGGGTGGCTGATGGGCGGGCGCCTCAGGGTGTTCGACCTCGACGAGCTCAAGGCGGCGCTGGAGTGGGCGGCCTCGGACGACTGATCGGAGACCCTTGCGGCGGTCGCGGCCGGCGCCGCTGACCGCATCTGGGGGCCCAGCCGCGGCCGCAGCCGCTTCCGGCCTGCTGCCTACGCCACGGCTTCTTCCTCGTCCGGCGCCCCCGGCAACCTGCCCTCGCGCCGGGCGTGGCCGGAGCCGTTGCCCGAGCCGTTGCCGGAGCCGTCGCTCGAGCCGCGGCCGGAGCCGTCGCCCTGGCCCCGGAACTGCGTGCGGTACAGCTCGGCGTAGAGGCCGCCGGCCGCGAGCAGCTCCTCGTGGCGGCCGCGCTCGGCGATGCGGCCGTCGCGCAGCACCAGGATCTGGTCGGCGTCGCGCACGGTCGAGAGCCGGTGCGCGATCACCAGTGAGGTGCGGCCGGCGAGCGCGGTCTTGAGCGCCTGCTGCACCGCGCGCTCCGACTCCGAGTCGAGGTGGGCGGTGGCCTCGTCGAGCACCACGACGTCGGGCGCCTTGAGCAGCAGGCGGGCGAGCGCCAGGCGCTGCTTCTCGCCGCCCGAGAGCCGGTAGCCGCGGTCGCCGACGACCGTCTCGAGGCCCTCCGGCAGCGACTCGATGAGCGGCAGGATCTGCGCGTCGCGCAGCGCCGCGTGGAGCTCCTCGTCCGTGGCCGCCGGCTGCGCGTAGAGCAGGTTGGCGCGCACCGTGTCGTGGAAGAGGTGCGCGTCCTGGGTGACGACGCCGACGGTCTCGCGCAGCGAGTCGAGGGTCGCGTCGCGCACGTCCATCCCGTTGATGCGCACCGCGCCCGAGCTGACGTCGTAGAGGCGCGGCACCAGCTGGCTCATCGTCGTCTTGCCGGCGCCCGACGGCCCGACCAGGGCGACGAGCTGCCCGGGCTCGGCGGTGAAGCTCACGTCGTGCAGCACCTCGCCGGACGGCGCCTCGCCCAGCACGGCCACCGACTCGAGCGAGGCGAGCGAGACCTCCGCGCTCGTGGGATACGTGAAGCCGACGTGCTCGACCTCGATGCGCGCCGGACCGCGGCGCAGCGGCTTGGCGTCCGGCTTCTCGGCCACCATGGGCGGCAGGTCGAGCACCTCGAACACGCGCTCGAACGAGACCAGCGCCGTCATGATGTCCACGTTGATGTTGGAGAGCGCGGTCAGCGGTGCGTACAGACGGTTGAGGTACGCCGTGAGGGCGACGACGGTGCCGACGGCGAGCGTGCCCTGCACGGCGAGCACGCCGCCCCAGCCGTAGACCAGGGCGGTGGCGATGGCCGCCGTCAGGAACAGCGAGACGTAGAAGAAGCGCGCGTACAGCGACTGGGTGACGCCGATGTCGCGCACGCGGCCGGCGTGCCGCCGGAACGCCTCGTCCTCGGCGGCCGGGTGCCCGAACAGCTTGACGAGGAGCGCTCCCGAGACGTTGAAGCGCTCCACCATGGTCGTGTTCATGTCGGCCATGAGCTCGTAGCGCTCGCGCGTGATCGCCTGCAGCTTGCGCCCCAGCCAGCGCGCGGGCAGCAGGAACACGGGGAGGAGGACGAGCGAGACCAGCGTGAGCTGCCAGCTCAGGAAGAACATGATCACCAGGACGATGGAGACACTGATGAGGTTGCCGATCACGGTGGAGAGGACGTCGGTGAAGGCCTGCTGGGCGCCCGTGACGTCGTTGTTGAGACGGCTGACGAGGGCGCCGGTCTGGGTGCGCGTGAAGAACGCCAGCGGCATGCGCTGCACGTGGTCGAACACCTTGGTGCGCATGTCGAAGATGAGGCCCTCGCCGACGAGCGAGCTGATGTAGCGCTGCACGAGCGTGAGGCCGGCGTCGGCGATCGCGAGGCCGGCGACGAGCACCGCGAGCCAGACGATGAGCGCGGCGTTGCCGCCGAGGATGCCCTTGTCGATGATCTCGCGGTAGAGCAGCGGGTTGGCCGCGCCGACCACGGCGTCGATGACGACGACCACGAGGAAGACGGCGAGCAGCTTGCGGTAGGGGTGCACGAACCTGAGGACCCGGCGTGTCGTGCCCTTAGCGACCTTGGCGGACTTGACGGACTGGTCGCGCCGCAGGGAGCGGGCGGCGGTGAAGGCGCTGGGGCCCATCAGCCGGCGGCTCCGCCGTCCGCGGCGGCCGCGCCGCTCGCTCCGCCGCCGCTCTTCCCGCGACCGCGCGCCCCGCTCGCGCCGCCGTCGCTCGCGTCTTTCGCCCCGCCGTCGCTCGCGACTGCGCCGCAGTCCTCGTCCGCCGCGGTCAGCAGGGTGAGCATCTCGAGCAGCTGGGCCTGCTGCGCCGCCGTGAGGCGGCCGAACAGCAGCTCGGCGCTGACGCGGCGCGCGTCGCCGATGCGGCGCATGAGCGCGAGGCCCTCGGGGGTGAGGCCGACGAGCACCGACCTGCGGTCGGTCGGGTCGGCCCGCCGCTCCACCAGCCCGAGCGTCTCGAGCGAGTCGATCATCGAGGTCGCCGACCGCGGCGCGACCTCGAAGCGCGCCGCCAGGTCGCCGATGCGAATCGGCTCGTCCCGGCGCGCCAGGATCCGCAGCACGCGCGACTGGGCGAAGGTGAGCCCGAGCGGCGCGAGCTCCTTGACGGACGCCCTGCGCAGGCGCCACGAGGCGTGCGTGAGCGCCTCGGCGAGCGGGGAGACGAGGTTGGTGTCGGCGGCGGTCATCGTGGGCTCCTCGCGACGCGGGAAGAGGGAACCTCATAGTGAGGTAACCGGATGCTGAGGTATCACCACTACTTGAGGAGCGGAAACCTCCGGCATGCCGGGCGCGGGAGCCGGCGTGGCCGCGCGGGGGGCGCAGCGTGGCGACCGGTGACGCACGACGAAGGGGGCGGGGAGGCCGCAGGGCCGCCCCGCCCCCTTGCTGCGCACGTCGGAGCGCTCAGAACGTCACACGCTCCAGTTCCCGCTCCTTCAGGATGTCGCCGAGACTCCAGAACCGCGCCTCACCCGAGGCGATGCGGAACACTTCGGCGATCGGCTCAAGCGGGCGGCCCATGATGCCCTCCAGGGCCGCCCGCTCCTCGCTCACCCGGTGCACCAGCTCCGCGTCGTCGACGAACTCGACGCGGCCCGTCAGGCGCATCGAGCGCGCGTCCGGCAGCTCGCTCGCGCCGTTGAAGAAGCACACCTCGACGCGCGCGTCCCGGTGCAGTTGCTCCGAGAGCTCCTTCGGGCTCATCGTCATGAAGTAGAAGCCGCGCTGGTCCGCGAACCACAGGAGCAGCGGGCGCACCCGTGGCTGGTCGCCCTCGCGGGTGGCCAGGTAGCAGATGGGATGCTCCGTCGCGAAGGCGGTGCAGTCTGCCAGTCGCATCAGGTCACCTCCTCGTCCTGGTGTCAAAGCGGCAGGCCGGGAACGCCGACCGGGACCGCTTGAACGTCCGGGTGCGTGCCGTCCAGGTTGAAGGAGAAGTAGGCGCCGTTCTCCACGAAGAGCGTCTTCCCGGTGCGGCCGGTGGCGCCGAAGACGGGAGTCGTCGGATAGTCCAGCCAGCCGGGGTCGTCGGCCTTGGTCCTCAAGACGCGCTTGGGCGTGAGCCGGAACAGCCCACCGCTCACGCCGGCGCCGGTGGTGCCGTGGTTGGTGACGATCCACAGCCCGCCGCGGGCGTCGAAGGCGATGCCGTCGGCGCTGAGCAGCTTGTCGGACTCGCAGACCGTGCGCAGCGGCCCGTGCCCGCCTCCGCTCTTCACGTGGACGCGCATGATGCGCGCGCCGTCGGCCACGCTGACGTACAGGAAGTCGCCGCGGAAGGCGATGCCGTTGACGCCGATGCCCGCCAGGGAGGCGTCGGCCTCCGGGTCACCGGGAGCCAGCTCATCGCTGAGCAGCCACGGCTTGGTCGGGGCGGCCAGGCCGTTGCCCAGCCGTGCCCGCCAGATCGCACCGGTCGCGCTGTCCGTGACGTAGAGGCGCCCGCCGTGGAAGGCGATCCCGTTGGGCCACACGCCCTCGGGCAGCGAGACGACCTGCGTGAGCGCGTCTCCGGGACCGACCCGATAGACGCCGTTGCCGATCGTCCCCGCTCCCATGTCGTACAAGGCGACGTAGAGGCGGTCGCGACGGGTCGCCATGCCGAGGAGCATGCCGTAGGGCGTGAGGTCCTTGGTCGCGACGAGCGTCTTGACGCCGCGCGGCGTCACCTTCCAGATCTCGCCCATGTTGGACGCCATCAGCGGCGGGTCCACGGTGTCGTCGTAGAGCCCCCAGGTTGTGAGCGAGACGTACAGGGAGCCGTGGCTGTCCACCGTCATGCCCTCGGCGAAGGAGCCGTAGTCGCCCGCCGGGAAGGAGGTGACCTCCGTCGGGTGCAGGGGGGTCGCTGCCGCCGACCCGGCCACGAGCAGCAAGAGCAGGCAGGCCGCCGCCAGGAGTGTCAAGAGTCGTTTCATGTGGTGCTCCCTTCGTCTCGACAAGTGGTCGGGAGAAGGGTCGCAGAGGCGGCGGGCGCGCGCCTCACACGATACGTGTGAACCTGCCGCGGCGCGCGGCGCGGGTCAGCTGAGCAGGCCCAGCTCCCGGGCCCGCTCCACCGCCGCGGTGCGGGTGGTCACGCCGAGCTTCAGGTAGAGGCTCTTCATGTGCGTCTTCACCGTGTTCGCCGAGACGAACAGGCGCGCCGCGAGCTGGTCGGCGGTGAGCTGCGTGGGGAGCAACTCCAGGACGCGCCGCTCCGCCGGCGTGATCGGGTCGGCCATGTGCAGTCGCTCGAGGGCCTGGCGCAGCCGCTCGGTCCGGCCGCGCAGCATGCCCGGATCGGGCGCGCTCGCCAGCGCCGCCTCGGCGCGCCGGGCCCAGCGCTCGGCGTCCGCCAGCTCGCCGGCGGCGAGCTGCACCTCGCCGAGCGTCACGGCGATGAGCATGACGCGCCACGGCACCTGAGGGACCATCTCGTCGAGGTAGCGTGCCGTGCGCGCTACGGCCTCGGCTGCGTCGGGGTCGCAGAAGTGGCCGAGGACGCGCGCCCGTGCCAGGAGCATCGGCAGGGCGAGGAACATGCCCGGGGAGATGTCGAGCGTCATCTCGGGAGCGAGCTCCAGGGCTTGCCGCTCGAGCTCCGCCGCGTCGTCCCAGCGTCCTTCGTCCGCGGCGACGAGCGCGAGGAACGCGCTCACGTAGGCGTTGACCGGCGCGTCGTCGCACGCGGCCAGCATGGCCCTGAACGACTCGGTGGCCTGTCGCGGGCGGCCGCACAGGTACGCCGCCACGCCCACGACGCGCTGCGCCTCGCAGTCATCCAGGCCGGCCTCCTGCGCGCAGGCCAGGCTGAGCTTGGCGTCCGCCAGCATGCGCGCGACGCCGTCGGGCGCGAGCAGGGACCGCAGGCCGGCTTGATAGGCGCGCCACGTGGTCGAGTTGTCCGGCATAGGCTCGTCGGTGACCGGCACGGTGCAGGCGGCCCTTCGCCAGCGCTCGCCCTTCACCGGATCGCCGATGACGGTCCCGTAGAGCCAGCCGGCCGCCATCGTCAGCGCGACGTGGTCGGCGAGCTGCTGCTGCGTGAAGCCGTCCAGCAGCCTGCGGGCGCTCTCCACGCGGCCGCGGTCGACCAGCTCGTAGACGGCGTTGAAGGCGGGCCAGGCCGCGGCCGCCACGTCCCCTCCCGCGACCCAATGACGCACGGCGCACTCGACGTCACCGTGCGCTTCGTACCACTCCGCCGCGCGCCGGTGCAGCAGCGGGGTCTGCGCGGGCTCGCGTCGCCGCTCCAGCGCCGACAGCAGCTCGGCGAACAGGTGGTGGTAGCGGAACCACTCGTCGTGGTCGTCGAGCGCCGTGACGAAGAGGCTCTCGCGAGCGAGCGTCCTCAGATGGAGGCCTGCGTCGGCGTCGCCCGTGACCGCAGAGCAGAGGTCCGAGGAGAGCCTGTCCAGGATGGCGGTCCGCAGCAGGAACTGCTGGACCTCCGGCGCCTGGCGCTCGAGGACCTCCTCGGTCAGGTACGCGGCGATGGCGTGCTGGTCGCCGCGGATCCAGGGGAGCCCGTCGCCCCCGCCTTCGCCGGAGAGCAGGGCCAGTCGCAGCCCGGCCGCCCAGCCCTCGGTGGCGAGCAGCGCCGCCTCGAGCTTGTCGTCGTCCGGCTCGCACTCGTGCAGGCGGAAGAGTTCGCCCGCCTCGACCCGGTCGAAGGCGAGGCGGTCGAGCCGGTACTCGGCCAGCCGGCCGGCCGCGCGCAGCCGGGCCAGCGGCAGCGGGGGATCGGCGCGTCCCGCCACCGCGAGCTGAGCACCGGGTGGCAGGCCATCCAGCAGCGTGCCGACGAGGCCCCAACAGGCTTCCGCACCCACGAGGTGTCCATCGTCAAGGACGCAGAGGAACGGCCGGGCCTCGCCGAGCGAAGCGGCCAGCGAGGGCAGGACGTGCTGTTCGATCGGCGGCGTGCGCAGGCGCAGCCACTCGAACACGCCGGGGTCCACCGGCGCCACGCGCTGCAAGGCAAGCGCGAGGTAGGTGAGGAGCACGACGGGGTCGTTGTCGGCCTCGTCCAGCTGCAGCCAGCTGCTCGGCCGCGCGTCCGCTTCGACCCACTGCGCGAGTGCCGTCGTCTTGCCGTAGCCCGCGGGAGCGGAGACCACGACGAGCGCCCGCGGGTCCGCGAGCAGCGAGGCGACGAGCGCCTCGCGCGCGACCAGCCCTCCGAGCGCCTGAGGGGGCCGGAGCCGGGATCCGAGCGGCGTGAACCCGAGCGCCCGGCCCTCCAGCCCGGGCTCGCCGTGTACAGTCTGCTGTGGCCCTCGTGGCATCTCCCCAGCCCCCTCACGGCGAGCGTACTCCCATCCGTCGCGCGCTGCCACGGACGACGACTATGATGCGGTCGTGAGTGCAGAAGCCGAATTCCACGCGGCCGCGCGCCTGCTCGCCGAAGGCGAGGCGCACGCGGCCGCCGAGCGCCTGAGCGCCCTCGTGCGCACGCAGCGCCTCGCGCCGGCGTTCGAGGCCGAGGCGCGCTACCTGCTCGGGCGCGCCCTGAGCGCGGCCGGCGACCGCGAGGGCATGGCGCGTGAGTGGGTCCGCGTGCTGGAGCTCGACGCCGCCGTCGGGCGGCGGCGTCCGCTCCTGAGCGAGGACGAGTTCGAGTCGGTAGCGCAGGCGGCCCTGGACGAGCTCCCTCAGGCGCTGCTGAACGAGCTCAACGGCGTCGCCATCATGATCGACGAGCGTCCCTCACCGGCGATGGTGGCCGACGGCATCGACCCGCGCATCCTCGGCCTGTACCACGGCGTGCCGCTGAACCGGCGCTCCGCCAGCTTCGGCGCGCCCTACGCGGACACCATCCACCTGTTCCGCGCCAATCTGGAGCGGGCGTTCACGACGCGCGACGCGCTGAGGGAGCACATCCGCGTGACGGTGCTGCACGAGACGGCGCACTTCTTCGGCTACTCGGAGGGCCAGCTCCGGAGCATGGGGCTGGCCTGACCCCCGGGTCGTCCGCGCGCGCGCCCGGCGGCCTGACGCGCGTCGCCGCGGGCGGGGGGAGGGTGGTATGTGCGTCCGGGGTCGGAGCCTTCGATGGCACCTTCGATAGCACCATCGAAGGCCCCATCGAAGGCTCCATCGAAGGCCGTCGAGGGCCCAGGGTCCAGACGACATACCTCCCTGCGGATCACAGGGCCGCGCCGATGACGCGCCGACGCGCCGGACTCTCGATCACCCTTTCGCCGGATGAAGCGCCGGCGCGCCGGACCCTCAGGGCAGGACGTGGTGATCGAACTCCGACCAGCAGTCCGCGGCTCCCTTGCGGGAGAGCAGCCGCCGCAACGCGTCGAACTGCTCCCACACGACCGTCATGAGCAGCTCACTCTGCCGCGAGTAGGCGCTCAGCTCGGCGAGGCGCGCGACGACGGCCGCCGGCGCCACCAGTTCCACCGGCTTGCTCAGATGCCGGACCCTGAGCCGCGCGTCGTCCCTCCAGAACGCCGCCCAGAACTTGAGCCCGTTCAGGTACTCACCGTGGACCCGCCCGCCGACGGAGATGGAGAGCTCGAAGGGCGCCTGGGTCCACTGCACGACCGCCCCCGCCACTCGCTCGTCCAGGATCTTCGCCGCCGCGGGGGTGCCGCTCTCCGAGAGGCTCGCCGCGTACTCCGTCGCCGTCGCGGCGAACAGCCGGACCAGCTCGATGAAGCCGCCGCGCTCGTCCGGCGAGGCGACGGGGCAGTACTCGTCGCTGCCGCCGCCGCTCGGCATGGACTCCTCGAACCGCCAGCGCGCCGCGCCGCGCGGTCCCTCCTCGTGGAAGCGTCTCGACGAGGCCACCTCGTACGCGCCGCCGGGCTGCCCGAACGCCGCCCAGGCGCGTCGCCGCGTCGTCGTCCCGCCGGGGAACGCCTCCCAAGTCGCATTCGAGACGGCCAGCCGGCCGACCGGCTCGTAGGGCAGCGCCAGGAGCTGGCGCGCGAGGGGAGCCGAGCGGAACAGGACCTCGCTGAAGCACAACTGCACGCCGAGCCCCCCGAAGCTGTTGCTCGGCAGCCGGGCCGGATAGCGGAAGATCGGGCGCAGGCCAGGCACGGCCATGTCTCTGGACCCGACACGCGAGAGCGCTTCGGCGAGCGAGGGTGTGGACTCTGACTGTGAAGGCTCTCTCACAAGACTCCAGGGGCGGTCGCGGGCCACCGTCAGCCTATCACCGCACGCCGTCCTGGGAAGGGGGTCGGCCTCACTACTTGAGCAGCGCCTCCATGGTGGCCGCGCCGGCGTCGTTGGCCGTCAGCGGCCGCAGCCCCCGAGCGCGATCGTTCGCCGAGAGTGTCGATAGGGACTGGTTGACCGGTAAGCCCCGGCGGCCGTGCCCGCCAGGATGGTCGCGTATTGTCGTCGCGGTGCCCCGTCCCAGGTGACGACGAGCAGCGAGGGCCGCTCGAGAACCCGGCGAGCCGAGGATGAGCGGCACGGTCCGGGAGAGCCACGTGTCGCCGACGGCGCGGAGCAGTCGTGCATGACGTTCAGAGGTTGGGCGTGATGAAGGCAGTCCGGCGTGGTCCCGCCGACTCAGTCCGGAGCGACCGCAAGAGCGGCACCAGTTCGTGCGCCGCGCGCCATCGTCGAGGATGCTTGTAGTAGCGAAAGAGACGTGCCGCGTCGCGTAGAGGTCCGTGTCCGAGGAGGCGTACCCCGCGAGGGCATGCTCTCGGCGTAGCCTTCCCAGGCGCCCTGAGGCCTCGATCGGTCGGCGCTCGTTGACCGCGTTCCACCGACGATTCCTGCCGTGTGGGCTGCGTCGTCGGCGAGCCCTGAGTTCGAGCCGCTGTGAGCGCGATGTAGTTGGGCAGGCTCGGGCTGGAAGAGCGAGTAGTCGGCGGCCAGTGCGACCGCTGGCGGGCCTCGAGGAAGGGCGCTTCCGAGCTCGATGATCTGGCTCGCGGTGTAGTTCTCCATGGCGATGAGGAAGATGTGCCGACAGCGGAAGCGGGCTGCGCGCCGGCCGGCGAGGCGCTGCCGGCCTGCGAAGCCTCCGGCGGCTGCGGCGGTCGACGTCGCCGCGGTCATCGGCGCCGAGGCGGCCGGGGCGGCCGACTGCTTCGTCGCCTGCCCGCAGCCGGCGGCCACGAGCCCGACCACGGCGAGCAGCAGCGAGAGCCGCATTGCCGAAGAAATCGCGCTTGAGCGTTGCTACGGCATGCTCGATCCTGTTGAGAGCGCAGTCCCCCGCGACCAGGATGCCGCCGAGCACGAACACGGGGTAGCTTGCGTCGATCCGTGCGAGGCTGTGATCACCCGATTCATCCGAGGAAGAGATGATGCATGCGGGGATGGTAGGTGCCTCCGAGGATCGCGCACAGAGTGACAATAGGGCCGTTGTGGGCCCATCGCCCCCGATTCACCGGACGAGTCACGCGATGGCGATACTGGTGGTAGAAGTATGGGCAGTAGATTGTGATTCGCATGGTAAAAGGCTGGTGATTCGGGTAGACTACAGGCGGAAGCGAACCCGATCGGAGGCTTCATGGCCCAGTTGGCTCCATCCAAGCCGGACCTCACCGCCTACGAGAACTCCATCCGGCTGCAGCCGGCGGAGATCGTCCGCGAGCTCAGATCGCATCTCGGCGCCCGGCTCGTCGCCTTCATCGCCGGCGTCTCCGAGACTCGAGCCGTGCACGACTGGGCCTCGGGCGAGCGGCGGATCCGGCAGTCGGTCGTCCTGGACCGCCTGCGCCTCGCCTATCAGATCGTCCAGCTCATCGGCGCCCGGGACGACGACGCTGTGATCCAGGCGTGGTTCCAGGGGCTGAACCCGAAGCTGGACGACAGGTCCCCGGCGCGGCTCCTCCGCGACGGACAGCTCCACGAGGTTGGGCCCCAGATCCTCGCGGCCGCCCGAGCGTTCGCCGCCGTGGGCTGAGCAGCGTGCGGGTCCGGTTCACGCATGCGGAGGGACCGGTCTTCCGAGTCGGCTACTCGCCCGACCCGTGGGCGTGGATCCCTTGGGAGTACGCTCCGTTCACCGCCCGCTGGGACGACCCCGAGGCGTTGTTCCGCACCGTCTATGCAGCGTCATCCGCGGAGGCCTGCTTCGTCGAGGTGCTGGCGCCGTTCCGGCCCGACCCGGGGCTCGCCGAGGACCTCGCCGCGATAGCCGGCTGCACTGAGGACGCCGGCTACGAGAGCAACCCGCCCGGAGTCGTGGGGCGCGGCTGGCTGGAGAAGCGCCGGCTGGGCTCGGCGCACGTCGACGGGAGGTTCGTCGACGTCGGTCATTCGCGCACCATCGCCGCACTCAGGCCGACGTTCCTCGCGGTCGCTCTGACGTTCGGCCTGGCCGACTTCGACGCGGCGGCGGTCCGCATCCACGCTCCCCGCGCGTTCACACAACTCCTGGCCAGGCATCTCTACGGCTGCGAGACCGCGGACGGCCGGCTGGCGGCGGGCGTCGCCTTCGAGTCCAGGCACGGCGACGACCTGCAGCTGTGGGCGCTCTTCGAACGAGACGCAGACGTCGGCCGGGACCGCAGTCATCTCCTGCGCGACTGTCACGACGAGGAGGTCGACCCCGGCAGCGACGCGTTCAGGCGCGCGCTGGAGCTCCACGGACTCACGCTCGCGTAGCGCCGGGGCTTGATGCTCGGTGCAGCTACTGCGCCCGCAGCACCTCGAGCGCCCGCAGCGTCACCCAGCGGCTGGGCTCGCCCTTGGTCTCGATGGGGACGACGAAGCGGTCGTTGAAGGTCTGCTGGAGCTTCCAGCGGCCCTGGGCGTCGGCGCGGGAGGCGACGAGGTCGAGCGCTTCGCGCATGCGCTCGTCGCGGTAGCCCAGGCGCGTGAGCACGAGCAGGATCTCGAGTGCGTCCGTCTGGTACATGAGCGGGAAGCCGAAGCGGCGCCAACCGGGCTTGGAGTCGCGAGAGAGGTCGTGGCTGCGCTTGTGGACATGGTGGCGGAGGAAGAACTCGGCGCCGGCGCTGATGGTGGCGTGCATCGCCGGCGTGCGGCGCTCGGGCGGGATCTCCGCGAGCGCCTTGAGCGCCTTGATCGCTCCCATGCTGCAGGTGTGGCGGCCCCAGCACATCTCGAGCCTGTCGTAGGGCCAGCCGGTGGGCGCGTCGCCCTCTGCGTCGTCGAAGCGCTGCCAGGTGGTGATCCAGTCGACGGCGCGTTGCACGCGCGCGTCGTCCAGCATGCCGAGGCGCACGAGGGTGAAGACCAGGTTGCCGGTGAGGCAGGGGATGACGCCGGAGGGGAGACCGCCGCCGGCCTTCTTGCTGCGGTCGTAGGAGAAGCCGCCTGAGTCCGGGTCCTGCGCATCGCGCAGGATCGCCTCGCAGGCGGCCCGCACCCGCGCGTCGGCGCCGTCGGCGCCGAGCTCGGCGAGGATGAGCAGCGTCCAGACGGTGCCGCGGTACTTGGCCCTGTAGAAGCGGTCGGGGCCCTCCCAGTGCCCGTCCGCCTGCTGCTCGGCCAGGATGCGCGGCACCGGGCCCTCCGTCATGATCGCGCCGCCGCGCCTCCTGCACCTCCGGCGCATCCGGCGCGGCTCCGAGCAGGCGGGTGAGGGCGGCGTGGCGCTCCGCCGCGCCGCCCTCGAGGAGCCATTCAATAGACGCCGGGGGAGACGGATTGCGGCATGCTGCTCATGACGGAATCGTAATCTCTTGGCTGCCTTGTTCAACGCATTGGCCAGCGATAGCGTGCGAAAAGGCAGTCGGGGGGTATCCTGTGGTTGTCACTTGACAACTCCTCCTCTCGTGCCGAAGACTGTCAAGGGACGGAGCGGCATGGCCAGGAAGCCACACGCTGATGCGGGTATCGAGAGGGCCCTGCAGTATGCGGAGAAGAGAGGCTGGCGCGTGGAGAAAGCCCAAGCCCGCGCACACTGTTGGGGCAAGATGTACTGCCCTCACAATGATCCCGACTGCAGGGGCGGCGTGTACTGCATCGCCTCGATCTGGAGCACTCCGCGGAGCGCCGAGAATCACGCCAGACAGATACGGCGAGTCGTCGACGGCTGCATCTGGACGCACGAGAAAGAAGACTGAGAGTCAATGAGTGAGTATGAGTTCGAGCTGAGGTTCGCACTCCCGAGCTGCGACATGGACCCCGATCAGCTGGTGGAGAGACTGGGTGGAGCCGGCTGTGACGACGCCCTCATCGGTGTCGGGCGACAGGGACAAGTGGCCTTGGATTTCACACGCCAGGCCGAGTCGGCGATGGAAGCTGTACTCAGCGCGATCGCTGACGTGAGGAGAGCATTGCCCGAGGCCAGACTCATAGAGGTCTCGCCGGACTTCGTGGGCGTTACCGACGTCGGGCGCCTGCTGCAGTGTCACTCGGCAGAACGTGAGGAAGTTGCTGCTCAACTGCGAGGCTTTGCCGCCAGTCGCTCTGCATGAGGGGAAGCCGGCTCTCTGGCATCTGGCAACTGTGCTCGACTGGCTTGGGGCCAACAAGCACTACCAGATTCCGGAGGAGCTCAGCTCCTTGGCCTGGGCCACCATGCAGGTGAACCTTGTGGTCTCCAGCCGAGAAGTCGACAAGAAGACTCAGCGGGAAGTCCTGACGCTTCTCCGCTAGCCTCTGTCGATGACTTCTCACGCACCTCTCCTCCTCGTTGGCCGGGGACTGCCCAATCGTGGGCGCACGACTACGGCAACGCCAAGGGCGGCCTGCGCTTCCCGATGATCACGGTGCCGGTCGCGAGCTACGGAGAGGGGCGGTACGTCCTGACGCCTCCGAACGGCTCGACGGAGATCGTGTCGTTCACGCCGGTCGTACTGGCGAAGCTGGCCGCACCGCCCCCCGTGCGGGCGGGTGGTGGCGCGACCACTCTTCCTCCTCCCCGTTAGGCCGGGAGTAGTCTGGCCCGGAGGAGTGTCCTTTCCGCCGGCGGGGGCCGGCGGGCACGGCTGATGGAGGGGAGCCATGAGACCACGATTCGCACTGCCGATCACGCTTGCCGTCACAGCGCTGCTGGTGATGCTCGTCCTTGCGCCGCTGGCTGGGGCGGTCAAGACGCCCCAGCCCAACCTCTCGCCCGACGAGAAGACCCTCATGACGTCGATCAGCCAGGACTACGCCTACGACCTGACCGACCGCCTGTCGACCTTCGACCTGCCCTTCCGCGGCGAGGTGGTCTCGGGCACGGCTGCGGACCTGTACGCGTCCGAGTACGTGGCGCAGGAGCTGCGCGACCTCGGACTCACGGATGTCACCATGGAGTCGTTCGGTCTCGTGGGCTGGCAGTTCGGTAATGCGGCCGTGGAGGTGACGGCGCCGGTGGGCGCGCGGACGCTGACGCACGTCCGCGCGATCGACGGCTGCCCCGGGACGTCGCCGGGCGGCGTGAGCGGCGAACTGGTGGACGCCGGCCAGGGCCGGCGTCAGGACTTCGCCGCCGTCCCCGGCGGCGTGGGCGGCAAGATCGTCATCATTGAGCGCACCATGGCGATGTTCTACGGCGTGCCGGCGATCCGTGAGGCCAAGGAGTGGGGCGCCGCTGCCGTCCTGCTCTACACCCCCGTCGATCCCGACTCTCTCAACCAGGACTGCGCCCACGGCAACCTGCCGGCCCTCTACGTCACAGCCGACGACATCGGGTATCTCAAGGGCCTGCTTGCGGACGGCCCCGTCTCAGTCAAGGTGACGAGTCCCGTGACCATCGACCAGGACGCCGAGGGTCACGCTGTGTACGGCTTCATCGAGGGCTCGACCTACCCCGACGAGTACGTGGTCGTCGAGGCGCATATCGACCACTGGTGGGCCGGCGCCAACGACGACAACTCCGGCATCGGGTCGTCCCTGGCGATCGCCAAGGCGGTGCTCGACTCCGGGCTCAAGCCCAAGCGCAGCCTCGTCTTCATGTTCTTCACCGGCCACGAGTCCGCCACCGGCGGGTCCAAGGACTCGCACTGGGACTGGGCGACCGGGCCGTACTTCTTCTTCACTGAGCTGCACCCCGAGTGGGCGCCCAGGATCGTGGAGGCGCTCTGCGCCGACGGCGTGGGCGAGGAGTCCAGCGGGTTCTTCGTGGAGACCACGCCGGACCTCAAGGACCTGCTGACCAAGGCGGCACACGACTCGCAGATCGACAAGCTGATGACGACCTACGTGTTCACCCCGGTGTCGTCATTCGACAGCTGGAGCTACTACTGGGCCGGCACGCCGGCGATGACGACCTACCAGTTCGAACTCAACTCGATTCTCGACATGCTGGGCTACCACCGCGACCTGCTGTACGGGATGGACCAGATCCACCCCGAGTATCTCGCCGCCGATGCGCGCTTCCGCGGCCTGGCGGCGTGGCGCCTGGCGCAGGCCGACATCCTGCCCCACCGCGTGATGGCGGAGAGTCAGGAGGAGATGGGCTACGTCAACGCGCTCAAGAGCGCAGTGCCGGACGCCGGGGTCGGCGAGCTCAAGGCGACGCTCGCCGAGTTCCAGGACAAGGCGGCCGCCTGGATGTCGGTCACCAACGGGATGAATGACCCGTCGGTGGCCCAGGCGCAGGCGGCCAACGCCAAGACGCTCCGGGTGCTGGGCGCGGTGACGCGGGCGCTCTGGGACCAGGACCTCGGCCTGTACAACGCGGAGCCGGGCTGGAACTCGATCACCAAGTTCGAGCAGTACCAGAACGACATCCCGAAGGTGAAGGCGGCGATCACCGCGCTCCGGAAGGGTGAGGGCGCGGCAGCGCTCGAGGCGCTCCACGGCGTGATCACCATGGACTGGGGCGCCGACGTGACCAAGGCCGGCTACGAGAGCACGCTTGGCATCTTCTACTACACCCCGTACCTGAACTGGGCGACGGGTGCGATGCCGTGGATCACCAACGTGCACGACGAGTACGACGCCATCGCGGCGAAGGTGCAGGCCGGCGACACGGACTTCTCAGCCGAGATCGCCTCGCTGCGCGCCAAGCTCGCGGTCACGTACCAGAAGATGGACGAGAAGATCGCAGAGGTGAACGGGAAGTTCGCCGCAGGCGCGGCGCTGCTGGAGTGATCAGCGACGGTGAGTCAGCGTAGAGCGAGTGCGAGGGGTGGTGCGCGCACTGCCCCTCGCGCTCGCTCTGGCGCTGCGCCTCGCGGCCTGCGGCACCTCGACTGCGCGTAGCGTCACCCAGCGGCTGGGCTCGCCTTTGGTCTCAATGGGGACGACGAAGCGGTCGTTGAAGGTCTGCTGAAGCTTCCAGCGGCCTTGGACGTGGGCGCGTGAGGCGACGAGTCCAGCCCCTCGCGCCTGCGCTCGTCGCGGTAGCCCAGGCGCGTGAGCACGGGCAGGATCTCGAGCGCCGTACGTCTGGTACATGAGCGGGAACCCGAAGCGGCGCCGGCCGGGCTTGCCGTCGCGCGTTAGGTCGTGGCCTCGCCGGCACCTCAGGCGCATCCCGCGCGGCTCCGAGGAAGCGGGTGAGGGCGGTGTGGCGCTACGCCACGCCGCCCTCGAGGAGTCAAGGAATCGCGTCAGTTGCAGTGATCCCAGAACCGTCCATCAGGCCAGGAGCCTACAGCTGAGGAACAGGCCCTTGTCAGGCGTCAAGGACCTTCACCCCGTACGCCTGCAGCCGAGCTGCCGTGGCATCAAGTTCGACTGCGGGAGGAACGAAGATGACCGCTCCATCGCGCCCTCGCGTGAGCAGCACGCGATAGGCGTTGACGCGTAGCTGGAATGGGTCGCGCACGTGGGTGCCGCGCGCATGGTTCTTGGCCTTGGCGTTTGACCACGCTGCGTCATTCCACATTAGGTCGGTTCCCCAGGCGAGCAGCACGCCGTCAAGTTCAAGACCCTGCGCTCCGAACTCGGTCACGCACTCACGAAGGTGCCGGCAGGAGTGGAGGCTCTCGTCGCCGTCGCCGTACCAAGGGCCGAGGCGCATGACCTTCGTGGACTGGTAGTCGTTCGGGATGCCCCACTCGGCAAGGGTCTTGTCTCGAGAGGAGGCGACGAGACCGTAGCGGGCAGCGGGAGCTTCCGCATAGCGCTTGTGGAAGTAGCTCTTTGCAGTCTCGAGGTCGCGGGTCATCCGGAGATGGTAGCCGGCTGCCTCGAGACGCTCGGCGAGTACGCGTCCATACGTCTCGTCGCCGTCTGTCAGCAGGCCGTCGACCCACTCGTCGAGGTCGGCGGCGAAGTGGAAGCGCAGTTCCACAGTGAGATCTAGCGCCTCGCTGGCCGCCCTGCGAGTCGGCAGAGATGGATCCGCAAAGTACTCATCCAGCACTCGCTCTGGAGCATGCACCGTCCATTGCTCAGCTGAGCCGGCTCGCTGCAGCGCTTCAAGCCATTGACCCAAGCCGGCCTCCTCGCCGACGTTGATCTCCTGGCCGGTGCCTATGAGTCCGACGAGGACGCACCACTCGGGAATGCGTTCACCGAACTCCACGAAGGCCTCGGGCTCGGACTTGTGCTCTCGGAGAGCAGGGTGCTTGTTGATGACCTGCTGGAGATCCCAGGCGCGCTGCGCCTCGTCGTACACGATTACGTGCTGCGGTGGGATCGCGGCCTTGTCGCCCAGGTACTGCTTCATGTAGTCCTTGACGCCGCGCACGAAGGTCTTGCCGCCGCCGCCGGCACCGCGCAGCTCGTACTGTAGGACTTCCACAAGCGGACCATTGCCGCTAAGGAAGATCGCCGGCGCGGGTGGCTTGCCGCCTGCGCGCTCAACTCGTAGGTCGTCAAGGCTGGGATTGTGCACAGCGCTGAGTCCCACGAGCGTCTTCCCGGAGCCAGGCACCCCGGCGACGAGCACGAGATGTCGCGTATGGCTGTTGGCCGCCTCGTGGGCGATGGCCGAGATCGCATCAATAGCAGGCTGGGTCTCGGCGAGGGCGCGGTGAATCGGCCGAATCTTGCCGTCCAGAAAGAGCTCACGGGCAGCCTGAACCAGGGTGGGCAACGGGCAGTAGGCGTCTCTTGCCAGGAACTGGTCAGCGGTGAGTGGGCCCTCTTCCCACGACCGTTGGAGCTTCTGAATGAGTCCGTGCAGCGCGTCTGGACCAGCGACGTGTACGCCGTCACGAACACCCGCGTAGCCGTGCGCGCGCGTGGGCACGAGCACCGCGTGCACTTCTCGGTCCGAGCAGTACCTGTGGTAGCAGCGCAGGTCACGCGCGTAGGCGGCGGCCTGATCGAGGTCGGCCTGCTCGGGCTCTATCTTGCCCTTGAGTTCAAGGACGACGACCGCGCCATTCACGAGTAGGACTACGTCGGGCCGTCGCGATTCGAGCGGTAGCTCGTACTCCAGGATGGCTGTGTACTCCTGAGCGAGCGCGTCAATCTCAACGACCTCGCCGACCTCGACCTGGATCTTCGGGATGGAGTCGTCCCACGCCCGAATCTGTGAGTCGCCAGCGTCAGTCAGGAACTCCTGGAGCGAGATGCGGACCACGCGCGGTTCCGCCTCGGAGAAGGTGGGGAAGTCGCTCTCCCAGCCGTAGCGGGCGCGAGCAGATTCCTCCATGCGTGTCCTCCTGAGTAGGTAAGCTCCGGTCGTCAGGATACTAGTTGACGAACCAGACGGACCCTAACGCCGATCTGGTTCCTGGACTGTCCTATTTTGATCGTGGCACACTCGCCCTGCTTACCCAAACCCTCGACTCCGGGAGGTCCTCATGGGCGAGTTCCTTGCCATCACCTGCGACTCATGCGGCGAGCCGATGGTCCCCAACGTGAGCACGCTGGACGAAGACGGCTGCGGTTGGATCTGCCTGAACCCCGGCTGCCCGGAGCTGGCTGCCGGGGAGCTGGAGGCCGAGGACCTGGTGGAGGCCGGCGTGCCGGAGGCGCTCGCCGGCCGTCTCGCGCGACTCATCGATTACTACGAGGACGCGGCGCAGGCGCGCACCCGCGAGGCGGACGCGCCCGGGTGGACACGCGAGAGGGCGCAGGCAGAGCTCGCGCGTCTCCGCGCAATCGTGCTCGAGGTGGGGCGCCTCGCCGAAGGCGCAGGCGTCCTCGCCGGTCACTTGAACGACTCGCTCGTCGTCTCGTACCACAGCAACGACTTCGTCGAGGCCCAGGACGCCAGGCAGGCGCTCGCCGCCGTCGTCGCGCCTGTGCGTCGTTCTCCGCCGCAGCGCCGCCGACGCCCAGGAGTGGGCTCGCCGGCGTCGACGCCGAACTGCCGGGGCTGCTCGCCACTGGCGAGGTCTGACGTGCCGAGGCCCGCCATCGTCCACCTCGCGTGGCGATCGTCACTCTGGTGCGTGGGCGCTCGGAGTCGCAGGCTATCGGCATGACTCCTTCGGCGACCCCAGTGGCCACTCGCTCTCCCTGGGCAGAAATGCCTTGCGCGGCCCGGACAGTAACGACTATCATGTGTAGTCAAATGACTACGAATAATAGTCAAAACGGCGTCTCGGCCCTCTTCGCCTCTGCGACGCTGGGTCAATTGCTCTACCTCTTCATGCTCGAGCCGGAGCGCGAGTACTACCAGCGCGAGCTGCAGCGGCTCAGCGGCGCTCACTTGAGGCAAGTGCAACGCGATCTCGAGCGGTTGCAGCGGTCTGGGCTGGTGGTGTGCCGCACCCACGGCAATCGCACGTACTACCGGGCGGTCCCCGCACACCCCACATTCGCCGATCTGCGCGCCGTGGTGATGAAGACGTGGGGCGTGGGCAACGAGCTCAGCGCCGCTCTGGCTGGTCTCGGCGCGGCGGTCACACTCGCCTTCGTCTACGGCTCGTTCGCACATGGAGATGACGTTGCCGACAGCGACGTGGATGTGCTCGTCGTGGGATCGGCCACTCGGCGCGCTGTCGCGGCTGCGCTGGCTGATGCGTCGCGCTCGTTGGGCCGTGAGCTGAACCCGGTCATCATCGCGCCGGCGGACTTCTCCAGACGTCGGCGCGAGGCTGACCACTTCGTCACGTCCGTCCTTGCCGGTCCGCGGATCTGGCTCGTCGGTGACGATGCCTCGCTTGCAGCGCTGGCTTGACGCCGGCGCTCTTCGCCGGCATCGCACTTCGCGGCATGAAATCACGGATCTCCTGGCGGTAGCAGAACGCGATCTTCGCGATGCCCGCGTCATGGCGCTTTCGCTCGATCGCAGGTTCGCGACCGCCTATTCCGCCGTTCTGCAGCTGGCCACCATCGTTCTGGCGGCTTCGGGCCTCAGGGTCACGGCTCAGCGTGGGCACCACGCCGTGACGTGGCAGGCACTGCCTGAGCTTATGGGCGACGATGTCGGCGATACCGCCGTCTACTTCGATTCGTGCCGTACCCTGAGAAACCGGAGCGACTACGACCGCGTCGGCGTCGTATCCGAGGCTGAGGTCGAGGAGCTCCTGCGTGAGACTGAAGCCTTCCGCAGTCAGGTCATCGACTGGCTCAGCCGCGAGCACCCGCGACTCGTGGAGGAGCAGAGCTAGAGGTCGGGCGTTTCGTCGCTGGGGCAGGCGAGAGCGATAGGATGATGGGGACTCTGCCGGCGACCCAGGTGACCATGCGCCTCATCCCTCCGACCATGAGCGAGACCACCAAGAGCGACGGCGAGCGCGCCGTGTTCGAGGCGCTCGCCGCTTCGGCCGACGGCGCGGGGCGCGGCGGCGGCGCAGCGCGGGCCGGCGGTGCGGCCGCAGGCCCGGACACCGCCGGCTGGACCGTCCTCCACTCGTTCGACATCGCCGACCACCACAGGCGGCTCGCCGGCGAGATCGACTTCCTCTGTCTGGTGCCCGGTCAGGGCGTGCTCGTGGTCGAGGTCAAGGGCTGCCACTCGCTCCGCCGCCAGGGCGGCGACTGGTACTACGGGCGCAGCGCCGAGCCCGACCATCGCGGTCCCTTCCGCCAGGCCTCCGAGGCCATGCACAGCCTGCGCAACCGTCTGGTCCGGCAGCACCCCGAGATGAACCACATCCCCTTCTGCTCCGCGGTCTGCTTCCCGTTCATCGCCCGTACTTCCTCCTGTTCGACGAGCCTTCTACAGGCATGAACGAGGTGGATTCTACCTGCGCCTCATCGTGAGGCTGTGCGAACCGATCTACGTCCTGGCCGAGGGAACGACGCTCGCGTCCGGAACGCCGCAGGAGGTGCGCCGCGACCCGGCCGTCATCGAGGGTTCCTCGGCGACGCGCTGAAGGTGGCGACTGAGCGCGGCGAGGTCGCCGGTTCGCTCCGGCGGGGCGAGGGTAGGACGGCGTCATGGATGCATCCGCCGACCCGGTCGCCGCGCTGCGCGAGCTGCTTGTGCGCGAGCGTCTCGGCGTGCTCGCCACCCACGGGCCGGAGTATCCCTACGCGAGCCTGGTCGCGGTGCGGGTCTCGGGCGACCTCCGGCGCCTGTACTTCACGACCCCGCGGGCGACGCGCAAGTTCGCCTTTCTGAGCACGGACCCCAAGGTCGCCATGCTCATCGACAGCCGCGAGGACGGCGAGCGCGACTTCCACGACGCCGCCGCCGCGACGGCGGTCGGGTCCGCCCGCGAGCTCTTGGGCGAGGAGCGCGATGCGCAGCTGCGGCCGTTCCTGGAGCGCCACCCGCAGCTCGCGACCTTCGCCGCCGCGCCCTCGACCGCGCTGGTCGAGCTGGCGGTGGACACCTGGTACCTGGTGCGCCGCTTCCAGAACGTCACCGAGCTCCACCTCGCCTGATGTCCGGCTCGGCCCCGGCTGGAGACGACTTCGTCGTCGCGCAGGAGCTGGTCGACCCCGAGATCGAACCGGGAGTCGCACCGCGCGTAGGCGGCAAGGCCTTGGCGCTGGCGGCGATGGCCCGGGCCGGCATCGCGGTACCGCCGTTCGTCGTGGTCACCACCGGCGCCTACGCCGCGTACCTGCGGGCCACGGGCCTGAGCGCGCGCATCGGCTGGGAGCTGGAGCGCAAGGACGTCGCCGACATGCGCTGGGAGGAGCTCTGGGACGCGGCGCTGCGCATCCGCAGCCTGTTCCTGACCACACCGCTCCCGGAGGGGATGCGGGCGGCGCTGGCGGAGCCGCTCGCCGCCCGCTTCGCCGGCGTGCCGGTGGTCGTGCGCTCGTCCGCGCCCGGCGAGGACTCGGCAGGAGCCTCGTTCGCCGGGCTCCACGAGTCCTACGTCAACGTGCGCGGCGTCGACGCGATCCTCGAGCACGTCAGGCTCGTGTGGGCCTCGCTGTGGTCGGACGCCGCGCTCCTCTACCGCCGTGAGCTCGGGCTGGACCCGCGGCGCAGCGAGATGGCTGTCGTCGTGCAGGAGGTGGTCGCCGGCGAGCGCTCGGGCGTCGCCTTCAGCCGGCACCCGGAGGACGAGGGGCGGGCCCTGGTCGAGGCCGTGCACGGCCTGAACCAGGGCCTCGTGGACGGCGTGGTCGAGCCGGACCGCTGGACGCTGCGGCGTCCGGACGGAGCCCTGCTCGAGCACCGGCCCCCCGAGCGCGCAGAGATGATGGCCCCGGCGCCGGACGGGGTGCGCCTCGAGCCGCTGCCCCCCGAGCTGCGCGTGACGCCGCCGCTGGCCGACGAGGAACTGCCGCTGGTGTACGGGCTGGCGCGGCGCGCGGAGGGCCACTTCGCCGCGCCCCAGGACGTCGAGTGGACGCTGCGCGGCGAGCGGCTGTTCGCCCTGCAGTCGCGGCCGATCACCACGCTGAGCGGCGGCGAGGGCGACGGGCGCGCCGCCTACCTGAGCCTGCGGCGCAGCTTCGAGAGCCTCGACAAGCTGCGCCGACGCATCGAGGACGAGGATCTGCCGGCTCTGGCGGCCGCCGCGGACGAGCTGGCCGCCGTCGACCTCCCGTCGCTCGACGACGCGGGCCTGCTGGCCGCCCTGCGCGCACGCAAGGACGCGCACGAGCGCGGCGTGGACGTCTACACCGCCGACTTCATCCCGTTCGCCCACGGCGTGCGCCTGTTCGGGCAGGACTACAACGAGGTGCTGCGGCCGGAGGATCCCTTCGAGTTCGCCGACCTGCTCACGGCCACGCCGATGCTGAGCCTGCGGCGTAACGCCGCGCTGGCGTCCATCGCCGCGCGGCGAGGGGAGGGGGGAGAGGAGGCCGCGGCTCGCGAAGCCGACGCGTTCCTCGCCGAGTTCGGCGCTGTGGCCGGCCTCGGCGGGCGCGACGAGGTGCTGGCGCTGGCGTCGCGCCTGCCCGCGAGGTCAGCGGCGGCTGGGGTGTCCGCGCCGGCCGCCGCGAGCGACACTTTCGCTCGCGTGCGGGTCTACATCGACGCGCACGCGGACTCCGAGCGCGCGCGAGCCGAGGCGCTGCTCGACCTCGCGCGCGCCAGTTGGCGCCTGCGCGACGACGACAACCTCTACCTCGGGCGGCTGGAGCGCCTGCTGGAGGCGGCGCTCGACGAAGCCTCCCGCCGCGGGCTGCCCGTCGGCGACGAGCTGCGGCCGCGCGCCGTGACGCTGCCGTCACCGCTCGCGCCTGCAGCTCCCACGGACGGATCGCAGGCGGAAGATGCCCAGCGCTCCGCCCTGTCCGCAGCGGACGCCGGGGCGGCCGGCGTCCGCCTGCAGGCTCGGCAGATCGTCGGCCAGCCGGCCGGGCCGGGCCTCGCGGTAGGCCCGGCCCGCGTCGTCCGCTCGCGCGAGGACCTCGTGGCCTTCGTGGAAGGCGAGGTCCTGGTCTGCGACGCCATCGAGCCGGAGATGACGTTCGTCGTCCCGCTCGCCGCCGGCATCGTCGAGCGGCGCGGCGGCATGCTGATCCACGGCGCGATCATCGCCCGCGAGTACGGCCTGCCGTGCGTCACGGGCGTACCGCGCGCCGCGGAGCTCATCGCCACCGGCGACCGCGTCACCGTGGACGGCTACCTCGGCGTCGTCACCATCGGCTGACCCTGCCGTACCGAGGTCGCGCACAGGAGCCCGCGCCGGCGCACCTCGGCAACGTGCGCGGCCACGCGCGGTCCTCATGGGACGACATCCGCATGTAGTGCTGGGCCGCAGGCCGTGACGGTTTTTCATCGTGTGGCCAGTGGAAAGCACCTCGACAAGGACCGGGGTCACACCTGACACGACCGCCGCGCTCCCGTCGGCAGTGGAGGAAGGATGAAGATCCGCGCGATCGCGCCCGATGCGCCGGAGAGCAGCACACCATCCGGAGACGCCGCACCGGACGAGCGCCGGCTGCATATCCCCGAGATCGAGCGCATCATCTTCTTCAGCGACGCCGTCTTCGCAATCGCGCTGACGCTGCTCGTGGTGCGCATCGAGGTCCCCAGCGGGCCGGACTATGCCCACGAGGTGCTCGCGCAGTGGCCCAGGTACCTCAGCTACGCCATCAGCTTCTCAGCCGTGGGCCTGTACTGGATGGGCCACCATCGCATCTTCCGCTACATCGTGCGCTGGGACGAGAGACTCATCGCGCTCAACCTGTTCCTGCTGCTGTTCATCGCGTTCATCCCGTTTCCGGCGGCGATGATCGGCGAGCACGGCGGGAGCCAGATCTCCCTGATCTTCTATGCCGTCACGCTCGGCATGGCCGGGCTCGCCAACCTGCTGATTTGGCTGTACGCGACGCGGCGCCGGCGCCTGGTGGCGGCGGACCTCGATCCTGCCGTGATCCGCCGCCACCGACTACGCGGGCTCGTCGCGCCGGTCGTCTTCTTCGCGTCCGTCCCGCTGAGCTTCGTCAGCATGGACGCCGCCTACTACTCGTGGACGCTCGTCGCCGTCGCACTCATCGCCCTGCGCGGCGAGCGGAGCGCCGCGCCCAACGGTTTGGCGTCACCCGGCCCGACGCGCGAGCGCGTTCTCGCCTGCCTCGACGACGGCCCCTGCGCGAAGTGACGGTCGCCCTCCGATTCCAGATCCAGTAGACGGGGCGGTGCTCAGCGTACGCAGGCCGGTCCGGGTCGGAGCACGCGCCCTGCGCGTCAATCACAACCCCCGGTGTCCGAGGTCGTGGAGCATGGCCGGATGCCGGCCCCGCGGCAGCTCGCGGGCGGTCTTTCGCGTTAGGATGATGCCACCCTGCGGGCGACCAAGGTGACCATGCGCCTCATCCCTCCGACCATGAGCGAGACCACCAAGAGCGACGGCGAGCGCGCCGTGTTCGAGGCGCTCGCCGCTTCGGCCGAGGGCGCCGGGCGCGCCGACGGCGCAGCGCGGGCCGGCGGTGCGGCCGCAGGCCCGGACACCGCCGGCTGGACCGTCCTCCACTCGTTCGACATCGCCGACCACCACAGGCGGCTCGCCGGCGAGATCGACTTCCTCTGTCTGGTGCCCGGTCAGGGCGTGCTCGTGGTCGAGGTCAAGGGCTGCCACTCGCTCCGCCGCCAGGGCGGCGACTGGTACTACGGGCGCAGCGCCGAGCCCGACCATCGCGGGCCCTTCCGCCAGGCCTCCGAGGCCATGCACAGCCTGCGCAACCGTCTGGTCCGGCAGCACCCCGAGATGAACCACATCCCCTTCTGCTCCGCGGTCTGCTTCCCGTTCATCGACTTCACCGAGACCTCACCGGAGTGGAACGACTGGCAGGTGATCGACCGCCGCGCGCTGCAGGCGCAGCCCATCGCGCGGCTCATCAGCAACGTGCTCGGCCACGCGCGCGAGCGGCTGGTCGAGCGCGGCGTCCCGTGGTTCCACCCCGAGCGGGGAGAGCCCACGCCGCGGCAGTGCGAGGCGCTGGCCGGCCTCCTGCGCCCGGACTTCGAGTTCTTCGAGAGCCCGAGGTCGCGACTGCAGCGCGCCGAGGAGGAGGTGCGCCACTTCACCGAGGAGCAGTTCGAGGCCCTGGACGCGATCGACCTCAACCCGCGCATCGTCTTCGACGGGCCGGCCGGCACGGGCAAGACGCTGCTGGCGATCGAGGCCGCGCGGCGCGCCGTCGGTCGCGGGCGCCGCGTGCTCCTGCTCTGCTTCAACCGGCCGCTCGGCCGCTGGCTGCAGCAGGAGGCCGGCGACCTGGGGCGCGGGGTCACGGCGCGCACGCTGCACGAGCACCTGCGCACGCTTGCCGGCATCGCGCCCACGCGCGAGCAGCGCTGCCGCCAGGAGTTCTGGCAGGAGGAGCTGCCCACGATGGCCCTCGAGGCGCTGCTCGAGCGCGAGGGCAAGCGCAACTTCTTCGACGAGATCGTGCTGGACGAAGCCCAGGACGTGCTGCGCCGCAGCTACCTCGAGGTGCTCGACCTCAGCCTCGACGGCGGGCTCGCCGGCGGCCACTGGCGCTTCTTCGGCGACTTCACCTGGCAGCGCATCTACGACCCGGATGCGCTGACCGTGGACGAGTTCCTCGAGCCGCCGGCGGAGGCGCGCGCGGCCGGCGCCGCGCCCATCTCGGCCGCGCGCTGCGCGCTGCGCATCAACTGCCGCAACACGCCGCGGGTGGCCGCGCTCGCCGTCGCCTGCGGCCACGTGGAGCCGGGCTACAAGCGCGTCCGCCGGCCCGACGACGCGGTCGAGCCGGAGGTGCTGTGGTATGCGGACGGCGACGAGCAGCTGGAGCTGCTCCGGTCCGTCCTCACCGACCTGCGCGGGCAGGGCTTCGCCGGCCCGCGCGTCGCCGTCATCAGCCCCCACGGCAACGAGCACTGCGCCGCCGCGCAGCTCACCGAGCAGCCCTGGCGGGACCGCCTCACCCCGCTCGTGCGGGAGCCCGGCGACGAGACCGGCGAGGCGGAGGCGGACGGCGACTGGCTCACGTCCTGCATCCCCAGCGACCTCGACGCCGTCAACCTGCACTCGAGAAAGATCACCTACTCCTCGATCTACCGCTACAAGGGCCTCGAGGCGCCTGCGGTGGTGATCACCGACATCGACGCCCTGGACACGCCGGCCCAGCGCTCGCTGCTCTACGTGGGCTGCACGCGCGCTCTGCAGCGGCTGGTCATCCTGGCCAGCCGGGACGTCCGCTCGCAGCTCACTGTCTGACGCTCCTCCCGGTTTGCGCAGCTGGTCCTGACCGCGGGCGTCTACCTGCTGCGCTCATCGTCATCCTTGAGCGCGCCTTCCGAGGATGGGAGAGTCGACGCATGCCTCTTCCTTCGCATGTCGACGCATCTTCCTGCGCCTTGCAGCTCCTTGACGCTTATGTCAAATCAGACATATACTGCGGACCTTGACGGGAGGCGCCGGCAAGCCGCTGGTGTGGCTGCATGGCGAGGTTCGCTCGCCGCCGCTCACGGCTGCTGCCCGTATCGAGGCCGGAGAGCTCCTGCGCCGGCTGCAGCGTGGCGACGCTCTGCGTCTGCCGCACTCGCGCCCGATGCCAGCTGTTGGCAGGCGTTGTCATGAACTGCGGGTGGTCGACGAGCGGGTCACGTGGCGCATCGTCTATCGCATCGACGCCGACGCGATCGTCATTGCGGACGTCTTCTCGAAGAAGACGAGAGCCACTCCGCACTCGGTGCTCGAGGCATGCAGGCACAGGCTTCGCGCATACGACGCGGTCTCGGCGGAGAAGGAGTGAGTGCCATGGATAAGGCCAAGCTTGACCGGCTGCGCGCCGCGGGTTGGCGCAGCGGGGACGCTGCCGACTTTCTCGAACTCAGCGAGGAAGAGGCCGCGTACGTGGAGCTCAAGCTGGCCCTGAGCGACTACCTCCGGCGGCTGCGCACCCAGAACTCCTGGACGCAGTCCGAGGTAGCTCACCGGCTCGGCTCCAGCCAGTCTCGTGTCGCCAAGATGGAAGCGGCCGACGCCTCCGTCTCCGTCGACCTCCTCGTCAGGTCCCTGCTTGCGCTCGGGGCCTCCCTCCAGGACGTCGGGCAGGTGATCGCGCGGGCGGCGTAGGCGGCGGCCGTCAGCCCAGCCGCGCGACCACCTCGTCGGTGGTGACGATCTCGGCGAAGCCGGCGCCGAGCGCCGTCGCCGTGTTCGCGAGCACCACGTCGTGCGGGACCTCGCGCCCCTGGGCGTCCTCGAGGTCCGGGCCCTCGACGGCGTCGGCCGCGAAGAGCACTTCGTAGTCGCGGCCGTGCGCGTCGCGCGCCGTGGTCTCGCAGCAGAAGCTGGTCATGAGGCCGCAGATCACCACCGCCCGCGCGCCGGCGGTGCGCAGCACGGCCTCGAGGTCGGTGCCGCGAAAGGCGCTGTACCGGCGCTTGGTCACGACGACGTCGCCCGGCTCCACGTGCAGCTCGGGGATGAACTCCACGCGCGGCGTCCCCTCGACGAACGAGTCCTCCTCGTCCGCCCCGGAGAAGTCGCCCATGCGGCCGGCGTCGCTGCCGTCGGCGCGGTGAGCGTGCCTCACGAACACCACGGGCAGGCCCTGGGCGCGGAAGGCGTCGACCAGCCGGTTCACGTTGCCGACGATGTCGCGCGCGTGCTCCACGTAGGCCGGGCCGTCCTCGTCGAAGTACTCGCGCTGCACGTCGATCACGAGCAGCGCGACCCGCCGGTGGTGAAGGTCGTAGATCATCCCGGGCACCTCCTCCCGTCTGGCTTTGCGCTCAGTCACCCCCGCCCTCGCCCTCGCTCCTGCCGCCCTCGTGGCACTTGACGCAGTCCTTGAGCTGGGCGAGCGACTTGCCCTCGTGCTGCCCGATCACGTTACTGGTGGTGTGCTCGTGGCAGCCGAAGCAGGTGTAGGTGTCCGTCCCATTGGGATGGCAGGTCTGGCAGGTGGGGCGCCGCTCCTCGCTGCCGTGGTCCAGGGGGAAGACGGAGTGCTCGAACGTCACCTCGCCCCAGCCGGCGGCCGTGTGGCAGTCGCCGCACTGCTTGCCGAACGCGCCCTTGTGCTCGTCGTCCTTGGCGTGGCACGAGTAGCAGTCCTGCGGCGTCTTCTGGAAGTCCCGCAGCGTCTTGGCGCCCGCGTGGCAGTCGGCGCACGGCACTCCTTCGTGCTTCCCCGTGAGCTTGAAGGCGAACTTGCTGTGGTCGACCTTCGCGTCGCCGCTGCCGTCGTGGCACCCCAGGCAGTCGGAGCCGTAGGACGCCTCGTGCTCCTTCATGAACGCGGCGTCGATGCCGGCGTGGCAGTCGGTGCAGATGGTCTGGTCGAACGCTGCGGCGTAGCCCTTGGGGTGGCAGTCGTCGCAGGTGAACCGGCCACCCCCGCTCTTCTCCCGGTGGTGGCTCAGGCTGAAGCCGGTGACGCCGTGGGGGAAGCTCTGGTCGAGGACGGTGAGGGCGGCGGTGGGCCCGTGGTGGTCGGGGTGGCAGCTGCCGCACGGCGCCGAGCGCATCGCCGGGAGCGGCCCCGTGCAGGCTGTCCTTGCCGCTGATCTGCGCGCCGACGTCGCGGTGGCAGCCGAGGCACTTGTCGGCCATGGTCTGGGAGCTCCACGGGGCGGTGTGACAGGCCTCGCAGCGGTCGCCGAGCTCGGCGTGGCTGGCGACGCCGCCCAGGCGCGCTGCCTTGGCCTGGGCGTTGAGGCCGCCGGGGCTGAAGAGTGTCGGGCCGAACGCCACGGTGAGGCCGGCGACGACCACGACGAGCGCGGCGGCCGCGGCGACGCCGATGGGGGAGAAGAAGCTCGGCCGTTTGCTCATCCTGGCATCACCCGGCCCGGTTCAGCGCTGCAGCGTCGCGTAGTAGAGCGCCGCGACGACGTGGATGGACGCGGCGACGAAGAGCACCCAGGTGAGCGGCACGTGGAACGCGTGCCAGGCGGCCAGCGCCCTGCGTCGCCGGAGGAGCCGGCCGCCGTTCTCGGCGCCGAGGCCGGCGTCCTCGCCGCCGAGGTCGCCGGCCGCCTGCGGAAGGCCCTCGCCTCTTCGCGGCACCCTCGTGTACAGGTAGCGGCCGACCAGGCCGCTCGCGACGACGACCGCGGTCAGCAGCATCGTCAGGCCGGCCAGCCCGTTGAACTTCAGCGCCGTGTGCAGCAGCACCATGTACGGTCCCACCAGCCCCGTCACCATGTGGAGCTTGAGCCAGGCCGCCGTCCTGCCCCAGCGCGCGTCGCTGCGCAGCTTGCGCAGGGGATAGAGCGTGGCGGTCATCAGCATGAGCACGAACCCCACGACGCCGATGCCGTGGCCGACGAGGCTCGAGGCCGCGGGGAACGCGCCCGCCTGCGAGGAGGCGATGCCGTAGAGCGCCGTGACGGCGGCCATGATGGCGAGCGCGTACGCCGGCACAGGTACGCGGCCGAGGGCCCCGAGCAGGCCGCGCGCGCGGGGCGCCTGTACCGGGGCGGGCGCCGGCAGGGTGGCGGGCGCTTGCACGCTGGCCGGCCTAGACAACCTTCTCCCTCCACGTCCGCCAGGCGGCGTCGATGAGGGCGCCGACCGGCGCTCCCGGCGCCGAGAGGCGCTCGGCGGCGTCGCCGAGGTCCGCGCGCGCCTCGATCAGCTCCTGCAGCTTGAACGAGAGGGCCTGCTCGCCCATCACGACCGCGCCGGCGACCGTACGATCCACGATCTCCAGCCTGATGCGGGCGCCGTCCTCCTGCGCCTCGACGAGCACCGCGTCGCCGAGCTCGGACCAGGTCTGGCTGTCGCCGCGGGCGAGGCCCACGAGGTCGGCGTCCTTGCCGGACCCGACCGCGCCGATGATCGTCGTCTTGATGCCGGCCAGCCGGGTGATGTTGAGCGACGGCCCCTCCACGTACCTGTGGCTGGGCCCGGCCGCCATGTTGAGGCCGGCGACGCGGCCCTTGTGGACCGCCGAGTGCCACAGCACCTCGATGGTCCGGCGTCCGGTGGCCGCGTGGGTGGACTCGGCCAGGTCGCCCGCGGCGAAGATGTCCTCCTCGCTCGTGCGCAGGTAGTCGTCCACGAGCACGCCGCGCGCGCAGGCCAGCCCGGCGGCCCGGGCCAGCTCGGTGCGCGGTCGCACGCCGATGGCGACGGCCAGCAGCTCGCAGGGCAGGCGCGTGCCGTCGCCCGTCTCGACGGCCACCACGCGGCCGTCGCGGCCGATGATGCCCGCCAGCTCCGTGAACGGGTGGACGCGCACGCCGCGGCGGCGCAGTTCCTCCTCGACGGCGCGCGACTCGGGCTCGGACAGCACGTTGCGCCAGTAGCGCTCCTGGCGCATGAAGTAGTCCACGCGCAGGCGGTGCGCCCGCAGGCCTTCGACGATCTCGAGCGCGGTGATGCCTCCCCCGACCACCACCGCGTGCTTCGCCGCCGCGCTCCTGCGGATGATGCGCCGCGCGTCGTCCAGGTCGTCGAGCTTGACCACCCCGTCCAGCTCGGCGCCCGGCACCTTGGGGGCCACCGCGGTCGAGCCGGTGGCCAGCAGCAGGCGGTCGTAGGCGAGCTCGTCGCCGGCCTCCAGCTTCACCGTGTGCCGCGCGGGGTCGACGGCGGCCGCACGAGCCCGGACCCACGTCACGCCCAGCCCGGCCAGCTCGTCCCCCGAGGCCGGGCGCAGGCTCTCCTCCGGGATCTCCTTGGCGAGGTAGTAGGCGAGGCCCGGGCGGGAGTAGTAGCCGTGCCTGTCGGCGCTGACCAGGACGATCTCGGCGCCGGGGTCGGCGCCGTGGATGGCCTCGGCCGCCGCCACGGCGGCCGGCCCGCCGCCGATCAGCACGTGGCGCGGCGCCACGTCAGCACGCTCCCTCGGGGCGCACGAGTCCGCCGGCCGCGATCGGCTCGAACCGCAGGAGACCGCGCGGGCAGCGCTTCACGCACTCCCCGCAGGTCAGGCAGCGGCCGTCCACGACCGGCTCGTGGCGCCACACGTGGCGGCGCACGTCGATGCTCATGGGGCAGTTGAACGTGCACACGCCGCACTGCACGCAGCGCCTCGGCTCCGGGAGGACCCAGGCGGTGGCGAGGGTGTGGTACTTCTCCTTGTCGGCGCTGAACCAGTTCGCAGCGATCGCGATACCCCTTCTGCGGTCCGGACCGGTCGGTGCGGCTCGAGCGAGCCGCGACCAGTATGGCACAGCGCGAGGCGGCGGCGTCCGTGCGCGTTGACGGAAGCGACGCAACTTTGACCGATCGTCTGAGCCTGCGATGATGGACCGGCACTGCTTTCTCTGTCCGGAGGTGTTTGATGCGTCTGTCCCGCAAAGCCCCCGCCCTCCTCTTGCTGCTCGCGGCACTGCTCCTCACGCTCGCCGTGGCGGCGCCGCTGGCGGCGGCGAACAACAAGCCCCTTGCGCCCAACCAGGTAGGGGCCAAGGCGTACTGGTACGTCGACCAGCTGACCCGCGTCCACGAACCCGACGGCACCATCACCGGCCTGCTGCGGCAGGCGGGCACCGACAGTGAAGTCGCGGCCGCGAACAAGGTGGCGGCCTGGTTCGGCGCAGCCGGCTACCGGGCCATCAAGCAGCCGTTCAGCTACGTGCGGCGCGGCACGACGTACAACTCGCAGAACGTCGTTGCCAGGCGCTCGGCGGACCTCAAGCGGAAGGGCCAGCCGACGCCGCTGGTCATCGTCGGCGCGCACTACGACGCGTCCATAGCCGGTCAGGGCGCCGACGACAACGCCTCGGGCGTCGGCGTCATGCTCGAGGTGGCCGAGCGTCTCGCGCACTACAAGATCGATTACGACGTCGTGTTCGTCGCCTTCGGCGCCGAGGAGGTCGGCCTGAAGGGCTCGGCCTACTTCGTGAGTCAGTTGAGCCAGGCCGACAAGGACCGTGCCATCGCCATGATCAACTTCGATTCGCTCCTCGTCGGTGACAAGCTCTACATCCACGCCGGCGCCAACGGCAAGACGTGGGCGCGCGACGCCATGCTGCGTCTGATCCGCCTGCACAAGCTGCCGATCGAGACCCAGCCCGGGCTGTATCTCGTCGAGAACCCCGACGCCGACCCCGGCTACGCCGCCGGCTTCACCCCCGACGGCTTCAGCGATTACACCGCCTTCAACCAGGCCGGAATCCCGGTGGCCGCATTCGAGTCCACCAACTGGGAGATCGGCGACCTGGACGGCTACGAGCAGACCGAGGAGTACGGCTCGTTCTGGCACACCCCCTGGGACACGCTCGCCAAGATCGAGGAGCTCTATCCCGAGCGGCCCATGGCTCACCTGCACGCGTTCACCACAGTGACGTTCGAGTTCCTCAAGCACCTGAATCCCTGACGCGGGAGGCGCCGTCTCCAGGCGCCGGCGAGCGTCAAGCAGTGATGGGGGCGGGGTCACCATGCCGGTGACCCCGCCCGTCATCGAGTCCGCCTGAGCGTGACGCGGAGCTCGTCGATGCCCCGGCGCGGGATGAAGTCGGCCTTCGGCGGGTAGGACGGTGCCACCACGCAGCCCCGACCAAGAAGTGAGGACCGGCTCATGAGCAAGAAGAAGGACAAGAAGAAGGACAAGAAGAGCAAGAAGAAGAGCAAGAAGAAGTAGGCGGGCTCTTCGTTCGGGGCGCCGGCCGGGCGGGGCGCGAGCCTCTCCCGGCCGGCGCCCCGCCACGTACGCGCTTGGCCCACCTCCCGGTCGTCTACCCGGGCCGGCATCGTCACTCTGGCGCCGGCCCGCCGGGAATCGCATGCTTGTGAGCATGAAGCCCGTCACTCGTGGTATATATCGATGGTATATATCGCGGGAGAGTGAGATGGCTCAGACGGCGAAGTTGTTCATGAACGGGCGCAGCCAGGCCGTGAGGCTGCCGGCCGAGTTCCGGTTCCCGGGGCGTGAGGTGCTCATCGAGCGCGAGGGCGACGCCGTGGTGCTGCGCCCCAAGCCGGAGGGCTGGGAGGACTTCTTCGCTCGCCCGTCGCCGGTGCCGGACGATTACCTGGCTGACCGTGAGGACAAGGCCGCCGGAGGACCGGGACCTCCTCCGGTGACGGCGTCCCGCTGATGCACTACATGCTCGACACCAACATCTGCAGCTACGTGCTGCGGCGCCGTCCGGCCTCAGTAAGAGAGCGATTCGACGAGGCGGGGCCGGAGGCGCTCGCCATCTCCACCGTCGTGCTGGCCGAGTTGCTGTACGGCGCCGCCCGGCACCCTGCCGGCGCCGTGATCAGGCGCGAGATCCGCGACTTCGCCTCGCGCCTCTCCGTCGTGCCGTGGGACGAGGCCGCGGCCGAGCACTACGGCGACCTGCGCGCCGAGCTCGACGGCCGCGGCCGTCCGCTCGGCGCCATGGACCTCATGATCGCCGCGCACGCCCGCAGCCGCGCCGCGACCCTCGTCAGCAACGACGTGCGGCATTTTGCGCGCGTCGAGGGGCTGCTCCTCGCCGGCTGGGTCTGACCCGCCGCCGGCCGGCCAGGGCATCCACTCGCCGTCACGGAGGTCACGCGGACTCTTAGTATGCGCCGAGCCGGGAATCGTCTAAGTAAGACGGACGGCGTCGACAGGGGAGGCGGTCATGCCCCAACACCGACCCTCAAGTCACCGCGACCGGCGGCACGATGACGCGGCCGTGAGGCTGCTGCTGATCGCGCTCGCCATCGTGATGGCGGTCTTTCTGGTCGCCCTCACGCTGATGACGGAGAGCGCCGGCGGCGCTCGTGTGAGTCAGCCTGAGGCGTGGCCGGAGGGGCCGCTTCGCCCTCGCCCTTCGGTCACGCCGCCGCCGAGCTCCCGCGTTCGACCTTGTCGAGGTCGAGGCGGCCGCTCTCGAGCCACTGACGGAACGTCATCAGGCCGGGGTGGAGCCGCCGGAGCTTCTCCACGTCCGGCTTGTAGTGGGCGTAGCTCTGGAACCAGCGGTACATGCCGCGAGCGTGCCGGTCCTTGACCTCACCGAGCGCGATCTGCTCGTAGCGCACGTCCTCGCCGAGGCGCTCGCCGATCAGCTTGCAGGCCTGGGCGAAGCTCAGCTCGTCGGCGCCGAGCTGGACGGGGCCGGAGCCGAGGGCGCCGGGCCGGTCGAGCGCGAGGCGCACCAGCGTCGCCACGTCCTCGACGGCGATCCAGTGCACCGAGGTGTGCTCGCCCAGCGGCATGCGCAGCACCAGGCCGTCATCCGGGTCGCGCCGCAGCGCGAACTCGTCCACGTTCTCCATGAAGAAGGCGGGCCGCAGGATCGTCAGCGGCAGGTCGAACTGCTGCAGCAGCCGCTCGACGCCCCAGATGTCGTCGGCGTTCACCTCCTTGTCCTGCTCCGGGTCGCCCACCGACGAGTAGATGAAGCTCTCCACCCCGGCGCGCACCGACGCATACGCGAGGTTGCGCACCTGACGCAGCTCCGCCTGCAGGCCGCCCTCGTCGAACGGCGTGAACGCGGCGAACACGTGCGCCGCGCCGGCGAGGTCGCGCACGACCACCTCCGGCGTCTCGCAGTTGTCGCTGACCACCTCGACGCCGTTGGTCATGAGGTTGCGCGCCGCCGGCGACCAGCGGTTGTGGGTCAGAGCGCGGACGTGGCGGCTGTGCCGCTTGAGCGTCCGCGCCACCGCGCCGCCCTGGTCGCCCAGAGAGCCGGCGATCACGGTGAAGCCGTCGGGGATCATGACGTCACCTCGCGCGTGGGTTGGGTGTCTCGACGGGTCATCTCGTCCCTCCGGCGTGCTGCTGTCGTACTCGTCGGTCACTCGTGAGCTTCCCGGCGCACCCCGCCGTAGTCCGTCGACGCAGGCCCATGCGCCTGCCTGCTGTGGCTGGCCGGGCACAAGGGCCGGGCGGCGCGGCCGGGCCGGCGCGACCGTGGGCAACGCCGATCCGCGCCGGCCGCGCAGGGCACAGGGGACAACACGACCAGGGCCGCGGGGAGAGCGGTCCCCTGCAGAGAGGAGGCCGGGGTGACGTACATCGAGCGGAGCGTCCACGTCGACGAGCGGCAGGAGGAGGTGTTCCGCATCCTCACCGACCTGAGGCTCATCCCCCGCTGGGCGGTGATCGCGCAGGACACCTACGTGCGTCCCGAGACCGACCTGACCGCGGTGGACCAGGAGTTCCACTGGACCATCCGCGTCGCGGGTCTGGACCTGGAGACGGACTGGGTGGTCACGCAGTACGAGCCGCCGCGGGCGGTGGCCTACAAGGTGCAGGCGGCGCACGAGGGCAGGCTCGAGATGAAGCAGCGCGTGCTCGACGCGGGCGACGGCGGGAGCCGCGTCGAGCTCGAGGTGGACTACGACCTGCCGTACGGGTTCCTCGGGGAGGCGCTCGACCGCACCCTGGTGGAGCGTCGCAACCAGGGCGTCATCGAGCGCTCGCTGCGCAACCTCAAGGAGCTGGTCGAGGCGATCAAGGAGTACCGCGCGGCGTGACGTCGCCGGTGACGGAGTGTGTTGGGGACGCTCTGAAAACGTATCTACACCGTAGATACGAGTGGAGGGCGTCACGCTCCTCCGCGGGCAAACGTAGAGCCGATGGAGACACGTTTGGAGAGGGCCGGATCACGAGACCCCCTGCCGCCGGGAGGACGTGGCTGCGGCGGCTGGACCTCAGCCTCCGCGCACCTCGCGCCGGGCGCGCCGGTAGGCGACGAGCAGGGCGTCGCGTTCCGCGACCAGCTCGTCGTAGCTCTGCGCGCCCTTCTCATCGGCCAGGCCGGCCTCGAGCGCCCGCCGGTCTCCGGCGGGAACTCGGTCCAGGTGGCCAGGTCGCGCAGCATGCCCTCCTTGACGCCGGCCAGGTGCTCCACGTGGCCGCGGATGCCCTCGCGCCCGCCGCCGAGGTCGTAGAGCAGGTGCGGCCCCATGGCGGCCCAGCGCAGGCCGGGGCCGTAGCTGACGGCCTTGTCCACGTCCTCGACGGTCGCCACGCCCCGCAGGACGAGGTCGACGGCCTCGCGCCAGAGCGCGGCGGACAGCCGGTTGGCGATGTAGCCGGGCAGGTCGCGCGTGAGCTTGACCGGCACCTTGCCGACGGCGGTGTAGAACGCGGCGGCGCGCTCGAGCGCCTCCGGCGCGGTCAGCGCGCCGGGCGCCAGCTCCACGAGCGGCACCAGGTGCGGCGGGTTGTACGGGTGGGCGGCGAGGCAGCGCTCCGGGTGCGCCGCCGCCGTCTGGATCTGGCTGATCGAGAGGCCGGACGAGCTGGTGCAGATCAGCGCCTCGTCGGGCGCGGCCGCGTCGATCGCCGCGAACACCTCGCGCTTGAGCTCCAGGTCCTCGCGCACGCACTCCTGCACGAGCTGCACGCCGGCCACCGCATCGGCGAGCTCCAGCGTGCCGCCGAGGAGCTCCACGCCACGCTCGGCGGTCCGCAGGTCGGCGAGGCCGCTCCCGGCGAGAAAGCCGGCCGCCGCGGCGGCCTGCTCGACGGCGGCCGCCAGGCGCTCGCGGTCGACGTCGTACAGGCGCACCTCGAGGCCCGCGGCCGCGTAGAGGCCGGCCCAGCTGCTGCCGGTCAGGCCGGCCCCGACCACCGCCACCGGCGCCTCGAGCAGTCCGCCGGGACCCGATCCTTTTGCGTCATCGCCCATGTGCGCCACTCCCTCCCGTCGTTGCCCGCGATTCTACGTGCAAGCGGCAGGAGGCGGTGAGGCAGGGAGGAGCAGGCGACGATCCTCGATCAGACGGCCGGCGCCGTGCGAGCGCGACAACGCGGCGGGGAGGACGCAAGGCCAACTCCGCCGCACGAGAGGGCGGCGGGGAGGACGCAAGGTCCGCCCTGCGTGCGAGAACGCGGCGGGGAGGACGCAAGGTCCGCCCCGCGTGCGAGAAGGCGGCGGGGAGGACGCAGGGTCCGCCCCGCCGCCTCGGCCCGCCGGTGTCACGCCGCGCGGCGGTCCTCTGTGCTCTGGCCGCGCTCGTCGTCCGCCTCTTCGACGGAGCCGTAGCGCAGCCTCTCGCCGGCGGACTCCGCGGCCTCGCCGGAGCCGGCGACGCCGGAGCCGCTGATCGGCTCTTCCGTGCGGATGATCACGCGCTCGGTCTTGCGGACCAGCGGCCTCTGCTCGGCGCCTGCGGTCTGCTCGGTCTGCTCAGCGCGCGCGGTCTGCTCGGCGCTCGCGGTCTGCTCCGCGCGCGTCTCTTTCGGGGCTCCGTAGTAGTAGGCCGCGTCGTTCGCGTCCACTTCACCACGGCGTGCGTCGGCAGCACGGTCGTCGCGGTAGCTCTCGCCCGTGCGTACGTCGCGCCCGCGTGCCCGGGCGAGCGTGGCCGCCAGCATCGGGATGGCGAGCACGCCACCGACGCCGACGACGATGTAGACGATGCGCTCACCCAGGCTGCTCACCGTCTGCGTGCCCGACTGCGTGAAGATCCACTTGACCAGGTTCCACTCGAAGATGCCGACCAGCAGCCAGTTGATGGCGCCGGCGATCGCCAGCAGAACACCGATCCGGCCGATCGCGTCGTAGGGGTTCCTCATGGTGCTCGACCCTCTCGAGGTGCTCGTGGCTGCGGTCGAGCTCAGCGCCCGGAAGCGGCGCTGCGACCGCTGCCCTTTGTCCCCCAGCTTCCCGGCGCACTGCAGGCTAAACGGTGAGCGGCTCCCGCTCCGCCCGGGATCGCCGGCGCAAGCGGATGCTCGACCGGACGAGCCTGGCAAAGAAAGCTCGGGCCAGGGGGCGACGGCGGCGGTCAGGCGGGTGTGAAGACGGCGACGTCGGGCGCGGGCAGCGGCGCCCACGCGCCGGTGACGCCCTCGTGCTGCGCGCCCAGCTCCACGTGCAGGCGCGCGATGCCGAAGTCGATGGGCGCGGTCCAGTAGAGCTTCTCCGCGCGCCCCAGCACGAGCGCCCCGCCGTCCAGGCGGAACCGCCACGGCTGGCGGTTGGCGCCCGACGGCGCCAGCCGGGTGGCCTGCACGGCCGCGACCGCCCACTGCGGCCAGCTCCCGTCCAGGATGCCCGGCGCGAGCTTCTCCACGCTCACGCGCGCCGACGCCTTGACCATCGTGCGCAGCACGCGCTCGCCGCCGGCCTGCTGCCTCGTCGGGTAGCCGAGCGGTGTGACGGCGACCACCTGCTCGTCGTCGGCGAGGTCCAGGAGCCGGGCCGCGGTCTGGCGGTGGAACGACCCGGCCACCCAGCACGTCCCCAGTCCGAGCCGTGTGGCCTCCAGGACGAGCGCCTCGCCGAGGTACCCCGCCGCCATCTGTCCGTCCTCCGGGACCTCGCCGCCGGCGTCGCCGCGGGCGATGAACGCGGCCGCGAGCGGCGTGCCGCTGACCTTGCCGTAGCCGCCGACGATGCCGGTGAACAGCTCGTCCGCCGGATCGTCGACGAGGCGCGCGCGAGCCGGGGCCGCGGCCTGGCCCGGCCCCACGACGTCCGGGCCGGGCTCGCCCGCGGGCGGGTCCGTGACGGCGCAGAACGCCTCGAGCCGCTCGCGCAGCTCGGGCGCCACGGGCCGCCCGTCGAACCGGCGGCGCGACGTCCGCGCCGCGATCATCTCGTACCACTCTGCCTTGAGTTCCATGGCCGCATGATAAGCGGCCGCGTCCGCGGCGGTCCAGTGGACGAGGCGCTCGAGCACGCGCCTCGGCGGCGCTCCGGCGCGGTGGCGCTCCCGGCCGAAGGAGTGGCCGCGAGCAGGAGGCCGGCCTCCGCTTGCAGGCCCAGGTCCACCCGGCCGAAAGACCGAGTACGAGGATGTGAGGTTGTGAGCGTGAAAGGGCACAAAACACTCTTGTGTCCCTACGACACCGTCATCATCCAGATGCGAAGCAAGGAGCTTCTCATGGATACGCGTGACTCTCGGGCTGCGGGGTGGCAGACCTTCTCCGGGCTCGTGCTGGCGCTGGGCGGCATCTTCGCCGTCATCGACGGCCTCATGGCCGTGTACAAGTCGTCGTTCTTCGTGGGCAACGCCGTGTTCGTGTTCAGCGACCTGCGCACATGGGGCTGGATCACCTTCGGGCTGGGCGTCCTGGCGTTCGTCTCCGGCCTCGCGGTGTTCAGCGGCAGGGAGTGGGCGCGCTGGACCGGCATCACCATCGCCGGCCTGGGCGCGCTCGGGCAGCTGCTCATCGCGCAGGCGTACCCCCTGTGGTCGCTCATGATCATGGGCATCTACGTGCTCGCCGTGTACGGACTCGCCGTGTACGGGGTCCGCGAGAGCCTGGCTTCGAGGTCGGGCTACCGGTACGACGCAACGCCGGGGGAGACCGACGCCCGCGCTTCGGGTATCTCTGAAGTGAGCGACAAGGATCGCCGCGCGGCGTAGAAGAAGGCGGCGGAGTGCCGCTCGAGACGCCGGGCCGCTCGTGCGGCCCGCGGAGACCGGGAGGCGGCGGACCCCTTCCCGCCGGCCTCCCGGAGACGATCCGGCGGCGGGCGTGGCGCCAGACATGTCCGCCGCCGGATCGTCTTTCACTGCCCGCAGCCGACTTGGACAATTGACCAGCTTTGCGGTAGGCTGACCGGCGTGCCGGGCCACCGGCACGCGAGACGAGGAGGCCGGTTGGCCGGCAGACGCGTCCCCGTCCAGGAGCGCCGGCAGGCGCTCGTCGAGGCGGCCATGCGGGTGATGGAGCGTGAGGGCATCGCCGCGGCCACCACGCGCGCCATCTGCGCGGAGGCCGGCATGCCCAACGGCTTCTTCCACTACTGCTTCACCTCCAAGCAGGAGCTGATGCTGGAGGTCGCGCAGCAGTTCCGGCGGCGGTTCACCGGCATGCTGGCGCTCGCCAGCGGGCTCGAGGGCGACATGCGCCAGGTCGTGGAGGCGGCGCTCACCACGCTCCTCGCCGACGTCGCCGCGCACCCCGACGTCCACCAGCTCACCTACGAGCTCCCGCTGTACACGCTGCGCCACGACGACCTGGGCGGCATCGCGCAGCGCTGCTACGCGGACAACGAGATCGTCGCGGCGGAGTTCCTCGGCATGGCGGCGCAGATCACCGGCTGCGTCTGGACGGAGCCGGTGGAGAGACTCGCCCGGTTCCTCGCCGTGGCCGTCGACGGCACCGTGCTGCAGTGGCTCATGCTGCGGGACGACGAGCGCGCGCGAGAACACATCGAGGACGTGGCGCGGCACCTGGCTCGCCGCGCCCGTTCCGCAGACACCATGGCCATGACTCAGCGGGGAGGAGCCACATGAGCTTGGAGGACGTCCGCGCGCGCCTCAACCTGTTCGCCGTCCTGCCCAACCTCGAGGACATCGTGGCGGGCGACGCCGAGATGCGGGCCCTCGTCGCCGACACCCGCATCAGCGTGCGCTTCACCGTCGCCAACGGTCCCGGCACGGCGGTGCGGTTCGACGAGGGCGTCTGCACCGTGGGGCCGCCGCGCCGCGACGACGACGGCGCTTCCGGACCCACCGTGCGCCTCGCCTTCACCTCCGCGGCGCACCTCAACAGGATGTTCGACGGCAAGGCGCAGCCCATCCCCGTCTGGGGCTTCAACCACCTGGGGTTCCTGACCAGGCAGTTCACCCAGCTCACCGACCGCATGGCGTACTACCTCACGCCCACGGACGGGCTGCTCGAGCACCCCGGCTACCTCGCCATGAACACGCAGCTCACGCTCAACACCGCCGCCTTCGCGGTGCCCGTGCTCCTCGGCCACGACCCCGAGTGCGCGCCGCTGCGCCACGGGCTCTCGCACGGCACCGTCGTCGTCAAGGTGCTGCCGGACGGCCCCGCCGTGAGCCTCGTCTGCGGGTCCTCGGGCGTCCTGCCGGTCAAGGGGGAGCTCGCGCATCCGAGCGCGCTCATCCTGCTCAAGGACCTGCGCACGGCCAACGACTTCCTCGCCGGCAAGCTCGACACGTTCGTCGCCGCCGTCACCGGCGACGTGCAGATCTGGGGCCGCGTCGCCATGGTCGACACGCTGGCGCTGGTGCTGGACCGCGTGGGCAGGTACCTGCAGCCGGCGGCGGACGGGCCGCCCGCCCGGTCGACGACGGCCACCGCGTCCGCCGCGGCCGGCTGAGGAGGGCGGACCTATGGAGACCTACTCGTTCGCCCGCTCGCAGGAGCTCTTCCTGCGCGCCGCCAAGGTCATCCCGTGCGGCATCCCCGGGCACTTCAGCCCGGCCCCCTACGTCCCGCCGACCGCCTATCCGTTCTACGCGCAGAGCGGCAAGAAGGCGCACTTCACCGACGTCGACGGCAACGACTTCATCGACTACATGTGCGCCTACGGGCCCATGGTCCTCGGTTACGACAACCAGGTCGTGCACGACGCCGCCGCCCGGCAGCGCGAGCTCGGCGACACGCTGGGCTGCCCGTCGCCGCTGATGATCGACCTGGCGGAGAAGCTCACCTCGATGATCGCCGGCGCCGACTGGGCGTTCTTCGCCAAGAACGGCGGCGACGTGGTGAGCTACGCCGTCATGGTCGCGCGGGCGGCCACCGGCCGCCCGCTCATCGTCGCCATCGAGGGCGGCTACCACGGGGTGGCGCCGTGGATGCAGGGCCTCGGCCACCACGGCGTGGTCGCCGGCGACGTGGCCGACCACGTGCGCATCCCCTGGAACGACCCGGCCGCGTTCGAGCGCGTGCTCGACGAGCACGCCGGCAGGGTGGCCGGGTTCATCGCCACGCCGTACCACCACCCGACCTTCGCCGACAGCGAGCTGCCGGCCGAGGGCTACTGGAAGCGCATCCGCGAGCTCTGCGACCGGCACGGCGTGGCGCTCATCGTCGACGACGTCCGTTGCGGGTTCCGCCTCGGCCTCAGCGGCTCCGCCGACCACTTCGGCTTCACCCCCGACCTCGCGTGCTACTGCAAGGCCATCGCCAACGGCTACCCCATCTCGGCGCTCGTGGGTACGGAGGCGATGAAGGGCGACGCGGCCAAGGTCTTCTCCACCGGCAGCTACTGGTACCAGGCGGTGCCCATGGCGGCCGGCCTGGCCTGCCTCGCCGAACTCCAGCGCCTGGACGCGCCCGCCAGGATGCAGGACTTCGGGCGGGCGCTCACCTCCGGCCTGCAGCGGCTCGCCGCCAAGCACGGCTACGAGCTGCGGGTCACGGGCGTGCCGAGCATGCCGTTCCTGCGCCTCACCGACGACCCCAGCATGATGCTCCACCAGCGCTGGTGCGCCGAGTGCACCCGGCGCGGCGCCTACTTCACCTCGCACCACAACTGGTTCATGAGCTGCGCGCACACGCAGGACGACCTCGAGCGCACGCTGGCGATCGCCGACGACGCGTTCGCCGCACTGGAAGCGAGCCCGGAAGGGCAGGGGGTGAGCTGATGCCGCTCTCAGCGGAGCAGATCAGGAAGCTGCAGGACAAGGCGCGGCAGCTGCGCTGCGACATGGTGGACGTCACGGTGTGGGCCGGCGGCGCGCACATCGGCGGGGCGCTCAGCATGACCGACGTGCTCACGGCGCTCTACTACCACTACCTGGACGTGCGGCCCGACGAGCCCGACTGGCAGGGGCGCGACCGGTTCGTGCTCAGCAAGGGCCACGGCGGCGTGGGGCTGGCTCCGGTGCTCGCCGACAAGGGCTACTTCGACAAGGAGCTCCTCAAGGAGTTCAACCACTTCAAGAGCCCGTTCGGGATGCACCTCGACGGCAACAAGGTCAAGGGCGTGGACGCCAGCACCGGGTCGCTCGGCCACGGCCTCTCGATGGCGCTGGGGATGGCGCTGGGCGCCAGGTTCCAGAAGCAGGCCTGGCGCACCTACTGCCTCCTCGGCGACGGCGAGTGCGACGAGGGCTCCGTGTGGGAGGCCGCCATGGCCGCCGCCCACTACAAGGCCGACACGCTCACCGCGTTCGTCGACCGCAACCACATGATGATCGACGGCCTCACCGAGGACGTGATGAGCCTCGAGCCGCTGGCCGACAAGTGGCGCGCGTTCGGCTGGGAGGTGCGCGAGATCGACGGTCACGACTTCGCGCAGATCGGCGCGGCCGATCGAGGGCGCGCAGGCGCAGCGGGGCGCGCCCACCGTCATCGTCTGCGACACCGTCAAGGGCAAGGGCGTCGACTTCATGGAGGGCGAGGTCAAGTGGCACTACGGGTCGATCGACTCGGAGCTGGCCGCCAGAGCCAAGGCGTCGATCATGGGCGAGCCCGCATCGGCCGTGGGAGGTGCGTCATGACCGAGGTCACCGGCACCACCTGGAACGTCTACGACGCCAACACGCTCACCCAGGCCGAGATCTACGGGCGCGTGCTGTGCGACCTGGCCGAGGCCGACCCGCGCGTCGTGGCCGTCACGGCCGACCTGGCGCGCAGCACCAAGATCGGCGTGTTCCAGGACAGGTTCCCCGAGCGCGTGTTCAACGTCGGCATCGCCGAGCAGAACCTCTTCGGCGTGGCCGCCGGCATGGCCAAGAGCGGCCTGCTGCCCTTCGTCAGCACCATGAGCGCGTTCGCCAGCATGCGCGCGCTCGAGCAGGTGCGCACCGACATCTGCTACCAGAATCTCGACGTCAAGATCATCGCCACGCACGGCGGCGTGAGCTTCGGGCAGGCCGGCACCACGCACCACTGCACCGAGGACATCGCCATCCAGCGCTCGCTGGCCAACATGACGCTCATCGTGCCGGCCGACGGCTGGGAGGCGGCCTGCGCCGTCCGCGCCGCGGTCACGCACCCCGGCCCCGTGTACATCCGCCTGGGCCGGGGCTTCGAGCCCACGCACTACGAGAACGACGACTACGGGTTCGAGCTGGGCAAGGCGGTGACGGTGAGCGAGGGCACGGACATCACCGTCATCGCCTGCGGCGTGGCCGTGTACCACGCGGCCGAGGCCGCCAGGCTGCTCGCGGACCAGGACGGCATCGGCGTCCGCGTGCTCGACGTGCACACCGTCAAGCCCATCGACGAGGAGGCGATCCTCAAGGCCGTGACGGAGACGCGCCGGATCCTGGTCGTCGAGGAGCACAACGTGATCGGCGGGCTGGGCAGTGCGGTGGCCGACGTCATCGCGGCCAGCGGCAAGGGCTGCGCGTTCGCCAAGGCGGGCCTGCCCGACTGCTACAGCGAGGTCGGCTACCCCGAGGACCTCTACAGCCACTACTGCATCGACGGGGACGGCATCGTCGGCCTGGTGCGCGAGCTCCTGCACCGCGAGTTCGAGGCCGACGAGGACTGGGAGGACGAGTTCTGATGGGCGCCGGGTCCGCACCGCCCGCCGGCGCCGCGCAGGCTCCGGCGACCGCCGCGCCGCCCGCGGCGCCCGCGGCGCCCCCCGGGCCGGCGCCAAACGACCTCCCGCAGGCGCGCACGCGCGAGTTCCTGCGCGCCCGCGTCTACCTGCGCGCGGCGCTGCCGTGCGTCAAGGTGATGCTCGAGGACGACCCGGCCACCGCCAGGCGCTTCCGGCACGTCGACGCCGTCGTCCAGTTCGTCGCCAGGAACCAGCCGCGCGCCGTCGGCGCCTACCTGCGGTTCGAGAACGGGACCGTCCGCACCGAGCAGGGCTTCTGGGACGCCGACGGGGAGGGCCGCAAGCCGGACATCACCTTCACGTTCGGCTCGCTCGCCAAGCTCTGCGACTTCTTCGCCGGCAAGACGGTGCTGCCGTCCATCCGCGGCTACAACCACCCGGCGCTGCTCGCCAAGGTGCTCCAGCTCCTGCTGAGCCTGAAGCTGATGCTGCCGAGCTCGCAGCCCGGCGACCCGGTCAAGCGCCGCCTCAAGGTCAAGCTCACCCTGTACATGATCACGACGGCGCTCAGCCAGTACAACAAGGGCGGCGACCCGGGCATGCAGCGCTGGACGGCCGCGCAGCCCGACCGCATCTACCAGTTCTCGGTGGAGCCGGAGGGCATCGCCGCGTACCTGCGCGTGCGCGGCGGCCAGACCAAGGCCGGCCGGGGTCTGTACCAGCGCCGGCGTCCGTTCGTGCACATGCGGTTCCTCGGCGTGGACGGCGCGCTCGCCGTGATGAACAAGGACGTCGCGTTCGTCGAGGGCGTGCAGAAGGGCATGGTCCGCATCGACGGCTCACCCGAGTACGCCGCCAACCTCAACGACTACATGATGCGGGTGCAGTCGCTGCTCACCGACGGCTGAGGACCCCTGAGACCGGCGGGCGCCGGGAGGCCCGGGAGGCCGGTCAGGCTCGCCGCGAGCGGGAGAAGCCGAGCGCGGCGAGCCCGAGCGCCACGACGAACAGGATCACGGAAGTCGTCTTCACCACGAGCGCGAGCTGGTCGGTCGCCTCGAGCGCGTTCAGCGCCAGCAGGATGTTGTGCCAGTCGTGGCCGGCGCCGGACCCGTCGTCGCCGAACAGCGGCAGGACCATCACCTGGGCGTCGGCGATGTACACGGAGACGTTGTGCAGGTTCTCGGCCGCCCACGCGACCATCAGGATCGCGGCGAGCGCGTCTCGCCGGCGCCAGAAGTAGAGGCCCAGCAGCAGCGGCGCGGCCACCTGCAGCACCGAGCCGGCGAGCGAGCACAGCAGCGCCGGCGCCCAGCCCGTGAGCAGGTGGCCGAACTCGTGCACCCCGAGGTCGAAGGCGGAGAGGATGGGGATCCAGCCGCCGCGCGAGTACGTGAGCCAGGCGAGCAGGACGGTGACCGCGGCCGCCAGGACCCACTGCCAGGTGCGCCGCCACGACGACGTCGGCGGCTCCGTCGCGGCAGGGACCGGCTCGGTCGCGGCAGGAACACGCTCCGCGCCGCCGCCCAGCGGCAGCGGCGCGGGGGGCACGTCTTCTCGCGCGTGTGGCGCCGGCTGCGTCATCTCACCCTCCGGCGGCTGCATCGGCAGCCGCCGCCCTCGCCATGAGCGGCCGGCGCCGCCCTACGGAGTTCCCCGTTCACCCCCAAGGGGTGAAGAGCCCACGCCGTTCAGCCCTCACACTGAGAACGTGGCGGGGTGCCACAGTCGTGTGAAGGGAGTCGATCATGAGCCACACCGTCGCTCACAGGCCTCACGTGCAGCATCCTCACGTGCCGCTGCTGCCGGTGCTGGCGGTCATCGTCGCCATCTGCATCGCAGCTGCGGTGATCTACGCCGTCAACCAGCCGCGGGACTTCACGATCACCACGACCGTGGGCGAGGTGGCCGGCATGCCGCAGGCGGCGCCGGGCGCGCCCCCCGTACTGGAGAGCCCGGTGTTCCGCCATGCGCTCATGTCGCAGCGGCTCAGCGGCGCGGAGCTGCAGGCCTTCAAGTACGGGCGCCTGCACCAGGTCGACGGCGCCTCCCTGGACCCGGTGAGCGTCACGCCCCACAGGTTGGAGCGCGCCGAACTGATGGCTCTGCCGACGCCCTGGGCCAGCGGGGAGTTCGAGCTCCCGCGCTGACGGCGAGAGTCGCGGTGCGTGCACGGGGGCGGCGGCCGGCAGTGTCGTCGCCCCCGTGCCGCTGCGCCGCGGAGTCCTGCAGGGCGCGGCCCTGATCCCGGTGCGACGCCCCCTCTAACG
>CAVXRL010000003.1:0-42500 GCA_963764225.1 uncultured Actinomycetes bacterium
GCGTCGCGCCCCGGCGTGGGATACTGCCTGCGTGCCCATCTACGAGGACATCGGCATCTCGACAGGCGCCTACGCGAACTTCTCGCTCGCGGCGGCCCTGCTGCGCATCGCCGAGATCGCGCCGTCGGCCGAGATCCTCTCCGCCGGCCACCACAGCCTGCTGGAGCCGGCCAACGCGCACGTGGTCGAGCTCTCCGGGCTGCCGTTCACCGTGCACGGGCCGTTCCTGCACTTCGAGTACGGCAGCCGTTCGTCCCGTGAGCACCGCCGGGCGCTCGACGAGCACCGGCGACACCTGGCCGTCGCCGCCGAGCTGGGCGGCCGCGTCTACGTGGTGCACCCCGACCTGCAGCGCCGCTGGAAGGGCTGGGACGCCAAGGTGGTCCGCGCGCTCGAGAGCTCGTTCGAGGACCTCGCGGAGCTGCAGGAGGAGTCCGGGGTCGGCATCGCCATCGAGAACCTGCCGTTCGTGCGCCACACGCACTTCCGCGCGCCGGGCGACCTCGACCTCAAGGGTCTGGGCCTCTCGCTGGACGTCGGGCACGCCGCCGTGACGGGGACCCTTGCGGCGTGGCTGGCGGACGGGCACTACCGGCTCACGCACGTGCACCTGCACGACAACGAGGGTCACGTGGGCGGGGACCAGCACCTGCCGCTGGGGCGCGGCGTCGTCGACGCAGCCCCCGTCCTGGAGCTCGCCCGCGCTCACGGCGCCGACGTGGTGCTGGAGCACAAGAACGAAGCCGACGTCATGGAGAGCCTGCGCCACCTCGAGGAGCGCGGGCTCATCCGGCGGGCGGCCAGGTAGGAGGAAGCATGCACATGGACGCCGATCCCGCGCGCGTCGCCGACAGGGTCCGGTTCTTCCGCCGCGTGCCGCCGTTCAAGGACCTGCCCGAGGCCGAGCTCGACAGGATCGCGGCGAGGCTCCGCGAGCGCGCCGTGCCCGAGGGGGAGTCCATCCTCGTCGAGGGCGGGCCTCCGGGAGAGGAGCTCTTCGTGGTCCGCCTCGGCACGTTCGAGCTGGTGCACAAGGACGCGTACGTGGCCATCGTCACCGCGGGGGAGATCATCGGCCACCCGACGCTGCTCACCGGCCTGGCGCCCGAGTTCACCGTGCGCGCCAGGGAGGACTCGCTGGTGTATTGCATCCCTCAGGACGAGGCCGTCGGCCTGCTCGGGCGGCCGTCGGGGCTGCAGTGGATGGCCGCCAACCTCCGCGAGCGCCTGCTGCAGGCGGCCGGCACGATGCGTGCGCTTCCCGACGTGCGCACGCTGCCGGTCACGTCGGTCACGCGCAGCAAGCCGTTGTTCTGCGACCCCGAGACGACGGCGCGTGAGGCCGCGCAGATCATGATCGCCGAGAAGCGCTCGGCGATCCTCGTGCGCGGCCCGGGCGGCCGCGGCATCCAGGGCATCGTCACCGACGTCGACCTGCGCAACAAGGTCGTCGTCGATCACGCCTCCCGTCACGCCCCCGTCACCGAGATCATGTCCGCGCCGGTGCACACCATCAGCTCCGGCGTGCTCGCGCCCGAGGCCAGCATCGCGATGATGACCGCGGGTGTGAACCACTTGCCGGTGCTCGACGACGACGGCGAGGTGGTGGGCATCCTCTCGGCCAGCAACCTGATGACGCTCGAGTCGCGCAGCCCCTTCGCCCTGCGCCACGCGATCATGGCCGCGCACAGCGACGAGGAGCTGGTCGCGACGGCGGCGGACATCCCCAAGCTGTTCCTCGACCTGATGGCGGCGCACCTCGACGCGCCGTCGGTCACGCGCGTCCTCACCGTGCTGCACGACGCCCTGACCTCGAGGCTCCTGGAGCTCGCCATCGACCGGCTCGGCGAGCCGCCCGTGCCGTTCGCCTGGCTCGCGTTCGGCAGCGCGGCCCGCTCCGAGCTCACGCTGGCCTCGGACCAGGACAACGGGCTGGCCTACGACGACACGGACGACCCGGCCGTGGCCGACTACTTCCGGGTGCTCGCGCGCGACGTCAACACGGGGCTCGCGCGCTGCGGTCTGCCGGCCGACCCGCACGGCGTGCTCGCGAGCAGCCGCGACTGGCGCATGCCGCTCTCCGGCTGGCGGGCTACCTTCGAGGACTGTCTGGAGGGCAAGGACCTCGACCGCATGGCGCGCGCCAGCGTCTCGTTCGACTACCGCCAGGTCGCCGGCGAGCTTTACGTGGACAAGGCGCTCACCGACGTGATGCGGCAGGCGCCGGAGCACAAGCGCTTCCTCCAGGGCCTCATCCAGCTGGGCACGCGCGTGCGCCCGCCGCTCGGCTTCCGCGGCAAACTCGAGGGCAGCATCGACATCAAGAAGAACGGCCTCGTGCCCATCCAGAACTACGCGCGCTACTACGCCTTCGCCTCCTCCATCACCATCGCGTCGACCCTTGAGCGGCTCGTGGCGATCGTCGAGGTGGGCGGCGACGCCATGATCCCGGAGCGGGCCCTGCGCGAGGCGTTCATCAGCATGCAGCACCTGCAGCTGCGGCACCACGCCAACCGGCTGCGCAACGAGCGCCCCGTGGACAACGTGATCGAGACGTGGACGCTGCCGCCGCTCACGCGCGCGAGCCTGCAGGAGGCGCTGCGCGAGATCGTCGCGGCGCAGAAGCGCTTCAAGCCGGTGGAGGCGCCGCGCTGAGGCTCCTCTTCGCGGCGCCGCGCTGGGCGTCTGTTCTATCCCGGTAGTGGAGTGGCCTGCCGAGGACTGCCTCTGAGGATCACCGCCGCGCCGCCGGCACGGCCGTCCCGCAGGGGGGAACGAGTGAGGCTGCTGATCGCGCACGGCGACGCGGGTTCCAGACACGCTCTTCGCGAGGCCACGCACGACCTCGCCGTCCTGCGGCTCGAGCTGGTGGAGTCGGGCGACGGCGGGCAGGCCGTCGCGATGCTGCTCCGCGCGGACGGGCCCGGCGTCGCCGTCGTGGACTGGGACCTGCCCGGACTGGGTGGCCCTGAGCTCTGCCGGCAGGTCAAGGCTCGGCGCCGCACCGGGGCGCCGTACATCATCCTGCTCGCTCCCAGCGAGGCACTCGTGGGCGAGGCGCTGGCCGCCGGCGCCGACGACTGCATCGCGGTCGGCGCCGGGAAGCACGAGCTCCACGCCCGCCTCTTCGCCGCCCGGCGGCTCGGCGTACTCTGACCCGGGGCGGGGAACGCCTCGTACGTGTGCGGTATCTTCGGCATCGAGCGCAAGGCGACCTGACCTCCATGGCGTACGACGAACAGCTGGCCGACCGCGTGCGCTCGGCGGTCGCCGCCCGCGACGACATCGACGAGAAGCCGATGTTCGGCGGCCTGTGCCTGCTGGCGCACGGCAACATGTTCGCCGGCATCCGGAGCGACACACTGATGGTCCGCGTCGGCCCCGAGCGCCATGACGAGGCCCTCGGCCGGCCGCACGCCAGGATCATGGACTTCACCGGCCGGCCCATGCGCGGGTACGTCTACGTCGACCCGCCCGGCACTGCGACCGAGGCTCAGCTCGAGGAGTGGGTCGAGCTGAGCCTCGCCTTCGTCGACACGCTGCCGGCGAAGTAGTCAGCCGGCCGTGCCGGCTGCGTCATCCCTTCGCCCACGGCAGCTCGTCCCAGCGCTCTGGCCGGTCCGGCCGCCAGTGGCCGTGGGGGGCGTAGGCGTCGGTCGGCGACTCCGTCGGCGTCTCGACCCCGGCCCCGTACTTGAGGGCGAGTTCGGAGCGCGGGTAGTCGATGCCCCGGTTGGGCCGGGCGCCGAGCATGAGGATCGCGCAGGGGCCTTGTCCCGCGCCGATGAAGACGTGGTGCGTGCCGGGCGGGCAGTGCAGGAAGTCCCAGGCGCGCAGTCTCCGCTCCTCGCCCTCGAGGATCGCGACGCACTCGCCGGCCGGGGTCTGCCGCACCCCTCGCGCCCAGACTCCCCGCGTCACGGCTCCGACCACCCGAAGTAGACCTCGGCCCTGCGGACCTTGTCGCCCTCGAACGTGAGGACTTCGGTGTTCCGTCCGGCCCCGCCGTCCCGCCTCAGCTCGTACGTCACCACGACCTCGTCGCCGTGAGCGATGAGGCGCAGGAACTCGAACGTCTGCCCCTGACCGGCGTGGGGCCAGCAGTGTTCGAAGTAGCCGTCGCGGTCCAGGTGCGGGTCGCGCGGCGACGAGAAGGTGAAGTCGTCTGTGATCGTCGATTCGACGAGGGCACGGTCGCCGGACGCGAACGCCGCGTAGAAGAGCCTGGTCGTCTCGAGTCGATCTGCCATGGGAGGTCTCTTCCCGGTTCAACCGGGCATATGTTCCGTGGCGTCTGCAGGAGGACGGCAGGGAAGAACCGCCGTAGGAGAAGACGGATTCGCTGGGAGTACTCATCATGGAAGCTGGATTCCTCGACCCACCGCCCACGCCGCCCTCGAAGAGCGGCCGCGTCACTGCCAATGGCATCGACTACTACTATGAGATCCACGGGGAGGGGGAGCCGCTGCTCGTGCTGCACGGGGGGCTCGGTTCCATCAACCTGTTTGGGCCGAGCCCGACTCTGCTCGCCGCAGGGCGGCAGGTGATCGCCGTCGATCTCCACGGCCACGGCCGCACGCCCCTCGGCGACCGGCCGATCAGCCTGGTCGACATGGGCGACGATATGGCGGTGCTGCTCGTGCAACTCGGCTACCGTCAGGTGGACGTGATGGGCTACTCGCTCGGCGGCGGTGTGACGTTCCGTCTCGCGGTGCAGCACCCTCGGATGGTGCGCCGCCTCGTGCTGGTCTCGACTGGCTTCAGCCAGGACGGCTTCTACGCCGAGATGCTGCCTCAGCAGGCGCAGGTCGGCTCCGCCATCGCCGACCAGATGAAGGCTACGCCGCTGTACGCCGCGTACGCGGCGGTCGCCCCGCGCCCCGAGGACTTCCCGCGGCTGCTGGACCGCATGGGCGAGGCCATGCGCCAGCCGTACGACTACTCAGAGGATGTCAAGACGCTGCGCATGCCGGTCATGCTCGTGTACGGCGACAGCGACATGTTCCGGCCCGAGCACATCGTCGAGTTCTACCACCTGCTGGGCGGCGGGCTGCGCGACGCCGGCTGGCAGCGCGAGACCATGTCGCGGAACCGGCTCGCGATCATCCCCGACCAGACGCATTACGACATCTTCGCGTCGGCCGCGCTGGTGCCCACGGTGCTGCCGTTCCTCAACGGCGAGACCTGGGGGGCGAGCGAGTCGGAGGCGCCGGAGCGGGCGGCGTAGGTTCCACGCGTGATCTCGCGGCCGGGCGGCCGGCCGCGCCGTCGTAGCAGATGGGAAGAGGCCGAGGAGTTGATGGCGTGCGCGGCAGCGTGGGAGGGAGCGCTCGACCTCGACCTCGACCCCTTCCTCTCGACAGCCACTGGGCTGCTCCCCCGGTGAGCGCCGGCGGGAGTCAGGGAGGGCCGCCCCGCCCGCCCCTCGTTTGCTAGACTCGCAGGGTCAACAGCCCCCGCAAGGTGCGCGGGCGCGCAAGTCTTGAAAGGACCGGTCCCCATGACCCTGCACGTCACCCTCCCCGACGGCTCCCCTCTCGAACTCGACGACGGCGCCACCGTGCGCGACGCGGCGGCGGCGATCGGCCCGCGTCTGGCCAAGGCCGCGATCGCGGGCCGCGTGACCGCCGCCGGCGAGCCCGATGTCACCTTGCTGGTCGACGTGGCCGCCCCGCTGCACGACGGCGACAGGCTCGACATCGTCACCCTCAAGAGCGACGACCCCGACGCCGTCGACGTCCAGCGTCACTCCGCCTCGCACGTCATGGCGCAGGCGGTCGCCCGCCTGTTCCCGGGCGCCAGGTACGCCATCGGCCCGACCATCGAGAACGGCTTCTACTACGACCTGCAGCTGCCGGAGCCCATCAGCGAGGCCGACCTGGCGCGCGTCGAGAAGGAGATGGCGAAGATCGTGAGCCAGAACCTGCCGGTGGAGCGGTACGAGCTGCCGGTGGACGAGGCGCTGGCCGTGTTCGGGGCCGGCGAGCCAGGCGCCGGCGCGTCGGGCCTGCCCATCGGGCTCGACCAGCCGTACAAGGTGGAGCTGATCGAGGACCTCGTCGCCGCCGCCGAGGCGACCGGGGAGGAGGTCCCGACGATCAGTGTCTACCGGCAGGGCGAGTTCGTGGACCTCTGCCGCGGTCCGCACCTGCCGAGCACGAACAAACTGGGAACAGGCACGTTCAAGCTCACCAGCCTCGCCGGCGCCTACTGGCGCGGCGACGAGAAGAACCAGATGCTCACCCGCGTATACGGGACCGCGTTCCCGAGCAAGGAGGAGCTGGCGGCGTACCTCGAGGCGCTCGAGCTGGCCCGCCAGCGCGACCACCGGCGCATCGGCCGGGACCTCGACCTCTTCAGCTTCCACGAGGAGGGCCCCGGCTTCCCGTTCTTCCACCCCAAAGGCATGCGCCTCTGGAACGCGATGGTCGACTTCTGGCGCGCCGAGCACGTGCGCGCCGGCTACGAGGAGATCAGCACGCCGGTGATCCTGCGCCGCGAGCTCTGGGAGCGCAGCGGCCACTGGGACAACTACAACGAGAACATGTACTTCACCACCATCGACGAGCAGCCGTACGCGGTGAAGCCCATGAACTGCCCCGGCGGCCTGCTCATCTACAAGAGCCGCCGGCGCAGCTACCGCGACCTGCCGCTGCGCATGGCCGAGCTCGGCCGCGTGCACCGGCACGAGATGAGCGGCGTGCTGCACGGCCTCTTCCGCGTGCGCTACTTCACCCAGGACGACGCGCACATCTACTGCACTCCCGAGCAGCTCGAGGACGAGGTGCTCGGCGTCGTCCGCTTCATGAAGCACATCTACGCCGCGTTCGGCTTCACGGACGTCAAGATCGAGCTCAGCACCCGGCCGGAGAAGAGCATCGGCTCGGACGAGGTGTGGGAGCTCGCCGAGGGCGTCCTCGCCAGGGTCCTCGACGGCGAGGGCATCGACTACCTGCTCAACCCCGGCGACGGGGCCTTCTACGGCCCCAAGATCGACTTCCACATCCGCGACGTCATGGGCCGCACCTGGCAGTGCGGCACCATCCAGGTCGACTTCGCCATGCCGGAGCGCCTGGACATCACCTACACCGGAGCCGACAACGAGGAGCACCGGCCGGTGATGATCCACCGCGCGCTCCTCGGCAGTATCGAGCGCTTCATGGGCATCCTGCTCGAGCACTACGGCGGCAACCTGCCCACCTGGCTGGCGCCGGAGCAGGCGCTGGTGCTGCCGATCGCCGACCGCCACGCCGACTACGCGCGCGAGGTGCTGGTCGAGCTGCGCGCCGCCGGCGCGGGGAGCGGGGCGCAGGCGCCGGTGATGCTCCACGCCGACGTCGACGACCGCGGCGAGAGCATCGGCAAGCGCATCCGCGACGCGCAGCTCCAGAAGGTGCCGTACATCCTCGTGGTCGGCGACCGCGAGGTGGAGGCACGCACCGTGGGCGTGCGCGAGCGCGGCGAGGACAAGGGCGCGCGGCCGCTCGCCGAGTTCGTCGACGACCTCGTCGCCGAGGTGCGCGAGCGGCGTCTGCCCGTGGGAGGCTGAGCGATGGCGCGTGAGCCCGAGCAGACCACCGACAGCTGCCTGCGCTGCGGCCGGCCGCTGTACACGTTCGGCGTGCAGGAGTTCCGCCTGGGAGGCACGACCGGCGGCTGGAAGCTGCTGTTCGGCGAGTGGGCCGAGCTCGGCGAGGACATGATCGGGCTCGAGGTCCTCGCCTGCCGCGGGTGCGGCAAGGTCGAACTGCGCATCCCGGGTCAAGGCGCGTGAGCGGCTCGCCGCATCCGGCAGTGCGGACCGTGCCGCGGCCGGGCTGACGGTCAGGTCCGAAGGCACCATCGCCGTGCGCCCGGAGACGACGTTCGCATCGGTGGCCGAGTGCGACCTGATCGTCGAGCAGGCGCTGGCGGTCCTCGAAGAGACGGGCATGAAGTTCGGAGCCTGCGCGGCCCTCGACGACCTGGAGCGGGCAGGCGCGTGCGTCGACCGGGAAGAAGGTGTCGCACGCCTGCCCGCCGAGCTCGTCGAGCGCACCGTCGCCCGTCTTCCGCGCAGCGTGCTGCTCGCCGGGGCGACGCCGGACGACGACTGCCTGCTCGAGCCGGGCCGGATCCACTTCTGTCCGTCGGGCAGCCCCAACGTGACGCTCGACTTCGAGAGCGGCGAGTACCGTCCCAGCACGGTCGAGGACGTGCGCCGGGCCACCATCGTCGCCGACGCCATGGAGCCGGTCGACATCCTCTGGACGATGGTCGGCGCGACCGACGCCGAGCCCGGACGGTCGCTCTTCCGCGAGGTCACCACGCAACTCGCCTGGAGCCCCAAGCACATCCAGGACGAGGTCACCAAGCCGTGGCAGGTGGAGCCCATGCTGGCCCTGGCGGCCGAGGTCTGCGGCGGCCTCGACGCCTACCGCGAGCGACCGCGGATCAGCTACGTGTGCTGCACCTCGTCGCCGCTCGGCGATCGGCGGCGAGCTGCTCGACGCCTCGATCGGCGTCGCCCGACACGGCGGTCCGGTCGTCGTCTACCCGATGCCGATCGCCGGCGCCACGGCTCCGCTGACCGTCGCCGGCGCCGTGACCGATCAACACGGCCGAGTTCCTCGGCGTCGCGACGGCGATCGAACTGGCGGCGCCCGGGTCGCGCCAGATCATGGGTGTCGGCGCCAGCCTGCTCGACATGCACGCCACGACCTTCGCCTTCGGCGCCCTCGAGACGGCGCTCATGTGCGCCACCGGCGTCGCCGTGGCGCACCGCCTCGGGGTGCCCGCGCTCGCCCCCGGCCTGGCGACCGACGCCAAGTACCCCGGCATCCAGGCCGGCTACGAGAAAGCGCTCAAGGGCCTGATCGTGGCCGCCGCCGGCGCCGACCTGATGACCGGCGGCATCGGGCTGTTGTCGGGCGCCGGCATCATGAGCCTTCCGCAGATCGTGATCGACGCCGAGATGGCGACCATGATCCACCGCCTTCTGGCGGGCGCCGAGATCAGCTCCGGGACCGTGCAGGCCGACGCGATCACGAGGCGCCGCTTCAAGGGCGACTACCTCAAGGAGAAGGACACCGCCCGTCGCCTGCGCGCGGGCGAGGTGTTCGTACCCGAGATCGCCTCGCGTCTGTCGCTCGAGCAGTGGAGGGCCGCGGGGGCCGACGAGGTCGCGGCGGCGAGCGCTCGCGTGCGCGAGCTCGTCGCCGCCGCCGACGCGCGCGGCCCCGTGCTTCCGCCCGAGACGATCGCCCGCCTCGACGCGATCGCCGCCGGGGCCGAGCGGCCGGAGGACTGATCATGCTCCCGAAGGATCAGAGCGTCGCCGTTCCCGCGGTCGGGGCGCGCAGCTGGTGGCTGCTGGAGGCGCTGCGCGCCGACGCCGGCGAGGTCTGTCCGGCGCTGGCCGGGGAGGCGACCGCCGACGTCTGCGTGGTCGGCGGCGGCTTCGCCGGCCTCTGGACCGCCTACGAGCTGAGCGAGCGCGAGCCGCATCTCGGAATCGCGCTCGTCGAGGCCGACATCGTCGGCGCCGGCGGCAGCGGGGCCAACGGCGGCTTCTTCTCGCCCTCCTGGACGCAGCTGTCGAGCCTGTGTTCGGCGCTCGGGGAGGAGGGCGGGGTGGCCTACGCGGCCGCCCTCGCCGCCATGGTCGACGAGCTCGACGGCTGGATCGCGCGTCACGGCGCGCAGGTCGACCACTGGCACGAGGGCATCCTGTACGCGCGCGCCGGCGACTGGCAGCCGGGGCCCGACGAGGAGACGTTCCGGCTGCTCGAGCGGCACGGCTACGCCGACCGGCTGCGGCGCGTGGACGCCGCCGCCGCGAGGGCGGTCGCGGACTCCCCGCGCTTCATCGGCGGCGTGACCACGCCGGACCTCACGGTGCTCCAGCCGGGCAAGCTCGCCCGCGAGCTGCGGCGCGTGCTGCTGGAGCGCGGCGTGCGCATCTACGAGCACACGCCCATGGTGCGCGTGGAGGACGGGCGCCGGCCCCGCGTCGTCACGCCGGGCGGGGCGGTGTCCGCCGCCGGCGTGGTGCTCGCGCACGGCGCGTGGGCGGCGCGGGAGCGGCACTTCCGCCGCGCCTTCGCCGTGTGCGCCGACTACATGGTCGTGACCGAGCCGATCCCGGATCTGATCGAGAGCATCGGCTGGACCTCGCACATGGGCGTCGCCGACCTGCGCGAGATGCTGTACTACCTGCGGCGGACCGCCGACGACCGCATCGCCATCGGCGGCGGGGCGATGGGCATCGTCTGCGGCGGGCGCATCCGCGGCCGGGCGCTCACGTCCCCGCGGCTGGCCCAGGCGGCCGCGCACGGGCTGCTCTGGCTGTTCCCCCAGCTGGAGGGCGTGCGCTTCGACGCCGCCTGGAGCGGCCCCATGGACATCACCGGGCCGGCGCTCCCCTTCTTCGAGTCGGCGCCGGGCGGCAGGGTCCACGCCGGGCTCGGCTTCTCCGGGCACGGGCTCACCGGGACGAGGCTCGGCGGCAAGATCCTGGCCTCGCTGGTGCTGGGAGCCGACGACGAGTGGAGCCGCATGCGCGTCGTCGGCCCGCCGCTCACGCAGTTGCCGCCGGAGCCGCTGCGCTGGCCGCTGGTGCAGTCGGTGAGCCTGGCCTACGAGGCGAGCGACCGCGCCCACGAGCGGGGTCGCGAGCCCGGTCTGCTGCCGCGCGCCGTCATCGCCGGCTACGGCCGCTACGGCGCGCTCAACGGCGCCGGCGGAAGGGAGTGAGACGGTATGGAGCGTGCCTTCCTCGCACACGAGGCAGACCAGCCGTGGGAGTACGACCCGCCGGGCGAAGGGGACGCCGCCGCGATCCGCTGGCGCACCCTGGTCTCCGCCGGTCGCACGCCTACGAGCGCCTCAGCCTGGGCGTCCTCGACGTGCCTCCGGGTGCGCGGCTCGCGCCGCACCACCACCACCCCCAGGAGGTCTCCTACGTGGTCGCCGGCGAGGCGGAGGTCTTCGTCGGCGGGGGGTGGCGGCCCGCGCGCGCCGGGGACGTCGTCTCCATCCCGGGCGACGTGGTGCACGGCGCGCGCAACCGCGGCGACACCGCCTGCCGGATCGTCTGGGCGTTCCCTGTGGACGACTACGACGACGTCGAGTACGTAGACGATCAGGACCCCGACCGAGGGAGCGCCGCGAGCGGCTGATCACCCGCGCGGCTCGAGGTAGGGTAGAAATCTCATTATCCGGGTATCTTTGCCGTCGAGATACTTCTCGATGAAAGAGATGCGCATGAGCGACTCCTACACGACGGACCGCATCACCGAGGCGACCAGACGCCTGGACGTCGCCATCTCCACCCTCAACGCCGCCTTCGCCCGCGACGTCGGCGTCAGCGTCCCGGAGCTGCTCGCCCTGGAGAACCTCGAGACCGACGGTGGCCTCGGCCCGAGCGAGCTCGCCCGCCGGCTGCAGCTCTCGACCGGGGCGGTCACGGCCCTCGTCGACCGGCTGGAGGCGAGCGGGCACGCGGCTCGCGCCGCGCACCCCAACGACCGCCGCAGGATCGTCGTGACGCGCACGGCCAAGGCCAGCGAAGCGCTGGCTGCCGCGGCGGCTCCCCTCGAGCACGAGATCCGGCTTCTCGCGGATGGCCTGGGCGAGGACGAGCGCGAGGCCGTCGGCCGGTTCCTGGACGCGTTCATCAACATCGTCGAGCGGGCGGAGGCCGAGGCGTGCGCCTCGTGACCGCCCGCTCACACGAAAGGAGCGAACGATGAGTTCCACCCGCACAACCGCCGGCGCCCCCGAGGGTTCCCCGCGCGAGGTCACCCCCGAGCTGGAACGACGGCTCGGCAGGCTGCGCCTCTGGAACATCGGCGTCGGCCTCGTCCTCGCCGTCGAGGCCGTCGCCATCGCCTTGCTCACCAACAGCTTCTCGCTCCCGGTGACGGCGACCTACATGAGCGGGCCGCCGGGCACGCCGGCCGAGCTCACCAAGCTCTTCGACGTGCAGCTCGGCTGGGGCATCTTCGCCTTCGTCGCCATCTCGGCGCTCGCGCTGTTCACGATCGCCTCGCCCGGCGTCTTCTCCTGGTACAAGCGCAACCTGCTGCAGGACCGCAACTACGGGCGCTGGATCGAGTACTTCTTCAGCTCCAGCCTCATGATCGTCCTGATCAGCATGATCACCGGCGTCAGCGACATCGGCGCGCTCGTCGCCATCTTCGGCGTCAACGCGAGCATGATCCTGTTCGGGCTGCTGATGGAGAAGTACGAGACGCCGGGCAAGCCCAGCTGGCTCTCGTTCTGGTTCGGCTCGTTCGCCGGCATCGTCCCGTGGATCGTCGTCGCCCTGTACGTGCTCACTCCCGGCGTCGACGGCCCGGCTCCGCCCGGCTTCGTGTACGGCATCGTCATCAGCCTCTTCCTGTTCTTCAACGTCTTCGCCCTCAACATGTGGCTGCAGTACCACAAGGTGGGCAAGTGGCGTGACTACCTGTTCGGCGAGAAGGCGTACATCATCCTCAGCCTGACGGCGAAGTCGCTGCTGGCCTGGTGGGTGTTCTCCGCCGTGCTGGCGAGCTGAGTCCGGCAGAGGGAGAAGCCCCGAGCGAGGGCCGGCGGCCGGGAGCGCCGCCGGCCCTCTTCGCGTTCGTTGTATCCTGCGCCCATGCCCGCCATCAGCGCAGGACTGCTGCTCTACCGCCGGATCCCCGGCCCGGAGGCCGGCGCGCCCCGGCTCGAGGTGCTGCTCGTGCACCCGGGCGGCCCGTACTGGGCGAAGAAGGACGCCGGCGCCTGGAGCATCCCCAAAGGGCTGGCCGAGCCCGACGAGCTCGGGCCGGAGCCGGCGACGGTGACCGCGGCCAAGGCGCGCAACCGGGCGGCCGGTGTGGACCTGCTGGCGGTGGCGCTGCGCGAGGTCAGGGAGGAGACGGGGCTGGAGCCCGGCGGCCCCTTCCAGCCCCTCGGCGGGGTCAAGGCGCACGGCCACAAGCTGATCTTCGCCTGGGCCGTGGAGCACGACTGCGACGCCACGGCCATCACCAGCAACACCTTCGTGATGGAGTGGCCGCCGAGGTCCGGCAAGCAGGCGGAGTTCCCCGAGGTGGACCGCGCCGCGTGGTTCACGCTCGAGGCGGCGCGGGAGGCCATCGTGCCCGTCCAGCGCCGGTTCCTCGACGACCTCGCGGTCGTCGCGGCGGCCGGCGCCTGACTCAATCCTCGGCCGGCTCCGTGCCGGCGGTCGCAGCGACCTCCGCCGCAACGACCTCGGCGGCGGCGACCTCCGACCCGGCGGCCTGCGGGGAGGGCGCTGCGCTCGTGGCAGGCGCCGCACTCGCCACCGTCTCCGCGCCGGCCGGCGGCAACGACGGCAGGTGAGGCTTGCCGGCGATCAGGTCGAAGAACGCGTCCCGCCAGGAGAGCCAGCGGGCGCGCAGGCGCGCTTCACGGTGCTCCGCCCTGGCCAGCTTCTTCGGCCGCGTCCGGTAGCGGCGTCGCGCCCACGGCGAGTTGAGGCGCGCCAGCCTGATCGCGCCGACGATCGCGACGATGGGCACGAAGAAACCGATCACCCCGGTCCAGATCTTGCCCTTGAGCAGGCAGAACAGCACGGGCACGATGTCGACCAGCACGTAGATCGCGAGCGCGATCCTGAGGACGTTGCCGGAGGCCCCGGGGGCGCCCAGGTCGACAAAGGGGTTCACGCCGAGCACGAAGAGAGCGGCCGCGGTGACGACGATGATCACCGCGTCCACCGAGAGCCGGCCCTCCTTGCGCCAGTAGACATCCTGCAGGTTCAGGATGAGGGCGAACTCATCCAACGTGAGCGCGACGCCGGCGCCGAACAGCAGGGCGAGGACCTGGGCCGAGAGGCCCGCGGGCGCCAGCGCGACCAGCAGGACGCCGACGGTGACCATCAGCACCACGCCGATGACCATGTGGTGGACGTGGGTGCCGCCCTCGCTCTCGATGTCGTGGAACCACCAGCTCACCTCGGCGCGGATGAGCCGGGTGTTGATGCGCACGAAGAGGAAGGTGGCCAGCAGGCCGACGAGGAATCCGGCCATGGCGGCGCGGCTGCCTTCCAGCCACGAGGCGCCGATGGCGTCGGCGGCCACGTGCATCATCGGGCTCCTCTCGTCGGCCGGTGGGTACCGCAGGTTCGGCGCAGGCGCCCAACGGCGGCTCTCCGGGAGCGCGCACGCCTCTCTGGGAAGAGTACCGGCAGCTACTGTACCCGCTCACAGCCGGGAGGTCACAGTGAGGCACAGCACCCCGTCGCTGGTCGAGCTCTTCCGCGCCCAGGGCGAAGGCTGGCGCGCGTTCATCGGCGCGGCCGAGCGCGGAGAGTCCTGGGAGACGCCGGGCGTGAGTGTGGGCATCGGCGGAGAGGCTTCGCACGACGTGAACTGGATCGTCGCCTTCGGGCCGGACGGCGTCGCCGACGGCATCGCGGGAGCGGCGGAGGTGCTCCGGCGCCGCGACCTGCCCGGAGCGGTGTACGCGGCCTCCACGGTCGCGGGCGAGGCCGCCGAGGCCGCCGGCGAGCTCGGCTTCGTCCACGCCGGCCACCTGCACCTGATGTGCGCGCACGCGACCGACGTGGTGCGCGCGTGCGAGGGTCACGAGACCCGCCGCGTCACCGGCATGGAGGGCATCCTCGCTGCCGGCGACATCCTCGCCGACGCCTTCGAGCTGCCCGTGGACTGGTGCCGGCGCCTGCTCGGCGTCGGCTTCGCGCGTCTTGCCGGCGCGACGGCGTACCTGGCGCTCCACGACGGCCGGCCGGTCGCCGTGGCGGGCGCCGCCCTCCAGGGCGACATCGCCGGCCTCTACGGCGTGGCCACGCGGTCGACGCACCGGCGCCGCGGCGCCGGCGGCTGCGCCCTGAGCGCCGCGGTGGACCACCAGCTGCGGGCCGGCGCGCACTGGTTCGGGCTGCTCTCGGCCGCGGACGCCGAGCCGTTCTTCGCCGGGCTCGGCTTCGTCACCGTCGACCACCCGGACGTGTGGGTGCTCCGGCCGGAGTGACTCGCGCCCGCCGGCCTCAGAGCCACTGCCGGCGGCGGAACCAGACCACCATGGCGACGACCACGATCACCTCGGTCACCACCGCCAGCCAGAAGAACGGCCAGAAGCCGGTGATCGACCTGACCATCCAGGCGAAGTTCATGCCGAAGAACCCGACGATGAAGGTGAGCGGCATGAAGATGGTCGCCACGATGGTGAGCCGCTTCATGACCTCGTTGAGCCGGTTGGAGACGGTGGAGAGGTAGACGTCCATGGCGCCGGTGAGCAGGTCGCGGTAGCTGTCCACCAGGTCGCTGATGCGGATGAGGTGGTCGTACACGTCGCGGTAGTACCGCTCCATCTCCGGGGTCATCCCGGGGATCTCGACGACGCCGGTGAGCAGCCGCGCGAAGAGGTCGCGCTCGGGTGTGATGGCCTTGCGCCAGGAGACGAGACGCCGCTTGAGCGCGAACACCTGCTCGAGTTGCTCATCGTCCGGCCGGCTGAGCACGCCGTCCTCGAGTTCGTCGATGCGGTCGTCGAGCTTGGAGAGCTCGGGGAAGAAGCTGTCGACCAGCGCGTCGACCACGTGGTAGAGGGCGGGGGCCGGCCCGGACGCCGGCGGCCGGCCCCCGGTCGCCCGCCGCCGCAGCTCGGCGAAGGCGGGGCAGTCGTCGCGGTGCACGGTGACGAGGTACTTCTCGGAGAGGAAGCAGTGGACCTCGACGAGACCGTCGACGTCGCTGTTCGCCCCGAAGACGACGAGGTAGACGAAGCCGTCGTACTCCTCGAGCTTCGGCCGCTGGCCGAAGTGCTCCGCGTCCTCGACGGCCAGGGGGTGGAGGCCGAACGGGTCGCGCAGGAGCTCGACCTCGCCGGCCGTCGGCCGGTACAGGTCGAGCCAGAAGAACTCGCCGCGCTCGAGATGGGTGCGGACGAGCTCGCTGCCCACGTCCGCGTGCGTTCCCTCCGCGTCGATGAGGAAGCTCTCCTGGTGGATCTCCATGCCACACCTTTCGCGGCGCGGAGGATGGTTCCTAGGTCCGCCTGCGCCCTCGCGCGTCGACGGCGCCGCTCGACGCCGTGCCCGCACTTCGTGTATACTGCCGGGCGCCAAAGCGGGAGCTTACGAGCACCCCACCCTGCGCCTCGATCGGTAGGTCGACAGGGTCCTCTCACGAGAAAGGAGATCGTGAGGGCTCGCCGTCGGCGAGCCTTTTTTCGTCTATGGGCAGACCATTTTCTCCAAGAGACAGATTCATGAGGGACCGGGCCAACGAGCCCCGTATCCGCATCAACGACGGCATCACGGTGCCGCAGGTGCGCCTCATCGACGAGAACGGCGAACAGCTGGGCATCAAGCCCATCCGCTTCGCCCAAGACTACGCCGCAGACAAGAACCTCGACCTGGTCGAGGTAGCGCCGACCGCCGATCCGCCCGTGTGCCGCATCATGAACTACAGCAAGTACAAGTACGAGCTGGAGCTCAAGGCCAAGCAGGCGCGCAAGCACCAGAGCCAGATCGTGATCAAGGAGATCAAGTTCCGGCCCAAGGTCGGCCAGCACGACTACGAGACCAAGAAGGGTCACGTGCTGCGCTTCCTGGAGCACAAGGACAAGGTCAAGGTCACGATCATGTTCCGGGGCCGCGAGATGGTCCATCCGGAGCGCGGCGAGGCGCTGCTCATGCGCCTCGCGGAAGATGTGAAGGAATACGGCGTCATCGAGTCCAAGCCGCTCCAAGACGGGCGCAACATGGTCATGATGCTCGCGCCGGTGAAGTAGCGGGAGGGAGGTACACATGCCGAAGACCAAGACCCACAGCGCGTCCAAGAAGCGCTTTCGCCTCACCGGCACGGGCAAGGTCGTCCGTCGCCACGGGATGAAGAGCCACCTCCTGGAGCACAAGACCTCGAAGCGCAAGCGGGGCTTCCGCAAGCTGTACGACGTCAGCCCGGCTGATTCCAAGGGGATCAAGCGGCTGCTCGGGCTCCGCTGAGCCTGCCGACCTAAGATCATGAGCCGGCCGGCCCGTCCTGAGGGCGCCGGCCGGTGCAGTTCCAAGGAGTACGAACAATGTCTCGTGTCAAACGAAGCGTCAGTGCGCGGAAGAAGCGCCGCAAGGTACTCGAGCAGGCCAAGGGCTATCGCGCGACCAAGAACTCGAGCTACAAGAGGGCCAAAGAGCAGGTCCAGCGCAGCGGCCAGTACGCCTACCGCGACCGCCGTGTGCGCAAGCGCGAGTTCCGCAAGCTCTGGATCGTGCGCATCAACGCCGGTGCCCGTGAGAACGGCATGTCGTACAACCAGTTCATGTACGGACTCCAGCTGGCCGAGATCGAGCTCGACCGCAAGATCCTCGCGGACCTCGCGGTGAGCGATCCCACCTACTTCGCCTCGCTCGTCGACCAGGCCCGCGCGGCCATCGACGCGGCCAAGGCCGCCTGAGGCGGGGAGCCGAGTCGCTTGGGGTTTTCGGCCCACCGCTGACCAGCCCGCAGAACGCCCTCGTCAAGCGGGCGGCGTCGCTGCAGCAGCGTAAGTTCCGCGACCGCGAAGGCGCCTTCCTCGTAGAGGGCGCCGACGTGGTCGCGGCTGCGTTGGCGGCCGGGTGGCGGCCGCAGACCGTGTTCCTCCGGGAGGAGGCCGCGGACGAGCTGGGCGAGCGCCTCGGCCTGGCCGGCGGGGCCGCGCCCGAGGGCGCGGCGGGGCCGGCCCCCGCCGTCTTCGTCGTCAACGACCGTGTGGCGGCGCGCATCTCCTCGCTCGAGACGCCGGCCGACGTGGCGGCCGTGCTCCCGCTGCCCCCGCGTCGCCCGCTCTCGTCGCTGGCCGGGCCGGCCACCAGCCCCAAGACGGCCGCGCTGCGCGGCGCCGACGCGGCCGCGTCCGCGCAGAAGGCCACGGCCGGCCTGCTCGTCGTCTACGTGGACGGCGTCCAGGACCCGGGCAACGTCGGCACGCTCATCCGCGCGGCGGCCGCCTTCGGCGCCTCCGCCGTCGTCACCTCGCCCGGCTCGGCCGACCCCTACGGGCCGAAGACCGTCCGGGCCGCCATGGGCGCGCTGTTCGGCCTGCCGGTGTTCCCGGAGGCGCCGCTGGCCGGGGTCTGCGAGCAGCTGCCGGCGGCGACGGTGTACGGCCTCGCCGCCCACGGCGGCGCGCCGCTCACCACGGCCCCGCTGCGACGCCCCGCCGTGCTCGTGGTGGGCGCCGAGCGCGCCGGTCTCTCGCGCGCGGCGCTCGCGCACGTCGGCGAACTCGTCACGATCCCGCTCGCCGCTTCCGCCGCCGCGGCGGTCGAAAGCCTCAACGCCGGGGTCGCCGGCGCGCTCGCCCTCTACGAGTTCTCGCGCCGCCCGCCCGGCGCCCCCGAAGACCCGTCACGCCGCGCCGCGGCGCAGGAAGGATGACCCGATGGACGACGCACACCTGCAGGAGCTGAAGCAACGAGCCCCCGGCCTCGCGGCCATCTACCACAGCGGCCGCGACACCATCCAGCACGCGCAGGACCTGGCGGCGCTGGAGCAGGCGCGCGTCCAGATCCTGGGCCGCAAGAGTGCGCTCACCGAGTACCTGCGCTCCATCCCGGGCCTTCCGGCCGAGGAGCGCCCCCTGGTCGGCAAGGGCGGCAACCTCATCCGCAAGGAGCTCGAGGAGCTCGTGGAGGAGCGCGAGGCCGAGCTCAAGCGCCTGGCGCTCTCGGACTCGCTGGCCCACGAGCGCATCGACGTTACGCTTCCGAGCCAGCCGTTCCCCGCGGGCCACGAGCACCTCATCAGCCAGACGATGCGTGAGGTCGAGGACATCTTCATCGGCCTCGGCTACCGCATCGCCGAGGGTCCCGAGGTCGAGCTCGACTACTACAACTTCACGGCGCTCAACACGCCTCCGAGCCACCCCGCGCGCTCCGCCCACGACACCTTCTGGGTCGTCGAGCAGCGCGAGACCATGCCGGAGGCCGTCGTCGACGCCGACCGCGGCGTGCTGCTGCGCACCCACACCTCTCCCGTCCAGGTGCGCGTCATGGAGCAGCAGCGCCCGCCGCTCTACATCCTCAGCCCCGGCAAGGTGTACCGGCGCGACTCGGACGCGACGCACACGCCGATGTTCCACCAGGTGGAGGGCCTCGTCGTGGACGAGGGCATCACGCTGGCCGACCTCAAGGGCACCATCGCGCACTTCACGCACGCGTTCTTCGGGCCGGACCGGAGCATCAGGGTCCGGCCGCACTTCTTCCCGTTCACCGAGCCGAGCATCGAGATCGACGTGGACTGCGGCCTCTGCGGGGGCAAGGGCTGCCGATCCTGCAAGTACTCCGGCTGGCTCGAGATCATGGGCGCCGGCATGGTCGACCCCGCCGTGTTCGGCTTCGTCGACTACGACCCCGAGGTCGTCAGCGGCTTCGCCTTCGGCGGGGGCATCGAGCGCATGGCCATGCTCAAGCACGGCATCCCCGACCTGCGCCTGTTCTACGACAACGACGTCCGCTTCCTGCGGCAGTTCTGAAGGAGGCGGTCACGATGAGAGTCCCGTTCAGCTGGATCAAGGAGTACGTCGCCTGGGAGGGCACGGTCGAGGAGATGGCCGAGCTGCTCACCATGAGCGGCACCGAGGTCGAGGGCATCGACTGGGTCGGCGCCCCGCGCGACCCCGAGAACCTCAGCCGCTTCGTCGTCGGCAAGGTGCTCACCAAGGAGAAGCACCCCAACGCCGACAAGCTCAACCTCTGCACCGTCGAGGTGGGGGAGAGCAACGGCGGCGTGCGCCAGATCGTCTGCGGCGCGCACAACTTCGCGGCCGGCGACACCGTGCCGGTGTCGCTCGCCGGCGCCGTGCTCGAGAACGGCCTCAAGCTCAAGAAGGCCAACCTGCGCGGCGTCGAGAGCGACGGCATGATCATGAGCGAGCAGGAGCTCGGCTACGAGGAGAAGAGCCCCGGCATCGCAGTGCTGCCCGGCGAGTGGATCGTCGGCGAGCCGCTGCAGCGCTACCTGCCGGTGAGCGAAGCCGTGCTCGAGCTCGAGCTGACCTCGAACCGGCCCGACTGCTTCAGCATCTATGGCATCGCTCGCGAGGTCGCGGCGGCGGCCCGGCTGGAGCTGGCGCCGCCGCCCATCGCGCCTTCGGCCGCGTTCGCCGGCGAGGAGGCGGCGGCCGACATCGCCGTCGAGATCGCCGACGCGGACCTCTGTCCGCGGTACGGCGCCACCGTCATCCGCGGCGTGACCATCGGTGAGTCGCCGGCGTGGCTCAAGGCGCGCCTCACGCACGCCGGCATGCGCCCCATCAGCAACGTCGTCGACGTCACCAACTACGTCATGCTGGCCTACGGGCAGCCGCTGCACGCGTTCGACGCCGGCAAGATCCGCGGCGGCAAGCTCATCGCCCGCCGGGCGCAGGCGGGCGAACGGATCACCACCCTGGACGGCGTCACGCGCACGCTCGACGACCAGATGCTGGTCATCGCCGACGTGGAGCGCCCGCTGGTCATCGCCGGCGTGTTCGGCAGCCAGGACGCGGAGATCGACGAGCACACCAGGGACCTCGTGCTCGAGGCGGCCAACTTCGCCGGCCCCAGCATCCTGCGCACCGAGCTGCACACCGGCATCCGCAGCGAAGCCAGCAACCGCTTCGAGAAGGGCATCGACCCCAACCTCGTGCCGGGCGCGCTCGACTTCGCCGACCGGCTGTTCGCCGAGCTCTGCGGCGGCGAGGTCGCTCCCGGGATGGTCGACGCCGGCGGCGTGCCGCCGGCGCCCGCTCCGCTGCGCTACCGCCCGGGCAAGGCCGACGCGCTGCTCGGCTACGAGGTCCCGGCGGCCGAGCAGTCCGGCATCCTGCGCCGGCTCGAGTGCGGCGTGGAGGAGGACGGCGCGCCGGTGGCCGCCCGCGACGCGGACGCCACCGACGTGTGGACCGTCACGCCGCCGACGTTCCGCCCCGACCTCGTCCGCGAGGTCGACCTCGTCGAGGAGGTCGGGCGCATCGCCGGCTACGGCGAGGCGCCCGAGACGCTGCCGCGGCACCGCACCGCCGGCGGGCTCACCAGGGAGCAGCAGGTGCGCCGCACCGTCCGGGCCGCTCTGGCCGGCTGCGGTCTCGACGAAGCCATCACCTACAGCTTCATCTCGCCCGACGCGGTGGCGCCGCTCGGCCTGCCCGAGGGTGACGTCCGCCTCGACCCGGTCACGCTCTCCAATCCCGATGAGCGGGGACCAGTCGGTCATGCGCACCATGCTGCTGCCGGGCCTGCTCAAGACCGTCAAGGACAACGTGGACCGCCTCAACGACCCGCCGAACCTCTTCGAGATCGGCAAGGTCTACCTGTGGGACCAGCCCGTCCCGGCGCCGGAGCACGCGGCCGAACCGGGCGCCGTGCTGCCGCACGAGCCGGAGGCCGTCGGCATCGTCCTCTCCGGCCCGCTCGAGGCCGAGAACTGGACCGGCGCCGGCCGGCCGACCGACTTCTACACGCTCAAGGGCTGCGTGGACGCGCTGCTCGCCTCGGTCGGGCTCACCGGTGAGTACGCGCCGCTGGGCGACCAGGCGGAGCGCTTCCCGTACCTGCACCCCGGCAAGTCGGCGAGCGTGAGCGTCAAGGGTGCCGGTGGGACCGGCGTGCTCGGCCAACTCCGCCCGGACGTGGCCGCGGCCTACGGGCTGGACGACGTCGCCCTGTACGTCGCGGCGCTCAACGACCGCTTCGTGGGGGCCGCGCTGCGCACTCCCGTCTTCGCCGACCTCGGCCAGTACCCGCCGGCCTCGCAGGACCTCGCCGTCGTGGTGAGCCGCGACGTGCCCGCCGCGGCGGTCGTCGAGCAGGCCCGCCGCGCCGGTGGCAAGCTGGTGCGCAGCGTGCGCGTGTTCGACGTGTACGAGGGCGACCAGGTGCCGGCGGACAAGCGCTCGCTGGCGCTGCGCGTGGTCATGCGCGCGCCCGACCGCACGCTCAACGACAAGGACATCGCCGGCGTGCGCGCCAAGATCCTCAAGGCGCTGGAGCGCGAGTTCCAGGCCACGCTGCGCTGACGAGAAGGAGGCCGAGGCATGACGTCAGTCGTCGAAGGCAAGACCGCCCTGATCACCGGGGGTGGCTCCGGCATCGGAGAGTCCTGCGCCCGCCTGTTCGCCGCCGACGGGGCACACGTCGTCGTCATGGGTCGCCGCCCCGAGCCGCTGCAGCGTGTGGCGGCGGAGACCGGCGGCCTCGCCGCCCCCGGCGACGCCTCGCGACCGGAGGACTGCGAGCGCGCCGTCGCCGCCACGGTCGCCGAGTTCGGCCGCCTCGACATCCTCGTCTCGTGCGCCGGGGTCGAGGGCGAGGGCAGCGTCACCGCCATGGACCTGGACGAGTGGCGCCGCGTCATGGAAGCCAACCTCGAGTCGGCCATGCAGGCCGCGCGCGCGTCCGTGCCCGCCATGCTGGAGGGTGGGGGAGGCAGCATCGTCAACGTGAGCTCCCTCGGCGCTCATGTCGCCGCAAGCGCGATGGCCGCCTACATCACGAGCAAGAGCGCCATCCTTGGGCTCACCCGCTCGATGGCGGTGGACTACGGGCCGCTGGGCATCCGCGTCAATACGCTGAGCCCCGGGTGGGTGTGGACTCCCATGAGCCAGGACGAGATGGTCATGTACGCGCAGGCCAAGGGCATGACGCCGGAAGAGGCCGTGGCGCACGCGACCCGGTATCTCCCCCTCGGCCGCATGGCGGAGCCCATGGAGGTCGCCCGCTGCATCCGCTTCCTGGCCTCCGATGACGCGTCCTTCGTCACGGGCGCGACGCTGGTCGCCGATGGCGGCAGCAGCGCCGTCGACGTCGGGTACATCTCGCTCGCGTAGGTGCCGGCGCCGCTGCGTTCGCGGCGCCATGCTGAGGGTGCCGGAGTGTGGATCCGTGGTGCATGCCCTCGCCCTCTTCGCGCTCCCGACGAGCTCGCCAGCCGCCGTCATCGCACCTGCGCCGCGGCGGGTGTAACGGACGCGGGGATGCGCGCGTTAAAGGGGGACAGGGGGAAACATTCTTCGGCGCCGCCGTGCTTGCCCCCGGCGCCGATACTCGGCGGAGGTGGTGCGGTGTACGAAACACGCCGCGCGCCGACCCCAGTGCGCCGGCAGCGGCATCGCCACTCGTTTGGTCCGATCGCCGAGGAGGCTACCGATGCACCACCGAAGAATCCGAGCGCCCATCCTGATCATGGTCCTGGTCCTGGTCGCGGCCCTGCTGCTGGCGGCCACTGCAACGGCGCTCACCAACAAGCAGACACTCGGCAAGAACATCTACTTCGACACCGCTCTCTCGGAGCCCGACGGATTGGCCTGCGCCGGATGCCACTGGCCGACCGCGGGCTGGGCGGACGCCGAACAGTCGCTGCCCGTATCCGCAGGCATCATTCCCGGCACGTACGGCGGACGCAATGCGCCCACGTCGGGCTACGCGGCCACGAGCCCGACCTTCTTCTACTGCGACACGTGTGACCAGTACATCGGCGGCCAGTTCTGGGATGGGCGAGCCGCGACACTGGCCGACCAGGCCAAGGGCCCCTTCCTCAATCCCGTCGAGATGCACAATCCCGACAAGGCGGCCGTGGTCGACGACGTCGCCGCCTCGGTCTACGCCGATCTGTTCACGCGGGTCTATGGCCCGGACGCGTTCGTCGATACCGACGCGGCGTATGACTCCGTCGCCGACGCGATCTCCGCCTACGAGCGCTCGCGGGAGGTCTGCAGCTACACCTCTGTCTACGATCAGTACGTGGCGGGAGTGGCGACCTTGACCGCCGACGAAAAGGCCGGATTGAAGCTGTTCTCCGGCAAGGCCGGCTGCTCGGATTGTCACACGCGGGGCTCCAGGGCGTCGAAGCCCAGCGCCTTCACGACCCACAAGTACGCCAACCTCGGGGTGCCCGCCAATGCAGACCTGCTCGCACTGATCTCGCAGCCCGATTGGCGTGATCCCGGGCTCGGCGGCTACCTTGCGGCCGCGGCGCTTCCATACGCCGACGAGAACATGGGGAAGATGAAGATCCCGACGCTGCGCAACATCGCGTTGACGGCGCCCTACACGCACAATGGGTCGTTCACCACCCTGCAGGCGATGGTGAGCTTCCTGAACGCCCGCGATGTCAGCGGGCTTTGGATCCCGGAGACCGCCGAGAACGTCACGAGCAAGGTCGGCGATCTGGGGCTGACGGACGCCGAGGTCGACGACCTCGTCGCCTTCCTTGCGACGCTCACCGACACGTCGCTCCCCGGAGTCGATATACCGTGAACGGTCGGGCGGGCGGCTCTTCCGGCCGCCCGCCCGGTACTCCGGCGCACGGGGAGTCCGCACAACGCGTTATACTTGCATACTTTGCAGTGACGATGTGCTTGTGGCTTGCGCTGTCGTAGCACATCCTGTACAGTCTCTCGCCAATGAGCAGCGCCCCGACATCCCTGTCCTCTCCGCAGACCCGCACCGCGGGTCTCACGCGCTGCGCAGCCCTTCGAGCCCGACGTGCACGACGCGCGCCGGCCGGTGGGCGTCTCCGCCTGCTCTAGCAGTCAGCTAGCAGCACTCGCAGACATCCGCGCCACCCGCCGGCGAACGCCCGTCCTGTCCCGCGTCCACCGACGTGCACCGGAGTGCCTGATGTCTTCTGCGACCTGCATGCAAGTCCCGACCACCACGACCACCACGACCGGCAGCGACCCACTTGCCACCGACGGACCGGCCCCGTCCACGGCGGGCGACCCCTGCGTCGCCAGCGCCGGCATCGTCGGCGGCAGCGGCTACACCGGCGCGCTCCTGGCGGAGCTGCTGCTCAAGCACCCGTCGGTCAAGCTCGCGGCGATCAGCTCCGAGACGCTCGCCGGACAGCCGGTGCAGCAGCACCTGCCGCGGCTGCGCGGCGACCTCGCCTTCTGCAGCCTGGCGGAGCTCGACGGCGTGGACGTCGCCTTCCTCTGCACGCCGCACGGCGACGCCGCGCCGATCGCCAGGCAGTTGCTGGACGACGGCGTCAAGGTCATCGACCTCAGCGCCGACTTCCGGCTGGACGCCGCCGCCTACGCCGAGTGGTACGGGGAGCACCCGTACCCCGAGCTGCTCCCCGGCGTCTACGGCCTCACCGAGCTGCACCGCGACGAGGTGGCCGGGGCGGACCTGGTCGCCAACCCCGGCTGCTACCCGACCGCCGCGCTGCTCGCGCTCACCCCGCTCAAGCAGCTCGGCCTCGTCGACGTGATCATCGACGCCAAGAGTGGCGTCAGCGGCGCCGGCAAGGCGCCCAGGTCGACGACCCACTTCTGCAGCGTCGACTCGGACCTCGTCGCCTACGGCGTGCAGTCGCACCGGCACTACCCCGAGATCGCCGCGGGGCTGGCGCAGGGTGTTGCCAAAGACGGGCTACGGCTCGGCGCCGAGCTGGCCGGGCGGCGGCAGCCCGTCGCCGGCGCGGCGCCGTCGCTCACCTTCGTGCCGCATCTGGTCCCGCTGCAGCGGGGCATCAGCGAGACCATCTACGTCAAGACCGGCACGCTCCCACTGCCGTCACAGGTCGAGCTCACAGCGCTCTACGACGAGTTCTACGCCGGCGAGACCTTCGTCGAGGTCTGCGACGCGCCGCCGCAGCTCAAGGACGTGACCGGCACCAACTACTGCCGGATCTACCCGCACGTGGATGCGCGCGGCGGCCGGATCGTCGTCATCAGCGTGATCGACAACCTGATGAAGGGCGCCTCCGGGCAGGCCGTGCAGAACATGAACGTCATGCTCGGCCTGCCCGAGCACGAAGGGCTGGTCTGAGATGCTTCCCGAGAGCCGCTTCGCTCCGCTGCCGCCCTACGCCAGGAAGACGGGCGGCGGCCTGACCGCCCCGCAGGGGTTCCGGGCCGCCGGCGTCGCCAGCGGCGTGAAGAAGAAGGGCAAGCTCGACCTCGCCCTGCTGCTCAGCGAGCGGCCGGCGGTCTCGGCGGCGACGTTCACGAGCAACGCCGCCGCCGCCGCGCCGGTCCGGCTCACGCGCGAGACCAGCGACTGCGCCCACCTGCGCGCCGTGGTCGTCAACGCCGGCAACGCCAACGCCGTGACCGGCAAGCAGGGGCTCGCCGACGCCGCGCGCATGCGGCTGCTCACGGCCAATCACCTGCGGCTGCCGGTGGAGCAGGTCGGCGTCTGCTCGACCGGGATCATCGGACTGCCGCTGCCCATGGACAAGATCGAGCCGGGGATCGCCGCCGCCGCTGCCGCGCTGCCCGCCGGCGGCGACGCCAAGGCGTCCGAGCACTTCGCCGCCGCCATCCGCACCACCGACAAGCACGCCAAGTACGGCGCGCTCCAGGTCACGCTTCCCGAGGGCGCGGTCAAGCTCGGCTTCGCCGCCAAGGGCTGCGGCATGATCAGCCCCAACATGGCGACCATGCTCTGCTTCGTCACCTGCGACGCCGCCGTCGGCGAGGAGGACTGGGCGCAGCTGCTGCACGGCGCCGTCGCCCGGTCCTTCAACCTGATCACGGTGGACGGCCAGGAGTCGACCAACGACACGGTGATCGGCCTCTGCAACGGCGCCTCGGAGGTCAAGCCCGGGGAGGAGGGGCTGGCGCGGATCGGCCAGGCGCTGGACGCCGCGCTCCTGGCCCTCGCCCTCTCCATCGTCGCCGACGGCGAGGGCTCCACGCGCACGATGAAGCTCACCGTGACCGGCGCCCAGGACGCGGCGCGGGCCGAGGCCGTCGCCCGCGCCGTCGCCAACTCGCCGCTGGTCAAGACGGCGTTCTACGGGCGGGACGCCAACTGGGGCCGCATCATGCAGGCCATCGGCCAGGCGCTCGGCCGGCACGGTCACACGCACCTGCCGGCCGCGATCTCCTACGAAGACGTGGTGATCGTCGACAAGGGCCACCCGGCCGCGCTGGACGAGGCCCGGCAGGCGCGGCTCACCGAGGTCATGCACCAGCCCGAGATCGAGCTGTCCGTGGCCCTCAACGGCCCCGGCGCGGAGGCCACCGTCTACTTCAGCGACCTCACCCACGACTACGTCACCCTGAACGCGGAGTACTCGACATGACCGTACGGCACCAGAAGACCGTCAAGACCCTCCTCGAGGCGATGCCGTACATCCGCCGCTTCTGGGGCGCCACCGTCGTCCTCAAGTACGGCGGCGCGGCGATGACCTCGCCCCGGCTGCAGGAGCAGTTCGCGGAGGACGTCGTCCTGCTGCGCCTCGTCGGCATGAAGCCGATCGTGGTGCACGGCGGCGGCCCGGCGATCAGCAGCCACATGAAGAGGCTCGGCATGCAGCCGGAGTTCGTCGACGGGCACCGGGTGACCGACGAGGCGACCATGGAGGTCGCCAAGATGGTCCTCGTCGGCAAGGTGAACAAGGAGATCGTCGGCCTCATCAGCCGGCACGGCGGGTCGGCCGTCGGCATCTCCGGCGAGGACGGCCGGCTCCTGCGCGTCTCCCCCAAGAAGCACACCGACGCCGCCGGCAACGACGTGGACCTGGGCTTCGTCGGCGAGGTCGAGGAGGTCAACACCGAGGTCCTCGACCTGCTCGCCGTGGCCAACATCCCCGTGGTCGCGACGGTGGGCGCGGACGGTACCGGTGAGGCCTACAACGTCAACGCCGACACCGTGGCCGGCGAGGTCGCCGCGGCCATGCACGCCGAGAAGATCGTCTTTCTCACGGACGTCGACGGCATCTACGAGGACCAGGGCGGCGACGTCACGCCGGTGTCCGAGTGCGACCTCGCCTATCTGGGCGCGCTGCAGGCCGCCGGACGCATCGGCGGCGGCATGGTGCCCAAGGTGGCGGCCGTGCGCAAGGCGCTCGAGGGCGGCGTGGCGAGCGCCCACATCATCGACGGCCGCGTCGAGCACGCGGTGCTGCTCGAGATCATGACCGACGCGGGCTGCGGCACCAAGGTCGTGCCGTGACCGCGCGCCCAGCCGCTCTCGCCGCCGGTTGCATAGAGGCAGCCTCATTCGATGTATTCTATGCAGACATCGGGGGGAACGGGGACGATGACGCCACAACGCAAGGTGATCCTGGTCAGAGGAGAGTCGGAGGGCATGACCCAGCGCGCGCCCATGAGCAAGAGCGAGCGGCAGCGTCTCATCCAGACCGTGGTGGCGCAGCGGGAGATCGCGACGCAGCGCGAGCTGGTCGGGGCGCTCAGCGCGCTGGGCTGTGAGGTCACCCAGGCCACCGTGTCGCGCGACATCCGCGAGCTCGACCTGCAGAAGGTGCGCACGCACCTCGGCCGGGCCAAGTACGTGATGAGCGCGCGCGAGCGGCCCAAAGACCCGGAGCAGGCCGCGCGGCACGTGCTGCGCGACTTCGCGCGGTCCACCGCCGTCTCGCTTCAGCTGCTGGTGGTGCGTTGCGAGATCGGCACGGCCGGCACGGTCGCGCGCCAGATCGACAACCTCAACCACAGCGACATCGTCGGCACCATCGCCGGCGACGACACCTTCGTGGTCATCCTGGAGTCGACCGACAAGGCGCAGGACATGAAGCGCTACGTCGACCGTCTCCGAGAGGCCTAGCGCGCAGGCACAACCCGGCGCGCACCCCATCTTCGCCTGAGGGCCGGCGAGCGGCTTCGCCCGCGCCGGCCCTGGTCCCCCTCATCCCAAGGAGAGCTTCAAGTGACAGCAGAGAGCACCGCCCCCAACGGCACCATCGTCCTCGCCTACTCGGGCGGCCTGGACACCTCCGCGCTCGTGCCGTGGCTCAAGGAGAAGTACGGCTACGACGTCGTCTGCTGTCTGGTCGACATCGGCCGCGTCAAGGACGTACCCGGCATCATGGCGCGGGCCGAGGCCGCCGGCGCCATCGCCGCCGAGGCGATCGACGCCAAGGAGGAGTTCGCCGAGCACCACTGCCTGCCGGCGCTCATGGCCAACGCCCTCTACGAGGACAAGTACCCGCTGAGCACGGCCATCGGCCGGCCGCTCATCGCCAAGAAGCTGGTCGAGACGGCACACAAGTACGGCGCCGTCGCCGTCGCCCACGGCTGCACCGGCAAGGGCAACGACCAGGTGCGCATCGACATCGGCGTGCGCGCGCTCGACCCGAGCCTCAAGATCATCGCCCCGGCGCGGGCGGCCGACTGGCCGAGCCGCGAGGTGCTGCTCGACTACGTGGCCGAGCACGACATCCCGGTCAACCTGACCAAGAAGAGCCCGTACTCGATCGACGAGAACATGTGGGGCCGCAGCAACGAGTGCGGCGTGCTCGAGGACCCGTGGGTCGCGCCGCCGGAGGACGCGTTCCAGTTCGTCAAGTCCGTGGACGAGGCGCCCGACGAGGCGCAGACCGTCATCGTGAGCTTCGAGAAGGGCAAGCCGGTGGCGCTCGACGGCCAGGCCATGGGCATGGTCGAGCTCATCGAGGCGATCGACGCCATCGGCAACACGCACGGCTACGGACGCGTCGACATGATCGAGAACCGGCTCGTGGGCATCAAGAGCCGCGAGGTCTACGAGGTGGCCGGCTCGCTGGCCCTCATCAAGGCGCACCAGGCGCTGGAGGACCTCGTGCTCACGCGCGACCTGCTGCACTTCAAGAAGACCATCGAGAGCAAGCTGGCCGACATGATCTACGAGGGCCAGTGGTTCGACCCGCTCACCGACGCCTGCAAGGCGTTCCTCATGCAGAGCCAGGAGCGGGTCACCGGCGACGTGCGGCTCAAGTTCCACAAGGGCGGCTGCGTGGTCGAGGGCCGCAAGAGCGACCTCTCCCTGTACAGCTACAACCTGGCCACGTACACCGACGAGGACGAGTTCTCGCACACCGCCGCGGAGGGCTTCATCGAGCTCTGGGGTCTGCCGATCGAGGTCTGGGCCAAGGTCGGCAAGGCGCACCACCTGATGAAGGAACTCGAGATGGAGGACGAGGCCGCGACCGTCTGACGGCCGGCCGTCGGGGAGGAGCGGGCGGCCGCCGCACAGGCCGCCGCCCGCCGGCGCTCGCGGCTCACCGCCGCCCGCCGGGGAGGCCGCCGATCGCGCGGCCGCCCGCTCCGTCCCCGTCCGGCTCGCGTATGATGCCGCCCATGACCAACGTCCCGACCACCCCGGAGGCCTGCACATGACCGTCGCCCGCTCGGGCCGCTTCGCCGGCGAGCGCGCACCGGCGTTCGTCACGCTCAACAGCTCGCTCTCGCTCGACTGGCGCCTGTGGCGCGAGGACATCGAGGGCTCGGTCGCGCACGCGCGGGCCCTGCTCGGCGCCGGCATCCTCGGCGCGGACGAGTTCGAGGCCATCGAGAACGGCCTCGCCGCCGTCGGCCGCGAGATCGAGGCCGGCACGTTCGTGCCGGTCGACGCCGACGAGGACGTGCACATGGCCGTCGAGCGCCGGCTGACCGAGCTCATCGGCGACGCCGGCGCCCGCCTGCACACCGGCCGCAGCCGCAACGACCAGGTGGTCACGGACGTGCGGCTGCACCTGCGCCGCGTCGTCGAGCGCCAAGACGCGGCGCTCGCCTCCCTGCAGGAGCTCCTGCTGGCGCGGGCGGCGGACCACCTGGAGACGGTGCTGCCCGCGTACACGCACCTGCAGCGCGCGCAGGTCACTTCTCTCGCGCAGCACCTGCTCGCGTACTTCTGGATGCTCGACCGCGACCGCACGCGGCTCGAGGCCGCCCGCCGCGCCTGCCTCGAGCTCCCGCTCGGAGCGGGCGCGGCCGTCGGCCTCGACTTCGCCCTGGACCGCGAGGCCGAGGCCGCCGACCTCGGCTTCGAGCGCGTGGCCGAGAACTCGCTCGACGCGGTCGCCGACCGCGACTTCGTCGTGGACTACCTCGCCGCCGCGGCACAGCTCGGCGGGCATATCTCGCGGCTCGGCGGCGAGCTCGTCCTGTGGGCCAGCGGCGAGTTCGGCTTCGTGCGTCTGCCCGACGCCTACGCCGGCGGCTCCAGCATCATGCCGCAGAAGAAGAACCCGGACGCCGCCGAGCTCATGCGAGCCGCCGCTCCGCGGCTCACCGCCGACCTCGGCGGCCTCCTCGGCGTGCTGCACGGCCTGCCACTCGCGTACAACACCGACCTGCGCGAGGACAAGCGCTACCTGTTCGACGCCGTCGACTGCCTCGACCAGCTGCTGCCGGTGGTGCACGGCCTGATCGGGGAGATCACCTTCGACGAGGCACGCATGGCCGCGGCCTGCGACCCGTTCCTGGCCGCCACCGACGTCGCCGACTACCTCGTGGAGAAGGGACTTCCGTTCCGCGAGGCGCACCACCTCACCGGCGGCCTGGTGCGCCGCTGCCTGGAGAAGGGCGAGGACCTCGCCCAGGTCCCGCTCGCCGACCTCCAGGCGCTCTCCCCGCTGTTCGACGAGAGCTACTACATCCTGCACGAGCCAGCGGCGCAGCTGGCACGCAAGCGCTCCCGCGGCGGCTCCGCCCCCGGGCGGGTGCGCGAGCAGCTCGAGCTCGCCCGCGCCGCCCTCGCGGCCCGCCCCTGCTGCTGAACAGCGCGGAGCTCGACCGCGCCGCGACGCTCCAAACGGCGATAAATCCGCCGGTCCCGAGCATCTGACTCAATGAGGAACCAGTGCGCGCCCAGCGGGCGTCGCCGTGCGACACCGGCCACGGATCGAACCGAGGTGTCATGCGGGCGAGCGAAGGTGAAGGGGCGGAGGTCATCGACCTCTCGGCCGGGCGTGCGATGGCCGGAGATGCTCCCGGCGGCGTGCTCAGGGCCGCACAGCGCGGTGACCAGCGCGCCTTCGGCGATCTCGTCGAGCTCTTCGACGACCGGCTCCGCGCCCTCGCCTATCACCTGCTCGGGTCGCGTGAGGCCATGGACGACGTCCTGCAAGAGACCTATCTGAGCGCCTATCGTGGCCTGCCCCAGATCAGGGACGAGGCCGATGTGGGCGCATGGTTCTACCGCATCGCCTACAACGCCTGCCTTCAGCGTCTGCGCCGGCGCGAACCCTCGGAGCCGACCGACGCGGCACTGCTGGACACGCTTGCGGCGTCCGCTCCCGACCTCGCCGAGGACGTCGCGACGCGCGACGAGCTGCATCGCGCGCTCCGCGGGCTGCCCGCCGAGCAGTGCGCGGCCGTCCTGATCATCCACCGTGACGGCTTCAGCTACGCCCAGGCCGCCAGGATCCTGGACGTGCCCATCGGGACCGTCGCCTCGCGCGTCGCCGCCGCGCGCGTCGCCCTGCGGCGCACGTTCAGTGGCGGACGCTCGGCCACGGAGGGGCGATGAGCGACACGTGTCAGGATCTGGCCGACACACTGCGTGCGCACGGTGACGCACCCGACCACCTGCCGGGCTTCGCGGCGGCCCTCGCAGCGGGGTTCGACGAGGCCGACCGCGAGATGGGGAGGCGCGCCCGCCGCACCGTCTGGCGCCGCTGGCGCGAGGCGCTCGCAAGGCGGCGGCTGCGTCTCGCGGTGGCCGCCGGGGTCACCCTGCTCGTGCTCGCCGTCACGACGCTCGGCGCGCCCTCAGGCATGCGCTTGCTCGAGGGCCTGTTCGATGGCTCCAGTGTCCAGCCGGTCTTCCTCGGCGCGGAGCCGGCCCGAGCCGAGCCGGTCGCGGGAGTCGTCAGCATCGCGCAGAGGGCGCTGCGCTCCGCGCGATTCGTCTCCGGGGACTTCGCGGTGTGGCGCGGCGACCCCGGCGACGAGCCGCGATTCGTCTCCACGGTCCATGTGCTCCTCGCCGCCGACGGCAGCAGGCGGGCGACCGCCAATCTCGGTCACATGACCTGGGAGGTCACTTACGATGCCGCGACCGGCGTGTCACGCGTCTGGTCCGCCTCGTTCGGTCCCGGGCCGTCGGTGCGCATCGAGACGGAAGAGGGTGCCGTCGGCGTACCCCCGGGCGAGCCGGATGGCGGCAGGAGCCTCGCGGCCTTCTCGCTGCCCGTGACGAACGGTGTTGGCTGGCAGCTCTTCGGCGCCGTGGCTCGGATCGCCCGGGGCGGCACGGACGGCACCGCCGCGACGGGCGTGTTCGACGGCCGTCCGGTGTGGATCGTGACCTGCCCGGTGATGCTGCGTCCGCCCCGGGAGCGCAGCGCAGAGGCGACGGTCGCCGCCGACGGTTCGGATGCGGCGAAGCGGCGGCTCTCGGTGAGTGTCGACCAACGAAGCGGCCTGCCCGTTCGGATCCAGTCCTGGGTGGACGGCGAACTCACGGCCGAGGTGCGGCTTCAGAACGTGAAGGTCACGGCCTGGTCGCCGATGGAGTCTTCGCACCGGGCCCGCCGAGAGCGGCGTGGGTCACCAGCGGCGACGACGGCCGACTCGCTCTGTCGGTCGACCTTGGGACCAGCACCACCAGCATGGCGCTCCCCTTCGATCCGGAGACGGTCTCGCCCGAGGACGTCCGTGTCTCCTTCGCGGACGAACCCGCGATCGAAGAGGACCTGGAGTTCCGCCGGACGTCGATCGACGAGGCATCTGCGGCCACCGGGCGAGCGGCTCTCGTACCCACGTGGCTGCCGGACGGTTTCAATCTCCAGTGCGTGGCGGTCAGGAACGAGCAGGGATCGCTTCGGGATTCGAACACCCTCGCCGGCCGCGCGCCGGCCGCTGCCGGTGTCGTCATGCTGCGCTACGGGTTCGGTTTCGAGGCGATCACGGTCACGACCCGCAGGCTCGAGTCGCGCCCCGCGCCCGGGCAGTCCGCGCCCGGGCCGGACCCGTTCATCGGCTCCAGTTGGCCGGGATGGACCGACGCGCGGAGCGCGGTCAGGCTGACCGACGGCGCGCTGGCGGGTGCCCTGTGCCGGGTTGCGGTGGCGCCGCTGACGATCCCGCACCTGTGGGCGGTCAAGGACGGCATGCTTCTGACCGTCGCCGGCGACGCCTCGGCCGGCGAACTGCTCGCGATCGCCGACTCGGTCCAGCCGTGGGGGGCGACCGCCGATCCACGGCTGCCGACGTACGGATCGACGGCCGAATGACCACGGCCGAGCGGATGGAGGAGGGAGCCATGGGACGAATCGCCGCATGCCACCAGTAGGACAAGGAGAGGAAGGAGGGATCTCGATGAAACGCAAGATCGTCGTGGCAGCGGTACTGTGCCTCACGCTGCTCACCATGGTTGCTGCCGCCGCGCCGGCGGCGATGGCAGGCGCGACGTTCATCAACTACACGGCCCAGGAACAGCTCCTCGAGTTCAACATGTCTGACCCGGTCCAGCGCGGCAGGGTCGTCAAGGTGACCATGGCCAACCACCTCGTCGACTACGCCGCCACCAACCCCTGGGGCAACGCAGACGTCTACACCCACAGCTCGTGGGTGGTCCACACCGCAGGGGGCGTGTGGACGGACTCGACGTTCATCGGTACCTACCGCACTGAAGGAGCCGACGGGAACACCAAAGGCCGGTTCGTCGGCAAGATGTCGTGGGTCACGGGAGAGATGAACTACCGGTTCGTCGGCAAGGGCGTCTCGGGCGACCTCATCGGAACGCTCTGGAAGGGCACCGTCCACAACGACTCGTTCCCGGCGCTGCCCTCGACGATGAGGGTGCGGGTCGTGGTGCCGTAAGGAGTCTCGGGCCGCAAGGTCCCGGGGCCACAGAAGGAGGGGACACAGTGAAGAATCTCGGCCTCGCCCTGATGCTGGCGGTGCTGCTCTCCCTGTGCCTGCTGACCGCGGCGGCGCCCGCCCTGGCGGGCGACCCGTTCGAGGGCTACACGCCGGGGTCACAGTGGGGCGGTTTGCATGACATCAACTGCAGGGCGTACATCACCTTTGCGGAGCCGTTCGGCGAGGGGGAGCACCTCGTCTACGATGTGGTCAGCAACGACGCCCGTGCGAACGGCGTGATGGAAGTCTGGATCACGGAGTTCTCGCTCACCGAGGGTGGGAACCTCGCCTTCGGGGGCCGGTGGACCCTGACTCCTGCCGCGAGTACGGGCCACTGGTACGGTGACTGCACCGGACAGATCGGCTCAGGGTTCTTCGTCGGCAAGCCCTATCAGCACATCGTGTTCGCGTCGCCCGGTGAGTGGTCCGGGTCAGAGGAGTACGCCGGGCAGGTCTTCTACTTGGCCGTGCATGCGGCGCAGGGCGCGCCGTGGATCATGAAGGCCTGGATCGGCTCGTGAGGTGACGCGGTCGTCTGCGGCGTCGGACTGGGACCGCTACCGAGTGACGACGGCAGCTCGTCACGCACAGAGGCCCGCCACCCGTGAGGGGGGTGACGGGCCTCTCCAGGGCCTGGCTCGTTGCCCGCGCCGTTCTTCAGCGGGCTCGTGGTGGGCGCCCGGGGCCACAGCTACGTCGCCGGCGACGAGTGCAGCCTCATCTTCAGGATCAAGCAGTTGCCTGTGGCCTGACGCGAGGTGCACGAGGCGGGCGGTACCGGGAAGGGTCTCCCGCAGTGGTGTCTCCGCCGCTCAGGGTAGGATTGACGGCGTCGTGAACTCGATCAGCCTGCCGCAACGCTTCTTCGCCCGCTCTGCGCTCGAGGTCGCGCGCGACCTCATCGGCGGCACGTTCCTGTTCGGCGGCGTCGGCGGGCGCATCGTCGAGACCGAGGCGTACCGCCAGGACGACCCCTGCTGCCACGGCTACCGCGGCAAGACCGACCGCACCGCCGTGCTCTTCGGGCCGCCCGGCCACCTCTACGTGTACTTCACCTACGGCATGCACTTTTGTGCCAACGTCGTCTGCGAGGAGGAGGGCGTGGCGGCCGGCGTGCTGCTCCGCGCCCTCGAGCCCGAGTTCGGCGTCGAGGGCATGGTCGAGCGCCGCGGCGTGCTCGAGCCGCGCCTGCTGGCCTCCGGCCCGGCGCGGCTCGCCCAGGCGCTCGGTATCGGCCGCGCCCAGAACGGCCTGCCCGTGTGGCTGCCGCCGCTGGCCATCCTGCCGCGGCCCGACGGCGCGCCGCCGCCCGACGTCGTCACCACGGCGCGCATCGGCGTCCGCGGCGGCGACCAGAAGCCCTGGCGCTTCGTCGACGCCGGCAGCCGCCACCTCTCGCGACCCCTCTCGCGCACGCCCATCCTGCCCGCTGGGTAAGATAGGGGCGTTCCAGCGAACCGTTTCGCGGCGCCCGCATGACTGCTCCGGGCGCCCGCAGAAGTCCACGAAGAAAGGGACCACCGTGAAGCTCCGCGAGATCTACGAGACCGCCGTACGCATGGGCATCGAGGCCGACCCCCGCGGCAAGGCAGGCGTCGACGAGTTCCTGGCGCGCACCAAGAAGCGCTCCGAATCCCTGCCCGACCACCTCAAGGAGCTCGCCGATCCGGAGGAGCTCACCAACCCCTTCAACGACACCCGCATCTACGTCGGCGACCCCGACACCGAGGTCACCACGCTCCTCGGCGGCATCGACATGAACGCCGCCGAGGTCCTGCTCGCCGACCGCCTGCGCGAGAAGGGCACGCCGATCGACGCCATCTACACGCACCACCCCGAGGGCTGGGGACTCACGCGCCTGGACAACGTGATGGAGGTGCAGGCGGACATCTGGGCGAACCTGGGCGTGCCGATCCAGGCGGGTGAGAAGCTCATCTTCGAGCGCATGGACGAGGTCCGTCGCCGGCTCATGCCGGTGAACTACGACCAGGCGATCGACGTCGCCCGCCTGCTCGACGTGCCGTTCTTCTCGGCGCACACGCCCACGGACAACCTCGTGGTCGACTTCCTCAACAAATGGTTCGCCGAGAAGCAGCCGGGCACGCTCGAGGATGTGCAGAAGGCGCTGCTCGAGATCCCCGAGTACCGCATCGCCGCGCAGAAGGGCGCGGGACCCTACATGGGCAAGAGCGGCGGCTCGTCGCGCGCCGGCAAGATCTGGGTCGACATGACCGGCGGCACCGAGGGGCCCAAGAAGGTCGTCGAGAAGCTCGCCGACGCCGGCGTGGGCACCATCGTCGGCATGCACATGGGCCAGGAGCTCCGCGACGAGGCCGACAAGCACAGCATCCACGTGGTCATCGCCGGCCACATGAGCAGTGACTCGCTCGGCATCAACCTGTTCCTCGACGAGCTCGAGCGGCGCGGCGTGAAGACCATCGCGACCAGCGGCCTCATCCGCGTGCACCGCGATGAGGATGGCACGGTCACCGGCGAAGAGCCGGGCGCGCTGCCGCGGAGGTAATGGCCGCGAGCGGATCCCCAGGGACGGGCCGGCGGATGTCCGGACGGGAATGGCCCGCCGCCGCTACGGGCCCTGAGCTTCTCGCGCCGGCGGGGGAGCCGCGCGCTCTGCGCGCGGCCCTCTCCGCCGGCGCCGACGCCGTCTACTTCGGCCTGGAGCGCTGGAGCGCGCGCGCGTTCGCCGGCAACTTCGCCGGCGCGGACGTGCCGGAGGCCGTCGAGACGGCGCATCTCTACGACGCGCGCGCGTACCTGGCGCTCAACACGCTGCTCAAGGACGACGAGGTGGAGCCGGCGCTCGCGGCGCTGGAGGCGCCGTACCGCGCCGGCCTCGACGCGCTCATCGTCGCGGACTTCGGCTTCGCCGCACGCGTCCGCGAGGAGTACCCGGACCTTCCGCTGCACGCGAGCACCCAGCTGAACACGCACAGCTCCGCGCAGCTGGCGGCGCTGCGCCGTCTCGGGTTCGCGCGCGCCATCCTGGCGCGCGAGCTCAGCCTCGAGGAGATCGCCGCGCTGGACGCGCAGGGGCTCGAGCTCGAGGCCTTCGTCCACGGCGCCCTCTGCTACGGCTACTCAGGCGACTGCCTGCTGAGCAGCATGGTCGGCGGGCGCAGCGGCAACCGCGGGCGCTGCAGCCAGTCGTGCCGTCTGCGCTACGCGCTGCAGCGCCGGGGATCGGCGCCCCTCGAGGCCTCGAGGATCATGTCGACGAGCGACCTCTCCGCTTTGGCCGTGCTCCCCCGGCTGCTCGCGGCGGGGGTGGTCTCGTTCAAGGTCGAAGGCCGCATGAAGGACGCCGCCTACGTGGGCGTCACCACGTCGGTGTACCGCGAGGCGCTCGACGCCGCGCTCGCGGACGGGGAGGGCTACGTCGTTCGGCCGGAGTGGAGCGCGCGGCTCGAGCAGAGCTTCTCGCGCTCGTTCACCACGGCCCACCTCGAGGGACGGCACGACGAGGTGCGCAGCGGCGGCCGGGGTGGCCACCGGGGCGTGCTCGTCGGCCGGGTCGCGCGCGTCGACGAAGCGGCGGGCTCCGTGCAGGTCAAGCTCAACCAGCCCGTCAGCGAGGGCGACGTGGTGTACCTGTACACGCCGTGGGGCCAGTCGGAGCCGCAGCGCCTGGAGACGGGCGGCGACGCGAGCATCACGCTGCGCGTGCGTGAGCGCGTCGCCGTCAAGGACCGCCTGTTCCGGCTGGCGTCCGCCGACGTCGGTGAGCTCGGCCGCGACCTCGTCACCGGCCGCGCCGTCCTGCGCCCGCTCCTCGTGACCATGCGCTGGCCGGGGAGGAGGGGGCGCCGGCGGAGCTCACCCTTACCGAGACCCGGACGGGAGAGACGGTGGTCGTGGCGACCACGGAGCCGCTCCAGGCCGCCCGCACCGCCGCGCTGACGCGCGAGAAGGCCGCCGACGCCCTCGGCGCCCTCGGCGGCACCCCCTACAGACTCACGGACCTCGAGTTCGAGGTCGCCGGCGAGGTGTTCCTGGCCGTCGGCGAGCTCAAGGACCTGCGGCGGCGGGCGGTGGCGGCGCTCGGCGAGCGCCGCGTGGCCGCCCGCCGCCGCACCACAGACCGCCGCCAGGCGACCGCACCGCGGGCCGTCCCGGCGTCGCCGAGCTGCTGTGGCATCGCCCGGCGACCGCCCCGCGCGCCCCCCGTCGCTCGTCCTGCGCCTGCGCCCGGGCGAGACGCCGCTCCCGCTGCCGTCCGGCGGCGCCTACTGCCTCGACGTCCTCCCGGGTGACGCGCCGGTCGGGGTCGCTCGCGCCCTCGCGCAGGTGCGGGGCCACGGCTCACCCGTACGCGTGCGCCTGCCCGAGGTCCTGTTCGACGCCGACGCCGCGTGGGCCGCCGAGGTGCTCGCGCTGCCGTGGGACGCCGTGGTCATCCGCAGCCTCGGGCTCGTCGCGGTCCTCGACCGTCCCTACGTGACCGAGTACCCGCTGCAGGGGCTGAACGGGCTCGCCGCCCCGGTGGCCGGCGGGCTCGCCGGACGTCCGCCCGTGGCCGTCGTGGCGTCGCCGGAGGCTGCGCTCGAGGAGGTGGCGGGTCTCGGCCGCGTGCTCGCGGCCCAGGCCGCCCCGGGCGCTCCGCCGGCCGTGGAGATCCTCGCCTTCGGCCGGCAGCAGGTGCTGCACACGCGCGACCGGCTGGGCCGGGCCGAGGGTCTGTACGAGGCGCCCGGCCCGGACGAGCACGTGGGCCTGCTGCTCGAGGACGCCAAGGGCTACGAGTTCCCGGCCGAGGTGGACGCGGGCGGCACCAGGATCTTCAACGCCCGCGTCACCAACCTCGCGCCCAACCTCGACGAGCTGCGCGAGGCCGGGGTGGCCACCTTCATCGTCGAGCAGGCGGCCATGGACGAGGCCGAGCGCGCCGCGTTCGCGGCGGGCGGCCTGCAGGCGCTCGCGCCGCTGGCGTCACGCGAGCGCTCCACCACCGGCCACCTGTTCCGCGGCGTCGCCTGACGCCGCCCGGCCACTTCGCCTGACGCCGCCCGGCGCATTCCCGGTGCGCTTCGCGTGACGTCGCCCGGCGCATTCCCGGTGCGCTTCGCCTGACGCGGCCCGGCGCTTGGGCGCATTGTCTGTCGCGCGCCCGCGCGAGGCCGCCGCGGACCCTGTGCTATCATCCACGGCGGCTGCGCCGCCCGGCCCGGGCTCGCACGCGAGCGCCCTCCGGCCGGCCCGTCCGGTAACGCCGAACCCGCTGGAGGACTGACCTGTGGCCGACCGCCGCCTCGTCGACGACCTCATGATCGGCGCCGTCGACGTGCTCCCCGAGGGCGCACTCGAGGCGAAGCTCGACCTCGCCGCATGCGAGGGACGCCCCCTGCGCGTCAAGCTCGGCGTCGACCCCACGGCTCCCGACATCCACCTCGGCCACACGGTCGTCCTCAACAAGCTCCGTCAGTTCCAGGACGCCGGCCACGTGGCCGTCCTCATCATCGGCGACTACACGGCCCGCATCGGCGACCCCTCCGGCCGCAGCAAGACGCGCCCACGACTGGACGGCGCCGTCATCGACGCCAACGCGGAGACCTACAAGGACCAGGCGTTCCGCGTCCTCGACGACGATCCGGCCAGGCTCGAGATCCGCTACAACGGCGAGTGGCTCGCGCCCATGACCATGGAGCAGCTCTTCGAGATCACCGCGACCACCACGGTGGCGCGCATCCTCGAGCGGGACGACTTCGAGAAGCGCTGGAGCGCCCACCAGCCCATCAGCATGCTCGAGATGCTCTATCCCTTCGCCCAGGGCTACGACTCGGTGGCCGTCGAGGCGGACATCGAGCTGGGCGGCACCGACCAGGTCTTCAACCTCTTCATGGGGCGCGACCTGCAGGCCTACTTCGGCCAGCCGCCCCAGGCGATCATGACCATGGACATCCTGCCGGGCACCGACGGTGTCGAGCGCATGAGCAAGAGCGTGGGCAACTACGTCGGGGTCACCGAGGACCCGCGCGACATGTACGGCAAGATCATGAGCATCCCCGACGACGCGATGCTCACGTACTACCGGCTGCTCACGAGCCACCACGCCGACGAGCTGGCGCGGATGCAGAGCGACTTCGAGAGCGGCGCCGCGAACCCGCGCGACCTCAAGGCCGCTCTCGCGCGCGAGATCATCGCGCGGCTGCAGGGCGACGAGGCGGCCGCCGCGGCGGAAGAGCACTTCGACAGTGTCTTCCGCCGCCACGAGTCGGCCGCCGACCTCCAGGAACTGGCGCTCGAGCCGCGCGACGTCGAGGAGGGAGGGAGCGTGTTCCTCCCCGCGGTGCTCGAGCGCTGGTTCGGCCAGACGCGCAGCGAGTGGCGCCGGCGCATCCAGCAGGGGGGCGTCAGTCTGGACGGCGAGCCGGTCTCCGACCTCGCCGTCCCCGCCGCCGCCCTCGCCGGCAAGCACGTCAAGGCCGGCAAGTCGGCCAGGGCGCAGGGCGTGGTGCGGGGGCTCTGAGACCCCCTCCGCCACGCCCGCACGAGGCTCGCGCGAGCCTTCTGCGGGCGCCGCGCGAAGTTTTTTCCCAAGTCAGGTTGACACTGTTTGTTGAGGGGGTATACTCCCTGAGCGCTTCGGGAGTCCGCTCGTTACAGACAGCGTCTGAATGATGACCAAGAGCGCGAATCGTTTGAACGGCTCGGCCGCTTCGTGTATACTACGAAGTCCCTGCCGGGACGTGTGGTGAGGTAAGCCAAACCCCGCGATCACCTTTTGCAGGGTTCGTGCGCGCCGAAACCGCTCACGATTCACCAAGTGCCCACGGGCACGAGGTCTTTGAAAACTGAACAGGATGAGGAAGCCGATCAGCCGGCGTCGCCCTTGTGGCGGCACGATGATCGGCGGACGCCAGTGCGCCTGGCACGCCTTCGGGTGTGCCTGGTTCAAATGATTTATCCCGTCAGTGGCTCCCATTGCTGACCGGCGGCCTTCGGGCCGGCGGATCCGGGAGTCACAGACAACCGGAGCATTCGTGCTCCGGCTTTTGAGCTTTCGAGCTCTCTCTAAGCTTGTCTCGCGCCTTCGGGCGCTAGCACCAAGTTTTCACGGAGAGTTTGATCCTGGCTCAGGACGAACGCTGGCGGCGTGCTTAACACATGCAAGTCGAACGAGAAAGCACCTTCGGGTGTGAGTACAGTGGCGAACGGGTGAGTAACACGTGGGCAACCTGCCCCAGAGACTGGGATAACGTCCCGAAAGGGACGCTAATACCGGGTGATGCGCGATCTGCCAAGTAGGTCGCGCCAAATGGTAGCTTCGGCTTCTGCTCTGGGATGGGCCCGCGCCGGATTAGCTTGTTGGTGAGGTAACGGCTCACCAAGGCGACGATCCGTAGCTGGTCTGAGAGGACGATCAGCCACACTGGGACTGAGACACGGCCCAGACTCCTACGGGAGGCAGCAGTGGGGAATCTTGCGCAATGGGCGAAAGCCTGACGCAGCAACGCCGCGTGAGCGAAGACGGCCTTCGGGTTGTAAAGCTCTGTCAGGAGGGACGAAGCCACTCAGGTGAATAGCCGAGAGGGTGACGGTACCTCCAGAGGAAGCCCCGGCTAACTACGTGCCAGCAGCCGCGGTAATACGTAGGGGGCAAGCGTTGTCCGGAATCATTGGGCGTAAAGCGCGTGTAGGCGGCCATCCAAGTCCGATGTGAAAGCTCGGGGCTCAACCCCGAGTCTGCATTGGAAACTGTATGGCTTGAGTCCGGAAGAGGAGACTGGAATTCCAGGTGTAGCGGTGAAATGCGCAGATATCTGGAAGAACACCGGTGGCGAAGGCGGGTCTCTGGGACGGTACTGACGCTGAGACGCGAAAGCGTGGGGAGCAAACAGGATTAGATACCCTGGTAGTCCACGCCGTAAACGATGGGCACTAGGTGTGGGAGGTGTCGACTCCTTCCGTGCCGTAGCTAACGCATTAAGTGCCCCGCCTGGGGAGTACGGCCGCAA
>CAVXRL010000003.1:47500-159493 GCA_963764225.1 uncultured Actinomycetes bacterium
GATCTACGAGGCCGCGTGCGGCGCGCCGCTCACCGAGCGCCCGTACTTCTCGGTGACCAACTGCACCGTCGCGCCGTTGCAGCACGACAAGGAGATGACGGAGGCCGGCCTCAAGCTGGTCGATCGCGGCGTGCCCATCTTCGTGCTCCCGATGCCCCAGGCCGGCACGACGGGGCCGATGACGCTGCTCGGCACCTGCATCCTCAACATGGCCGAGCTGCTCAGCGGCGTCGTGCTGTACCAGCTTGCGCACCCCGGCTGCAGCCTCGTCTCCGGGGTGGGCTCCGCCGTCGCCGACATGCGCTCCGGCGGCTACATCGCCTCGAGCCCGGAGATCGGGCTCATCAACCTGATCTGCCTGGAGATGAGCCGCTTCTACGGGCTCCCGACGCAGGCGACCGGCATGTCGGCCGACGCCAAGGCGGCGGACTTCCAGGCCGGGTCGGAGGGCGGCATGACGGCGCTCACGGCCGCCCTCGCCGGCGCCGACTCGCTCATCTGCGCCGGAGGGCTCGACGGCGTGCAGATCTCGAGCCTCGCCAAGTACGTGCTGGACGACGACCAGGTCGGCGCGCTGCGCCGCTACCTGCGCGAGGATCCGATCGACGAGACCACAGCCCTCCTGGACGACATCTTCGAGGTGGGCATCGGGGGGCACTTCCTCGGGCGCCGGAGCACGCGTGCGCACGCTCGCACGGAGGTGTGGCGCCCGCGCGTCTTCCGCAAAGGCGCCTTCGAACAGTTCGCAGGACGCCCGCTCGCGGCCGAGGCTGCCGAGCGGGCGCGGGAGATCATCGCGACGCACGCGGTGCCGCCGCTGCCGGAGGACGCAGAGCGGCACATCGACGACGTCATCGCCCGCTGGGCGGAGACAACCGCTTGAGCCGGGAGAAGACGTGACGCGTCCGCGCCTCAGCTATCTCTCCCCGGAGGAGCAGGCCTTCGTCCACGAGCAGGCCGTGCGGGTGCTCGAGGAGGTCGGCATCGGCTACAACACGCCGGAGGCCATCGACCTGCTGGCCGAGGCCGGCGCGCAGGTCGACCGCGAGGCGCTCACGGCCAGGGTGCCGTGGGACCTCGTGGAGCGGTGCCTGGCCACCTGCCCCCGTGAGGTCAGACTCGCCGGGCGCGACCCGCGGCACGACGTCGTGGTCGGGGACGGGTCGCTCACGTTCTGCGCCGACGGCACGGCGACGTACATGCTCGACGAGCTCACCGGGCGCCGCGAGGAGGGCTCGGCCGAGTGGCTGCGCCGCACCATGCGCCTCTACGACGCGGTCCCCGAGCTTGACTACGCCTGGCCCACCATCTCCGCGCGTGACCTCGACCCGCTCACCGCCGGCCTCGAGATCGAGGCCATCTCGCTCGCCAACCTCACCAAGCACGTGCAGGACGAGGTGCGCGACCCTGCGCACGCGGCGCCGCTCGTCGAGATCCTCGAGGCCGTGGCAGGCGGCTCGCTGTGGGACCGGCCGATCTTCTCGACCGTCGACTGCACCGTCGCGCCGCTGCAGCACGAGCGTGAGATGACGGAGGCGACGCTGGCCATGGTCCGCGCCGGCGTGCCGGTACTGGTGCTGCCGATGCCGCTCAGCGGGACGACGGCGCCGATGACGGTGCTGGGGACGATGATCGTCAACGTGGCCGAACTGCTCAGCGCGGTCGTCCTCTTCCAGCTCGCGCAGCCCGGCTGCGGCGTCATCTCGGGCATGGGCGCAGGGGTCGCCGACATGCGCAGCGGCCTGTACCTGTGCGGCACTCCGGAGTGCGCCCTCATGAACGTGATCGGCGTGGAGATGAGTCACTTCTACGGCCTGCCGTGCACCGCGACCGCCATCACCTGCGACGCCAAGGTCGCCAACCTGCAGGCGGGCGCCGAGGGCATGCTCACGGGCGTGAGCTGTGCGCTGGCCGGCGCCGACACCATCCTCGCGTTCGGCTGCTCCGACGGCGCCCAGTCGCTGAGCCTCGCCAAGGTCATGCTGGACTGCGACTCGGTCGGCGCCCTGCGGCGCCTGGTGAGGGACGACCCGATCGACGCCACGCGCGCGCTGTTCGACGACATCGCGAGCATCGGCATCGGGGGGCACTACCTGGGGCGCAAGAGCACGCGCACGTTCCACCGCGCCGGGGAGGTGTGGCAGCCGGGGCTGTGGCAGCGCGGGCCGTTCGAGGCCTATGAGGGGCGGCCACTCGCAGAGGAGGCCGCCGCCCGCGCGGATGAGCTCGTGCGCACGCACGAGGTGCCGCCGCTGCCCGACGACGTGGCGGCGGAGATCGACGCCGTGATCGAGCGCTACGCTCGCACGGTCGGTGCGCCGGCCGCGCGCGTGCACTGGCGCGGGGAGGCCGGGTGAGCTTCCCGGCCGGCTCCGCAGACGCGATCAGGATCGCCCCGCTCGCCGACCTGGCCGCGCTGCGACGGCTGGGCGTGGCGTGCGGCCTGGAGGACGAGGGCCGCGACGACGAGGGCATCCTCGCGGCTTGGGGCGCCTTCTCCGGGGCCCGGCTGGTCGGCGCCATCTGCCTCGAGCGCCAGGGGGGCCTGGACACGGTCAACTGGATGGCGGTCGAGGAGGAGTTCCGGCGCCGCGGCATCGCCGCGGCGCTCTACGCGGAGCTCGAGCGCGAGGCGCTCGCGCGCGGCGTGCGGCGGCTCTGGGTCACGGCCAGAGCCCCGGGGTTCTTTCTCGCCCAGGGCTTCGAGCCGGTCCCCGCGGGCCCCGAGCACGACGCGCTGCTCGGCGGCTGCCCGGAGTGCGGGCAGTACGGCCGCGAGTGCCGCCCGGAGGCGCTGGCCAAGACACTGCGGAATGCTCGCTCCTGAGGCCGCAGACGACGGAGGAGACGACGTGGCGCGACCGAGGTTCGAGTACCTGACCGGGAGTGAGAAGCAGTTCGTACACGAGCAGACGGTGCGCCTGCTCGAGGAGGTCGGCGTCGCCTACAACACGCCCACCCTGACCGCCGTGCTCAGGGAGGCGGGCGCCACCGTCGACGAGGGGCGGCTGCAGGCCAGGCTGCCGTGGGCCCTGGTGGAGCGCTGCCTGCGCCAGGTCCCCCGCGACGTCCTGCTCGCCGGCCGGGACCCGGCCTACGACTGCACCGTGGGTGCCGGCGAGACGCTCTACACGAGCGACGGAGCCGCCACCTACATGCTCGACGACCTCAGCGGCGAGCGCCACGAGGGCACCGAGGCCGATCTCGCGGCGATGATGACTTTGTACGACGCCGTCCCGGAGATCGACTTCACCTGGGCGACCATCACCCCCGGCGACGTCGACTCCCGCGCGGGCAACCTGGAGATGGCGCGCATCACGTTCGAGCACTCGCGCAAGCACCTGCAGGACGAGGTGCGCACGCCGGACCAGGCGCCGGTGATGATCGAGATCCTGGAGGCCGTCGCCGGCGCGCCGCTGCGGGAGCGGCCGATCTGGTCGGCGACCAACTGCACCATCGCGCCGCTCCAGCACGACGGCGAGATGACGGAGGCGCACATCCTCATGGCCAGAGCCGGGTGCCCCGTCTTCGTGCTGCCGATGCCGCAGATGGGGACCACCGGCCCGATGAGCGTGCTCGGCACCAGCATCCTCAACATGGCCGAGCTCCTGAGCGCCGTCGTGCTGTTCCAGCTGGCGGCGCCGGGCTGCGCGCTGGTCTCGGCGGTCGGCTCCGCCGTCGCCGAGATGCGCAGCGGCATGTATCTCTCCGGCGCGCCCGAGGACGGCCTCATCAACGTGATCTGCATCGAGATGAGCAAGCACTACGGCCTGCTCACCCAGGGCAGCGCCGTGAGCTGCGACGCCAAGGCGTGCGACCTGCAGGCCGGGGCGGAGGGCATGCTCACCGGCCTGGCGAGCGCGCTCGCGGGGGCCGACATCCTGCTCGCCTTCGGCCTCATGGACAGCGCCCAGACGGCAAGCCTCGCGAAGACGGTGCTCGACGCCGACACCGTCAACGCCATCGAGCGGTTCCTTCGCGACGACCCCATCGATGAGACCCGGGCGCTGATGGACGACCTCGTGGACGTGGGCATCGGGGGGCACTTCCTGGCGCGCAAGAGCACGCGACGGCTCTACCGGGCCGGCGAGCTCTGGCAGCCGCACCTGTGGCACCGCGGCACCTTCGAGCAGCACGCCGGCACGCCGCTGGTCAAGGACGCGTGGGACCGGGCGCAGACGCTGATCGCGGAGAACGACGTGCCGCCGCTGCCGGACGACGTCCGGCGGCACGTGCGCGCCACCATCGACGCGTACCTGCGCGGCCACTCCTGAGACGGCCGCGTGAGCCGCAGCGTCGAGATCGAACGCGCCGAGGGCGTGAGCGGCGAGCTGGTGCTGCGCCGCGGCCCGGCCGGGCTCGAGGTGATCGCCAACGGCGTGTTCCTCGTCTCGGCCGCCAACGCAGCCAGCAGCCGGGCGCTCGTCTCTGCCGCTTGGCCCTACGTGCGGGGCGACGCGCTGCACGTCCTGATCGGCGGCCTCGGCATCGGCGACGCCCTCGACGAGGCCCTCGCCTGCGAGCGCGTCGCCTCCGTGACCGTCGCCGAGCTCGAGCCGGTGATCGTCCGCTGGTTTCGCGAACACGGGGGAGAGGCGGCGCGCCGGGCCGGGGAGGCCGAGCGCGCCGGCCGCGCCCGCATCGTCGCCTACGACGTCGCCGCCTGCATCTCCCAAGAGCCCGGGGCCTGGGACGTGGTGGCGCTCGACACCGACAACGGGCCGGAGTGGCTGGTGCGCGACGAGAACGCCGGCCTCTACACGCCGGCCGGCCTGCGCCGCGTGCGCGCCGCGCTCCGGCCCGGCGGAGCCGCCGTCTTCTGGTCGCCCGAGCGGTACCCGCCGTTCGAGGGTGACCTCGCGGACGTGTTCGACGAGGTCGCGCCGGTCTCGGCCGTGGACGTGATCGACGCACGGCCGCTCGAGTACACCATGTACGTCGCCCGCCGCGCGCACGCGGGAGCAGCGGCGGTCGACGTTGGCGCCCCGGCCCTCGGGGTAGACTGAGGCGGTCCGCGCCGCAAGGCGGCAAGACGACCAGGAGGCCTGACGTGGGCGATGGCGACGACCGGCTGATCGGCCTGTTCCCGCTCGGCATCGTGCTGCTCCCGGGAGAGGTGGTCCCGCTCCACATCTTCGAGGAGCGCTACAAGACACTCATCGGCGAGCGTCTGGAGGACGGCGAGTTCGGCATCGTGCTGGCTGAGGAGGACTCCGTGCGCGAGTGCGGCACCTCCGCCCGCGTCGCCCAGCTCATCGAGGAGCTGGACGACGGTCGCCTGAACGTCCTGGTGCAGGGCGTGCGCAGGTTCAGGATCGTCGAGGTCTTCACCCCGGACGACCAGGAGGCGGAGTACCTCTCGGCCGAGGTGGAGTACTACCGGGATACCGAGCCGGAGGGCTCGGAGACGCTGCGCGACGCCGTGCTCGAGGTGTTCGCCAAGGTGCTCGAGCTCATGGACGTCGAGGAGCCCCACGAGCCGTCCGGAGAGGGCCCGCTCTCGTTCCGCATCGCGGCGGCGGTGGACTTCGGCGCGCCGCTCAAGCAGGAGCTCCTGGAATCGCTCAGCGAGGAGCAGCGGCTCGAGACCCTGCTCACCGTGATGACCACGCTCCTGCCGCGCCTCGAGCTGCGCAAGGAGCGCGAGGACGCGATCCGCGGCAACGGCAAGGGCTACTGACGCCGCCGCCCGCCGGGGGCGGCGTCAGGGCAGCAGCACGATCTTGCCGAGGTGGTCCTGCGCGAGCAGTTCGTGCGCGCGTCTCGCCTCGGCCAGCGGCAGCCGTTCGCCGATCACCGGCCTGACCTTGCCGGCCGCCGCCATCGCGGCGATCTCGCCGGCGATGGCGGCCACTCCCGCCCGGCCGGCGTTGCTCAGGTTCATGAAGAGGACGGAGACGTCCTTGCCCAGCGCCTCGCCGATGGGCGTCACCGCGTCGGGGCCCGGTCCCTGGCCGGTGCCGACGATGCGGCCGCCCTTTGCGACGAGCTTCACGTCGGTCGGGAGGTTCTCGCTGAGCACGAGCTCGTGCACCAGGTCCACGCCCTTGTCGTCCGTCAGCTCGAGCACCCTCGCGGCCACGTCCTCGGTACGGAAGTCGATCACGGCCTCTGCGCCCAGTCCGAGGACGAGGTCGGCGGCGCCGGGGCCGCTGGCCGTGCCGAAGACGCGGGCGCCGAGCGCCTGGGCCAGCTGGACGGACGCCGAGCCGACGCCACCCGAGGCGCCCTGGACGAGCACCGTCTCGCCCTCGTGGAGCGCTCCGCGCGTGACGAGGGCGTAGTAGGCGGCGGGGAACGCCATGCCGATGGCCGCCGCCTCCTCGAACCCCAGACCGTCCGGCATGTGCACGACCTGGGTGTCGGCGATGAGCGCGTACTCGGCGTAGCTGCCCTCGCTGCCGATGCCGAGGCCACTGAAGGCGACCCGGTCGCCCGGCTTGGCGTTGGTGACCTCCGCTCCCACCTGCTCGACCACGCCGGCGCCGTCGGAGCCGAGGGTCTTGGGAGGCTGCTTGGGGGTGGGGAAGCGGTTCTCGCGCACGGACACGTCGATGGGGTTGACGGTCGCGGCGGCCACCTTGACGAGGAGCTGCCTGGGGCCGGGCTGCGGCGTCGGGACGTCTTCGTGGACCAGGACCTCGGGACCGCCGTACTCGTGGATGCGTACCGCCTTCACCGCTGCCTCCTGCCGTTGGTGGTGAGTCTGCGAGGAGGACAGTACCCAAGGTGCGGCCGGGGCTCACAGAAGAGGGTGCATCTCCTGTGAGCCCCGGCCGCGGAACGAAGCGTGACCGGCCGGCGGCGGGCGCTCAGGCCGGCTGCGCCGGCGTCGCCGCCCGGCGCCGGCTCCTCCGCACCCGGCGCACCACGTACCACACGAGCACGCCGGCGGCGCCGAACACGACGATGAACGGCGCCAGCGCGGTGAGCACCAGGCCCGTCACGCGCGCGCCCACGGCGAGCAGGTGCAGCGAGTTCCCGAACGTCCCGCCGAAGGTGGCGCCGGCGTGGATGGCGGCGGGGGTGTGCTCCTTCTCGCTCAGGGAGATGGAGAGCGTGCCGTACGTGGTCGTCTCGCGCAGGGACTTGAGCTGGGCGCTGAGCTCCTCGATGGTCAGCTGGACCTCGTCGATGCGGTCCTGCACAGCCAGCATCTGGCTCACGGTGGTGGTCTCCTGCAGGAACCCGACGAGCCGGCGCTCGACGGCGCGATAGTGCCGCAGCCGCGCCTGCAGGTCGACGTACTGCGACGTGACGTCCTCGGCGGAGGTCGAGGCGCTCAGCACCTTTCCGAGCCCCGAGAAGCGCTTGAGCGCAGAGTCGTAGAGCTGCTCCGGGACGCGGACGACCAGGCTGGCGTAAGGGTCGCCGTCGCGGATCGGGACACTGCCGTCGGAGGAGACGCTCGTGTCGAGCGGCATCGGCTCGGGCATGCCCACGCCGTTCTGGGTGCCCATCGAGCTCGACATCACGTAGCCGTTCATCGCGGCGGTCAACGCCCTGATGCGGTCCACCGTGGGCAGCAGCCGGCCACGCGCGACGAGCAGCGAGAGGTCGCCGGTACGCAGCAGGTAGTGAGACGACGGTGACGAGGCGGGCGGGATGGCGGCGGCGTAGTCTCCTCCGGCCGCGTCGCCGCCCGACGCGCTCCTGGTCGCCGTGCCGGCGTCCGAGCTCATCACGCCGTCCGCCGGCTGCGGCGCCGGCGCCTCGAGCGCGGCCTGCGCCCGGGTGTCCCCGCCCGAGCCCGACGACTCCGCCGAGCTTGCCGAGCCGCTCCCGCCGCCACCGGCGAGCAGTCCGACCCCGGCGAGCAGCGCGAGGACTGCGAGGACGGCGAGCGGAACGGCGATGACGATCTTGACCCTGCGAGTCATGGCTTCCTCCTCCCTGGCCGCGCCCCCGCGGCCGGATGAGCCGTTCTGGGCAGGGGACGCGGGGAGGAGGCGCGGCGTTCAGTTGCTTCTCAGGAAACGCGCCGCCGGCGAGGCGGGTGACGCGGCGGCCACGGGCGACGCTGCGGGTCAGATACCCTCGTCCAGGAGCTCGTCGGGCGGCGCGAAGCCGCGGCGCAGCGTGTTCTCGGTGATCACGCGCGGTTCGAGGAACTGCAGCAGGTAGTCGGGGCCGCCGGCCTTGGAGCCCACGCCGCTCATCTTGAAGCCGCCGAACGCCTGGCGCTCGACCAGAGCCCCGGTGATGCCGCGGTTGATGTAGAGGTTGCCGACGCGGAACTCGCGGCGCACGCGGGCGATGGCCGCCGGGCTGCGGCTGATGAGCCCTCCGGTGAGGGCGTACTTGACCCCGTTGGCGATGGTGAGAGCCTCGTCCAGGTCGGCCGCCTTCATCACCGCGACGACCGGGCCGAAGATCTCCTCCTGGGCGATGACGGCGTCGGGGCGCACGTCCGTGAACACGCGGGGGGCGACGTAGAAGCCGCCGGGCCCGCCGCCCTCGGGCGGCTCCGCGGCGGCCGCGAGCGTCGCTTCTCGCTCGCCCTGGCGCACGTAGGCCTCGATCTTCTCCCGCGCCTCCGCGGTGATCACCGGCGGGACGCGCGTCGCCGGCTCCTCGGCGGGGCCGACGCGGAGGCTGCGCGTGGCCTCCGTGAGCCGCCGCACGAAGTCGTCGTAGGCCGCCTCGAGCACGATCACCCGCGAGGCGGCCGAGCACTTCTGCCCTGCGTAGTGGAAGGCGGAGACGATGGTCTCCGAGACCGCGACGTCGAGGTCCGCGTCGGTGTCCACGATGATCGCGTTCTTGCCGCCCATCTCGGCGATCACCTTCTTGACGCCGTCCTCCGCCGGGTGCTGGGCAGCCTGGCTGATGATGCGCAGGCCCACCTCCATGGATCCGGTGAAGGCGATGAGGTCCACGCCGGGGTGGCGCACGAGGAAGTCGCCCACCTCGCCGCCGGGGCTGGGCAGGAAGTTGACGGTGCCGGGCGGTGCGCCGGCCGCCTCGAGGATCCGGACCAGGTGCGCCGCGACGACGGGCGTCGGGCCGGCCGGCTTCACGATCACCGGGTTGCCGGCCACCAGGGCCGCGCTCGTCATGCCGGTCAGGATCGCCAGCGGGAAGTTCCAGGGCGCGATCACGAGCGCCACGCCGCGCGGCTGGTAGAAGTAGAGGTTGTGCTCTCCGGGCACGTGACCCATACGGCGGGGCGTGCCCAGGCGCAGCATCTCGCGCCCGTAGTACTCGAGGAAGTCGACCGCCTCGTCCACGTCGCCGCCGGCCTCCCGCCAGGGCTTGCCGGCCTCGAGGGTCATGAGCGCGGAGAGCTCCATGGCCTCGCGGCGCATCAGCTCGGCGGCGCGGAAGAGCACGGCCGCGCGCTCGGCCGGCGCCGAGTCGCGCCACGCCGGCAGGGCGGCTCGCGCGGCGGCGACCGCGGCTTCGGCCTCGGCGCGGCCGCCGTAGGCGACCGTGCCGACGACCTCGTCCGGCGCCGCCGGGTTCACCGAGTCGAGCGTCCGCGTGGTCTCGATGTCGCGCCCGCCGACGCGCAGAGGGTAGTGGCGGCCGAACCTCCCGCGCACGGCGCGGAGCGCGGCCGCGTAGGCCTCGCGGTTCTCTTTTCGCGAGAAGTCGGCGTGCGGCTGGTTGCGGAACGGCCCCGGCGCCGTGGGGTCCGTCGGAGGCACCGACGGCAGCCGCCGGGGCTCGGCGCAGAAGTCGGCGGACGTCTCGGGCGGCCGGATGAGCTCGTCCACGGCCGCCCCCTCCACGAACGTCTGCCGCAGGAACGAGTCGTTGGCCGTGTTCTCCAGCAGGCGGCGCACGAGGTAGGCCATGCCGGGTATGAGCTCCCCCACCGGCGCGTACTCGCGCACGCGCAGCCCGAGGCTGCGCACCGCCGCCTTGACCGGGTCGCCCATGCCGTGCAGCATCTGGAGCTCGAACCCGTTCTGCGCGAGCCCGAGCTCGCGCGCCGTCTCCACGGCCACCGCGAGCGAGCGCACGTTGTGACTGGCGAAGGCGGGCCTGACCACATCGGCCGCCTCCAGCATCTGCCGCGTCAGCTTCTCGTACATGGCGTCGGTGTCCGGCTTGTGCGTGAACACCGGCACCGGCCACCCTTCCTGCGCCGCGATCACGGTCTCGTAGTCCCAGTACGCGCCCTTGACCAGGCGGAGGTTGAACGGCCGCCCGTGCTCGCGCGCCCACGCGACGAGGCGCGCGAGGTCGCGGTCCGCGTCGCGGAGGTAAGCCTGCAGGACGATCCCGGGGTCCTGGTAGTCGCGGAACTCCTCCTCCTCGAGCAGAGAGGTGAACACGGCGAGTGTGAGGTCACGGAAGCGGAACTGCTCGAGGTCGAGCGTGAGCGCCGCGCCGGTCTGCACGGCCCTGCGGAAGATGGGGCGGAGCAGGTCTTTGACCGCGCTCACGCTGCCGTCGAAGTGCAGCGGGTCGAGCTGCGAGTACAGCGACGTGATCTTGAGGCTGAGGTTGACGCGGGGCAGAGGTCCCCACGACGCCTCGTCGACGACGGGGACGGCCGGCCAGGACCCCGCCTCGGAGGCGAGGCCGTCCAGCAGAGCGAGATAGGTGCGCTGGTAGGCGATGCCCTCGGCGTCGCTCACCGTGGCTTCGCCGAGCACGTCGAGCGTGAAGCCGACGCCCTGCTCGCGCAGGGCGCGGAGGGCCGGGATGGCGTCGCGCGCGTCCCGGCCCACGATGAACCGCTGCGCGAAGCCCTTCATCTGGCCGCGGATGACCGCGCTCGCCAGAGGGGCCATGGGCGAGCGCTGCCCCGTGAGGCTGATGCCCCAGCGCAGCGCCGAGGGCACGGCGACGCCCTCTCGCGCGAAGTACTCCTCCAGGTGGCGAGCGATCTCGCGCCGGCTGCGGAGCGTGGGGAAGACGTCGACGAAGCGGAGCATCTCGACCTTGAGGCGCTCATCCGCCATGGCCCACTCCATCATCTCGCCCTGGAAGCGCTCGCGGCTGATCCTGCCGGGCTTCTCCTGCGCCATGGCGGCGAAGATCGCTCGGGCCGTGGTCTGGACGCGGTCCTCGAAGCTGGGCATGGTGGTCACCGGCGGCCTCACTCCCTCCCGTGGGTCGAGCCGATTGTACCGCCGCTCACGCCGGGGCGACCGGTGGGCGCCGTCGGCCCGGCGGCGGTACAATGCCGTCGCGATGTCCCCGCAACAGACGGAGCGCCCCTATGTCCGATCCCGCCACGCCCCCCCGGCAGCCCGCCGTCAGCATAGAGGAGTTCAGCATGGACGACTACGCCGTCGTCCACGTGCTGTGGCAGCGCGGCGACCTGTGGATGCGCCCCTCGGACGGGCCGGAGGCGACGCTGCTCAAGCTCTCGCGCGACCCCGGGCTCTTCCTGGTCGCGCGCTCTCCCGACGGACGGGTGGTCGGCACGGTCATGGGCGGCTGGGACGGGCGCCGCGCCTACGTCTACCACCTCGCGGTGGCGCCGGAGCGGCGGCGCCAGGGCATCGCCGACGCGCTCATGGACGAGCTCGAGGAGCGCTTCCGCGCCCTCGGGGCGCTCAAGGCCAAGCTGCAGATCCTCGTCGACAACGACGGGTCAAGGGCGTTCTTCGCCCACCGCGGCTACCTCCTGGAGTCCGACTGCGAGCCGTGGGGCAAGGAGCTGGTGGAGGGCGGAGCACCGCCCTGCAGGTGATGACGCCGGGCCTCCCCGTGCGGGAGGCGCGACGTCACGAGACGACGACGACGGCCGGCCCCGACGCGCGGGCCTCCGTCATCGGCCGTCCTCCTCGCCTCAGCCGCGGGGCTGCTGCTGCGTGATGCAGTGCACGTTGCCGCCGCCGAGCACGATCTCACGGCCGGGCACGGTGACGACCTCGCGGTCCGGGAACGCGCCGGCGATGATCTCGCGGGCCACGCCGTCGTTGGGGTCGTCGAACGTCGGCAGCACGATGCCGCCGTTGACGATGAGGAAGTTCAGGTAGGACGCGGCGGTCTTGTCGCCGGGACGCCGCGGGATCGAGCCCTCGGCGCTGTCGACGCCCCAGGCCTCCTCTTCGGTGATCTCCATGATCGCCGGCATGGGCACGGTGACGACCTCGAACGCGCGTCCCCTGGCGTCGGTGGCCTCGCGCAGGCGGCGCAGGTTGTCCTGCAGCAGCTCGTAGCGCCAGTCGTCCTCGTCCTCGGTGACGGCGGCCAGCACGACGCCGGGTCGCGCGAAGCAGGCGACGTCGTCCACGTGGCCGTTGGTCTCGTCCGGGTCGATGCCCCTGGCCAGCCAGACGACCTTCTCCACGTTCAGGTAGTCGCGCAGCTGCTCCTCGATCTGCTCCCGGGTCAGCTCGGGGTTGCGGCCGGGGCTGAGCAGGCACTCCTCGGTGGTGAGGACGGTGCCCTCGCCGTCGACGTGGATGGAGCCGCCCTCCATGACGATGGGCGCCTTGTAGCGGTCGACGCGCTCGACCTGGGCGACCTTCTGCGGCACCAGCTGGTCCTTCTCCCAGGGGAAGTAGAGGCCGTCGTAGAGGCCGCCCCAGGCGTTGAACTCCCAGTCGACGAGGCGGACGTCGCCCTGATCGTTGACGACGAACGTGGGGCCACAGTCGCGCATCCAGGCGTCGTTGCTCGAGATCTCGATCACGCGGACCGAGTCCGGGAGCAGGTTGACCGCGTTCTCGTACTGGTCGTTGCCGACGCCCACCGTGACGGGCTCGAAGCGTGAGATGGCGGCGGCCACCTCGACCCAGGAGCGCTGGGCGGGCTTGGCGCCCAGGCGCCAGTTGTCCGGCCGCTGTGGCCAGAGCATCCAGATCTGCGCGTGGGGCTCGAACTCGCCGGGCATGCGGAACCCGTCCGCCCGGGGGGTGCTGTCGATGAGCTTGCTCATGCGTGGTCTCCTCGCGGCCGTGCGGCCGTCACTCGGCGACGGCGCGTCGCCTGGTGCTGATGTCGATGACCTCGGCTGCGCTGCCTTGGCGGCCGCGCTGCCGTGGCTTCTTCGCCGGCGCGGCGGTCTTCTTGGCGGCCGGGGCCGTGCCGGCGGCCTTGCCGGCCGCCGGGGCGGCCTTCGCGGCCGCGCCGCCCCGCTTGCCGGCGCCCTTGGCCGGCGCATCCGGCACGATGTGCGTGCCGGCCCTGCCGGCCAGCGCCGGGCCGACCTCGGTGAGGCTGGCGATGACGCTCTCGCCGCCGGCGTCGACGAAGCGCAGGCAGGCCTCGACCTTGGGGCCCATGGAGCCGGCCTTGAAGTGGCCCGCGGCGGCGTAGGCGCGCATCTGGCTCGCGCTCACGGTGTCGAGCGCCGTCTGCTCCGGGGTGCCGTAGTGCACGTAGGCCTTGGGCACGTCGGTGAGGATGAGCAGCGCGTCGGCGGAGAGCTCGCGCGCGAGCAGCGCCGCGGCGAGGTCCTTGTCGATCACCGCGTCGATGCCGGCGAGCGCGCCGCGGCTGCGCACCACGGGCACGCCGCCGCCGCCCGAGCAGACCACGAGGCAGCCGCCCGCGACCAGGTCGCGCACCGCCTCGAGCTCGACGATCGCGCGCGGCTCGGGGCTCGGCACCACGCGGCGCCAGCCTCTCCCTGCGTCCTCGCGCATGGCGGTGCCCTCCTCGAGCATCATGCGCCTCGCCTCGGCCTCGGAGTAGAACGGGCCGACCGGCTTGCTCGGGCTGGCGAACGCCTTGTCCTTGGCGTCGACCGCCACCTGGGTGACGATCGTCACCACCGGCACCTCCTGGCGGCGCTTGCGCAGGTGGTTGGCCAGGGTCTGCGCGGCCATGTAGCCGATCTGGCCCTGGCTCATCGCGCCGCAGACGTCCATCGGCATCGGCGCCACCGTCTTCGCGGCGAGCGCGTTCTGGATCAGCAGGTTGCCGACCTGGGGGCCGTTGCCGTGCGTGAGCACGACGCGCCAGCCGTCCTCGACGAGCGGCGGCGATGCGGCGCATCGCGCCGTCGATGTTGAACAGCTGCTCCTCGAAGGTGCCGACCTGGCCGGGCTGGAGGATGGCGTTGCCGCCGAGGGCGACGACGACGGTCTTGCCGTTCTTCTTGCCGCTTGCAGCCATTGCCGTCCTTTATCCTTGAGCTCCGCTCACGGTGATGGCAGCCGCGCCGCTGCTCCTGCGGCTGGCGTGCCGGTAGAGCCACCAGCCTATGAGGAGTGAGGCGATGGTGCCACCACCGGTGATGATCCAGAACGTCGCCTTCGAGACGCCCTCCGCCGGGAAGTAGAAGAAGAGGAAGAGAGTGAGTACGATGCCGGCTTCGCAGAGCACCGTCGCGATCCACGCGCCGGCCTTGCCGCCGGGGATCACGTAGGGGCGCGGCTGGTCGGGGTACTTGCGACGCAGCACGAGCAACGCCGGGAACATCAGCAGGTACGGGATCAGGAACACGATCGAGCTGAGCGCGAACAGCGTCCAGAACACGCTCGTCTGGTTCGGGTCGAGCACGTAGGCGACGATCGTGATCGCGGTGGCGATGACGCCCATGAGCACGAACGCGTAGTCCGGCGTGCCGAACTTCTTGTTGACGTGGCCGAACACCCCCGGCGCGGTCTTGTCGAGTCCCGTCGCGCCGATCGTCTGGTTGGCGCCGATGGACCAGGTGACCATGTTGCCGAAGAACGTGAACAGCAGGGCGACGACGGCGAGGGTGAACAGCCACGTCGCGCCGCCGGCGACCTCGTCGACCATGAGCTTGAGGGCGTCGGTGATGCCGGTGACGATGCTGACGTCCGCGGTCTGGATGGACGAGAGGATGCCGAACGTCGCGAACATGTAGACGGCGAGGATCGCCGCGCCGGCCAGGATGATCATCTTGGGCACGTCACGTTTGGGGTCCTTGATCGCCCCACCGGCGGAGTTCATGAGCTCGAAGCCCATGTACGAGTAGATGATGATCGGCAGGAACGAGAGACTGTCGGTGTTCCACTGCGGGATCCACTGGCTGAGTCCAAACGGATTGGCCGCGCCGTTCTTGACGACGTAGGCGACGCCCAGCGCGCCGAGGCCGACCAGCACGATCACCTTGAGCGCGGCGCTCAGGTTGGGCACGAACTTGCTCCACTGCAGCGGCAGGATGCCGACGAGAACGATCGCCCACACCATGGCGATGACGATGGCGGCCTCCCAGAACGGCGGCACGTCGACGCCCCAGGCCACCTCGATGGCGCCGATGAAGAGGACGAACACCGACGGCGCCCACAGGGCCACGTTGACCCAGTACATCCAGGAGGTCACCGTGCCCCAGCCGGGGCCGAAGGCGGCCTTGACCCACACGTAGATGCCGCCCTCGTCCGGCCACGCGGATCCGAGCTCGGCGGTCACGAAGCCGTACGGGATGAAGAACAGCAGGCCCAGGATGATCCAGAAGCCGAGCCCCTGGACCCCCATCGCCGCGGAGCTGCCCACGGTGTCGGCGACGAGGATCGCCGACACGCTGAACAGCACCATGCTGAGCAGGCCGAACACCTTCGGCTGCTCCTTGAGCGTTCCCCCCGGCGCTCTTGACTGCAGATCGGTTGCCATGGTGGTTCCTTTCACTGACGCGGGTAGTGCTGACGCTGGATGACGCCCCTCAGCTGAGGAGGGCCTTGCCGATGGGCTGCAGGTCCGGGTCGGCGGGCAGCTCGTCGATGCCGATCAGAGCGAGCATGAGCGCCTTCTGGAAGTGCATCCGGTTCTGGGCCTGCGGGAAGATGATGCTCATCGGCCCGTCGGCGATCTCGTCCACGACCTCCTCGCCGCGCATCGCCGGCAGGCAGTGCATGAACTTCGTCTCCGGCTTGGCGTGCTTCCACAGCTCCGGATTGACCTGGAAGGCCTGGAAGGAGGAGACGCGGTCCTTGTACTCGTCCTCCTGGCCGGTCCACCACCAGCAGTCGGTGTAGATGAAGTCGGCGCCGTCGATGGCCTCGAGCGGGTCGTTGGTGAGCAGGAACGAGCCGCCGCTCTCGGCGGCGAACTGCGCGGCGAGCTCCTGGAGCTCGGGCGCCATCTCGTAGCCGGCGGCGTTGCCGACGCGTACGTTCAGCCCGAGCTTGGTGAGCGTGGTGGAGAGTGAATTGCACGGGTGGGCGGCGTCGCCGACGTAGGCGAACGTCACGCCGCCCAGCGTACCGGCGGTCTCCAGGATCGTGAACGCGTCGCTCATGCTCTGGCAGGGGTGCCGGTCATGGTCCATGCCGTTGATGACCGGCACGTCCGACCACGCCGCCAGCTCGTTCACCGTCTCGTTGAGCTTCGCGCGGATCTCGATGGCGGCATTGTACTGAGAGAGCGTGCGCGCCGTGTCGGCGATGCTCTCGCGCCCGGGCAGGTGGATCTCGCCGGGGCGCAGGTAGAGCGCGTTGCCGCCGAGCTCGGCGAACCCGTTCTCGAAGCTCACGCGCGTGCGCGTCGAGGCGGCCTCGAAGATCATCGCGAGGTGCCTGCCGGGCAGGAAGGGTGTGAGCGGGCGCTTCTTCCACAGCTGCTTGAGGTTCACAGCGAGCTTGAGCAGGTCCTCGAGCTCCTCGCGGGTGTAGTCGAGGTCGGTCAGGAAGTGACGGCCGCGGAACTTCTTGAGGGCGGGGAGCGTGGTGTCCAACTCTTCCTCCTGTGGTGGTCGCAGAGGCCGGGTCGCGATGCCCCGGAAAACTTTGTTTGTCCGGACGGACAAATGCAGAGTACACTGAGAGCCGGAGTGAGGCAAGCAGAGGATCGATCACCGACGGCGAGGCACGGATGAGCCCAATGGACGAGAGAAGGAAGAGCCTGGCGCGGGGGCAGGGTCTGCCCCAACCGCTCCTGCTCGAGGACCCCATGGAGGCGCTGCCGCCCACCGCGCAGCGGATCCTGGCGGCGGCGCGCCGCCTCATGGCCGAGGGCGGCTTCGAGGCGCTCAAGCTCTCCGCCATCGCCGTCGAGGCGGGCGAGTCCAAGGCGAGCATCGGCTATCACTTCGGCAACAAGGCCGGCCTGGTCACCGCCCTGGTCGACTCTCTTGCGCACGAGTCCAACCGCGGGCTCATCGACGAGACGCTCACCGTGCCGGCGGGAGAGGCGCGTGTGCACGCCCTCATCGACGGCGAGACACGCATCGCGGCCGACGCCGAGAGCTTCCAGTCGTTCTTCGAGGTGCTGCCGCACGCGCTTCGCGACCCGGACCTGCGGGAGCGGGTCGCGGCGCTCTACGACGGCTACCGCGAGACGGTGCTGCGCTGCCTCGACGCCGCCGGCCCCGGCGCGCCTCCGGAGATGCGTCCGTTCGCCATGCTCATGATCGCCATCGTCGACGGGCTCGCCATCCAGCACGGGCTCGACCCGGACGGCGCCGACGTGCGCGCCGCGACCGAGCTTTGGGAACGGCTGGCGCAGCCGTTTCTCGCCTCCCAGCAGCCTGCCGGCTGACGGCTTCAGGTATCCTAGGCTGCATGGACGCGGCCATCATCTGGGACGAGGCGTACGCGGAGCACGACACCGGAGACCACCCCGAGGGGGCGGACCGCATCAGCACGATGGTCGCCCACCTCGAAGGCACCGACCTCTGGCCTCGTCTGCGGGTCTTCACCGGGCCCGAGCCGGCCACCGAGGACGACATCCTGCGCGTGCACACGAGCACGCACCTCGGCATCATCAAGCGCGCGGCGCGGGGCAGCGGCACCTGGATCGATCCCGACACGCACGTCTCGCCGCGCAGCTACGAGGTGGCGCTGCTCTCGGCGGGCGGCGCCCTGCTGGCCACCGACCTCTGGCGGCAGGCGCTCGTGCCGTTCGCGCTCATCCGCCCGCCCGGTCACCACGCCACGCCGGACAGGGCGATGGGCTTCTGCCTGTTCAACAACATCGCCATCGCGGCCGCGCGCCTGCTCGAGCAGGGGTACGAGCGCGTCGCCATCCTGGATTGGGACGTACACCACGGCAACGGCACGCAGGCCGCGTTCTACGCCGAGCCCCGGGTGCTGTTCGGCTCGGCGCACGAGTGGCCGCACTACCCGGGGAGCGGGTTCTTCACGGAGTGCGGGGAGGCGGACGGAGAGGGCTTCACCGTCAACGTCCCGTTGCCCGCCGGCGCGGACGACGGCGACTACGCGAGGGTGTTCGACGAGGTGTTCGACCCGATCGTGCGCCGGTTCGCGCCGCAGGCGCTGCTCGTCTCCGCCGGGCAGGACATCCACCGCGTGGACCCGCTCGGGGACATGCGCGTGGACGAGGCCGGCTTCGCGCAGATGGCCCTCCGCTGCGTGCGCCTCGCGCAGGAGCTGTGCGACGGCAGGCTGGCGTTCGTGCTCGAGGGCGGGTACGAGCGGGCGGCCAGCGCGCGCGCCGTGGAGGCGGTGCTCAGGACGGTGCTCGACGAGAGCGCCCCCGACGTGCCCCCCGGCGCCGGCGGCACGGAGAAGGCGGCGGCGGCCATCGCGCAGGCGCGTGAGGTGCAGTCCGCCTACTGGCAGCTCTGACGGCCCGGCGCGGCGGCGCCGGCCGGGCCGCGGCGGTCAGACCACCGTGTCCTTGATCCCCAGCCGCTCCAGTTCGTCGCGGACGTTCTGGTCCACGCTCCTGTCGGTGATGATCGCGTCGACCTTGTCGAGCGTGCAGATGGCGACGTCGCCGATCACCCCGAACTTGCTCGAGTCCACGAGCACCGTGACCTCACCGCGCGTCTGGCGGATCATCGCCCGCTCCACGCCGGCGAGCCCCATGCTGGGCGTGGTGACGCCCTCCTCCAGGCTCACGCCGTCGGCGCCGAGGATGAAGCGCCCGGCGTGGAACGTGGAGACGGCCTCGATGGCCAGCGGCCCCTCGAGCGTGTTGGACGGCTGCCGATAGGAGCCGCCGAGCAGGATGACGTCGAGCGCGGTGTGCTGGGCGGCGGACAGCGCGCCGACGTTGTGCGTGACGACGCGCGCCTTGAGCTGCGGGTCCACGTGGCTGAGCACCTGGGCGGCGGTGGTGCCCGAGCTGAGGAACACGGTCTCGCCGGGGAGGATGGTCTCGGCCGCGGCCTTCGCGATGCGGCGCTTCTCCTCCGAGTGGGCACGCACGTTGGCCGCGTACAGCGGCTCCTCGACCATGCGCCGCTTGAGGATCGCGCCCCCGTGCATGCGCGAGAGCAGGCCGGCCTGCTCGAGCTGCTCGAGGTCGCGGCGGATGGTCATCTCCGAGACACCGAGCGTCTCGCTGAGCACGGAGACGCGCACGGCGCGTCGCTCCTCCAGGAGCTCCACGATGCGCGCTCTGCGCTCCGCCGGGATCATTTCGTGGACTTCGGATGGTAGGTCTGGCGCCATTGCCCGCCCCTCGGGTCGCCGTTCAGAGTGCGACAGGTTCGCACACAGTCGCACACATTCTAGGCTTCCCGTCCGGTCTGCCACAAGCACGGGGGCTCACTCTGCCGGACCGGCAATGGGGCGGGCACGACGACGGCCGCCCCGCAAGGTGGCGGGGCGGCCGTCTGTCGTGCGTCTGCGGCCGAGGGCGCGGGGCGCCCGGGCCGTGGCACTTGCCTAGGCCAGCAGGGCCTTGGCCTGCGTGTAGACGTTGTCGGCGGTGAAGCCGAACTGCTCGAACAGCGTACCGGCGGGAGCCGACGCGCCGAAGCGGTCGAGGCCGATGATCACGCCGCCGTCGCCGGCGTAGCGCTCCCACCCGAAGGTGACGCCCGCCTCGACCACGACGCGGCTGCTGCACGACGGCGGCAGCACGCTCTCCTTGTAGTCGTTGTCCTGCTGCTCGAAGAGCCGCATGGAGGCCATGTTGACGAGCCGCGAGCGCACGCCCTCGGCCACCAGACGCTCGTGCGCCTCCAGCGCGAGAGCTACCTCACTGCCGCTCGCGATGAGGATCACGTCCGGCACGCCGCCGCCGGAGTCGTCGTGGAGCACGTAGGCGCCGCGGGCGATGCCGCTTGCCGGGGCGTACTTCTCCCGGTCGATCGTCGGCAGGTTCTGACGCGTGAGCATGAGGCCCGAGGGCGCGTCGGTGGTCTGCAGGGCGATCTTCCAGGCCTCGACCGTCTCGTTGGCGTCGGCCGGGCGCAGGTCCAGGAAGCCCGGCGTGGCGCGCAGCATGGCGAGGTGCTCGACCGGCTGGTGGGTAGGTCCATCCTCGCCGACGCCGATGCTGTCGTGCGTGAGCACGTAGACGACCGGCTGCTTCATCAGCGCGGAGAGGCGCATGGCGGGGCGCATGTAGTCGACGAACACGAAGAACGTGGCCACGTACGGGCGGATGCCGCCGTGCGTGGAGAGCCCGTTGGCCATGGCGGCCATGGCGAGCTCGCGCACGCCCCAGCGGACGTTGCGCCCCGCGGGCGTCGCGGCCTGCTGGTCGGGCGAGTCCTTGATCAGCGTGTTGTTGGACGGGGCGAGGTCGGCCGAGCCCCCCATGAGCGTCGGCACGTGCGGCGCCAGAGCGTTGATGACCTTGCCGGAGGCGGCGCGGGTCGCGATCTTGTCCTCGGTGGTGAACACCGGGAGATCGGCGTCCCAGCCCTCGGGCAGGGTGCCGGCCCAGGCGGCGTCCCACGCCTTGGCGCGGGCGGCGTCGGCCGCGCGCCACGCCTCGTACTTCTGCGTCCACTCGGCGTGTGCTTCCGCCGCCCGCCCGGCGGCGGCGAGGAACGCCTCGCGCACGTCGTCCGCCACGTAGAAATCGGGATCGAGCGGCCACTCGCAGGCCTCTTTGGTGAGCTTGACCTCGTCGGCGCCGAGCGGGGCGCCGTGCGCGGCGGCCTTGTCCTGCTTGTTCGGCGAGCCGCAGCCGATGTGCGTGCGCACGGCGATCATGGACGGTTTGCCCGTCTCCGCCTTCGCCGCGACGACGGCCGCGTCGATGGCCTCCACGTCGTTGCCGTCGGCGACCTTCTGCACGTGCCAGCCGTAGGCCTCGTAGCGCTTGCACACGTCCTCGGTGAAGGCGAGGTCGGTGGAGCCGTCGATGGTGATGTGGTTGTCGTCGTAGAACAGGATCAGCTTGCCGAGCTGCTGGTGGCCGGCGAACGAGGCCGCCTCGCTGCTGATGCCCTCCATCATGCAGCCGTCTCCGGCGAGCACGTAGGTGAAGTGGTCCATCAGGTCGTCGCCGAAGGTGGCGGCGAGGAAACGCTCGGCGACGGCCATGCCGACGGCGTTGGCGACGCCCTGGCCGAGGGGGCCCGTGGTCGTCTCCACGCCGGCTGTGTGCCCGAACTCGGGGTGGCCGGGCGTCCTGCTGTTCCACTGGCGGAACGACTTCAGGTCGTCCATGGTGAGGTCGTAGCCGGTGAGGTGCAGCAGCGAGTAGAGCAGCATGCTGGCGTGGCCCGCGGAGAGGACGAACCGGTCACGGTTCGGCCAGTGGGGAGCGGCGGGGTCGTAGCGCAGGTGCCGCGTGAAGAGCGTGTAGGCGACGGCCGCCGCGCCCATCGGCATGCCCGGGTGGCCGGAGTTGGCCTTCTGGACGCCGTCGACGGCGAGGAAGCGGATGGTCTCGATACACTTCTGCTCGAGCGTGGGATCGCTCACCACTGTGCTCATGCGTGTCCTCTCGCTTGCGCGGGCTGCTCCGACTTGCGCATCGCGCAACGCCGTGAGCTACGCCCGCTCGTTTCTTGAAGGGCCGTCAGCCCCCGCCCTCCCGGGCGTGCAGGGGAGGGCGGGGGCTGCGGGCGAACGTCAGACGAGCGTCAGTCGGCTCAGAAGTACTCCTCGACGAACGCCATGAAGCGCTCGCTCTCCTCGGGGGTGCCGGGGGTGACGCGGAAGTAGCCTTCCTTGCCGTTGATCGGCTTGATGGTCTTGATGATGACCTGCTGCATGTCCTGCGCGGCCTGGACGATCTCGGCGCTGGTCTTGCCGGTCTTCGACGCGTCGACCAGCATGTAGTTGCCGTGCGCCTCGAAGGGCGAGAGGCCCTTGGCCGAGAGCGCATCGGAGAACTTCTTCATCCACTCGTTGTTGTACACGACCTTCTCGTGCACCTCGCCCGTGTCCAGGATGGCCTCGCCCGCGGCGATCGCCATGAGGCTGAGGTTCCAGGGAAGGTACATGAGGTTGAAGGCGTCGACGACGGTCGGGCTGCCGACCATGTAGCCGAGGCGGATGCCCGCCATGCCGAAGGCCTTGGAGAACGTGTGCGAGAGGAACACGTGCGGGTACTTCTTGACGAAGTCGATCTTGGCCTCGACCTGCGGATGGTAGTCGAGATAGGCCTCGTCGATGCACATCGGGATGCCGAGCTCGGCGAACCGGGTGAGGTCGGCGTCGTCGATGAAGATGCCGGTCGGGTTGTTCGGGTTGATGATCAGGATGAGCTTGGTCTTGTCGTTGACCGCGGCCAGCATGCCCTCGACGTCGTACTGCAGGTCCTCCTCGCGCAGCGGGACCTGTACGGTCTTGGCGTTGCAGTAGCCGGCGCGCGACGGGAACATCTCGAAGGTCGGGTTGGAGCACAGGAACTCGTCGCCCGGCTGCAGGAAGATGCGCATCATCGCGTCGATGGTCTCGGACGAGCCGTTGGCGAGCGCGATGTTCTCGGCCGCCAGGCCGTGGAGCTTGCCGAGCTTCTCGCGCAGGCGGTACGCGCGGTCCGGGTAGCGGTTGCCCTTCTTCGCGATGTCGGTGATCGCCTCGACGACCGCATCCGACGGCGGGACGGGGTTCTCGTTCAGCATCATGCGGCCGAGCTCGGGGTGAGCCCAGGCCTTGTCGAGCACGGCGGTGTTGTACTCCGGCGCCGTCCAGACGTACGGGTTGATGAGGTCCTTGATGTCCGTCATGCCCACTGTCCTTTCGTCAGTCAGGTGACCGTACGCGCGCGCGTCAGGCCTTGCAGTTGCCCTTGAGGCAACCGTCGGCGAACGCGACCATCTCGTTGGTGGCCTTGGAGAAGGCCTCGTGCGTCTTCACCAGCGCCGGGTGCGTGTTGTACTCCTCGCGCGTGTAGCCGTCTTCATCGTAGGCGCGGGCGAAGTACGGGATCTTCATGAGCTTCTCCATCACGTCCGCCGGCGGGTCGACGTCGATCTGGTTGGGCTTGAAGGTGATCTCGTCCGCGCGCGGGAAGTTGATGACCTCGTCGATGAAGCTGGGCGGGCAGGTGACGACGATGTCGGCGCCGGCCTTCTCCTCGAGGTGCCACAGGTGCTGGACGCCGTCGATCGTGGGGCCGAGGCGCAGCGAGCAGGAGAGCATCTTGCTGTGGTAGCCGCGCTCCTTGACGGTCCGGTAGGCCTTCTTGAAGATCGCGAGCTCGGCGTAGCGCACGTCGGCCTCGCTGACCTCCACGCCGACCTCCGCGCCGGCCTCACGCAGCCCGCCGAGGTCGCCGTAGCGCGCTTCCATGTGGGTGATGACCGAGCGCCACTTGCTGAGGTCGACGCCGTTGGCCTTGGCCTTCTCGAGGCCGCGCTTGACCGACTTGGCGCAGTCGAGCAGCTGCGAGAGCACGAAGGTGAGGGTGTTGTTGGTGGCGATGCCGCGGGAGGTGAGCTCCTCGATGATCTCGTAGCCCTGGGCGGTGCCGGGCACCTTGACCATCACGTTCGGGTTGACGGCGTGGATCTCGAGCGCCTGCTTGAGCATGGCCTCGCCGTCGAACGCGCTGCGCGGGTCGACCTGGCCGGAGAGGAAGCCCTCCTTGTAGCCGGACGCCTCGAACAGCGGGAGGAACATCTCCGAGCCCTGCCGGACGACTTCTTTGTAGAGGACCCAGAAGAGGCCCTCGGTGTCCAGGCCCGGGTTGTCGGCGACGACCTTCTCGGCGACCTTCTCCCAGCGGGAGGGGTCGTCCTTGAACGCGGCGAGGGAGAGCGGCGGGTTGGTGGTGACGCCCCGGAAGAGCTGGCTCATCGGGTCGTCCGCGTTGTACATGCGTGCGAACTGGGCCTCGAGGACCGGCTTGTCGGCGTCGTCGGCCTTGGCCAACATCTTGGTGCACCAGTTGCCGAAGATGACCGGTGAGGAGTCCCACCAGATCTCCATGCCGGGACTGACCGCTACCAGGTCTTCAAAGAGATTGGGGTCTTTCATTGCTCCTCCTCGAGGATCGCTTCCGACGAGTGTGAAAAAGTGAACAAGGATTCACTCAACTGCACACATTCTCTCCACGGCGCATCGTAGTGTACCGGCTCCCGGCTGTCCAGCGCCGAGCGCCTTCGTTGGCCTTGGGGGCCAGTCGCGCGGGCGGGGGCGGCTGATGGGCGACCTTCTCGGGCTGTGGACGTTCCGCAGCCCGACTGCGCCTCTCCCGCGAGCGCGGCAGGGACATGCAGACTACACCCACCGCAACGGCGTGCAGGGAAAGGAACGGGGCGGGCCCCCGAAGAGGCCCGCCCCGCTGCGCAAGCGCCGGAGATGTGACGCGACTCAGAGGCTGAGGTCGCGCTCGATCTCGGCGAGTTCTTCCGGGGTACCCTGCACCTTCGGGCCCTTGAACCACTTGCGTGCACTGGCCATCCACCAGACCCACGCGGAGCCGATCACGACGAGCACGACGATCGGCGCGTAGTTGAACGCGGACCACGAGAAGTCGGAGGCCCACGGGACGCCGCTGGAGACCTGCGGCAGCAGGAGCAGGATGCAGATGAACGCGACCCAGATGATCGCGATCCAGCTGATCACGGGACCCCAGGTCTTGCCCAGCCTCCACGGGCCGGGCTCGAAGTCCTTGCTGTAGATCCGGCGCAGGAAGATCGGGATCCAGTAGGCGATGTAGAGCCCGACCACGGCGATCGAGGTCACGGCGTAGTAGGCGACGCTGTTCCAGATGTACGGGAGTGACAGGACGAGGGCGCCGATGGCGCCGAACCAGGCGGTGCGGACGGGGACGCGCGTCTGCCTGCTGATGTGGTGCCAGAAGCCGGAGAAGGGCACCGCGCCGTCGCGCGAGAAGGCGTACATCATGCGCGAGTTGGACGTGACCGACGACATGCCGCAGAAGTACTGCGCGACGATGACGACGAGCATGAGCAGCAGGCCGATGGTGCGACCGGTCGCGTACTCGAAGATGGTCGCCCACGGCACGAGCGCGGCGGCGACGTCGCTGTAGCCGGTGTACTCGACGCCGCCGATCGTGACCGGGAAGGTGTTCGGGATCGCGATGCTCACGGCGAACAGCAGGATGAAGCCGAAGATCAGCGAGATCCACACCGAGTCGACGATGCCGCGCGGCGCCGAGACGCGTGCGTTCACCGTCTCCTCCGAGACGTGCGCGGAGGCGTCGTAGCCGGTGAAGGTGTACTGCGCGTTCAGCAGTCCGATGAGGAACACGTAGAAGCCCAGGCTGAACCCCGACAAGCCGGCGAACGCGTTCCAGCCTTCTGAGCCGAACAGGAAGTTCGCGCTCTGATGGGTGCCCGACTCGGGCGCCCAGATGAGCAGCGCGAGGATGACGAGCACGCCGATGATGTGCCACCACACGGAGACGTCGTTGAGGAGCGCGACCAGGCGCACGCCGAAGGTGTTCAGCAGGGCCTGCGTGGCCAGGATGATGGCCAGGATCCAGATGGTGGTGGCCGGCTCGAGCCAGTAGTCGCTCCCCGTGTAGGCGTTCAGGAACGCCGAGACGGAGAATGCGCAGCCGAAGCTGATGCCCGCGGTGATGGCGACCTGACCGACGAGGTTGAACCAGCCGGCGAACCAGGACCAGACCGGAGCGCTCTTCTGGGGCGCGAGCTTGGCCGCCCAGTAGTAGAGGCCGCCTGCGGTCGGGAAGGACGAGCAGATCTCGCCCATGGACATTGCGACGAAGATGACGATGACGCCGACGAGCAGCCAGCCCCACAGCATCGTCGGAGGGCCGCCGTGGTTGAGGCCGTAGCCGTACAGCGTGAGGCAGCCCGACAGGATGGAGATGATGGTGAAGGAGATGGCGAAGTTGGAGAACCGGCTCATGCTCCGGTTCAGCTCCTGGGCGTAGCCCATGGAGTGGAGATCTTGGGTGTCCTGGTCTAGCTCTTCGTGAGGTGGAGACACATTCAGGTTGTCTGGCACGAGAACCCCCCTTGTTCGCCCAACTGGCCTACGCTGGCGCGTATTGAACGCCATTCAGTACCAAGCTCGAGGAACTGTCAAGGTCGTTGAGAGAAACTGTGCTCGACATGAGTGCTTCTGTGAGAAAAAGAGGCGGCGGTCCTTTTGGCCCGCCGCCTCTTCACACCTGCCGTGTGTGGAACAGTTCACACCGTGCGTGCCTCAGTAGTCCGCATCCGCCGCCTTGGTCTTGCCCCAGAAGATCTTGTAGATGAGGCCGGTGTAGAGGAGCACGATCGGCACGAACACCAGCGCCAGGATGAGCATGACGAGCAGCGTCAGGTGGCCGGAGGCCGCCCGCTCCACCGTCAGGCTGGTGGCGGCCGGCGTGCCGCGCGCCGGCACCATCTCGGGGAAGTTGCCCACCGCGGCGATGCCGGCGAAGCCGATGATGACGATCGCCGAGCCGACGAACGACAGGAGTTCGCCGCCCTTCTTGTACATCTGCCACACCGCGACCAGGATGCCGATGACGGCGACGGCCAGGAACAGCCAGCCCGCCGCGCGGCCGAACACGAGGTCCGCGGCCCGTGGCACGGCGACGATGGTCGCGATCGACGTGGCGACGGCGAGGACGGCGCAGACCCAGAAGCTGAGCCGGCGCCACGTGAGCGCACGCTCGTGCAGTCCGTCCTCGGACTTGACCGCGAGCCAGGCCGCGCCGTGCTGCGTGATGAGGAACAGTCCGGTCACGCCGACGAGCAGCGAGTACGGATTGAGCAGCTCCCAGAACGTGCCGATGTAGTTGCCCTGCGGGTCCATCGGCACGCCACGGATCACGTTGCCGAGGGCTACGCCCACCAGCAGCGACGGCACGAGGCTGCCGAGGAAGAACGCCGCGTCCCAGACCGGGGCCCAGGCGGAGTCGTGGTGGTGGAACTCCAGCGAGACGGCGCGCAGGATCAGGCCGAACAGCACGAGCATGATCGCCAGGTAGAAACCGCTGAAGGTCATGGCGTAGACCATGGGGAAGGCGGCGAAGATGGCGCCTGCGCCGGTGATCAACCAGACCTCGTTGCCGTCCCAGACCGGGCCGATCGAGGCCCGGACGACGCGCCTCTCGTCCTCACCTCTGGCGATGAACGGGTAGAGGACACCGGCCCCGAGGTCGAACCCGTCGAGCACCACGTAGACGGTGAGCAGCACGGCCACGAGGACGAACCAGATGTTTGCCAGGGTCATCGCGTCACCTCCCCGCGCCCGCGGGGGCGGGGCCGGCGTCGGCCACGGCCTGCGCCGCGGCGGACTTGTCGGTCTCCAGCATCTCTACTACGTCCTCGGGACCCTTCTTGATGATGCCGAGGAAGATCCGCAGCCAGGCGATGAAGAGGACCAGGTAGATCAGCACGAAGAGGCCGAGGGTGGTCCAGATCTGCCCCGTGGACACCAGCGGCGACACGCCTTGACTGGTGCGCAGCAGCCCCTGGACGATCCACGGCTGCCGGCCCACCTCGGCGGCGGTCCAGCCCATGTTGATGGCGAGGATGGACAGCGGAATGCACGCCATCAGGGTCCAGAGCAGCCAGCGAGACCGCTCCAGGCGCCCACGCCGGTGCATGACCAGCGCGACGAAGAACACGAGGATGAAGAGGAACCCCAGCGCGATCATGAGGTGGTAGCTCTGGAAGGTGATCTGCGCGGGCGGTCTGTCCGCCGCAGCCACGCTGTTGAGCCCCGTGACCTCGTGGTCGGGGCTCAGGCCGAGCATCAGGCTGAGGCCGCTCGGGATGCTGATGCCCGTGGTCTCGCCGTCGCCGGTCACCCAGCCGAAGAGGTAGAGGGGGGCGTTGGTCTGGGTGTCGCCGACGTTCTCGAAGGCCGCCATCTTGATCGGCTGGTAGTCGGCCACCACGAGGGCGCCCCAGTGGCCGAGGAACGGCATGGCGATGGCGAGCACGAGCCCGACCGAGGCGGCCCAGACCATGGCCTGCCGCGCGAAGTGCGCGTGGCGCTTCTTCAGCATGTAGTACGCGGCCACGCCGGCGACCACGAAGCACCCGGTGAGCAGGGCCGCCGCTATGGTGTGGAAGTAGCGCGGGCCGATGGACGGGTTGAGCGCCGCGGCCCAGAAGCTCGTGAGGACGGCCTTGCCGCCCTCCACCTTGTAGCCGGCCGGAGTCTGCATCCACGAGTTGGCGATGAGGATCCACAGCGCGGAGAGCAGGGCGCCGACCCACACGAGCCAGGCGGACACGTAGTAGAAACGCCTGGAGACACGTTTGCGGCCGAACAACAGCACGCCGAGGAAGGCGGACTCGAGGAAGAAGGCGACGAGACCCTCGGCGGCGAGCGGGGCGCCGAAGATGTTGCCGACGAAGCGGGAGTACTCGGCCCAGTTGGTGCCGAACGCGAACTCCATGGTGATGCCCGTGGCGACGCCGATGGCGAACGTCGCCGTGAACAGCCTGATCCAGAAGTCGGAGGCGGCCCGGTCTGCCGGGATCGCGGACTTGTAGTGCCGGCGCTCGGACAGCACGACCATCATGCCCACGCCGATGCTGATGGGCACGAAGATGAAGTGATAGCCGATGGTCAACGCGAACTGGATGCGCGCGAGCAGTAGGGCGTCCATTACGTGTCCGCCACCTCCTTTGGCAAGCGAGCTGAGCCGGCGCCCACCCCAGCCGGCGGCGGCAGTACGTGAGCATTTTCACTATCCCGGCGGTGCTTTGTCAATCGGGATTTGTGCCGTCTGGCACAATGAGTACCCCGGGAGGGGGGAGTTCCCCCCGTTGGCGAAGTGTTAAGGGGACGTTAAGACACCTGTTCAGGCTTGAGGCGGCGTGCTACCATGCTCGCGGGCCGGCACCAGAACGCCGGCCGTTGTGCTGTCTAGGAGGCTGATCCGTTTGTCTGAAGAGCAGCTTGAATGTCAGGAATGCTCAGCCCAGTGTGAGAAGGTCGTCTATCCGGCCGCCTGTCTCGCCATGAACTGCCGCTTTCTGTACGCGTTCAAGGAAGACGGCAACACGTTCTTCGGTTGCATCGAGAAGGTGTTCCCGCACGAGATCGACCTGAAGATGTTCCAGGAGATAGAGCGCGGCAAGGGTGGCTTCGGCGTGGTCAAGGTCGCGCAGCAGCCCCTTCCACAGTGCTCCATCGCGGTCCAGAGCTGCTACGCCACGGGCGAGGGCCCGCTCTGCCGCAACATGTACTTCCGCCGCCGCGACCGTCGTGAGGTCCAGACCGTCGAGGACTGACCGCCGGAGCGGGGTCGACGCGTGGGTGCGCAGCAGGCGCACCGGACGCTGGGTCCGGCGAAGGAAGAGAGAGTTCTCGCGAAGACCGCGGCGGTGCCGCGGTCTTCGCGTCCTGGGACTCGGGTATACTTGAAGATGCGGCTCACCAAAGCCGCCCAGTTGGGGGCGAACAGGTCTCGACATGGGCTGTACCGAGGTGGGAGCAGCAGGCCGAGGTCCGGTGGCCTCGTTAAACTGCCGGAACACACTACTTGCCGAGAATAACACTCTCGCACTCGCCGCCTAAGTAATTAGGTGACGACATCGCACCCGGCTCGTCCGCGGCCGGGACTCGCGGTGTCATCAAGCGGACTGGGGTGTGGTCGCGCTGCTCCGAGCGAGCGCACCCGAGACTGATCGGAGCTGGCAGACGGCACCCGGCCGACGCGGGGGCCGCGAGCGAGATCAAAAGCGACGGCTAAGCCTGTAGAGACTCCGCAACGGCGTCCGTGGACGCGGGTTCGATTCCCGCCGCCTCCACCAACCGCTTCCGCTCGCCTATACTCCGGAGCGTGGAGCGCCCAGCCGACATCCTCGCCGCGCCGGCGGCCGTTCCCGCCCCGCGCCGGCGCCCGCCGCTTCTCGACCCCGTTCCCATCAGCGTCGCTCTGGCGCTCGTGTTCACCGCGGGCGGGCTCGTGGAGTTGCTGCTCCGTGGCGCAGTGCCGGCCGGCTACCATCAGGACGGGGCTCTGCTCATCGTGCTCACCGTCGGCAGCGGGCTGAGTCTCGCCGCACTGTGGTGGTCGCCGCTCGCGAGTCTCGTCGCGACGGTCACGCTGGTCTTCGCCCAGGCCGCCCTGGGGTACGAGTACACCATCGCGGCGATCGGCGCCGTCCTGGTGGCCTCGTTCGCCACCGTCGCCTTCGACCGCTGGTCGCGCGCCGTGATCGGCGGCCTCGTCGTGGGGGCCGGGTTCGTGCTCACGGTGCTGGCGCTGCCCGCCGTGAGCTGGCAGGAGATCGTCACGACGTGGGCCGGGTTCTCCATCATCTGGCTCGTGGCCATCGTCATCCGCATCTACCGGGGCGGCATCGAGCGCGCCGAGCGCAGGGCGGCGCTGTTCTCCGCCGACCGCGAGGCGCGCGCCCGCGAGGCCGTGGCCGAGGAGCGGGCGCGTCTCGCGCGCGAGCTGCACGACAGTGTGGGGCACGCGCTCAACGTGGTCGTCCTGCACGCCGGCGCCGCGCAACGCATCATCGAGAAGAAGCCGGAGCTCGCGCGCGAGGCGCTGGAGTCCATCGAGACGGCGGGCCGCCAGGCGCTGGGGGACATCGAGCGCATGCTGGGCATCCTGCGCGCGCCGGACGAGGCGGCGCGGGTGGACGTCACGCCCGGCATGGGGCAGCTCGAGACGCTCTGCGAGAACGTGCGCGAGGCCGGCCTGCCGGTGGAGCTCACGGTGACCGGCGTGGTGCGCACGCTGCCGTCGAGCCTCGACCTGACGGCGTACCGGATCGTGCAGGAGTCGCTCACCAACACGCTCAAGCACGCCGGCAAGACACGCGCGAGCGTGCGTGTGACCTACGAGGAGTCGGCGCTCGCCATCGAGGTGCTGGACGAGGGCAAGGGTGTCTCGCCGGAGGTGGCCGCGGCCGGCGGCGGGCGCGGCCTGCTCGGCATGCGCGAGCGCGTGGCGACGTTCCGCGGCGAGCTCGAGGCCGGGCCGCGCGCCGAGGGAGGGTTCGGCGTCCGCGCGCGACTGCCGTATTCGGGGGACCAAGGTCTGAGGTGAGGCGCGGCCTTCCGCGCCTCACACGGAAACGGAGGGGACATGAGTGTGAAGGTGGTGCTGGCCGACGACGAGCAGCTGGTGCGCTCCGGCCTGCGGCTGATCCTGGAGGCCGAGGACGACATCGAGGTCGTGGGTGAGGCGGGCAACGGCGCCGAGGCGGTGACGCTCACGCGGCGCCTGGACCCCGACGTGGTGCTCATGGACGTGCAGATGCCGGTGATGAACGGCATCGAGGCGACGCGCGAGATCGTGCGGCTGGGACGGGAGGAGAGCTCGCGGGTGGTCATCCTGACGACGTTCGACCTCGACGAGTACGTCTACGAGGCGCTCAAAGCCGGGGCGAGCGGGTTCCTGCTCAAGCGCACCCCGGCGGAGGACCTCGTGGCCGGCGTCCGCGTGGTGGCCGAGGGGGAGGCGCTGCTGGCGCCGACGGTCACGCAGCGCCTCATCGAGACCTTCCGCCAGCGTCCCGACTCCGCTCCGGCCCGGGACGCCGGCGAGCTGGACGATCTCACCGAGCGCGAACGCGAGGTGCTGGTGCTCGTGGCGCGCGGCATGACCAACGGCGACATCGCCTCGCACCTGTTCCTGAGCGAGGGCACCGTCAAGACGCACGTCAAGCGCATCTTCGCCAAGCTCGGCCTGCACGATCGCACGCAGGCGGTGATCCTCGCGTACGAGGTCGGGCTGGTGCGGCCGGGCGAGACGCCTGCGGAGTGACCGTCCTCCACCCGGCGCTCCCGTACACAGCCTCTCACGCGCGCAGGCACTCACGTCGGGTCGGCGTGCGTCAGGACTCCTCTGAGAACGTTGACACGGGGTAGATACAGCCCGGTGATGCGGCGGTGCTGAGTCTCGGAATGTAGAGCCGATGTAGATACGTTCTCAGAGGGCGGTCGAAGGGGCATACCCCTACGGGGGTACGGCGGCCCGAGCGCGAATGCCACCTCCGGCCGTCCAGGTTCCCGCCCCGGGGTGACGACTCGGCACGGTCGCGAGGCTAGGCTTCACCTGCAAGCTGTGAAAGACCCTTGGCAGGTGATCCCGTGAACGAGTCCGTGCTCCTCCGCTTCTTCGGCGTCGTGCGACGCCCGCAGACGTGGCTGAGCGTGCTGTTCAACTGGCTCGCCTTCCCGCTGGGGCTGTTCTACTTCGTCTTCCTGATCACCGGCCTCGCGGTCGGCGTGGGGCTGGTGGTCATCTGGGTGGGCATCCCCATCCTGCTGGTCGTGGCCGGCGCCTGGTGGCTGTTCGGCGCGTTCGAGCGCTGGCAGGCCCGTCTGCTGCTCGGGGCGGACGTTCCCGCCGCTCCACGGGAGTGGGAGAGAGTGGACGGCGTGTGGGCCAGGCTGCGCGCGCACTTCGGGAGCGGGGCGACCTGGAAGGACCTCGCCTACCTGCTGGTCAAGCTGCCGCTCGGCGTCGTGTCGACCACCCTGCTCCTGACGTTCGCCGGCGTGGTGTTCTGGCTCCTCGCCCTGCCCTTCTTCGCGATCGCCGGCGTACCGGTGATCAATGGGACCTGGGTCCCGCCACTCTGGCTCGGCATCCTCTCGGTGCCGGCCGGAGCGCTCGTGTTCGTCGTGGCGCTGCACGCGCTCAACGCGTGGAGCTGGGTGTGCGCCAGGTGGGCCGAGTTCATGTTCAGGGGTCCGGCGCCGGTCATGCCCGCGCCGGCGCCCACGGCATACCCGGCGGCGCCGGTCGCTCCGGCGCCGCCGCCGGCGCACGAGGCAGCAGCCGCGCCGGCGCCCGAGGCAGCCGCGCCGGCGCCCGCGGCGGCAGCGCCGGGTCCCGAGGCGCACGCGCAAGCCGCCCCGGGCCAGACCGCAGACGACGAGACGGCGAGCTGACGCGCGTCCGCTCGCGGAGGTGACCACCATGAGAGACGACAGAGTTTTCAGGATCCTTCGCCCGGCGCTCGCCCTGCTCGCCCTGGCCGCGCTGCTGGTGGCGCTCGGCATGGCCATCACCGGCCCGGCGAGCGCGTCGACCAAGTCGTCCGAGCCCAAGGCGACCAAGACTCCCAAGGCCGAGCGCACCAGGACGCCGACGCCGGTGGCGTCGCCGACGGGAGGCATCGTCCTCCAGCGCGGGGCCCAGGTGCGGTTCGGCGAGGATGTCAGCGTCCCCAAGGGCGCCAGAGTCCCCTCGGTGGTGGTGTTCGGCGGCAACGTCGTCGTGAACGGCCGGGTGACGGATTCCGTGGTCGCGTTCGGCGGCGACGTCACCATCAACGGCCGCGTCGGGACGTCGACGGTCGCGTTCGGGGGTGACGTGACGCTCGGCCCGAACGCCGTGGTCGGCAGGGCTCTGGGCACAAACGACGCCGCCCTCGTGCTGTTCGGCGGCAACCTGACGCGGGCTCCGGGCGCGCAGGTCAACGGCCAGATCCAGCAGTTCGACGGCCTCAACATCGGCGAGGCGTTCGGCTGGATCGGCAGGGGCATGCTGTTCAGTCCGCTGCTCGGCTTGAGCTTCGTCGGCTGGCTCATCCAGACGGCGTTCTTCCTGGTGCTCGCGCTCGTGGCCGCGGCCCTCATGCCGAAACAGTTGAAGGCCCTGCAGACACAACTCGCCCGGCGGCCCCTGGCCGCGCTCGGCTGGGGCGCCCTGACCTTCTTCGTCGCCGCGCCCGCCACCCTGATCGTGCTGGTGATCAGCGTCATCGGGCTCCTGCTGGTGCTTCCTTACGTCGTGTTCGTCCTGCTGGCGTACTTCTTCGTGACGACGGGCGTGGCGGCGTTCGTCGCACAGAGGATCATCCGCGGGTTCGGCGGCAAGGAGAACCTCATGCTGGCGGTGACCCTGGGCGTGGTGGGCACCACGCTGGTCTCGCGGGTCCCCGTGGTCGGGCCGCTGATCCTGGTCGCGATGATGGTGCTCGGCGCCGGCGCCGCGATCCTCGGTGTGGCCGAATGGCGGCGGGCGCGGCGCGAGGAGGCGGCCGCTCGCGCCGCCGCGGCGCCGCCGTACCCCGCTTCGGGGGGCGCCACGGTGCCGCCCGCCGTGATCACGCCCATCGTGCAGACGTCGCCGGCCCAGCAGCAGGCGGCGCAGGCCGGCGCGGTCCCGTCCACGCCCCCGCAGCCACCGCAGCCACCGCGGACGCCGGAGGCGCGACCGCCGGAGCAGGAGCCCCAGCGCGCGGCCCAGCCGGCGGTGACGCCGGATGCGCAATTGCCGGAGCCGCAGCCGCCGACCCCGCAACCGGCCCCGCAGCCGCCGACGCCCCAGCCGCCGGAGACGCCGGAGGCGCCGGCGACCCCGCCGGCTCCGGACGCTCCGCAGGGCGAGCCGGGGGGCGGTGAGCGTCCCGAACAGACGAGCTGAACGGCCCGGGAGGCCCGCGTGTTCACTACGGGCGCGTCCCGGGGGATATCAGACAGCGACGACGGTGGGCCGCGCCGGAGAGGCGCGGCCCACCACTGCCGCCGCCGGACGCGGCGGCCGGCAAGGGGGTACACGTGAGCGACAACCTGGACGTCACCGCACAGCGTGACGGGAGCGCGGCCCCGTCGACCTGCGAGGCCGGAACCACGATCGGACTGCCGGACGCCGTGGTGCAGGCGCGCGGCGTGGAGCGCGACTACGGCCAGGGCGACGCTCTGGTGCGCGCGCTCGCCGGCGTGGACATCGACCTGCAGCGCGGGGCCTACACCGCCATCATGGGGCCGTCGGGCTCCGGCAAGTCCACCCTGATGCACATCCTCGCCGGCCTGGACAAGCCCACGGCCGGCAACGTCCGGGTCGACGGCCAGGAGATCACGACGCTCAAGGAGCGTGCCCTCACGCAGCTCAGGCGCGACAAGATCGGCTTCATCTTCCAGACCTTCAACCTGCTGCCGACGCTGACCGCGGCCGAGAACATCGTGCTGCCGCTGACCATCGCCGGCCGCAAGCCGGACGACGGGTGGGTCGACGACCTCATCAAGACGGTGGGGCTCGGCGACCGGCTCACGCACAAGCCGGCCGAGCTCAGCGGAGGTCAGCAGCAGCGCGTGGCCGTCGCCCGCGCGCTCGCCTCGCGGCCCGCCGTGCTCTTCGCCGACGAACCCACCGGCAACCTGGACTCGCGCACCGGGGAGGAGGTCCTGCAACTCCTCCGCCACTCCCGCGATTCCATGGGCCAGACCATCGTCATGGTCACGCACGACCCGCACGCCGCCACCTACGCCGACCGCATCGTCTTCCTCAAGGACGGCGCCATCGCGCACGACTGCGGGCGACTCGGCCGCGACGAGATCTACGACGTCATCAAGTCGCTCGAGGACGTCTGATGCTGAGGATCGCCTGGCGGAGCCTCACGGCGCACAAGCTCAGGACCTTCCTGACCACCCTCGCCATCCTGCTCGGGGTGGCGATGATCAGCGGCACCTACGTGCTCACCGATCAGATCGACCGCGGCTTCAAGCAGGTGTTCACCGACGCCTACAAGGGCACCGACGTCACGGTGACCCGCAAGGCGAAGTTCACGGGTCAGCTGACCGGCGCGATGGAGGGCCTGCCCGAGTCGATGGTGGGGCAGGTCAAGGCGGTCGACGGCGTGGCGGCCACGTTCGGCTACGTCGCCGGCCAGGGGGCCGTGGCGGTGAATGGCAAGGTCGTGGAGACGGGAGGGGCGCCGACCCTGTTCTTCTCGTACTCCCCCAACGACATCGCGCCGCCCCAGTACGTGCAGGGACGTCCGCCGGAGCAGCCGGGCGAGGTCGGCATCATCCAGAAGCTCGCCCAGGACCAGGGGCTCAAACCCGGCTCGCCGCTCACCGTGATCACCGCGAACGGGTCCCACGAGGCGAAGGTGTCCGGCGTGTTCACCTTCCAGGCGCAGTCGTCGCTCGGCGGGTCCCTCATCCTGCACACCACCCTGAGCGACGCGCAGAGCTGGTTCGACATGCGGGGGCGTGTCTCGGAGATCGACGTGAAGGCGGTCGCCGGCGTGACGCCCAACGAGCTCGCGCAGCGGGTCCGCGGCGCGCTGCCCGGGTACGCGGAGGTCAAGACCGGAGCGCAGGCCGCGGCCGACCAGACCAAGGCGGTCGGCGACGCGATCGGCAGGTTCCTGCGCCCGGTGTTGCTGAGCTTCGGCGGCATCGCCGTGCTCGTCGGCGCGTTCATCATCTTCAACGCCTTCTCCATGACGGTGGCCCAGCGCCGGAGGGAGTTCGCCATGCTGCGCGCGCTCGGAGCGTCGCGCGCGCAGGTGCTGTGGAGCATCACCGGAGAGGCCTTCGTGATGGGCGTGCTGGCCTCGGTGCTGGGGCTGTTCGCCGGGCTCGGGGTGGCGGCCGGCGTCAACAAGGTCTTCCAGGCCGCCGGCTTCGACATCCCGCGGAGCGGGCTGGTCATGCAGCCGCGCACCGTGGTCATCGCGCTCGCCGTCGGCGTCGTCGTCACGGTGCTCAGCGCGTTCATCCCGGCGCAGCGCGCGACGAGGGTGCCGCCCATGGCGGCGCTCCAGGAGGGCGCCCAGCTGCCGCCGTCCCGCTTCGCGCGCTTCATGCCGGCGCTCGCGGTGCTCGTCGCGATCGTCGGGGCGATCCTCATCGGCGTCGGCATGTACGGGCCGGGCGGCACGGTGGTCCGGCTGGGGACCATCGCGTTCGGCGCCGTGCTCGTGTTCGTCGCCGTCGCCATCGCCAGCCGCTACTTCGTCGGGCCGGTGGCGGCGTGGCTGGGCTGGCCGCTGCAGAAGGTGGCCCCCGTCAGCGGCCGGCTGGCCCGAGACAACAGCCGCCGCAATCCGGCGCGCACGGCGCTCACGGCGGCGGCCCTGATGATCGGCCTCGCGGTGGTGGTCTTCGTGGCCGTGCTCGCGCAGGGCCTCAAGAGCTCCTTCATCGACAGCTTCGACCGCACCGTGCGCGCCGACTACGTCATCTCCAGCAAGAACTTCATGACCATCCCGACCGACACCGCCAACAAGGTGCAGTCCGTGCAGGGCGTCGAGACGGCGGTCGCGCTGGACGCGCAGCAGGTGCAGGCGGCCAACGGCTCTCTTCCGGTCGTGTGGGGCGTCGACCCGAACGCGATCGAGCGGGTCTGGAGCTTCGACTGGATCAGCGGCAGTGACGCCGTGCTGCCGAAGCTCGGCCTCGACGGAGCTATCGTCGAGGAGCAGACGGCGGCCTCGCTCGGGGTCAAGCAGGGCGGCACGCTCAAGGTCACGACGGTGGAAGGCAAGACGGCGACCCTGAAGGTCCTGGGCGTCTACCGCGACCCGATGATGCTGAACGGCATCACGGTGAGCACCTCCGGCTACAACGCGCTGTTCCCGACGCCGCAGACGTTCATGGTCGTCGCCAAGGCGCAGCCCGGCGCGGACATCGCGGCCACACAGAAGGCCATCGAGGCCGCGCTCGCCTCGACGCCGACCGCCGAGGTCAAGACGGCGGCGGAGTACAAGAAGAGCACGGTCGACCTCGTGAACCAGCTGCTCACGCTCGTGTACGGGCTGCTCGCCCTGAGCGTGATCATCTCGCTGTTCGGCATCGTCAACACGCTGGTGCTCGCGGTCTACGAGCGCACACGTGAGATCGGGCTCGTGCGCGCCGTCGGCATGTCGCGCGGGCAGGTGCGCGCTACGGTGCGGTACGAGAGCGTCATCACCTCGATCATCGGCGCGCTCCTCGGCATCGTGGTCGGCATCGTGTTCGCCTGGGTGGTCGTGACCCGGTTCGCCGGCCAGGGCATCACGTTCTCGGTCCCCGGCCTGCAGCTCGCCGTGTTCCTCGTCCTCGCCGTGGTCGTCGGCGTGATCGCCGCCATCCTGCCGGCGCGGCGGGCGGCCAGGATCGACATCCTGGAGGCCATCCACTACGAGTGAGGGCCGGCGCTCGGATATCATCGCACGCAGCGACGGCTCGATCAGGAGGGATCGCCATCCAGCTACTCGACGACCAGCACTGGCACGCTCTTCCCGAGGGGGAGGTCACCGACCTCCTCGAGACAGACCGGGAGGAGGGCCTCGACCGTTTCGCGGTCGAGCACCGCCGCGCACAGTTCGGGCTCAACCAGCTCACTCCGTCCAGGGGACCCGGTCCGCTGCGCCGGTTTGCGGTGCAGTTCACGGACCCGCTGGTCCTCATCCTGCTCGTCTCGGCCATCGTCACGATCTTCCTGGACGAGTGGGTCGACGCCATCGTCATCTTCGGCGTCGTGCTCCTCAACGCCATCGTGGGCTACCTGCAGGAGGCGAAGGCGGTGGCCGCCATCGAGGCGCTCAGCCGCGCCATGACGGCCGAGGCCACCGTGATCCGGGCTGGAGATCAGCTGCGCCTCCCCGCCACCGAGATCGTCCCGGGCGACCTCGTGCAGGTCCAGGCAGGCGACAAGGTGCCCGCCGACCTGCGCCTCTTCCGCACGCGCGACCTGCGCGTGGACGAGTCGGCGCTCACCGGCGAGTCCGTGCCCGTGGAGAAGGACGAGGCGGTGGTCCCGCGCGACGCCGTGCTGGCGGACCGGGCCGACATGGCTTACGCCTCGACGCTGGTCACCTACGGCACCGGCGCCGGCCTCGTCGTCGGGACGGGCGACCGCACCGAGGTCGGCAAGATCAGCCAGCTCATCCAATCGGCGCACGACCTCAAGACGCCGCTGACGCGCAAGATCGACCAGTTCTCCAAGATCCTGCTGTTCGTGATCGTCGGCCTCGCGGGGCTCACCTTCGTGGTGGGTCTCGTGCGCGGCGAGGATCTCGTCGAGATGTTCCGCGCCTCGATCGCGCTGGCCGTGGCGGCGATCCCGGAGGGCCTGCCCGCCGCCGTCACGGTGACGCTGGCGATCGGCGTCAACCGCATGGCCAAGCGGCGGGCCATCATCCGCAAGCTGCCCGCCGTGGAGACCCTGGGCAGCACCATGGTCATCTGCACGGACAAGACGGGCACGCTCACGCAGAACGAGATGACGGTGCAGCGCCTGGTCGCCGCGGGACAGGAGTCGAGGGTGAGCGGCGTCGGGTACGGTCCGAAGGGTGAGATCACGCCGGCGCCGTCGCCGGCCATGCGCGAGGTGCTGCTGTCGGGCCTGCTCTGCAACGACACCGCGCTGAACCAGTCGGACGGGCGGTACGAGGTGGCCGGCGACCCGACCGAGGCGGCCCTGCTGACGAGCGCCGCCAAGGCGGGCCTGGCCGTGGGCGACGCCGCCCTGCCACGCCTGGACGCGATCCCCTTCGAGAGCGCCTACCAGTACATGGCGACCCTGCACGACGCCGGCGGGGGGCGCCGGGTGGTCTACGTGAAGGGCGCCGTCGAGAAGGTGCTCGAGCGCTGCTCCTCGGCGGTCGGCGCCGGCGGCGAGCCGGCGTCGCTCGACGCCGCCGGCGTCCACGCCGAGGTGGAGGCGCTGGCCGCCGAGGGCCTGCGTGTGCTCGCCTTCGCTCGCGGCGAGCTGCCGGGCGGCACCGACGACATCGGCCACGACGACGTGGCCGGCGGCCTCACCTTCCTCGGTCTGCAGGCGATGATGGATCCGCCACGCCCGGCCGCCATCGCCGCCGTCGAGGCGTGCCACCACGCCGGCATCACGGTGAAGATGATCACCGGCGACCACGCCGTGACGGCCGCTGCGATCGCCGGCGAGATCGGCATCGCCGCAGCCGGAGACGGAGCCGTCACGGGCACCGAGATGGCGGCCGTCCACGACGCCGAGTTCATCGAGCTCGCCGACCGCACCAACGTCTTCGCCCGCGTGACGCCGGAGCAGAAGCTGCGCCTGGTCGAGGCGCTGCAGTCCAAGGGCCAGGTCATCGCCATGACCGGCGACGGCGTCAACGACGCCCCGGCGCTCAAGCAGGCCGACATCGGCGTGGCCATGGGCATCACCGGCACCGACGTGGCCAAGGACGCCGCCGACATGGTGCTCACCGACGACGACTTCGCCTCCATCGAGGCCGCCGTCGAGGAGGGCCGCGGCGTCTTCGACAACCTCGTCAAGTTCATCGCCTACGCGCTGCCGACCAACGTCGGCCAGGGGCTGGTCATCCTCACCGGGATCATGCTGGGTACGGCGCTGCCCATCGAGCCGCTGCAGATCCTCTGGATCAACATGGTCACCGCCGTGCTGCTCGGCCTCGGTCTGGCGTTCGAGCCAAAGGAGCCGGGCATCATGGACCGGCAGCCGCGCGCGCCCGGGTCTCCGATCGTCTCGCGCGGCGTGCTCATCCGCATCGTGGTCTCCGGACTCATCCTGCTGGTGTCGGCGTTCGCGGTGTTCGAGTGGGCGCTCGGCAACGACCTGGGCGAAGAGGCGGCGCGTACGTCCGCCGTCAACGTCTTCATGTCGGTGCAGATCTTCTACCTGTTCGCGTGCCGCTCGCTGCGTCGCTCGCTCTTCACGTACAACCCCTTCGGCAACAGGATCATCCTCCTCGGCGTGCTGGTCGTCGCGCTTCTCCAGGCGCTCTTCACGTACGCGCCGTTCATGAACACGGCGTTCGGCACCACGGCCATCTCCGGCGCGGAATGGCTGGTCATCGTCGCCATCGGGCTCGGCGTCATGGTGTTCATGGACCTGGTGGGCGTGGTCCTGCGCCGTCTCAGGATCGACTGATCACGCTCGAGCCCGGTCTCGTGAGCAACGCAGTGACGACCCCGCCGTTCGAGCAAGGCCCCATCCGGCCGCCCAGCGAGGCGCACAGCCTGCTGGTGCGCGTGATCCGCAACTGCACCTGGAACCGGTGCACGTTCTGCCCGGTGTACAAGGGCGCGAAGTCGTCGCTGCGGCCGGTGGAAGAGGTGCTCGCCGACGTGGACGCGATGGCGGCGGCCGCGGAGGTGCTGCGCACGCGCGGCGTGCACGCGGTGCACGAGGGGCTGGTGCCGCCGGAGGCCTACCAGGTCTCGCTCTTCCTGGGCGGCGGCGCGCGCACCGTGTTCCTGCAGGACGCCGACCCGTGCGCCGTGAGGCCGGACAAGCTCGCGACGGTGATACGCCGGGTGCGCGAGCGGTTTCCCTCCGTGGACAGGGTGACCACGTACGGGCGCGCGAGCACGCTCGCGCGGCGCGCGCCCGAAGACCTCGAGATGCTGCGCGAGGCCGGGCTCACGCGCGTGCACCTGGGGATGGAGTCGGGCGCCGACGAGGTGCTGATGGCCATCGACAAGGGCTGCAGCAGCGGCGACCTGATCGGCGCGGGGGAGAAGGTGCTGCAGGCCGGCCTCGAGCTGTGCTTCTACCTGATGCCGGGGCTGGGCGGGCGCGCGGACGCCGGCGCGCACGTCGCGGGCTCCGCCCGCGTGATCCGCGCGGTGGCGCAGGCCGCGCCCGCCGGCAACCCGCTCGTCGTGCGCCTGCGCACGGCCGCCGTGGTGCCGAGCACGCCGCTGGGCGCGCGCGCGGCGGCCGGCGAGTTCGTGCTCCCCGACGACGTGGAGGTCGCGCAGGAGCTGCGCGACCTCCTGGAGCAGGTGGAGGAGGCGCGGTTCGAGCTGCGCGCGGACCACATGCTCAACCTGCTGCAGGAGCTCGAGGGCTCGCTGCCGCACGACCGCGAGCGCCTCATCGCGCTGCTCGACGAGTACCTCGGCTGGCCGCGCGACGACCAGGCGGCGTTCGCCGTCGGCGTGCGGATCGGGGTCTTCCGGCGCCTCGCCGACTTCCACGACGCGAGGCGCCGCGAAGCGCTGGACGCGCGCCTGGACGGCTACGAGCAACCGGGCGCAGACGAGCTGCTGCAGGCCGCGGCGGCGCTCCGCTCCCGCTACATCTGAGGCCGGCCGGGCGAGCCTTCCTCGCCGGACGGCCCGGCGACCGCGGCCACGGCCGGGCCCGAGCCGACGTCGCCCGTCAGGTACCGCTGCACCGTCGGCCCGATCGCCGCGACGAGCTCGTCGACCGTCGCCGAGGCCAGGGGCTCCACGACCGGCGACGTAGCGCATGAGCGCCAGGCCGACGAACTGCGAGCCGACGAGCGTGGCCCGCAGTTCGCCGTCGGGCAGCCCCAGGACCTCCGTCATCGGCGCGAACACCTCGCGGACGAGCAGGTCGCGCAGAATGCGCATCGCCGTCTCATTGGTCGTCGCCGAGCGCAGCATCGCCGTCAGGCGCAGGCGATGTTCCTGCGGTTCCCAGGCCTCGAGGAAGGCGCGGACGACCGTCTCCCCGATCTGTCCGGCGTCGCTCGCCGCGGCTCGCGTGAACACCTCCCGCGGCCGGATCGGCAGCTGCAGCACCTCGGCGAACAAGGCATCCTTGGACCCGAAGTAGTGGAGGACCAGGGCTGGGTCCACTGCGGCGCGCGAGGCGATGTCGCGGATCGTCGCGCGGTCGAAGCCGGACTCGGCGAACGCGGCGGTGGCGGCCGCGAGGATGTCGCCGCGCGCGGAGGACTCGCCCGGACGGCGGCCGCTGCGGCGGACGTCAGGCGCCATCGTCTCCGGCCTGCTCGGCGCCGGCCGCGACGCCTTCCCGGGGCGCAGCGGTGGCCGGCGCGCCGGCTTCGGCGCGGCCCATCGACTCCAGGCGCTCGGCGCGCGTCATCTCGTGGTGCCCCTCGTGCTCGCCGAGGCGGCGGCCGGTCATGAGCGCCGGGATGGCGGCCAGGAGCGCCGCGAGCGCCGCCGCGTAGAACGGCCACGTGAACGACTGGGCGACGTCGTCCTTGTAGATCGTGGCGACCGTCGCGTTCAGCCGGCGCAGCGTGGCCTGCGAGGAGCCGGGCGGCTGCGGGGCTCCGGCCAGCGGCGTGGTGGTCATCTTGGCCGCGCCGCCGCCGCTGCCCGCGGAGGCCTGCGCGTTTTGATGAGCGTGCCGATGTACGCGCTCTTCTCCGCCTTGCCGAGCTGCGGCTGCGCGGCGATGACGGCGGCCGACTGCTTCGTCGCGTGCTGCGCGTTCTGCGCCACCGTGTGGGTGAAGATGGCGACCACCAGGGCGACGCCCACGGTGAACCCGATCTGGCGCATGGTGTTGAGCGAGCCGGAGCCCACGCCACGCACCTCGGGGGGCAGCGAGGCCATGGAGGCGGCCGAGAGGGTCGGCATCGCGAGCCCCATGCCGACGCCGAGGAAGATGACGCGCCACATGACGTCCGGGAGCGTGGTGTCGCCGCCGAGCTGCGCCAGCAGGATCAGGCCGACGCCGAACGACAGGGCGCCGACGACGCCCGGCACGCGCGGTCCGATGCGGTCGTTCAGGCGTCCGGCGTTGGGCGCGACGATCAGCGCGATGATCGGCATCACCGTCAGCGCCAGCGCGGCGCGGAGCTCGGTGTACCCGAGCACGGAGACCAGGAAGATGACGACCATCAGGAACGTGCCCCCCATCGCCAGCCCGATGAAGAGTACCGCCGTGTTGGCGGCGGTGAAGGAGCGTATCCGCAGCAGGTTGACGGGGAACATCGGCGACGTGATGTGGGTCTCCCACCACATGAACAGGGGGAAGCTCGCGACGGCGACGGCGAACAGGGCGATGATGGGGGCCGAGGTCCAGCCCCACGAGCCGCCCTCGACGAGCGCCAGCGTGAGGCAGAAGAGGCCCACTCCCGAGATGAGCATGCCGGGGATGTCGATGCCGCCCTCGGTCCTCGCCTTGTGCGCGCCCGCCGGGATGACCAGCGCGCAGGCGACGACGGCGGCGATGCCGATCGGGACGTTGACGAAGAAGATCCAGGACCAGTGCCCGTAGGAGACGAGGAGGCCGCCGAGGGTAGGGCCGACGGCCGCGGCGGCCGTGCCGAGCGCACCCCAGATGCCCACGGCCGTGCCCTGCTGGCGCTTGGGGAACGCGCCGAGGACGATCGCCAGCGAGATGGTGAGCAGCGCCGCGCCGCCCAGGCCCTGCCCGGCGCGGAAGACGATCAGCCAGTCGATGCTCGGCGCGAACCCGCAGAGGAGCGAGAAGATCGTGAACACGACGATGCCGAACATGAAGACGCGCTTCTGCCCGTAGCGGTCGGCCACGCGACCCATCGAGAGGAACGAGACGGCCAGCACGAGGCTGTACGAGTTGAGCACCCACGAGGCGTGGCTGACGGTCGTCTGCAGGTCGGTGATGATCGCCGGCATCGCGATGTTGACGATGGTGACGTCCAGCAACGCCATGAACATGCCGACGCTGACGGCGACGAGGATCCACCACTTGCGCGGGATGGCCCTCGTCGAGGGGGGCGGCGTCCGGCCGGCCGGGAGAGGCCGGGGCGGGGGAGACAGGGTCGGTCACGAGGTGGTCCTTTCGGGGTCGGGCGGAGTGGAGCCTGGCGGTTGTACGTCCTCGCCCGCGAGCGCGAGGCGGACGAAGGTCTCTTCGAACGTCGCGGGGACGAGCGCGAGGCCGGCGGGCACGCCGGCCGCGGCGAGGGCGGCGCGGACGGCCGGCAGGTCGTCGCCGGGCACGCGCAGCTCCCGGCCGACGAGGGCGGCGGGCAGGCCGGCCGCGCCCAAGGCCGCGAACGCCGCGTCCCAGCGCTCGGCGCGCACGGAGATCGCGGCGCCGTCGCCGACGATGCTCGCCAGCGTGCCCTCGGCGACCACGCGGCCGGCGGCCATGAGCACCAGCCGGTCGCACTCGCGGGCCTCGTCGAGGTGGTGCGTGGTGACGAGGACGCCGGCGCCCTCTCCCGGCGGCGCGGTGGATGGTCTCCCAGAGCGCGGCCCGGGCGCTCAGGCCGACGCCGGAGGTGGGCTCGTCGAGGACGAGCAGGTCCGGCTTGTGGGCGAGCGCTGCGGCGAAGGCGAGGCGCCGCCGCAGCCCGAGGGGCAGGTCGCGAACGAGGGTGGAGGCCGCTGCGGCGAGGTCCGGGTCGAGCTGCGGCGGTGCGCAGCCGAACGCGCCGGCCGAGAAGTCGAGGTTCTCGGCCACCGTGAGGTCCTCCCACAGGCCGAGGCCCTGCGGCACGTAGCCGATGCGCCCGCGGGTGCGGCGCGACGGGGAGGCGCCGAACAGCAGGACGCTGCCGGCGGTGGGGCGGAGGAGGCCGAGCAGCAGCCGGATGAGCGTGGTCTTGCCGGCGCCGTTGGCGCCGAGCAGGCCGACCACCTCGCCGGCGCGCACGTCCAGGTCCACCTGGTCGACGGCCGTGAACTCGCCGAACCGCCGCACGGCGCCGGCGGCGACCGCGAGCCGGGGCCCCGCGGCGGACTGCCCGCCCGCGCCCGCGCGCGGCGGCCCCGCTCTCGGCGCTCTCGGCCGCGAGCTCGAGCGCCCGCAGCCCGTCCGTGCCGGCGCGGGCGCGCCCGTCCTCGAGCAGGAGGACGTCCGTCGCGCGCCGGGCTTCGTCGAGGTAGGTGGTGGACACGACCACCGCGGTCCCTCCGGCCGCCGCCGCGGCGATGAGCTGCCACAGCTCGGCGCGGCTCACGGGGTCCACCCCGGTCGTGGGCTCGTCGAGCACCAGCAGGTCCGGCTCGTGCAGCGCGGCCAGGGCGAACGCCAGCTTCTGGCGCATGCCGCCGGAGAGGCGGCCGGCGAGACGCTCGCCCGTGCCGCTGAGTCCCGTGCGCGCGAAGAGGCCGGCGATGCGCCGGTCGCGCACCCGCCGCGGGAGACCGTAGGCCGCGGCGACGAACTCGACGTTCTCGTCCACGGTCAGGTCGTCGTACACGCCGGCGGCGCCGGCCACGTAGCCGACCCGGCGCCGCTCGGGGCGCCGCACCTCGCCGCTGGCCGGCCTCACGACTCCCGCCAGCGCGCGCAGCAGCGTCGTCTTGCCGGCGCCGTCACCGCCGATCACTGCGGCGACCTCACCGGAGCGCACCTCGAGCGACACGCGGTCGAGCGCGACGCGCCTCCCGTACCGCACCGTGAGGTCGCGGACCCCCCAGTGGGCGACCGTGGGCGACGAGCTGGTCACGAGGCGTCCGCCGCGGGAGCGCCGGGGTCTGCGGGCACGCCCGTCGCTCCCGGCAGGTCGTCCTCATGCCCCGGCGGCGCCAGGTCGCGGCGGAACCGGAGCGTCGAGGCGGTGAACACGACCACGGCCATCACCGCCAGTACGAGCAGCGGCAGCCACAGTGACCCGATCGGCGCACCGCGCACCATCACGCCGCGCGCGACCTTGATGAACCACGTGAGCGGCAGCAGGTAGCCGAGCCAGCGAACCGCCCAGGGCATGGCGTAGAGGGGGAAGAAGAGGCCGCTGAGCAGGAACTGCGGCACCATGGTGAACACCGCCAGCTGCAGCGCCTGCGCCTGGGTCTGCGAGACGCTCGAGATCAGCACCCCCGTCCCCACGGTGACGAACAGGAACAGGATGGAGCCCAGCGCGAAGGTCGCCACCGAGCCTCGGAAGGGGACGTCGAACAGCACCATGCCGGCGACCACCACGATCACCATGTCGGCCGCGGCGATCAGCAGGTACGGTCCCGTCTTGCCGAGGAACACGTCACGGGGGCGGAACGGCATCACGGCGAGCTGCTCCATGGTGCCGGACTGGCGCTCGCGGACGACGCCGAGCGCCGTGGCGATGGTGCCGACGAACACGAGGATGATCCCGCACAGACCCGGGATCATGATGACGGCGGTGCGCAGTTCGGGGTTGTAGAGGATGCGGACCTGCGGCCGGAGTGCTGCCGCGCCCCCAGGCGACGGCGCCCCGCCGGCATCGAGCGCGGAGAGGCCACGCACGGCCGCCTGCGCCGCGAAGAGCTCCGTGCCGTCGACGAGCACCTGCGTGCGCCCTGCGGGCGACGACGGCGTCACGACGGCCACGGTGGCCTCGCCGCGGCGCAACCGGTCCTCGGCCGCCGCGCGGTCGCCATGGGCGTCGCTGTCGACGACCTTGAGGGCCGGCGGCAGGGACCGGGCGACCGTCGCCGCCCGCGGGCCCACCACGACGGTGGTCACCTCCTGCACGTCGAAGCTCGCGGCGTAGCCGAACACGACGAGGAAGAGGAAGGGGAGCAGGAAGAGCATGGCGAGCGTGCGGCGGTCGCGGCGCAGCTCCCTGACCTCCTTGACGGCGATGGCCCTCACAGCGACCCTCCCTGCTCGTCAGGCGCTCGATGACTGAGGTTCAACACACGTTGATTTCACCAGCTGTTGAACAACTCGTCAAGCGCATGCTCGGGAGTGGACGATGTCTGCCGAAAGCGCCAGGCCAAGGGCGTGGTGGCGCCGAAAGCGACAAAGCGCGCCGCTGCCGTGTCGTAGAACTACGAGGCGGCGCGCTCTCGCGGGATCGCTGTGCTTGAGCCGGGGCTCGACGAGTGCTAGGTTTCGGGCCTGCCCTTTTCCGGCCCTCCTGACCGGGTCGGGAACATGGAGCCGGCGATCGTCCGCCGCCGGCCTCCAGAGGAGGCTCACTGGACCACCATCTCCGGATACCGCCGCCGGCGTTCGGCGCTCTGCTCTGGGTCTGCGCGCTGCTCGCAGCCGTCGCCCTGACCGCCGCGCCGGCGGGAGCGCGCTCGGGTGTCGCGCAGCAGGACCGCGACAAGGCGCGTGCCATCGCCGCAGACATCTCCGGGCTGGACGCGCAGATCAGCGCGGCCGTCACGCGGTACTCGGGGGCCACGCGTGCCCTCGCTGCCGTCCAGGGGCAGATCCGTGAGAACCGGCGGCTGCAGCGGCTCGCCTACGAGCAGCTCTCACTGGCGCGCGCCACGCTCGCCGCGCGCGCCGTCACGATGTACAAGCACGAGGACCTCACCGCCGTGGACGCGATGTTCGGCGCCGGCGACTTCGGCGAGCTGGTCACGCGGCTCACCATGGTGCGCGCGCTGGCCCGCTCGGACCGGGCCGTCGCGCACGCCATAGAGAAGACCCAGCTCGAGCTCGTGGACCGTGCGAAGTCGCTGGCGGCCGACGAGGCGACCCGGAAGGGGCTGGTCGAGACGTGCAGGTCGGAGTTGTCCATCATCCGCGCGCGCCTCGACGAGCGGCGCGCGGCGCTCGCCGGTGTCCGCTCTCACCTCCGCCGTCTGGTCGCCCGGGTGGCGGAGAAGCCGGCCGAGCACTCGGCCACCGTCGAGCCGCCCCAGCAGGGAGGCGGAGGTGACGGGCCGTGGTGGCCGCTCATCCAAAGCGCCGCGGCGAGCAACGGCGTCAGCGCGCGGGGCATGTACCGGCTCATGCTGGTCGAGTCGGGCGGCTCCACGGCCGCCGTCGGCTCCGGCGGCTACTACGGGCTGTTCCAGTACGCGCCCAGCACCTGGAAGGGCAGCTGGAACCCGTGGCGGTCCAGCCCGATCGCCGACGGGGCTGCGCAGATCAAGGCCACGGCCCTGGCCATCCGCCTGGGCCACGGCCACGCCTGGTGGGACCCTTCGTACACCTGGGCGTTCCAGCTGGACTGACCCCTCGGGCCGGCCGTCTCGGGCCCGCGGCGGAGGTGTGCGTCTTGCCGCCGCCGCAGCCGTTCTCTCGCTTTCTCACACACCGGGTTGACGCACGCCCGGAACCCGTTAGACTTCGTTCGGATATGCTCGAAAGTGCTCGGGTCAGATGCATACCGGCACTTCGAGCCGAGACCGACCCGTGCAGACACGGGCGACGGCCGGGCGTCGTGGGATGTACGCAGTGGGAGCCTCCGGCGCAGGAAGCGAACAGCGGGTAGTTCAACGCCCGGCCGTCTGGTCTATCCCCCCTTCCAGGGCCCCGGAGTGTCCTCCGGTCCTCCGATCCTTGCCCGTGATGTGCGCGGATGTGCGGTCGCTGCGGCGCCACGCCGAGTCCGTCCGGCCCCCGGAAACCCTCATCCACGCTTGACACTGCTCTCTGCGCGTTTAAGATGTGTTCGACTTTGTTCGGTCTTGCCGGGCCACAGACGCGTACTGGGGGAACAGCTGTGTCGTCAGAAGTCCCGGAAGTCCACGAGATGATCCCCGCGGAGCGTCGAGCTCGCATCGTCGACCAGGTCAAACAGCGCCGGGCCGTCAGGGTATCGTCGCTCAGCGAAGACCTGGGCGTCTCGGGGATGACCATCCGCAGAGACCTCGAGCGACTCGAGGCCGAGGGCGTCCTCGTGCGCACGCACGGTGGAGCCGTCCTCAAACGCCACATGACCGAAGAGACGCTCTACGTGGAGCGCGAGAGCGCGAGCGCGGAGGAGAAGCGGCGCATCGCCGCCGCCGCCGCCGCGCTCGTCGAGCCCGGCGAGACCATCTTCCTCAGCTCCGGGACCACCGCCGCCCAGGTGCTCCGCCACCTCGACCCGGCGCTCGAGGCGCGCATCGTCACGCACAACGTGGGCGCCGTCCAGGAGGCGCGCGGGCTGCGCGCGGAGGTCGTCCTCGCGGGCGGGCTGTACCGGCCGCGCTCCAACGCGGTCAGCGGCCCGCTCGCGATCGAGCACATCGCGCGCTTCCACGCCGGCAAGATGTTCATCGGTGTCGACGGTCTGGACCTCGAAGAGGGACTGACGACACCGACGATGGGCATGGCCGGCGTCGAGCGCGCCATGATCGCCCAGACCCGGGGCGAGGTCATCGCGCTGGCTGACTCCTCCAAGATCGGCGTGGTCGCCGACGTGGTCGTCTGCGGGCTCGAGCAGGTCGACACGGTGCTGCTGGACGACGGTGTCGAGCAGGGCGTGCGCGACGAGCTCACGCGTCTGGGATGCCGATGCATCGTGGTGTGAGCGACGTGAGAAGAGACCAAACGACAGCCGAAAGCGAGGGTGCGTGGACATAGCGAAGGCGAACGAGCTCTACGAGACGGCGGTGCGCCTCGCGGCTGACGCCCAGACTCTGCGCGACGAGCTGCGGGTGGAGTTCCTCAGCGGCCAGCTCGCCGAGGTCGTGGCCTCCGAGTACGACCTCGGTGAGGTGCTGCGCGTCGAACAGATCTTCGGCGGCTTCGAGAACCTCAGCTTCGCCGTCGTGACGAGGGACGGCGACGGCGAGCGCCGCAATTTCGTGCGCAAGTACAAGCACGGCACGGTGGAGCGCGAGATCCGCTACGAGCATGCGCTCGTCCGCCACATCCGCGACCGCGGCTTCGAGCTGCCCGCGCGCGTGTACGAGACCAGGAGCGGCGACACCCTGGTGACCCGGGAGGAGATCCTGGGCGCAGAGCGCGTGCGGCGCTTCTTCGCCGTCTACGAGATGCTGACCGGCGAGGACAAGTACACCTGGACCGAGAACCGCTGCACCGACGCCGAGTACGAGGACGCGGCGCGCATCCTGGCGCGCTTCCACCAGGCGGCGCACGACTTCGAGCCGGGCGACCTGTACCGCGAGCAGCCGCCCATCATGGAGTACCTCGCCACCATGCCGGGCACCTTCAAGGGCTACGCGGCGGCCACCAGGGGCACCAAGTACGATCACTACTTCACCTCGCCGTCTGCCGGGGATCCTCGAGGCCATCGACCGGGGCCTCCAGCTCGCTCCCGATCTCGAGGGTCTGCCTCAGTGCCCCACCTTCTGCGACTACCACCCCGGCAACCTCAAGTGGCGCGACGAGCGCGGCGTCGGTCTCTTCGACTTCGACTGGGCCAAGCTCGACTATCGCGTCTTCGACATCGCCATCGGCATCATCTACTTCTGCACCTCCTGGGAGGACAAGGACGACGGCCAGCTGCGGCTGGACAAAGCCGAGCTCTTCCTCAAGGCCTACCAGGACGAGGCTTGCCGCGCCGAGTCCCCCGGCCGGGTCACGGACGGCGAGCTGGCGGCGCTGCCGCGCATGCTGGCGATCGCCGCCCTGTACGTGGTCAGCTGGGACATCGTCGCCTACTACATCGATCGCGACCCCAACGACGACGAGTACCTCTTCTTCCTCGAGCACAACGTGGCGTTCGTCGACTTCATCGAGGCTCACCTCGACGAGCTCGCCGCACTGGCCGCGCGCGCAAAGGCGCCCGTTGTCGAGCCCGGGGCCGGAAGGGGAGAGGAGGAGTGACGGCATGAGGTACGTGGAGCTGCTCACGGAGGCGGAAGTCAGGCGCACGCACGAGGCCTCGCTCGAGGTCCTCGAGACGGTGGGCATCCTCGCCCACTTCGAGCCGGCCCGCGAGGTCTTCAAGAAGCACGGCTGCATCGTCGACGACGAGACCGGCCTCGTGCGCTTCCCCGCCGAGGTCGTGGAGAAGTACCGCAAGATGGCGCCGCCGAGCTTCACGTTCCGCGGCCGCGACCCCAGGTACGACCGTACCATCCCGGACGACGGCCCCACCGTCGTCACCGGCTCGTCGGCGCCCAACGTCGTCGACCCCGTCACCGGCGTCGAGCGGCGCGCGACATCCGGCGACATCGCCAACATCGCGCACCTCATCAACGAGCTCCCCGGGTTCGACGTCTTCAGCATCTCCACCCTGGCCGACGACGCCCCCGAGGGGCAGTTCAGCCTCAGCCGGTTCTACCCGGCGCTGAAGAACTGCCTCAAGCCGGTGCGCAGCAACACGCCCAACATGGACGACCTGCGGCAGGTCGTCGAGCTGGGCGAGCTCATCGCCGGCGGCAAGGAGGCCTACGCCGAGCGGCCGATCATCAACCACCACTACTGCCCGATGGTCAGCCCGCTGGCGATGGACGTGGACTCCACCGAGGCCGTCATGTGGCTCACCGAGCGCGGCCTGCCGGTGTACACCACCGTGGTGCCCAACGCCGGCCTCACCTCGCCGATGACGCTCATGGGCACCCTGGTGGTCGGCAACGCCGAGTTCCTCGCCATCACCGTGTTCCAGCAGATGGTCAAGGAAGGCACGCCGATCATCTACGCGAGCCTGCCGACGGTCGCCGACATGCGCACCGGCGCGTACGCCCCGGGCGCGGTGGAGACCGGCATCCTGCTCTCCGCACAGGCGCAGCTGGCGCACTTCTACGGCGTGCCCTCGGGGGGCTACATCGGTCTCACCAACGCGCACTCCAACGACGCGCAGGCGGGCTTCGAGACCGGCATGAACACCGTCCTCGGCGTCTCGGCCGGCGCGACTCTGCTCAACATGGGCGGCCTCTTCAGTTCGCTCATGGCGTTCGACTTCGGCAAGGCCGTCGTCGACAACGAGATCGCCCTCATGGACAAGCGCGTGTACCGCGGCCTCGAGTTCAGCGAGGAGAACCTCGCCCTCGACGAGATCGCCGCCGTGGGGCCCGGGGGCAGCTACATGGGCCGCAAGCACACCAAGGGCCTCATGAAGACCACCGCCGTACTGCCCAAGCTCGCCAACCGCGACATGCGCCAGCAGTGGGAGGACGCCGGCCGCCCGACGATCGACGACCGCGCCAACGCCGAGGCGCGCCGCATCCTGGCGCAGCCCAACGAGGCCGTCTGGGACGCCGAGCTGGACGCGAAGATCAGGGACCACTTCCCCGGGCTCGTCGCGGGAGACGCGACACCGCTGAAGGACTGATCGACTGAGAGACGACAAGATCGAGAGTTCCCTCGCGTGACCGGGTCGCCGGAGGGCGGCCGCGTAACGTTCAACCGGACCAAGGGGTGCATTCCATGGCGGACGCAGACCACTTCGAAAAGCTCAAGCAGTCGATCGTCGACCAGGACGAGGACGAGGTCCTCGCCGCAGTCAACGCCGCTCTCGCCGACGGCGTCGACGCCAAGGCCATCATCGACCAGGGCCTGCTTCCGGGCCTCAACGTCATCGGCGAGCAGTTCGAGTGCGAGGACATCTTCCTCCCCGAGCTGATGCAGGCGGCTCTCGCCTTCCAGTCGGCGATGACGATCCTCGAGCCCAAGATCAAGGAGATGGGCGGCGAGGGTGAGAAGAAGGGCGTCATCGTGCTCGGCACCGTCAAGGGCGACCTGCACTCGATCGGCAAGAACATCCTCAAGCTGCTCTACGAGACCTCGGGCTTCGAGGTGCACGACCTCGGCATCGACGTCGACCTCTTCTCCTTCGTCAACAAGGCGAAGGAAGTCAACGCCGACATCATCGCCATGTCGGCGCTGCTCACCACCACGCTCGTCGGCCAGCGCGACGTCATCGACGCGCTCAAGGACCAGGGCGCCCGCGACCGGTTCAAGGTCCTCATCGGCGGCGGCGCGACCACCAAGGAGTGGGCGGACACCATCGGCGCCGACGGCTGGGCCGCGACGGCGTACGAGGCCGTGACCCTGTCCTCCAAGCTGGTCAGCTGAGACCGGCCGACGACCCCCTGACTACGAGGAGCACGACATGATCGACCTTATCGAGGTCTTCGATCGCGCCGAGACCGGCCCGCTCACCTCCGAGACCGACTACTACATGAAGCGCTACGTCCCCAAGCTCGCCGAGGTCATCGCGCGGCACAAGGTGAAGTGGGACAAAGAGACCATCATCAACACCGACGACGTCCTGACCGACGCGGTCTTCCAGGCGGCCGTCGACCTCATCGCCGAGGCCGGCGCCTACTGCCCCGAGACCAACCGCGTCATGCAGTTCACGCGTGAGGAGATCGTCGTCGCCTGTGAGCAGGCGCCCAAGGCGACCACGTTCGGCGAGCGCCGCGAGCAGAAGGTCATGCGCGGCCGCCGGCCGGACACCACCGACGACCGCCCCTGGGTGCACGTCGGCGGCGGCATCTACACGACCGACGAGCAAGTCTTCATGGACACCGTCGAGAAGATGGCCTCGTACAGCATCGTCGACTCGGTCAGCGTGCCGTCGATCCTCCACCTGCGCGGCAGGGACTCGCGCGTGCGCTCGCCGCAGGAGATCCTCGCCGCCGAGAAGACCGTCCGTCTCGCGCGTGAGGGCATCCGCCGCTCCGGCCGCGCCGGCCTGCCGATCATCAACGGCATCTCCGCGGCCTCCCAGCCGGCGTCGATGTTCGCCGCCAGCTATCCGGAGTTCGGCCTGCGCCCGAGCGACGGCTTCCTCATCGACTTCCTCAGTGAGATGGTGGTCGGCTACGAGGCGCTGCAGAAGGTCGCCTTCTACAACAGCATCAGCGCCAACATCGGCTCCACCTCCACGCCGCTCTTCGGCGGGTACGCCGGCGGCGCCGAGGGCGTGGCCGTGACGGCCACCGCGTACATGATCATGGGCAACCTGATCTTCCGCGGCAGCTACCACTACAACGCCCCGCTGCACAGCAAGCTGCACCTCAGCTCGACCAAGCCGCTCATCTGGGCGATCGCGATGTCCAACGCGGCCATCGGGCGCAACATGCAGTACCCGATGGTCAACCTGCCGTACCTGGGCGGAGGCTCAGGCACGAAGCAGTACCATTACGAAATGGCCTGCTATATGCTCGCGGTCGTGACGTCTGGTGGAAACGTCTTCTCGGGTCACCCCGCCATGGCCGTCCAGTCGGACTCCCTGGTCCCGGACGACCACAAGTTCCACGCGGAGATGGGGCTCGCGGCCTCCAAGCTCACGCGTGCGCAGGCTGAGCCCATCGCCCAGAAGCTGTTCCCGCTCTTCGGCGACAAGCTCAAGGATCCCGACAAGGGCCTCACCTTCCAGGAGGTCTACGACATGCAGACCAAGCGGATCAAGAACGCGGAGTACCAGAAGGCCATGGACGAGGTCCGCGAGGAGCTCGCCGGGATGGGTCTCGAGGTCCCCGTTTCGTGAGCTCGCGTCTCTCACGAGGCTTCTTCTCCGGCGCCATCCCCGCCCGCCTCACGGCGGGGATGGCGCCTGCGGCAGCTCGGCGCGCGACCGGCGCCATCCGTACCACGCCACCCGCGCGGCTCGCGAGCCGCTCGTAACGAAAGGCAGGACGCATGGCGGAACAGCAAGCTCACCTCATGCCCGAGGACATCATCGCCCGCATCGACGACTGGAAGGGGCATGACGTCCGCACCGAGGAGCTTGGCGGCGGCATCACCAACCACAACTACATCGTGTGGGTGGACGGCGGTCCCGAGAACGGCGGCAAGAAGTACGTCATGCGCGTGCCCGGCATCGGCACCGACATGTTCATCGACCGCGACGTCGAGCGCGACTGCATGATCCAGGCCGCCAGGGTCGGCGTCGGTCCGGCGGTCGCCTACCAGATCGATCCCGAGGGCGCCCTGGTCATCGACTTCGTCGAGGGGGAGATCCTGCACCCCGAGACGATGGCAGGTCACCCCGACCGCATCAGGCAGGCCGTGGAGACCGTGAAGGTGTTCCACAAGGGCTGCACGTTCAAGCACGACATCCATCTCTTCGACATGCTCCGCAAGTACACCAGGATCGCGCGCGACATCAACGCGCCCATGCCGGAGCGGCTCGAGGCGATGCTGGTGGCCATGGAGGACGTCGAGAAGGCGACGCAGCGCGACCCCGTTGCGGCCGTCGCCTGCCACAACGACCTGCTCTCGGAGAACTTCATCATCGACGCCGACGACAAGATGTGGATCATCGACTGGGAGTACGGCGGCATGACCGACCCGTACTTCGACCTCGGCGACTACGTCATGGAGCACCCGTTCTCGCGCGACGAGGAGCGTCTCATCATCGAGACCTACTGCGACGGGATGGATGAGAGGTTGTTCGGCCGCCTGATGCTCTACAAGGCGCTCTCCGCCGTCTGGTGGGCCGTGTGGGCCATGATCCAGCACACCGTCTCCCAGATCGACTTCGATTACATGGAGTGGGGAATGGAGCGGGTCGCGCGCGCCGAACGTGTAGTGGACGATCCCGACTACAAGACCTGGCTGGACGCACAGTGAGCACAACTCGACCTGAGTCCGCGTACGCGGCGAAAGGGGGTACGGCGTGACGGTACGAGTCTTCTTCGCCACGGACGTCCATGGCTCGGAGGTCTGCTGGCGCAAGTTCATCAACTCGGCGGCGCACTACGAGGCCGACGTCCTCATCCTGGGCGGCGACATGACCGGCAAGGCGATCGTCCCGATCGTGCAGACCGGTCCCGAGCAGTGGCGCTACCACATGCTCGACATCACGCATGACCTGCAGGGCGCCGACGAGCTCGCCAAGGCCGAGCGTCTCGTCAAGGACCACGGCTACTACCCGGTCGCGCTCACGCCCGAGGAGCGCGACGAGTACACCAGCGACGAGGACAAGCTCGAGGAGCTCTTCCACGAGCAGATGCGCAAGACGGTCGAGCAGTGGGTCAAGTGGGCCGACGCCAAGCTCGAAGGCAGCCGCATCCAGTGCATCGTCTGCCCCGGCAACGACGACCGCTGGGACATCGACGAGATCCTGGCGACGTCCAAGACGATGCAGGTCGGCGAGGGCAACGTCATAGACCTGCCGGAGGGTTACCAGCTCGCCTCCAGCGGCTGGACCAACCTCACCCCGTGGGACACCCCACGGGAGGAAGACGAGCCCAAGCTCAAGGAGCGCATCATGGGCATCGTCAAGCAGGCGACGGTGGAGCCCGAGCGTCTCGTGCTCGGCCTGCACGCGCCGCCTTACGACACGCAGCTCGACGTGGCCCCGAAGATCGACTGGGAGACGCTGACCGTCCAGGGCCAGGACTCGGCGCACGTCGGCTCCACCGCCGTCAGGGAGGTGATCGAAGAGGTCCAGCCCATCCTGTCCTTGCACGGGCACATCCACGAGAGCCGGGCGGCCGTCCGCATCGGACGCACGCTCGCGGTCAACCCCGGCAGCTCCTACGTGGAAGGCATGGTCGCGGGCTGTGTGATCGACCTCGATGGCAAGAAGAAGCTCAAGCGGTACAGGCTGACGTCCGGGTGAGGGCACCCGGGCTGACGATGGAGGGTCCCGGAGAAGGCGCGCCGCGCACGACCCGGGCAGTCACGACAAGGGGGGATTTAGCTGATGGCGACTGACGCTAGCAAGTCAGGCGAACAGACACTGTTCGTCCGCAAGGCGAGCGGCCTGGTGAAGGGCTGGTCGTCGATGGACGGGTTCCGGTATTCGTTCTTCTCCGTGAACCTGTTCCTCGCTATCTGGTCGTTCGCATACGCCACCTTCATACCGGGTGGCAGCCTGTTCTGGGCGATAGTCATCACCGCCATATTCATGGTGTTCGAGATCATCGTGTACGCGGGTCTGATCTCGGCGATGCCGCGCGCCGGTGGCGACTACGTGTGGATGACGCGCATCTTCAACAGCGCGATCGGTTTCGTCATCGCCGCCGTGGGCTGGTGGTTCATCCTGTGGCTCTGGACCCCGATCTACGCCGACATGGGCGTCCAGACCACGGTCAAGCCGATCTTCCGCATCCTGGGCCTCAACGGGGCGGCAGACTGGCTCGGCAGCCGGACCGGCATCTTCGTCGCGGCGCTGGTGGTCATCGCCATCGCCTCGATCCTGGTCGCGGTCGGCATGAAGACCTACGCCAACTTCCAGAAGTGGGCCATGTGGATCGGCCTTGCCGGCGTACTCGTGTGCGGCATCCTGCTGCTGGTCACGTCCGGCGACTCGTTCAAGCAGAAGTTCAACGAAGCCGCCAACAAGTACTACGGCGACAAGGGCACGCTCAACCTCCAGAAGTACGAGACAGACGCGGACGGGCTACTTCGTCTACGACGACGAGCGGTCTTGCCATCAACACTGTGGAGGGCGAGACCTACCCGGATGCGTTCAGAGGCAGATCGAGGCGGTGGGTTCGGGTACCGGCATGCCGACGTCGACGTTCAGCGGGCGGCTTGAGCTGGGCCACCTGGACGCTCATCCCGTTCATGATGTTCTGGATGGCGTGGGCCAACTGGGGGGCGACGCTGTACGGCGAGGTCCGAGGAGCCAAGGACTTCCGCAAGAACATCTACCAGATGCTCGGTGGGCTGTTCGTGCCGACCGTGATCGCCCTCGCCTTCCTTGGGTTGATGACCTGGAAGGTGGGCTACCAGGCCTTCATGGGGACGATGGCGTCGTTCTGGTACTACTCGACAGCGGGCACGAACATCTCGCCGCTCGGCGGCGACTACATCTCGCCGACGGCGATGATCTCCTGGATCGTGCCCAACGCGGCGTTCCAGGTCATCCTCATCGCCGCCATTTCGCTCCTGCTCTTCGGCTGGTTCGGGACGCTGTTCCTCTCGTCGACCCGCATGATCTTCGCCGCGGCGTTCGACCGCATCCTGCCTGAGCGGGCGGCCAAGGTGACCTCCGGCGGCGTGCCGACGGTCGCTCTGCTGCTCATGACGATCCCCTCGATCATCATGGCGGCGCTCTACGCGTACACGCCGATCGACACGGAGAAGCGGCGTCACCATCGTCAAGCTCTTCACCTATGACGCGACGGTGGGCATCCTGATCATGTTCCTCGGCTCCGCAGCTCGCCTTCATGATCATGAAGTGGCGTGCACGGGGCATCTGGGAGAACAGCGCGCTGCCCAAGTCCGGCATCGCCGGCCTCCCGTGGATGTCGATCATCGCCGCCGTGTACTCGGCGTTCCTGGTGTTCAACATCTATCTGTTCATCAAGGACGCTCTCTACGGCGTGAACAACTGGAAGTCCGGCGTCTTCATGGGCATCCTCTACGTGGCCGGGCTCATCATCTGGATCATCGCCTGGAGCACGCGCAAGCGGCAGGGCATGGCTCGGAGACCGTCGCTAAGGAGATCCCGGTCGAGTAACCGCCGATTTGCCTGAGGGCGACACGAGTCACAGGCGCCGGCGGTGGCCGCAAGGGCCGCCGCCGGCGCTACCCACGAAGAAGCACACGCAGAGCAGACAAGAGAGGTAGACCCCCGGGACGGCCTGGGACTTCTGACAGCGACACAGTGGAGGCCGTAGTGATATGACCAAGATCCTGACGAGAATGGGTGACAACTCGAACGTCGAGTTCACCCGGGACGAGCTCCGCCAGGAGTTCATCGACGGGTCGGAGTTCGCGGCCAAGAAGGCCAAGGTCCCGCCCCTGAACGAGAACGAGATCGACTGGCTGGTCGACATGTTCGCCGCCCCGACGCGCATCTGGGGCGTGCAGCGCGGCAACGAGGTCGTCATGACCAAGGACGGCTGCGTCAACGCGCTGAACTCGTCGCAGATGTCCAGCGGGGTCGTGGCCCCCGTCAACCGCGAGGTCGGCGTGCGGCTCTTCGAGTCCATGCTCGGCTTCGACTCCATGGAGATCTCGCACAACGACTACTCGGTGAAGCCGCAGCGCTTCCTCAAGAAGCTCGAGATGCTCCACGTCGAGATCCTGCAGGAGACCACGATCTTCCCGCTGCTCTACGGGTTCATGCCGAACCTCGGCCTGTACTTCAAGACCGACGGTCCCTTCGACAATCCCTACGACCTCATGCAGCAGGGCAAGATCAAGGAGTCGCAGGAGACGCAGGAGGCGGCCGGCGCCAAGTGCCTCGAAGACTGCATGGAGATGAGCGACTGCATGGTCGAGATGGGCGCCGACGGCATCGATTACGACACCGTGGCGTCCACCGGCGACGGTGAGTTCGCCGCGGTACTCAAGAGCACCGAGCACGTCGCCAAGGAGACCGGGCTGCCCGTCGAGATCGGTATGTCGACCGAGATGGTGACCGGCATCCACGGCACCATCGAGTTCAACGGCAAGAGACTGGCCGGCATGTGGCCGCACCAGCAGCTGCAGGTGTGCGAGGAGGCCGGCGTCGCGATCTTCGGCCCGGTCAGCACGACCAACACCAAGAAGTCCACGCCGTGGAACCTCGGCAAGGCGCTCGTCTTCGTCAAGTCGTGCACGGACATCGCCAAGGTGCCGATCCACCCGAACGTGGGCATGGGCGTCGGCGGTGTGCCGATGTTCGAGACCCCGGCGGTCGACGTCGTGACCCGCTGCAGCGCGGCCATGATCGAGATCGGCAAGGCCGACGGATTGTAGGTGGGCACGGGCGACCCCGCCGGCATGCACATGGCCCATCTGTTGGCCTCGTCCATGGGCGGCATCAGGGCAGCGGGAGATCTCGTTGCTCGTATGCAGCTCAGCAAGAAGATGAGGATCGACGAAGCCAAGAAGTACGTCGCCGACAAGCTCCACGTGACCCCGCTGGAACTCAGCGATCCCTACACCATGCGGCTTCTCAGGGAGGAGCTCGACATCGGGACGATCACGGGTGTCCCCGGCGTGGCCAAGGGCATCGCCGCCAAGGCGCGTATCGCCCAGCTGCTCGACATCGAGATCAACTGCGTCGAGCAGTTCAAGAAGAAGACCGGACTGCACTACTGAGTCTGTGACGGGGCCGGCCGGCCGCTTTGCGGCCGGCCGGCCCCTCGTTCTCTCCGCACGAAGAAGGGACCGACGTGGACCAGGACCGGCGCGAGCTCGTGATGTTCGACTTCGACGGGGTGATCGTCGACTCGCTCGACATCTTCAGCACCGCGTTCTCCGACGCCTGCACGGCAACCGGCGTCGAGGGCTTCACCCGTCCCGAAGACCTGCTGGCGGTGATGGAGGACAACTTCTACGTCGGCATGCGGGCGCGCGGGGTGCCGGACGCGCAGGTGGCGGAGGTGCTCCGCCGCCTCGGCGAGGCGCTGGTCCGCGCGCGCCACTGGCTCAAGCCGTTCCCGCTCATGCCGCAGGTGCTCGAGGAACTGGGCGACGTGCGCACGGTGGTCGTCGTCACGTCCAGCCCCAATGAGGTGGTGGAGGGCTGGCTGCGCGGCCACGAGGTGCCCGGCGTGTCCGAGGTGGCCGGGGCCGAGACGGCGCGCAGCAAGGTGGAGAAGATCCACGCGCTGCAGGAGCGGTTCCCCGGCCAGGAGGTCTACTGGTACGTGGGCGACACCGCGGGGGACGTCCGCGAGGCTCGTGAGGCCGGGGCGACGCCCGTGGGCGTCGCCTGGGGCTGGCACGAGCCGGAGATGTTGCTGGAGGCCGGCGCCGAGCGCGTCGCCGCCGCGCCGGCCGAGCTCCTCACGATCCTGGCGCCGGAGTCGGCGCACGACTTCTTCGGCAGCTGAGGCCCCTCCGCAGCGCGCGCCCGGCTTCGCGAAGGCCGCGGCGCCGCGGTCGTCAGTCGTCCTCCTCCTCTTCGTCCGGCAGCGGACGGCCGTCGGGTCCCAGGCCCATCTCACGCCACACGCGCCGCTGGCGGGCGCGCAGCGGGACGGTCGCCGCCCACAACACGAGGAGGAAGCCCGCCATCGCTCCCGCCCAGATGAGCGAGGTCCTCACGCCGTACAGCCAGACGAGCACGACGACGAAGAGGACCGTGCAGGCGACGGCGGCGATGCGCCAGTAGACCATGCGAGTCCTAGCGGCGCCGGGGCGAGCGGAACGACTCCATATCCCCGGGACGCGGCACGTCGGCGGGCGCGCCCGCCATGGCGGGCGCCGGGCGCCAGGCCTCTCCGGACCCGGCGCGGTCGCCCCTGCTCACGCCCCGCAGACCGTACACGCCGTGTCCCAGATCGGTGACGATGGGAGAGTAGGCGATGCGGTTGTTGAAGCTCGACGCCTTCATGCCGGCGGCGAGGCAGGCGGCCTCCAGGTCGTGCCGGTCCGCCTGTCCTCCCATGCGTACGAGCGCCTGGAAGAGAGTGAGCTCCGTGCGCTCGAGCACGTCCTCGGGAGCGCGGCGGGGGTCCGCGACGACGAGGTCGCCCTCGAGGCGCGCGTCCGGCAAGCGCTCGCAGAGTTCGCCGAGGATGTACTCGGGCATGACGAACTCGCGCATGCGCTCGTCGCGCCGGATGCCGGCGTGCAGGTCGGACAGTGTGGCCGCGCCGGCCACGCTGAGTACCTTGGCCACGCGTGAGGCTACGGCGTTCTTGGCCACGGACGGCAGGTAGAACCACCCCGTTCGGCGCTCCAGCCACACGAAGTCGTCCGGCTCCGACACCACCGCCGTGACGAGGTCGTCCTCGACCCAGGCGGCGAGGTCGGCGGCCACGCGTCCGGTGACCTCGCCCACGCGCGCGGCGCCGGCGCGCCGCACGGTGGCGCGGGCGGTGTCGACGATGGCGGCGATGAGGGTCACCGTGTCGCTCGCCGGGTCCGGTGGATCGGGCAGGACCACGCGCACGTCCTTGACCGTCTCGAGCGCGAACGTGGGCTCGCGGCCGAGTACCGCGGCGGCCGTCAGCAGGCCCTCGGGGTCGAACGGGCGCGTGGAGACACGCTCGTCCGCAAGGCGGCGGGCGAGGTCGTGCGCGGTGGTGGGAGCGGCGTGCGCGGCGAGCACCAGGGCCCTGTCGAGCGCGGGCGCCGGGACGGCCAGATCTCTCAGCTTCTCGGCGAGCCGCTCGCACAGCTGCCGCACGCGCTCGCGCGTGATGCGGCCGAACTCGCGGCCCGTGGTCTCGAGCGTGGCGCCGCCGCCGCCGTCCCAGCCCCAGTGGCGCACGGCGAGGCCTGCCGTGCGCCCCGGCTCAGCTCGTTCGGCGATCTCGGCCAGTTCGGCCTCGAGTGGACGTTCGGACAGCTCCACAGGTGCTCCGCGTTCGCGCTGCTCCCTCCTCCTGAAGGATACACCAGGGCGATGTGGCAAGAGTGGCGGCAGGGGCAGAATGCGCTCGTGGGGTGGGAGGAGCAGGCGCAGGCGCCCTCCTCGACGCCCGTTTGCCTGCACTATGATGTGGCGGTCCGGAACCACAGCCGAGGGGAGCTCGATGGCCGACAAGTCCAAAGACAAGAAGAAGGCCGAGACCCCCGAGTCCTCAGGTCCGCTGCCGGACATGAGCTCGCCGCCGGGCGAGAAGCCCGGTCACCACAAGAAGATGGACCGCGAGGTCTACGAGGCCGAGCTCGAGAAGCTCCAGGTGGAGCTGGTCAGGCTGCAGGAGTGGATCAAGCACGCGGGGCTGCGCGTCGCGGTGATCTTCGAGGGCCGCGACGCGGCCGGCAAGGGCGGCACGATCAAGCGCATCACCGAGCACCTCAACCCCCGCGTCGTGAGCATCGCCGCGCTGGCGACGCCGACGGAGCGCGAGCGCACCGAGTGGTACTTCCAGCGCTACGTGGAGCACCTGCCGGCGGCCGGCGAGATGGTCCTGTTCGACCGCTCCTGGTACAACCGGCCAGGGGTCGAGCGCGTGATGGGCTTCTGCACCGAGGACGAGGTGTGGGAGTTCTTCCGCACCTGCCCCGAGTTCGAGCGCATGCTGATCCGCAGCGGCATCATCCTGCTCAAGTACTGGTTCAGCGTGAGTGACGAGGAGCAGGAGAAGCGGTTCCAGGCGCGCCTCAAGGACCCGCTCAAGGTCTGGAAGCTCAGCCCCATGGACCTCGAGAGCCGCATGCGCTGGGTGGAGTACTCGCAGGCCAAGGACGAGATGTTCGCCTACACCGACACCAAGGACTCACCGTGGTGGGTGGTCAACGCCGACGACAAGCGGCGCGCGCGGCTGAACATGATCCACCACCTGCTGAGTCAGATCCCCTACGAGGACGTGACGCACCACGACCTCAAGCTGGCCGACCGGCCCGCGGAGAAGGGGTACGTGCGGCCGCCGGTGGACAGCCAGACGTTCATCCCCGAGGTCTTCTGAGACGCGGGGCCGCCGTCAGCGGACGGTGACGACGGTGACGGCGCGTCTGCTCTCCGCGTTGCCGGCGAGGTCGCGCGCGCGGTAGGTGACGGTGTAGACGCCGCGCGCCGAGGGTCTCCACGTGATGGTGTGCCCGGTGCCCACCTTCTGCCACCCCGGACGACCGGAGGCGACCCTGCGGCCCTTGGCGTCGGTGACGACGTAGCGGACGTTCGCCTTGGCGCTGAACGGATCGGCGACTTTGTACGAGAGGCGCGTCGTCGTGCCGCGCGTGGTCCTCTTGCGTGACTGTGCGTAGACGCGCGGCCGGTAGAGGTCGACGACGACCTGGCCGGTCACGCTGCTCTCTCCGAGTGAAGAGGTGGCCGTGACGGTGAAGGTGGGCCGGGAGTTGGCGAGGTACTCGCCCGTCCCGGCCCGCCCGTCCCAGCGGACGGAGCGCGTGCCCGCGGTGAGGTCTCCGGGCTCGAGCGTGCGGACGACGGCGCCGCCGACGCTCACGGTGACGGCCACTCGCGCGGCGCGGATGAGCTTGAACCTGAGGGCGGTGACGTCGCGGGCTCCGTCCCCGTTGGGCGAGAACGTGGCGGGGGCGGCCGTGGGTTCGGCGAGCGTGCGGTCGACCGTCACCTTGATGCCTCTCCGCGCGATGTTGCCGGCCGAGTCGCGACGCTCCAGGTCGAAGCGGTAGACGCCGTCCGGGGCGGCCGCGAGGCCACCGCCGGTCGAGACGCGCCCGTCCCAGCTGATGGTGTACGTCTTCTGCACTCGCGAGCGCCAGCCGTGCAGCCAGCGTACGACGTCACCGTCCGCGTCCAGCAGCCCGACGCGCACGGCGCACGCCTCGGCCGGCTCGTACGTCGCCGAGGCGCTCTCCAGTTGTCCGTCGCCGTTGGGGCTGAACGTCTCGGGAGTGACGGAGGCGGCCGCCAGCCGCGGCGCCGTCGTGTCGACGGTGATCTGCACCGCCGCCTTGGCGGAACTGCCGTCCGCCGCCGTCGCCGTGAGCTCGGCGGTGTACGTGCCGTCGGCCACGGCCTTGTCGCCGGCGCGGCCGTCCCAGTCGAGCGACGCGGACGTCCCCTGGCCGCTCCACCCGCCGGCGACCCGGCCGCCGGCGTCCTTGAGAGCGACGCGCCAATCGGCGGCCTCGGTGATGTTCACGCTCAGAGTCGTGGAGTCGAGCACGCCGTCGCCGTTGGGGCTGATGAGCGAGGCGCTGGCGGTGACGCTCGCTGCGAACGAAGCGCCGGCCCGCCCTTTGACGTTCGCGCGGATCGCCGGCAGGAGCGCGTAGAAGGCGCCACCCGGGCACTCCGTGTAGTTGGCGTCGCGGTGACCGGCGATGACCGGGAACGTGACCTTGGCCCCGTACTTGTACTTGTCGGCGAGGCGGCAGGTGAGTGTGCCGGTGCCGGAGGGGTCCAGGCCGTTGAGACCGAGCTTCCAGGCGAGCAGGCGTTCGAGTGAGGTGAGGGCCTCGGCGGGAGGCGCCACGTCGGTGAACGTGCCGAGCACGGAGATGCCGGTGCTGCCCGTGTTGAAGCCGCCGGCCTGCGCCCCGATGACGCCGCGGGAGACCCCGCCGTACCGGCCTTCGTAGATGGCGCCGTAGCGGTCGATCAGGAAGTTGTAGCCGATGTCGCTCCAGTGCAGCGACCTGGTGTGGTAGGCGTAGATGGCGCGCACGATGCCGGGAGCGTCCGGCTGTGCGTAGACGTTGCCGCCGGCGGTGTGGTGCACGAAGGCGACCTTGACGGGCGCGTACGAGGGGGAGCCGGAGCGAAGGCTCTCGTCCGCGCCCCACTCTGACCGCGTGACGATGGTGGGGGACGAGGCCGACGCAGAGGCGCGCTCAGTGAGGCCCAGGCTCGCCACCGTGCTCGCGAGGCGCCTGGCGACGCTGCCGACGCGGGCGGCGAGGCCGGAGTCTCCAAAGGGGTCGAGGGCGATGACGCGTACGCCGGTGAGCGCTCCGGGTCCGTGGGCGCCGCGGCTCGCCTGCGCCTGCACGTAGCGGCCGGCGCCGGTGTAGACCGGCTCGCTGTAGGCCTGTGAGACGGTCCCCTCGTCGACCACCTCGAGCGGGGCGCTGGACCACGGGCCCCAGGAGTGGCCGTCCGCGCTGGTGCGAAGGCGGATCTCGACGGAGCCGGCCGCCGGCACGTCGCACACCAGCGCGACCAGGGAGAAGGTCGCGCCGGCGTCGAGCGTGATGGGTGCGCCGCCGCCGCGCGCGCCGGGGCCACCGACCTGCAGGCGCCCGTCGCCGGGGGCCCGCAGCGTCTGGATCTGCACCGGCGGGGTGCGCATCCAGGTGGCCGCCGCGCCGCTGGCTCGGGGCGCGATCCAGACGGCGGCAAGCAGCGCGGCGAGCGCGACGAAGCCCGTCGCAAGCACGCGCCGCAGTCGGTCGTGGCGGGTGGTGGGTGAGCGCGTCATGCCTGGTCTGTCTCCCGCTGTCGAGATTCTCTGCTCCCATGACGCCGACAGGCGGGACGGCCGGGCCTGGCGCGGGGGAACAGGCATTCCTTCAATGAGGTCGGCGCTGCTCCTCGCTTTCTTGAGCAGGAATCGCGTTGTGGCAGGCTGGATGGCCTGCGCGCGCGAGGAGCCAGCGGCGATCTGCAGCAGAGGGACTAGTCTGTGCCCTCTTCGCCGCCGAAGGGCTCGCCGACCAACGGCAGGTCGGGAAGGTCCTCGAGGTAGCTCGCCACGGCGCGCGCCGCGGCGTCGATGAGCTCGGCCTCGTCGAGGGCCGCGAGCATGGACTCGCCGCAGGCCGCCGCGCGCTCCTCCGCGAGCTGCAACCGAAGGTGGATGAGCGCGGCCGGGGAGGACCGCCGGGCCGCGCCGCAGGCGGACCGTGGGCTGCGGCGCCACCCACATCAGCTCGTCGTCGACGGCGACCGCGGTGACGGGATGTCGCCGCGGTCCGCGCGCCGGGATGCAGGAGCTCAGGCTCGGGAGCAGGCCCCTGCCGCCGGCTATGGGGACGTCGGACGCTGGCATGGCGCTCCTCCTCTCACGGGGGCAGTCGGACGCCGCCGCGGGCTCCCTGGGCGGGGTCTGCAGCGACCGTGCCGGGGGGCCGGGCCCTGTGCGGCCCGAACGGCGACGTCCGGTAGGGAGGGTAGCAAGCGGGGCGGACAGATGTTCGCTCGTGACCGGCCAGCTCGGCGGCGCCCGTACCCCGGGGGGTTCCCTTTTCGCCGGTTCCGGCTAAGATACGTCACCATCTCGGATCAGACCGAAGAGAAGGAGTGGCACATGTCGGACAGCGTCTACCGTGTGATGGAAGTGATCGGCTCGAGCAGCGAGTCGTGGGAGAAGGCCGCCAGGAACGCCGTCGAGAAGGCCGGCATCCACCGCGAGGACCTGCGGATCGCCGAGGCTGTCGAGTTCGACATGAAGATCGAGGGCAAGGCCATCGTCGCCTACCGGACCAAGGTCAAGATCTCGTACAAGTACCACGAGATGGTCTGACGCGCCCGGCTGAGCAGGCGCTACTCGAGGCCGAGGCGCGCGAGCCGCTGCTCGAGGACCGTCGCGTCTGAGCGGAGCAGGACGGCCGTCTCCTCGAGGCTCAGACGGCCCTCCTCCAGCACGGAGAGCGCCCAGGCGCGCATGGGGGCCGGGACGCGCAGCACCGCCGGCCCTCCGGATCTCCCGGGAGGCAGGGCCTCATCGGGCGTGAGGTGCGAGAGCGTGTCCCGCAGACCGCCCAGGAAGGCCTGCCGCGGAAGAAGCGCCCACTCGTTGCGCCCGAGTTCGGAGCGCAGCACGTGGAACTGCTTGCCGTGCAGCCTCCCGGCCGCGCGTGAGCGGAACAGCGCCGACCACACGCTGATGCCGAACGCGTTGGCGAGTTCCAGGAGGTCCTCGACGCGGACGTAGCGCGGGACGTCGCGCCGCTCGTACCAGCGTTGTACGGCGCGCACCGGCGCCAGGAACTCCTCCGTGAAGTCGTTGGCGGCCGCCTCCGGAGGTACGTTGCGGCTCCACTCGATCCTGCGGTCCACCACGTCGCCGTGGCCGAGCACGTGATGCGCGAACGCGTGCGCGAGCGCGAAGCGCTGCAACACGACCGGGCGGGCGGCGTTGACGAAGATGAACGGCACGCCGCCGACGCTGAACGCGCCCGCCACCGGACGCTCGGACGAGGCGCCGGCCGCCGCCTGCGCCGTCCCAGCCCCGGCTCGCTCCGCCTCACGGCGGGCTACACGGGCCACGATCACCTGCGCTCCGTAGCCGTCCTCCAGCAGGGGGACGAGGTCGGGGAGTGGGCCGTCGTCGGGCGCCACGTGCAGTTCGCTGCGCCAGAAGCGGGCGACGCGGTCGTAGAGCACGTCGCCGCCGTGCTCTCCCGGGCGGAGCGAGGCGGAGGTGTGCGCGATGCGCTCCGGCTTGCCCTCGGCAGAGTGACCCGTGCTCCAGCGCTGCGCCGGCCCGGGAGACTCGGCGAGCCGCCGGAGCGCGAACCAGTCGCGGACCACAGCGGCCACGCCCTCCGGCAGGCCCGGGACGGCGGGGAGGTCCCGGCGCTCGGAGGCGCGCCTCGCGACCTCGAAGAGCAGGCGGTCGCCGTTCGCCGCACCGCCTGGCGCGACAGCCTCGCCGACGGTCGGCGCCGGCGGGAGCGCCCACGCGCGCGGGGATGGCCGGGGCACGGGAGTCGAGGCGAAGGAACAGTTCCGGATCCGGAGGCTCCGACCCTTCGCCGGCTGTCTCCGAGGCATCGGCCCGGCCGGGCGGGAGGAGTCCTCCGGCTCGCGCAGCGGCGGCTCGGTGAGCGCATCAGACGCGGAGGACTGCTCGTCCCAGGAGAAGGCCCTGGCGGTCTCGGTCCCGTGCGCGGGGCCCCGGGGCAGCGGGGAGGCGGAGGGGACGTCGGTCCGCAACAGGTCGTCGGCGCTGACGTGAAAAGCGTGCGCGAAGCGCTGGAGCTCCTCAGCGGAGAGACGCCGGCGCCCGGCCTCGATACGGCTCACCGCCGACTGGTCGAGACCCACCCACTTGGCCAGCGCGCGCTGGCTCCAGCCCTGCTGCTCCCGCAGTCGGGCGATCCGCCCGCCGACCACCTCTTGATGCTCCTCTCGCATCAGTTCCGTCACCTCCGTCCGCTACAGTCTGCATCACAAGTACGGTGACTGTACCCGGACTCCTGCAGTCGTGCACACATGACACTGGCTCGAAGTGATGTTATGATAGCATCAATCGTTGGGAATAGTGATGAGAGAGTGATGGTCTTCGGTCATCAAGTACCGAACCATGGAGGGAGCCGCTCGCCGGCCGGGCCGGGCCGGCGAGCGGCCGGAGACGGAGGTGCGACATGACGGGTGCGAACGAAGCGGTACACGGCGCGGCGCTGGTCGAGGCGCTGCAGGTCGGGGAGCGACAGGTGCACGGACCGCTGTGCGTCTTCCCGCTCCGGCTGGCGCAGAACGGCGGCCCCAGCTTCGTCACTCTGCGGCAGGCGCTCGCCGACGGCAGCGCCGCGATCACCGAGGTCAGCGAGGGCGGATCGGTGCCCGAACTGCAGGTGGTCAACAAGGGTGACAAGCGCGTGCTCGTGCTGGACGGCGAGGAACTGCGCGGGGCGAAGCAGAACCGGGTGCTCAACACCAGCATCCTCATCGGCGGCAACAGCACGCTGGTCGTGCCGGTGAGCTGCACCGAGCAGGGACGCTGGAGCTACGCGTCACGGGAGTTCGGCGAGAGCGAAGTGGTGGCCGACCGCCAGGTGCGCTACGCGATGAAGGAGAGCGTGAGCGCCAACCTCGCCTCCGGCGCGGGGCATCGCTCGGACCAGGGGCGTGTGTGGCAGGAGGTAGGGGCTCTTCATGCCCGCCACGCCACCTCTTCGCCCACCGGCGCCATGCGCGACGCGTACCAGGCGCGCAAGTCCGACCTGGACGGCGTGCTGGCCGCGTTCCCGCTGCAGGACGGCCAGCAGGGCATGCTGGTGCTGCACGGCGCCCGCGTGGTCGGTCTCGACCTCGTCTCGCGGGCGCCGCAGTACGCGGAACTGCACGAGAAGCTGCTGCGCAGCTACGCCTTCGAGGCTTTGGTGGCCGGCGGCGAGCCCGGCGACAGGGCCGTGGCAGACGCCTTCCTCGAGCGCGTCGCCGGTCTGACCGGGCGGCGGTACAAGAGCCCGGGCCTCGGCTGGGACGTGCGCTACGAGGGCGACGGGCTGCTCGGCTCCGCCCTCACCTACCGCGGGCATGCGGTACACGCCGCGTTCTTCGACGTCGGCGGCGTGCGCGGTGGTCTCGAGGGCGGATCCGAGAAGGCGCGTACGCTCCCGGACTGGCGCATCGCGGACGCGCGGGAGCGCGCGCGCCGGCGACAGGGACGCTGACCGCCGGGGAGGACGGCATGGACGACGAGCACATCCGCGAGGAGGCGTATCGGCTCCTGCAGGCGCTGTGCCGCAGTGACGACGAAGTGCTGCAGCCACTGCCCGGCGCCGGGCCACGTCGGGTCGCTGGAGGTCTGGCGCGACCAGGGCCGCGACGGGTCGGAGCCGCTGCTCCGGGAGTACGTCCTCTGGCGCGAGGAGGGTCTGGCCCCTCTGGACGAGGCCGGGTACGCCGGCTACGTCGACCCGGCGTCCGGCCCCCTGCCCGGCGTCTTCCTGCACCTGTTCCGGCTGTCGCCGGGATGGGGTGACCTGATCGGCTTCGAGCAGGACGCCGGCGGGGAGTGGCGGGCCGTAGAGGCGGGTCCAGACGCCGAGCCCGAGCGCGCGTGGACGGTGCAGCACGCCTTCAGCGCGCTCTTCAAGGGACGGCGGATCGCCAGTGGGCTCCTGCACCGGGTCCACCTGCAGGGCGACGAGATCGTGGTGGACGACTCGGACCTGTGGTTCATGTGAAGGCCGGTTACGGCCGGGAGTGAGGAGGGCGAGATGGAGGCACGCGACAAGGCCTACCGGGCGGCGGCCCGGATCACGAGGGAGCAGATGCTCCGCCAGGCGCCGGAGCGCGCCCGCGCGCTCGAGGAGGTCGAGGCGAGCGACGTGGTCGTCGTCGCCGGCTGCTACGACCACGTCGAGTCGGTGCTCGGCGCTCTCGAGGTGCCGCACGTGCTGGTGCAGCCGCAGGAGGTCGGCCGCCTGGCCCTGCGCCCGGAGCAACTGCTCATCGTCAACTGCCCGGGCGATGTCCCGGCTGCGGCGATCCCGCGCATCCGCGGGTTCGTCGAGGCCGGGGGCAGCCTGTTCACGACCGACTGGGCGCTCAAGCACGTCATCGAGCCGGCGTTCCCCGGTGTGCTCGCGTTCAGCAGGCGGCCGACGCCGGACGACGTGGTACGCATCGAGGTCAAGGACCACGACAACATCTACCTGCAGGGCGTGCTCGACGGCCAGGACGACCCGCAGTGGTGGCTGGAGGGGTCGTCGTACCCCATCACGGTCGTCGACGCGGAGCGCGTGCAGGTGCTCATCACCAGCAGGGAGCTCGAGGAGAAGTACGGCGAGGCTCCGGTGGCGGTGTGGTTCCGCTGGGGCGAAGGCGACGTGTTCCACATGATCAGCCACTACTACCTGCAGCGCACCGAACTGCGCACGGAGCGGCACGGGAGCGCCGCCTCCACGTATTTCGCCGAGAAGGGCGTGGAGGTGACCCAGAGCATGCTCGCCGACCTGGACGGGCTGTGCCTGGCGGACGTCGAGTCGGCCAAGCCCTCGGCGGCGTTCATGGCCAACGTCATCGCCGACAAGAAGCGCCGGCAGCGGCGCCCGTGAGCGCGGCGGGACCGGCTGCGGCCGCGGCGACTTCTCCCGCGGCGGCCGGTCCCTCCCGCGCTGTCGGGACGAGCTCGGGGAAGAGGACCTCGATCTCGGCGAGGCGGTCGGCGATGAGGCTTGCAGGCTCATGGCCCGGCGCTGCGCCGGCAGCCTCTGTCTCCTCCTCGAGCCAGGCCGTCAGCGTCTCGTGCTCGTCCGGCTCCGGCGGTTCCACCAGTTCGCGCAGGAACGGGTGGACGAAGCCGGTGGACGTGTCGACGGTGAACAGCACGGCGTCGCGCGCGCGGGTGACGCCCACGTAGACGACGCGGCGCTCCTCCTCCACCTCGGGCGGGCTCCAGCGCGAGACGTCGCAGTCGTAGTCGGGGATGACGACCGAGTCGTACTCGCGGCCCTTGGCGGCGTGGATGGTGCCGATGACGACGCGGTCCTCCTCGGACTCCTCGCGTGCGAGCGTGTCGTCGGCGACGCCCTCGTGCGCCTCCTCGTCGGCGCGGAGGCGGTCCCAGGTGCGCAGGTAGGCGTCCGCGTCGGGGTAGGTCTCGGCGAGGAGGAGCAGGGCGTCGAAGACCTCGAGGGGGCCGGCGCCGTCGGACGGCGCGCCGGCCGCGGCGGCGTCGGCCTCCGCTGCCCACAGCTCGTCGAGGCCGAAGGCCTCCACGACGAGCCAGACGAGGTCTTCGGATTCGGGAGAGGCCGAGTCGAGTTGGGCGCGCAGCGACGTGACCAACTCGACGAGGCCGGAGAGCGGGCGTGGGCCGGTGGCCGGCTCCCCTGCCGCGGCCTCCCGCACGTGCGCCCACGGGCGTGTGGCGCCGGCGACCGCCTCGGCGACCGCGCGGGGGACGAAGCGATTGGGCCGGTTGAGGAGCCCGGCGAGCGCCGGAGCCGGCACCTCTTCCGGCGCGCGCAGCAGGTCGAGGTAGGTGCGCAGCAGCCCGGCCGCCGGATGCGTGAACAGCGTGCAGCCGAGCGACGGAGTGCGCGGGATCTCCCCGGCGTCCAGGGCGAGCGCGACCAGGAGTTGCTGTGCCCGGTACCGGCACAGCACCGCGAGGTCGCGCCAGTCGCAGTGGAGGCGCGACTTCTCCGCCCGGAGGAAGCCGCGCAGGGCGGCCGCGCGCTCCGGCCAGGACGGCGCGCCGAAGAACCTCACCGCGCCGTCCTGCGCCCCGGCGCGCGGCCGGATGTCCTTGGCCTCGCGCACGATGTTGTGCGCCACCAGCCGGGCCCCGGTCTCCACCACGGCGCGGGAGCAGCGGTAGTTGGTGCACAGGGTGTAGGTGGAGGAGTGCGGCTTGGGCGGCATGCGGTCGTGGAACTCGAGGATGCCGCGCGGGTCGGCCCGGCGCCAGCCGTAGATGAGCTGGTCGTCGTCACCGACCACGAACAGCTGCCGCCTTGGCCGGGAGAGCAGGTCGACGAGGGCGAGCTGGGCGCCGTTCAGGTCCTGGAACTCGTCCACGAGCACGTGCTCGAACCGCCCCTGGATGAAGGCTCGGTGCGCCGGGTCGGCGAGCATGTCGGCGACCGCGAAGTAGATCTGGTCGTCGAACGACTGCAGGCCGGTCGCCGTCTGCGCGCGCAGGTACTGCGCGTGGACCGGGCCGAACGGGACGGTGACGAGCGGTGTGTCGGTGAGGCACTCCAGGGTGACCTCGACGGCATCCGGCGGCTGGAGGGCGGCGCGGACCTCGGCGAGCGCCTTGACGAACGCCCCGACCGGGTCGCTGCCGCGGCGCGGCTTGAGCTCGCGCAGCGACACCCCGGTGGTCTCGAGCGCGCGCGAGACGAGCTCGCGGAGCGCACGCCCGTCGTGGTCGAGCACGATACGGGCACCCATGACCTCCCGCTGATAGCGGTAGCCGAAGGCGTTGAAGGTGGCGCAGTGGACGCCGGGCGGGCGCTGCGGCGCCGCCGGCGAAGGTGCCCCGCGCCGCCGGAGGCGGCCGGACCTGCCCCCGCCGTATTTCGCGTCGTCCGGGGCCCCGAGGCGGCGCGTGCTGGCGATGCCCAGCGCCGCCAGCCGCTCCTCGAGTTGCTCCGCTGCCTTGCGGTTGAAGGCGAGCATGAGGATGCCGGAGGGATCGCAGCCGCGGTCGACGAGCTCTACGACGCGGCTGATCAGCGTCTTGGTCTTGCCGGAGCCGGCCGGCGCCAGCACGCGCGCCGGCCCGCGCGCGTGGAGGACCGCGGCGCGCTGCGCGTCGTCCAGGCGCGCCGCGTCCGGTCCGGAGGCCGGGGACCGGACAGGGCGTGGGGAGGAGCCGGCAGGCTCCGGCCCGTCCGCGCGGCCCGGCGTGGGCGGGGCGGCGTCCGCCGGCGAAACCCCGAGCAGCAGGCCGACGTCCTCGAGGTCGAGCGCCGCCGCGCCGCCGGCGCCGAGGCGGCGCCGCGCGAAGAGTCCCGGACCGAACGGGAAGCCGAGGCAGTACGGGAGCTCACGGGCGAGCAGCGGGTGCACCAAGCGCAGGAGGACGGCGGCGGCCTGTGCCTCGAACTCCTCCTCCGTCCCCTTCCAGCACCACAGACCGACGGGCGGCTCTCCGCCGAGCAGGCTGCGGCGCGGCTCTCCGGGATCCTCCGTCCAGTGGCGCCGGGGAGCGAAGCGGACGCCGGGGGCGGCCGCCGCCGCTCGCTGCGCGAGGTCGCGGCGGCCCGTCACGCCGAAGAAGACGAGACGGGGGGCGGGGGCGGCACTTGCGCGGCTGCCCGCCCCGGTGGCTCTCTGGATGTCCTGGCCGGCCGTCATGATGGGGCCGCCGGGCGCTGAGGGGGACGCCCGGCGGGCCACCGACGGTAGCAGCAGCGGTCGGCGGAGACGAGGGTGACGAGGGTGGACGTTGGCGCACGGCGCGTGCACCTGCCGCGGGCGGCGGGTGGACGTTCGCCGCGGCCGGGCCCGCCGCCCGCGGCCCGGACCTAGTCGAACGCCCGGTACAGCGCCTCCGCGAAGCCGATGAGCTCGACGGTCTGCTGGTGCCGGAGCTGGCGCGGGTCGGCGCACTCGCCGAACCCGATGCGGATGCGGTCGAGCGCGTCCGCGTCTTTGAGGAGCCACAGCACGCGCAGGGCGCGTTGAGGGTCGGCGAGGCGGACGGAGACGTCGTCGGCGGTCGCGAGCTCCTGCGCGGACTGCCCGGCGCCGCTGTCGGAGAGGGAGTGGCGCTCGATGGCGAAGCGCAGCACCGCCGCGTCCTCGTCCGGGAGCGCGGCGAGGAGGCCCAGCTCGTCGGCGCGCGCCACGCTGTCCCAGCCGTGCCCCGGGTCGACGCCGTCGCCGGCGCGGCCGATGTCGTGCCAGAGGGCCGCGCGCAGGACGAGGTCGCGGTCGGCGCGCGGCCACCCGAGCCGTTCGGTGAGCCGCTGCACGTGGATGTGCACGCGCTGCGTGTGCCGCGCGCCGTGCAGGCTCGAGCGGTGGCGGAACCACTCCTCGGGCACCAGCGGCGCGCGCGAGGCCCAGTACGCGGCGTCCTCGTTGTCCCTGACACTCATGGGGGTCAGCTTAACCCACGTCGGTGACGGCTCAGACGGGATCCGGCACCGGTGCTCCTTCGGGCCGGTGCTCGCATGCGTGGTCGAGCCACTCCATGTGCGACATGAACTCCGCGTCGCAGGTCACGCAACGGAACTGCTCGTTCGGCAGCCTCTCGTCGTGGGCGACCTTCAGGTGATGCTCCAGCGACTTGAGCGAGTCGAACTCGGCGGGGCAGTGCGGGCAGGGGTTCATCTGGAAGCTCATGGGGACTCCTCTTGCTGGCAAACGACGTGGTGTTCCCGTGCCGGGCGGCCCGGGGGGTCGGGGTGCACCCCACTCTACCCCGGCTCCCCGGTCACGTAATCTGACCGGGCGACTCGGGAAGACAACGGAAGCGAGGCCGGGCGCAGTGACGCTTGTTCGGCCTCGTCCGTCTGCTACCCTGCGACTGTGGGCGCGGATCGTATGCAGGTCGTCGAGGGCGACATCACCCGTCTGGAGGTGGATGCCGTCGTGAACGCCGCCAACAGCTCGCTGCTGGGCGGCGGTGGCGTGGACGGCGCCATCCACCGCGCGGCCGGGCCCGGCCTGCTGGCCGAGTGCCGCACGCTGGGAGGCTGCCCGACGGGAGAGGCGCGCATCACCGGCGGCTACGACCTGCGCGGCCAGGCACGTCATCCACGCCGTCGGGCCCGTGTACACACACTACGAGCCGGCCGAGGCGCGTGCGCTGCTGGCCGGCTGCTACCGCGAGTCGCTGCGGCTGGCGGAGGACGCCGGGCTGCAGTCCCTCGCCTTCCCGGGCATCTCCACCGGCGTCTACGGCTATCCCAAGGATGAGGCCTGCGACGTGGCCGTCACGACCGTCGCCGGCTGGCTGCTCGAGCACGAGCTGCCGCGCGTCGTCACCTTCTGCTGCTTCAGCGCGGCGGACGCGGCGCTGTACCAGGCGCGGCTCGGGCTCTCCGCCTAGCCGCGCCCGTCGCGCGTACGCCGTCGGCGGCGCACGCGGAGACAATCGCGTACCCTTGGCGCAGGGTCCGCTGCGCCGGCAATGCCCGGCGGAGACGAGCGAACGACGGAGGCGACCGTGGCCGGCGCCGCGTGGAACGACTTCGGCAGCATCTGGAAGACCATTCGTGAGGTCGACGTCGCGGCGATCCGCCGCGAGGCGGAGCACGACGTCATCCTCGCCTGCGTCGGCGACCGGGAGGCCTTGACGCACGCCCACGACCTGCTGCTCAACGGCCCGGACCTGTATCCGTCGCCCCTCGCCGCGCTGGGGTTCGTGCCGCTCGACCTCGTGCACGAGCGCGAGCGGCTCATCAGCGAGGCGGACCTGCTGGTCGTGATGCTCCACGCCGACGTGACGCTGGCGCCGGAGGAGGTCGTCGGGCTGCAGCGGCTGGAGACGCTTTCGCCACGCGCGCGGCTGCTCGTGCTGTTCGGTGAGCCGGGCGCGCAGGAGCGGAGCGTGCTGCGGCGGCTCGATGGGGGGAGGACGCTCATCATCCGGCCGGGAGCGGCGGACGCGCGAGAGCGGCTCGCGGCAGCGGTGCTCGACGCTCTGCCGCCGGACCGTCGGCTCGCCGCCGCGCGGCGCGTCCCCGGGCTGCGGCCCCACTACGCCCACAGGCTTACGACCGAGGTCTCGCTCTCCAATGGCGCCTTCGTGGTCGCCTCCGGCCTGCCGTCGCTGGTCCCGGTGCTCAACATCCCGATCGCCGCCGCCGACACCGTCGTGCTCACCAAGAACCAGGCGATGATGGTCTACCGCCTCGCGCTCGCCTTCGGGGCGCCCCCGGAGTTCCAGCGGCGGATGATCGAGATCGCTCCGGTCGTCGGCGCAGCCGTGATGTGGCGGCAGGTGGCCGGGGGGCTGGTGGGTCTCATCCCCGGGTACGGGATCGTGCCCAAGACCGCCGTGGCGTTCGCCGGCACCTGGGTCACCGGCCGCGCAGCCGAGCTCTACTACTCGACGGGCTTCGTCTCCAGAGACGACCTGCGGCGGTTCTCCGACGAGGCCATGGCGAAGGCCAAGGCAGCGGGCGGCGAGATGGCGCGGCGCGCCCGCACCGCGCGCGACGGCGCGAAGCGCGCGGGCCGCGCGGCCTCACACGTGCGCGCCGGCGCCGGGAAGCTGCGCGGCGGCGCCGGGAGGCTGGTCCCGCGGCGGCGACGGCACGAAGAGGCGCCCGAGCTCCCGAGCTCGCCGCCGGCTCCGCCCGACGAGGAGTAGCGGAGACGCAGGAGCCCGCGGCGAGCACAGGGAACGCCCGGTCCACGAGGAGAGGTGTCAGGGGAGCGCGAGCAGGCCGCGGCGGGCGTAGACCTCCGCGGCCTCACGCCCCAGCGCGGCGCAGAGCGGCGCGCTCGCCGCCTCCAGCTGCGCGGCGATGCTCTCGAGGCCGGCGGCGGTGGAGCGGCTCGATCGCAGCGCCTCGTAGATGGCCAGCACCTCGTCGTCGGGCAGCGCCGTCAGCTCCGCGGCGCGCCGCAGGGTCTCATCCAGTTGCGGGTTGCCGTGCGCCTCGGCCACCGCGGCCTGGTGCCGCAGGTCGGGTGCACGCGGAGGTCGGCGGGGGTGAGATCGCCGCCCACGGCGGCCTCGAGCGTGATGGCGTCGATGGGATGTCCGTGGCTTCAACCGGACCTCCCGGCCGCCGGCCGGTCCTTGTGCTGTCGCCGGCGGCCTTCTGCGCGAGGACCGGTGTGGCGATCGTGTGCGCCGTCGTCGCCGAGGTGAGGGGTATCCGTTCGAGGTCGCGGTGCCACCGGGGCTTCCTGTGATCGGCGTGGTGCTTGCCGTCCACATCCTGAGCCTCGACGTGCGTCGCGATCCGGCCAGGCTCGCGGCCACGCTGCCGGACGAGGTGGTCGCCGCGGTCAAGCAGCGGGCTCCTGCCGCTGCTCGCGCCGTCCGCGGCCTCCTGAGCGTCAGCGGTCCCGGCAGAGGCTATACTCGGCCCTTCCCGGACGGACCAGAGGGAGGCGAGATGAACGATGCGCAGACGGGGTCGCCGGACCCGGGCGGCGTGGGAGGCAGGCCCGAGGGCATGCGCCGGCACGAGGAGCCCACCTACGGCTACGCGATCGACGTGCCGGCGGTGTTCGTGGCCCTCATGAACACGGTGGACCCCGTGGCCCGCATGCTTCGCGGGCTCGACGACCTCGAGCTGGACGAGGAGAGCAAGCTCACCGGGAGCTGGCCCGTAGGGTTCGCGGACCCGGAAGTGGTCGGGGACCTCGGCGGCGATCACACCGAGCCGCTGCGGCTGCTCGAGTTCGACGTGCTGGAGCGCCCCGAACCCTTGAGTGAGCTCGAGCTGGAGCAGATGCGCGAGCAGATGCGGGAGGCGATGCCGGAGGCGATCGCCTCGCGGCAGCTCTCGCGCTTCAAGTTCCTCGTCACGCACGAGGTCAGGCTCGGCGAGATCGACGCGCTCGGCTTCGAGTACGAGTGGGCCGGGCCCAGCCAGAAGAACAAGAAGCTCCGCGACCGGGGACTGGTCGTCTGGGCGCCCACGCCCACGGCGATCTACCAGCTCTACTATCACTGCCCTTCTCAGGTGTGGGACGCCTGGCTGCCCGAGCTCGAGAAGATCCTGGCGTCGTTCGAGCTCATCGAGCGGCGCGAGCCAGAGCCCCGGCCGCGGCCCGAGGACCATCCTGATCCAGGAGACGACGCATGACCGAGAGTTCGAGCGCGAGACCCGCCGGAGTGCCGGACAACTTCCAGGAGTACAGCGACTCGCGCTTCGGCTTCAGCGTCTGGATGCCGCGCCGCTTCGAGGTCCTCAAGCAGACCATCGACCCGCTGGCGCGCACCCTGCGCGGCCTCACCGAGATGTCCGAGGAGGAGCAGGAGCAGATGCAGCCCCGCCTGCCCATCGGCTTCTGGGACCCGGCGGTGATCGGCGAACTGAGCGAAGGGAACATCCAGCCGCTGCGCCTGTTCGAGTACGAGGCCATCCGCGGACGCGAAGAGCCGGTCGACGACGCGGAGATCGCCAGGATGCGCGGCGAGATCCAGGGCTTCATGCCCGAGACGCTGGCGAGCGCCAACATGCCCGGCTACGAGTTCCTCGGCATCGGCGAGGCCAAGCTCGGAGCGCTCCCGGCCGTCACGTTCGAGTACCACTGGGACGGCCTGAAGAAGGGCCACTTCGGCGGCGATCACGGGTTCATCCTCTGGGCGATGGCGCCGCTCACGATGTTCCATGTGTACCACCACTGCTCGGGTGACCAGTGGGACGCCCGTAGGCCCGAGCTGGACGCGATCCTGGAGTCGTTCAGGGTGCTCGAGCCTGAAGAGGTGGCGCCGTTCGAGTTCTTCGTGCCGGGCGGCGACGACGCGACGGGCGCCGGCGAGCCGGCGAGCCGAGGAGAGCGGCGGGCCGGAGGAGTAGCCGGCGTCGCATTCATGCCGGCGACGGCCGGCAGGCCGCCGTTGGGTCAGGCGCAGACCGGCGCGAAGTTGCAGGTGCGGCAGAGGCCGCTCTCGCGGCGCTCGAAAGCGTCTTTGCCGAGCGGGATGTTCTTGTCCGGGTCGGCGAGGAGGGCGCGCATCTGGGCGACGCCGGCGCGCACCGTCCCGGCGCACTGGTCGCGGAGGTCGTCGGGTGTGGCGGGAGCCGGCACCAGCTGCGTGGAGCCGGCGACGACGTACTCGAGGTAGCCGCGGACCTCGAGGGCGCCGTCCGCGGCCGCGCGCGCGAGCTCCGCGCAGGTCTCGAGCGCCCACCACATCTGGAGCAGCACCTGGACCGGCTGCGTGTCGTCCTCGCGGCCGGTCTTCCAGTCGATGACGTGCAGCACGCCGTCCTGCGCGTACGCGAGGTCGGGGGCCGCGAACACCTTGACGCCGTCCCACATGAAGTGCGCGAAGTCGGGCACCTCGACCTGGCCCTCGGCGCCGCGGCCGCGCAGGCGCTCCCAGTGCGAGGTGGCCAGCAGGCCGCGCGCGCTGGGGCCGGCCTTCTCGTTGAGGCGGTCGGTCTCCGGCTGCGTGTCCTGGCTCATGTAGAGCGAGCGCAGCATGGTGACGCGGTTGGGGCGGGCCTCGAAGGCCACCCGCCCGTCTTTGGACCGCGTCCACAGCCGGCGCAGCGCCTCGCGCGTGCGCGCCTCCAGTTCGTCCGCCGCGGGCAGGGCTGCGCCGGCCCGCGCGGCCGCCTCGATCTCGCGCGCCCGCACGTCGACCTGCTGCCCCAGCAGCGCGTCCAGCGACGTGAGCTTGCCGAGGCGGTACGCCACCCGCGCCTCCGTGGGCGCCTCGTCCATCCAGCCGTTCCAGCCGAGGTAGTACGCGTAGAAGTACGCGCGCGGGCACTGGTCGAGCTTACGCTGCCGGCTGATGGACCAGCTGAACTCCGGATAGGGCCTGATCTCGAACGTCATGCCGCTTGCACCTCCTTCCACGTTTGCGTCTCGGCCGGGCCGTCCTCCGCCTGTAGGTGGGCCAGGGCGAACGCCTGGATCCACTCCATGTCCGGCCAGATGGTCTCCGCGGCCAGACCGGTCGGCAGGGAGACCACCCACGTCACCCCGTCTGCAGGGAACAGCTGTACTGCCAAAGGCTCCTCCGATGGTAGACCACAGGACGCCGGAATCCGACTCTCGCCGCACGCGCCACACCGCGCACCCCTCCGTCGCGAGGCGGTCTCAGCGGGATGGGCAAGTATAGGGGAGGGGTCGGACGGATGAAGTGTCGACCGCGGCATCGCGACCCGCGCACTCGCCCTGTTCGGCGCCCGGCCGGTGCTCAAGGGTCGCCGACGCTCCTTGTGCGGCGGCGCGGGCAGGCGGCGGGGCCAACGAGGGCGATGGCCGCACGGGGTCGGGGACCAGCGGGGCGGGGTACGGTGCGCGTCCGGGGTCGGTGCCTCCGATGGTGCCCTCGATGGTGCCATCCGAGGCACCGAATGAGGCTCCCATCCCCACGCTGCATACCTACCCGCCTCCGTGAGACACCGTCTGAGACTTGCGCGGGCGGCTCCGCACGCACTCGGGGCGCTGCGCCGCTCAGGCTCGCTCGGGCTCCCACCACAGCAGCGCCGAGCGCACGCCGTCCGGCCAGCGGTAGCCGGCGTCGCTTTTGACGAGCCGCCGGGCGAGCACCTCGCGGATCAGAGCCTCGTGCCGGCCCGGCTCGGCCAAACGCAGCTGGCGCGTCGCCCGCTCCACGGCCGCCTCGAACGTCGCGCTCGTCTCGTAGCGCACCCTGTCCTTGACCAGGACATTGGCCTCGATGCCCAAGGCATGGAGGGCGTTGAAGGCGATCACCGCGTTGGGGCTGTCGTGCAGGCGTCCGTGCACGGCTCGCGTGAGCTCCGCCACGATCCCGTCGGCGGGCGGGAGCCGCATCTCGAGGTAGCAGGCCGCACGTGCGCAGCGCTCCATCTTGGCGACGAAGCCGGCGAAGTCCGGGCTCATGTAGATGGAGTGGGCGCCGAGCACGACGTCGTGCACGGCGACGTCCGCGTCCTCCCAGGTGGCGGAGACGAAGTCCACGTTGAGGAGCCCTGCCGCCGCCACCTTGTCGCGCAGCATCTGCTCCATGGCCGGCGTGGGCTCCACGGCCGTGACCCGGCGGACGGTGCGCGCCAGGGGGATCGTCCAGCGCCCGGTGCCGGCGCCGATGTCCACCACCGTGCGGTCGGCGCCGGTCCTGGCGAGGATGAAGTCCAGCAGTTCGTCGGCCGGCGCCGCGCCCTCGCGCTCCAGGGCGCGGAAGCGCTCGACCATCCTCGAGCTCCCGGGCGGGCGCGTGTCGCGGAACGCGACGGCCAGCTCCTCCCAGAGCGCGAGCCAGTCGGTCTCCATGCTGCACTCCTCCTGATGCATCCGATGAAGGATGACGGGTGGATGACGGGTGAACGGACGACCGTCGCTCTCACCGCAGGGGTGACGTCCGCGGTGCACGCTATCCTAGGACCGAAGAGCGGAGGGGGGAAATGGGCGCGCGTGACAAGGAGCGGCCGGCGTACCGCGTGTACGTCATCGAGCTGAGCCCGGACGTGCTGGGCAAGAAGCGGGTCGCCGAGGAGAACCCCCGGCGGCGCGAGGACAAGCCCTGCGTGTACGTGGGGCAGACGGCCCGGACGCCCGAGCGGCGGTTCGAGCAGCACAAGAGCGGCAAGCGCTCCAGCCGCATCGTGCGCGAGTACGGCGTCAAGCTGAAGCCGAGGCTGTACCGCAACGTGGGTCCGTTCGCGACGCGGGCCGAGGCCGAGGCGGCGGAGACCAGGCTCGCGGAGAAGCTGCGCCGCCGCGGCTACGCCGTCTGGAGCCGCTGATGCGGCGCTGTACGTTCTGCCGCGTGGAGATCGGCGCGGTCCACTGGGCGTTCGACGGCGTGAGCGAGCAGCCGGTGCCGGCCTGCCGGGAGTGCTGCGAGAGGCTGCGGCTCAAGGTCTGGAAGGTCGAGGCCCAGGAGCCGAAGGACATGCCGGTGCGCGCCGACTGCGTGTACTGCGGCATCCCGCTGCCGAGCGCGGACACGCGGCCGGTGATCGTGTGGGTGCGCGGCGAGCACGGGGTGGACGCGGTGTGCAACGCCTGTCGCATCCGCTACGACCGGGCGACGCAGTTCGTCACGCTGCCGGACGCCGACTGGGACGAGACCGACTGGCCGCGGGACAACGCCGCGCTGCTTCGGCAACTGCTGGCGGAGGACGCCGTCGACCTGCGGCGCGGGGGGCTCTTCGACCGGCCGCCCGCGCCGCTGCAGGCGTCGACCGGCGTCCGGCCGCGTCCACCTGGGACCGCGTGGAGGGCATGCTGCTGGGCATCGCCATCGGCGACGCGCTCGGCAACACCACCGAGGGCATGAGGCCGGCGGACCGGCGGGCGCGGTACGGCGAGATCCGCGAGTACGTGCCGCACTGGCGCAGCAAGGAGCTCGCGCGGCCCACCGACGACACGCAGCTGGCGTTCTGGACGCTGGACCAGCTGCTCGTGGACCGCGGCCTCGTGCCGCACCGGCTGGCGCAGCGGTTCGCCTCCGAGCGCATCTTCGGCATCGGGAGCGCCGTCTCGGCGGCCATGCAGGCCGTGCGCTGGGCTACCGGCCGTGGTACCAGTGCGGCACGCGCTCGGCCGGCAACGGCGCCCTCATGCGCATCGCGCCCATGCTCGTGCCGTACCTGCGCGAGCCCTCCACCGACCTGTGGGCCGACACGGCGCTCTCCGCGATCGTCACGCACAACGACGCGGCCTCGACCTCGGCATGCCTCGCCTTCGTCGCCATGCTCTGGGACCTGCTGGCGATGGACGCGCCGCCCGAGCCGGGCTGGTGGCGGCGCCGGTACGTCGAGCTCGCGCGCGACCTCGAGGGCGAGACGGAGTACGAGCCGCGCGGCGGAGCCTACCGCGGCTATCGGGGCCCGCTGTGGCGGTTCGTCGACGAGCGGCTCGCCGACGCCGAGGCCCGCGGCCTGAGCGCGCTCGAGGCCTGCGACGAGTGGCACTCGGGCGCCTACCTGCTCGAGACCGTGCCGAGCGTGCTGTACATCCTGGCGCGGCACGGCGCGGACCCGGAAGAGGCCATCGTCCGCGCCGTCAACGACACCAAGGACAACGACACGATCGCGGCCATCGTGGGCGCCGCGGCCGGCGCGCTCCACGGCGCCTCGGCTCTGCCCGAGCGCTGGGTCGAGCAGCTGCCCGGCTACACGCGGGTGCACGACGAGGGCGAGGTGCAGCGGATCATCGCGCGGGCGCGGGAGCGGTGGGATGTCCTCGATGGCGAGCCTCTGGTCGACGAAGACGGATGAAGGGACGTCTACCCCCCGCCGGCAGGCAGCGCCGGCGTCTCGGGCATCTGGCGCGAGCTCGAAGGCGACTGAGGCGGGTAGTATGCCGTCATGGAAGAGGATCTGAGACCGGCCCAGCCGGCGGAGGAGTCGGAGGACCGGGCGGACGACGCGACGCCCCCCGGCCGCAGTGGGAGGAGCGCGATGCCTGGACGGCGCTCGACGACCTCGACGCCTCGCCGGCGCTCGTACCGGCGAGCGAGTGGCCGGCCGGCGCCGATGGCGTGGACCGGCCGGGGCTCTTCGGCTTCTGGGTGGACGAGGCAGGCGCCGTCGACCTCGCGCGCGGGCTGGACGTGCCCCTCGAGGCCGGACCGATCTACGTGGGGCAGGCCGGAGCCACGAAGTGGCCCTCCGGCCGCGCCAGCGACGACACGCTCGGCGACCGGGTCGGCCGCGTACACCTCGCTGGCAAGGTGCGCAGTTCCGTCCTGCGCCTCACGCTCGCGTCCATCCTTCTCGACCAGCTCGACCTGGTGGTGCAGGCGGCGATGCTCCTGCAGGCCTCGTCGGAACAGGCGCTCAGTGAGTGGATGCGCGCCCACCTCTCCATAGCGGTGCATCCGCACGACGACCGCGACAGCCTCGCCGGCCTCGAACAGGCGGTCGTCCAGCGCCTCGACCCGGCGCTGAACCTTGAAGTTTACCTTCCGGCGACCTCGGCGCGCCAGAGCGCGATCGCTCTGCGGAAGAGGATCAGCCGGGAAGGCTGATCCGGGCCTGGCCCCGGCTCCGCTTCCCCGGCCGCTGCCACTGCATCGCGCCGCCTTGCGTCGGCCTTCATCCGTCCGACCCCTCGCGTACTCTCACTACGGCGGCCTCCATCCCGGGCGGCCAGCCTCGTCGACACCCCTGGAGGGCCGGGCATGACCGATTCCATCCTCTGGCTGGTGCTGCTGCTGGCCGTGGCCAACGCGGCGCTGCTCGTCATCGTGCTCGTGCGCAACGGGACGGGTACGCGCGGGAGCGCCGACGCGCTTGCGCGCGGAGTTGCGCGCGGCGCGCGAGGAGTCTGCGGCGGCCTCGCGCGAGGCGCGCGCGGAGCTCGCGCGCGGCCTCGCCGGCGGCAACGCGCAGCTCACGACGCAGCTCAAGGCGGTGGCCGAGGTGCAGCGCACGCAACTCGAGGGCGTCTCCGCGCGGCTCGGCGAGCTGACGGAGTCCAATCGCAAGGCCCTGGACGGCGTGCGCGCCACCATCGACACACGCCTGATCGAGCTCCAGGCCGGCAACGAGAAGAAGCTCGAGCAGATGCGCGTCACCGTCGACGAGAAGCTCCAGTCCACGCTCGAGAAGCGCCTCGGCGAGTCGTTCAAGCTCGTCAGCGACCAGCTCGAGTCGGTGCAGAAGGGGCTGGGGGAGATGCAGAGCCTCGCGACCGGCGTCGGGGACCTCAAGCGCGTGCTCACCAACGTCAAGGCGCGGGGCACCTGGGCCGAGGTGCAGCTCGGCGCGCTGCTCGAGGAGATCCTCACGCCGGCGCAGTTCGAGCGCAACGTCCACGTCGAGCCCGGCTCCCGCGAGCTGGTGGAGTACGCGGTCAGGCTGCCGGGTCCCAAGGACGACCCCGCCGCCTGCGTGTGGCTGCCGATCGACTCCAAGTTCCCCCAGGAGGACTACGCCCGCGTGCAGGACGCCGCGGACTGCGGCGACGCCGAGGCTGCCCGGCTGGCGACGGAGGGCCTCGCGCGCTCCATCCGGCTCGAGGCCCAGTCCATCCACGACAAGTACGTCAAGCCGCCGCACACCACCGACTTCGGCATCATGTTCCTCGCCACAGAGGGCCTCTACGCGGAGGTCGTCCGCCAGCCCGCCCTGGTCGAGGACCTGCAGCAGCGGTACCGGGTGGTCGTGGCGGGCCCCACCACGCTCGCGGCGCTGCTCAGCAGCCTGCGCATGGGCTTCCAGACGCTCGCCATCGAGCAGCAGGCCGTGGAGGTGTGGCGGGTGCTGGGCGCCGTGAAGACGGAGTTCGGCAAGTTCGGCGAGCGTGCTCGACAAGGTCAAACGGCAGTTGGACACGGCGGGCCGCAGCATCGAGGAGACCGGCCTGCGCACCCGCGCCATGGAGCGCCGGCTGCGCGGGGTGGAGCAGCTGCCGGACCAGGAAGCGGATCTCGTGCTCAGCATCGGCGATTCACTCGACGTCGTGGACGAGCCGGGAGACCTCGAGACGGAAGCCGAGCTCGATCTGGATCCCGCCTGACGCCGGCGCGCGGTCCAGGGGCGGGGGCGCCGGCAGGTGAGAGCGCCTCCGCCCGAACATCAGCCTGAGCCTCATCCCGCCCGTTCCATCCGGGCCGGCTGTCATCATGGGCGAGCGCGGGGGAGGGTCGCCAGCCGCCGGCGACCGTGGAAGGAGGGCCATGGATCTGCTCGACATCCTGCTCGAGGTGATGGAGCGCGCGCCAGCGACCTGCATCTGGGGGCCGGCGCGCCGCCCGTCATCCGTGTCAACGGCGAGCTCGAGGACCTGGAGGACTACGGCAAGCTCACCGCCACACCAGGTGAGCTGGTGATCCATCTCTCGCAGGACCAGCGGCAGCGGCTCGAGAACGACTGGGAGATCGACTTCTCGTACTCGGTTCCCGGCCGCACGCGGTTCCGCGTCAACGCGTTCTTCCAGCGCAACTCGCTCAGCGCCGCATTCCGCCTCATCCCGGTCAAGATCCCGCGGCTGGACGACCTGGGGTTGCCGCGCGTGCTCCACGAGTTCACGCGCAAGCCGCGCGGGTTCGTCATCGTCACCGGCCCCACCGGATCGGGCAAGTCCACCACCCTGGCGGCGATGATCGACGAGATCAACGAGACCCGGCGCGAGCACATCATCACCATCGAGGACCCCATCGAGTTCCTCCACCAGCACAAGAAGTGCCACGTCAACCAGCGCGAGGTCGGCACCGACACCAAGGGGTTCAACGACGCGCTCCGGAGCGTGCTGCGACAGGACCCGGACATCATCCTCATCGGCGAGATGCGCGACCTCGAGACCATGGCCACGGCGCTCACCGCGGCCGAAACGGGGCACCTGGTGTTCGCCACTCTGCACACGCAGGACGCCAGCCAGACCATCGACCGCATCATCGACGTGTTCCCGCCGCACCAGCAGGCCCAGATCCGGGTGCAGCTCGCACCAGCCTCATGGGCGTGTGCACGCAGCAGTTGCTGCCCACGCGCGACGGCCTCGGGCGCTGCGTGGCGTGCGAGATCCTCGTGCCCACCCCGGCCATCCGGCACCACATCCGCGACGGGAGCACGCACCAGATCCCGTCGGCCATCCAGATGGGCGGCGGCAAAGACATGCAGTCCATGGACGCTTCGCTCGCCGAGTTGGTCCGCGTCGGCAAGATCACCCGCGAGCTGGCGCTCCGGCGCTGCTCCAGCCCGGACACCTTCGAGCGGCTGCTGATGCAGCCGGCGTAGCTCGGGGCCTGCATCGACGGACTAACTTCCCCGTGGCGGGGGACGTCCCCCCACAGGCGCACTGCACAAAGGCGCCAACCCGCGACCGAAGGGGGATCCCGTGGACCAGGCCATCGACCTCAAGCGGGAGCAGCAGGCCACATTGGCGCGCCCGAGCTACACGTACTCGTCGGCCGCGCGCTTCTTCTTCCGCAGTATGGACACGCTCGCCGGCAAGGAGGAGACGCTGCCCAAGGTGCGGGTCATCGAATCGCTCGCGTCCATCCCGTACCGCGCGTGGGAGAGCCGTCAGTACGGCCGCATCCAGCGCCACTACGGGGAGCCTGAGGTGGTGCACGACGCCGAGGAGGTCCTGCGCTACGGCCGGACCGCGCAGGACAACGAGGTGCAGCACCTGCGCATCATCGAAGAGAAGCTCCGGCGGGAAGCCGTCAGGGACCCGAGGTACATGACGCGGCCGTTGCCGGAGCTCATGTCCGAGTCCTACAACCTGTTCTCCGCCACGCTCGCTCGCCTGGGCATCCGCCGCGCGTTCCTGCTCAACGCCGAGTTCGAGGACCACGCCGAGCACTCCTACGCGGAGCTCGTCGCCGCGCACCCCGAGTGGGACGAGACCCGGCCGTGGAGGGCGAAGCCGTCAAGGAGCCGCGGACTACCACGGGCTGAGCGGGTTCGACAGCTGGGCCGACGTCTTCCGCCGCATCAGGCTGGACGAACGTAATCACCGCAACGCAAGCTTCGCGTTCGCCGGCATGCCCGAGCAAGTCGTCACCTACGAGGGCATGCCCGAGGTACCCGGGCTGGGGGCTCAGGCCACGGCGTGAGGCCGCGGGTCTCGCGCCGCGCGCATCGACACGGCGGCGCGAAGGCGAGCCGGAAGGGGGCGTCCCGCAGGCGCGTAGAATGGACGCCTCATGACGCCTGCCCGACATCCGGCCCTGTTCGCAGCCGTGCTCGCGGCCGTGCTGCTCGCCATGACGCTTTTCGCGGCCGCGCTCGCCCGCGCCCGCCGAGGCCGCCCGTACGCGAACCCCACGCCGGCCGAGATCCGCGACCTGCTCTCCGCCGCCGCCGTCGCCCACGACATCCCGCCCAAGGTCCTCTACGCCATCGCCTGGCAGGAGAGCACGTGGCGCCAGTTCGACGCGAACGGCGACCCGCTGATGAGCCGTGACGGCGGCATCGGCATCATGCAGGTGACCACTATCCCGGTCGGCGTCGACGCCGGTCTCCTCCAGACCGACATCGCCTACAACATCGACGTCGGCGCGAGCATCCTCGACACGAAGTGGACGTACGCGCCCTCGGTGTTCCCCGTGATCGGCGACGGGCAGCGTCACTGCTACGAGGACTGGTTCTTCGCCGTCTGGGCGTACAACGGCTGGGTACGGGCAACCCGTACCCCTACTCGATCTGGGGTCACATGGCCGACGGCCGCGGCCTTTGGACGGGCCTCGCGGTGACGTCCTATCCGCAGGCGTCGCTGGTCGACGGATTCCCGCCGCAGGCGGCGCCGGTGCCGAGGCCGCAGCCCGAGCACTGGTGGAGCCCGACGCGTCTGCCCAAGCCGCTTCTCGGCGCGCCCCGCGCGCAGAAGAGAGTGGCCGCGCGGGCGCGCTTCAGCGTCTCCGGCACGCTCTCGCCCAAGCATCCGGCCGGCGCGCACTCCGTCGAGCTGCGCGCCTACCGTTGGAACGGCTCCTCCTGGTCGCTGCGGCGCAAGCTGCTCACGACCAACCGCGACGCCGGCGACCTGACCCGCTGGGCCGTCACCTTCTCGCTGGCCAAGTCCGGCCGCTGGAAGCTGGTCGCGGCGGCGCTCCCCGACGCCGACCACGCCGCCGCGACCTCAAAGCCGGCCTTCGTCACCGTCGTCCGCTGACGGGCTCGCGCGACTGAGGGCCCGCCGCCCAGCGTCGCGGGCGGGCTCAGCGCGCGGCCAGGTCCTCCAGGTCCTTGGCGGTGACGCGCAGGGAGCGCACGTGCTGGTGACCGGTGCGCGCGTAACCTTCCCGCTCGATCGGCATGAGGAAGAACCCGTCCATGACCTCCTGGAAGGTCTGGACCCAGGGGTCCTCCAGGCCGCGCGGCACCACGAGCAGTGAAGAGAACGTCTGCACCGGCGTGTACAGCGTGCCGAGCAACTGCACCGGCATCGAGGGCGCGCCGTCGGGCGGAGCGACGACCGCCAGTTGCAGCACGGGGAAGCCGCGCCAGTAGACGGCGCTGGTCTCGATCTCGTCGGCGCCGGTGAGGGTCATGAAGGGCGCCGCCTCGCGGCGGGTGACCTCGTCCCAGTCCCAGCGTCCGAGCACGCCGGGTGCCAGGGGTGACCGGTCGGTGGTGATGAGCAGGCTCGGCGCGGCGCCGGCGGAGATCTCCTCGGCGGTGGCGGCGGCGGGGCAGAACACCACGCCGCCGACGACGCGCGTGGTGAAGCGGTCCGTCCAGGCGGCGGCGAAACGCGCGTCGCCCGGACCTTCGGCGTGCGTGAGCTCGCCTTCGTCGTAGGTCACGCCGAAGCCGAGCGGTGGGTTGCTGTAGGTGACGATGGCCATGGGGGAGTCCGTTCGGTCGAGTGGTCTCAGCATACGTGAGACGACGGTAGGCTGCGCCGGGTTCGGGGCGCATGGTCGTGGGCGTGGCTCGGCCCACCGGAGGTGGCGCCTGGTCGCTCTGAGAACCTGTAGCCGACGGATATCCACGCGGATGTGCGCTCCCGGGCCTCCGGGCCGAAATGGATACAGGATGGATATCCGGAGACAGAGGTGGCGGCGACGGATGTACCGTCTCCGGCGCGTGCGGAGACTCGCAAACGAGGAGGCACAGCCCCGTTGACCGCCGCTCGCCGGACTGCTGGAGCGCACGAAGCGGCTCAGGCGGCGCAGCGCCCGTGGTGTACCGTTGCGGCATGAGGGTCGCGCTCTTCGTCACCTGCGTCGCGGACACCGTGTTCCCGGAGACGGGGCGGTCGGTGGTGCGGGTGCTGGAACGGCTGGGACACGAGGTCGTCTTCCCCGCGGAGCAGACGTGCTGCGGGCAGATGCACGTCAACAGCGGCTACCGCGGTGAGGCGCTGCGCCTGGCGCGGCGGCTGGTGGACGTGCTCGGCCGGGACGACGGCGTGGACGCAGTCGTTTCGCCGTCGTCCTCCTGCGTGGGGTGGCTGCGGGAACTGCTGCCGGCGGTCGCTCGCATGGAGGGGGACGAACACCTCGCTACGGACGCCGAGGCGCTCGGCGGCAGACTCTTCGAGTTCAGCGAGTTCCTCGTCCGCCGCCTCCGTGTGGAGGACGTCGGCGCGTCGTATCCGCGGCGCGTCACGCTGCACCCGACCTGTCACTCGCAGCGGGTGACGCACGTCGGCGACGCGCCCCGGCGACTGCTCGGGCAGGTGCGCGGGCTCGAGCTGGTGGAGTTGCCGGACGCCGCCGAGTGCTGCGGCTTCGGCGGCACGTTCAGCGTCAAGAACGCGGCCGTCTCCGTGGCGATGCTCGAGGACAAGTGCCGCAACATCCTGGCGACCGGCGCGGAGGTCGTGACGGCCGTGGACCCGTCGTGCCTGCTGCACATCGGCGGAGGGCTGAGCAGGCTGGCGCCGAGGGCGACGGGCCCGGGCAGGGGCGGCGCCCGAGGGCCGGCGGTGCGTGCCGTGCACCTCGCGGACATCCTGGCGGGAGAGCCTCGAGGATGATCCAGCGACGACCCTCCTCGACGGGCGTCCGCCGGCTACCCGGGATCGTGCTTCCCACGGCGATGGCCGGCCGCACGGGCACCCGCCGGCTGCCCCTCCACAGAGCGCCCTCGAAGTGTGCCCCGTCCCTTGGAACGGCGCTCACCAATGACCCGCGGGCGCCCGCACGACTTCCCCGCGGCCGCGCGCGAGGCGCTCGCCGACGAGCGGCTGCGCGGCAACCTGTACCGCGCCACCCGGACCATCCGGGCGCGGCGCGCCGCGGCGGTCGCGGAGCTGCCCGACTTCGAGGAGCTCCGCGAGCAGGCGCGCCGCATGAAGGACGACGCTCTGGGCCGCCTCGACGAGCTGCTGGCGCAGTTCGAGGCGGCCGCCGCGGCGGCGGGGGCGCAGGTGCACCACGCCGCCGACGCGGCCGCGGCGAACCGCATCGTGGTGGACATCGCGCGGAGCAACGGCGTGACGGAACTGGTCAAGATGAAGTCGCTCGCGACCGACGAGATCCGGCCTGGACGCGGCGCTCGACGAGGCCGGGGTGAACGCCTATGAGACCGACCTCGCCGAGCTCATCGTGCAGCTGGCCGGCGACACCGCCTCGCACATCCTGGTGCCGGCCGTCCACTACAGCCGCGGGCAGATCCGCGACATCTTCCAGCGCACCATCGCGGGGGACCGCACCCTCTCCGACGACCCGAACGAGCTCGCGGAGGTCTCACGCCTGTACCTGCGCGAGCGCTTCCTGCGCGCGGGCATGGGGGTGACGGGCGGCAACGCCGCGGTGGCCGAGACCGGCACCGTCTGCGTGGTGGAGAACGAGGGCAACGGGCGCATGGTCACCACCCTGCCGCCGGTGCTGGTCAGCGTCGTGGGCATCGAGAAGCTCGTGCCGTCGCTCGCGGACCTCGGTCTGCTGCTGCGCCTGCTGGCGAGGTCCGCGACCGGTGAGCGGATGAGTTCCTACACCTCACTGCTCACCGGCGTGACGCCCGGCGACGGCCCGCAGGAGTACCACGTCGTGCTGCTCGACAACGGGCGGCGCAACGCGCTGGCCGACCCGGTCGGGCGGCAGGCGCTCAGGTGCATCCGCTGCAGCGCCTGTCTCAACGTCTGCCCGGTCTACACGCGCGTGGGCGGGCACGCCTACGGGTCGATCTACCCCGGGCCCATCGGAGCCATCCTCACCCCGCAGCTGTGGGGGATGGAGGAGCACGCCGAGCTGCCGTTCGCGTCCACGCTGTGCGGCGCCTGCGCCGAAGTGTGCCCGGTGGGCATCGACATCCCGGAGGTGCTGCTTCACCTGCGCGCGCGGGCCGTGCGCGAGCAGGCGCCGGCGCCGGAGAAGGCGCTGTTCGGCGCCGCGGCGTGGACGTTCGGCTCGCCGCGGCGCTTCGCCGGCGCGCAGAGGGCGGGGAGGGCCGCCGAGCTGCCGCTCGAGCGCGGCGGCCTGGTGCGGCGGCTGCCGCCGCCGCTGTCGGGCTGGACCGAGGGCCGCGACCTGCGCCCGGTGGCGCGCGAGACGTTCCGCGAGTGGTGGGGCGCGAGCGCGGTGAGCCGGGCGCGGGCGCGTGGAGCCCGGCGTGGAGCGCGTGGAGCGGGGCGCCGAGGCGCGGAGGATGCGCCGTGACCGGCACTCCCTCCTCTGCCGAACGCGAGGTCCTCGAGGTGTTCGTCGAGCGCCTCGAGGGCGCGCACGTCGAGGTCCGCCGCATGGCTGCAGGCGAGGTCGCGGCGGAGGCGGCCCGGGTGTGCGCCGAGCACGGCGTGCGCCGGCTCGGCGTGCCGCCCGGGCTGCCGGCCGAATGGCGGCCCCAGGGCGTGGACGTGGTGGAGGACCACGACCTGCCGCCGGCCGAGCTGGACGCGCTCGACGGCGCCCTGACCGGCTGCACCTTCGCCGTGGCGGAGACGGCCTCGCTGGTGCTGACCGCCGGCCCTGCCGACGGGCGGCGAGCCCTCTCGCTGGTGCCGGACGTCTACCTCTGCGTCGTTCGCGAGGACCAGGTCGAGCCGGATCTTGCGGTCGCCTTCGCAGGAGTCGCTTCGCTTATCGGCGAGACGGGCCGGCCGGTGGTCTTCGTCTCCGGCCCGTCCGCCACCTCCGACATCGAGCTCCACCGGGTGGAGGGCGTCCACGGGCCGCGGCGGCTGGTCGTCCTGCTCGTCGCGAGCCTGATCCGCTTCTCACTCCGCCGGCCCGAGGAGACAGCCTCGTCGGAACGGCATCCCCTGTCGCCCCCGAGGGCAACATCTCTGGTGAGTGGCGCGCCGGTCCGAGGGGGAGGTGAGAGCCATGGCCACCTACGAATTCGTCTGCCGGGAATGCGAGACCGACTTCGAGATCACCTGCCACATGGACGAGCGGGAGGCGCAGGCGGTCTGCCCCAAGTGCGGGAGCCACGACGTCGGTCAGGTGTTCACAGCCGCGTTCGCCTCGCCCCCGCCCGACAAGTACTGACGAGGTGGGGGCGGGGACGCGGCTGCGCCGCGGCGGCGGCCGGCGGCGGCGTTCTTTGCCGCCGGCCGCCGCCCCGGCTCCCAACGTCCACAGGTTGACGATCGCGACGTGAGGGAACGACGGCGGCATGACCAGTCATCGCCTCGAGGCCTTCAGTGACGGCGTCATGGCCATCATCATCACGATCATGGTGCTGGAGCTCGCCGTCCCCAACGTCCAGAAGGACGGCGCGAGCGGCGACACGCTCCGCGCGCTCTGGGACCTGCGCTTCGTGTTCATCAGCTACGTGCTGAGCTTCGCCTATCTCGCCATCTACTGGAACAACCACCACCACATGCTCTTCGTCACCGAGCGGATCAGCGGCGGCGTGCTGTGGGCCAACATGCACCTGCTCTTCTGGTTGTCGCTCATCCCGTTCGCGACCGCGTGGATGGGCGAGAACGACTTCTCCCGGGTCCCGACCGCGGTCTACGGAGCGGTGCTGCTGATGGACGCGATCGCGTACTACATCCTGCAGCGCAGCATCATCCACAGTCAGGGCACTCAGTCTCTCCTGGCCCGCGCCGTCGGCCGGGACCTGAAGGGAAAGGCGTCGCCGATCCTCTACGCCATAGCGATCCCGGCTGCTCTCTGGCAGCCGTGGGTGTCCTACGCGATCTATCTCGGAGTGGCGCTGATGTGGATCATCCCCGACCTGCGCATCGAGCGCGCCGTGGTGGAGGAGGAAGAAGCCGAGGAGGTGGACGGCCGGGGGGCGCCTGCGTCCCGGAGGCCTTGAAGCGGGGAGTCACAGGCCCCGAGTCGACGCAAAAATACGGACCGTTTCGGTCCCCGATGAGCCGGGTACCGTCAGCGCCAGCAACGGATGCAGACGCAAGAGGGGCCGGCGCCGGCGCGCCGCCCCTTCATGACAAAGGAGCGAAATGGCAGTACAGGTAGGTCAGCCCGCGCCGGAGTTCGCCCTCACCGGCGTCAAGGACGGCGAGTTCGTCGACGTGAAGCTCAGCGACTACCGCGGCAAGTGGGTCGTCCTGTTCTTCTATCCACTCGACTTCACCTTCGTGTGCCCCACGGAGATCCAGGGCTATGCCAGGCACAACAGCGAGTTCGAGGACCTCGGCGCGGTGGTGTTCGGCGCCAGCACCGACAGCGAGCACAGTCACAAGGCGTGGATCGAGCGTGACTTCGGCGGCTCTCTCCCGTTCCCGCTCCTCAGCGACATGAGGCGCGAGGCGACGGACGCCTACGGTGTGCTGCTGCCCGAGGGCGTCGCGCTGCGCGGCACGTTCATCATCGACCCCGAGGGCACGCTCAAGTACGCGGTCGTGCACGACAACAACATCGGCCGCAACACCGAGGAGACGCTGCGCGTGCTCCAGGCGCTGCAGACCGGCGAACTCTGCCCGGTCGACTGGCGGCCCGGCGAGGCGACGCTCAGCTGAGACCGGCTCGCCCGGCGCCACGGCCCGGGGATCCGGGCGCGGGGGCAAGAGCCCGAAGACGGCAGCGGCGCCGCAAGGCGGCCGCCGCGCCGAGTGTGAGGGGCGCCGCGAGGCCGCAGAGCCGCGCGGCGCCCCTCTCTTCGTTTCCCGAGCAGCGGCGCCCGGCGCGCCGGGCGGCCCGCTCAGGTACGCTCCTCCGTACTCACATGGCCCGAGACGGGTACCTATCCCTCGGGACCACAGCGAAGGGAGAGACATGGCAGTCATCGACGACTGGTTCGACGAGAAGACCCTGATCGATCTGGTGCCGGCGGACGTGTACATGCGCGGGGCCGCCGCCGCCGAGGACGGCGCCGTCAACGTCGAGGAGCGCACCGGCGCGCGTCTGTTCGCACGCGTCGAGAACGGGGATCAGCTGGTCGAGACCGAGTGGGTCCTGGACGGCGAGCAGCTCGAGTTCGCCTGCACGTGCGGGCAGGCCGCCGAGCGGCCGTGCGAGCACCTCATCGCGGCTGCGTTGTGGACCTGGCCCGAGGAGCGCCGAGGGGCCGAGCGAGGACTGACGTCCGCGGGCGACCAGACGATGGACTTCCGCAACCTCGGCCGGACCGGCCTCAAGGTGTCTTCGCTGTGCCTCGGGACCATGACCTTCGGCACCAGAGGCTGGCAGGGTGTGGCCTCGGTGGACCAGCGCGGCGCCGACGACATCGTGCGCGCCGCGCTGGACGCCGGCGTCAACGTGTTCGACACCGCCGACGTGTACTCGCGCGGCGAGTCCGAGGAGCTTCTCGGCCACGCGCTCAAGGCCTCCGGCGTGCCGCGGCACTCCGTGGTCGTGGCGACCAAGGTCCGCGGCACCATGAGCGACGCCGCCAACGAGGGCACCGGCGACATGAACAACCGCGGCCTCGGCCGCAAGCACATCCTCGAGAGCATCGACGCCAGCCTGCGGCGCCTCGGCACGGACTACGTCGACCTCTATCAGATCCACGGGATCGACCCGCACACGCCCATCGAGGAGACGCTCGAGGCCCTCAACGACGTGGTGCGCGCGGGCAAGGCGCTCTACGTGGGCTGCTCCAACCTTGCCGCCTGGCAGGTCGAGAAGGCGCTCGGCATCTCAGAGCGGCGCGGCTGGGCGAAGTTCGTGAGCGTGCAGGCCTACTACTCGCTGGTGGCCCGCGACCTCGAGATCGACGTCCTGCCGATGACGCGCGAGGAGGGGCTCGGAGTGCTGACCTGGTCGCCGCTCGCCGGCGGCTACGTCTCGGGCAAGTACCGCGCCGGCCGCCCGGAGACGGGCCGGCGCAGCCGCAGCGACTTCCCTCCGGTCTCGACCGGGGCGGAAGAGGCGCTCGCGGTGCTGGACGAAGTCGCCCGCGAGCGCGGCGTCAGCATGGCCCAGGTCGCGCTCGCGTGGCTGCGCCGGCAGCCCGGGGTGACGTCCGTCATCCTCGGAGTGCGCGACACCGGCCAGCTCGCCGACGACCTCGGCGCCGCCGAACTGGAGCTCACCCGGGAGGAACTGGCCCGTCTCGGCGAGCCCACCCGCCCCGAGCTCCCGTATCCCCAGTGGATGATCGCCCGGCAGACCGGGGCGCCGCGCACGTCCTGAGGTCGAGGCCGTACCCGGGGGCCACCGTCGCTCGGCGCGCAGGTCCACGTCGGCTTGGGAAGGGGCGAGGCCGGGCGGCGTGACCGATGCTAGAATCGGCCCGTGCCTCTCTACGACTACCAGTGCGCGAGCTGCGGCGAGCGCTTCGAGATCCTGTGCGCTCACTCGGAGCGTGACGAAAAGGCTGTCTGCCCGGCGTGCGGCGGCCGCGATGTCACGCAGGTCCTGAGCGGGTTCCAGGTCGGCATCTCCCGCACCCGCCTCAACCCCGGCGTGTTCGAGCGCAAGAAGGGCCAGAAGCCGGAGTACAAGCCGCCCAAGCACGGCTGATCTCGGGCACCTGAGCTCCGGTCGCGCCGGCTCCGCACGCACAGACGCCGCGATGAGGGCCGGAGGCACTGGGCCGGCCCTCGTCGCGGCGTCGGTCTGCTGGCGGAGTCGCGCGTCGCGGCGCGCGCCGGGGGGTCCGAGACGCGCGGCACGTCGGCGCGCGGCTTCACCAGCTTGAGTCCGTCATTCCCACTGCGGCCCCCTCGCACGCCGTTGCCCGCTGCATCCTCTCGGCTCGCGTGAGCACACCGGAACGAGAGCGTGCCTCGGTGCTGTCGCACTGAAGACGCCGGGCGGGGACGAGACTGCGTGCTCGCCCCCGCGCACCGTCCACGACCGGCTTCAGCTCGAGGTGCTAAGGTCTGACGGAGCAGGACGTCTGGGGAGATGGTGGCGCAGATCAAGGCGTGGGAGCCACAAGCGAGCGGACCTGGAGGCTTCGCCGATGAATCGGCGCTGGTCTCTGGTCTGCGTGACGGCAGGCCCGAGGCCTACGAGGCGCTGCACGCGGCGTATGCGAGCGGTATCTACAACCTCGCACTGCGGATCGTCGACGACCCGCACGAGGCGGAGGACGTGGCTCAGGAAGTGCTGGTCAAGGTGCTCAAAGGGCTCCCTCGGCAGAAGGGGGACTTCAAGCTCCCCGCCTGGCTCTACAGGGTGACCGCCAACGCGGCCTTCGACCACGTGCGCGCGCGCAAGCGCCGGCCGGCGACGGTCGCCGAGGAGAGCGCGCCCGAACACGCCGCCCCCGTCGACGAGTTCGAGCGCGCGGAGCTGGCGCGCCGCGTCGAGTCCGCGCTCAAGGAGCTGCCGAAGCGGCAGCAAGTGGCGCTCGTGCTGCGCGACGTGCACGGTCTCAGCGTCGGTGAGACCGCCTCCGTGCTGGGCGTGACGCGGCCGTCGGCGGACGTGCTGCTCTCGCGGGCACGCGCCGGCTTCCGCAGGCTCTACCTGGCCGGCGCGCGCATGACGGGGCACTGCGCCGAGGCCGACCGCATCCTGGCGGGCGGTGTCGGCGGCGGCGTCTCCGCCCGCGACCGCGCCCGTCTCAAGGAGCACGCGAGGAGCTGCCCGGACTGCCGCCACACGGTCGAGCTCTGGGGCGTCGCCCCGGCCGGACTCGGCTTGCTGCTGCCGCAGGTCGCCCTGCCGGCCAAGCTCAGCCTGGGCGCGACGCTGGCCGCGGCGAAGGCCGCGGGCGTGGCTCTGCCGGCCGGACTTGCGGCGGCCGGGGCCTCAGGAGCGGCGGCGGGGGCGCCGCCGCCGGCTCGGGCGCCGCGGCGGCGGCCACGGGAGCGGCTGCTTCGGGAGCGATGAGCGCCGCCTCTGTGGCCGGCGCGAGTCACGGCCTGCTCGAGACGCTCGGCTCCGCTGCGGGCGTCAAGATCGCGACGCTCGCCGCGGTCGCCACGGCCGCGCTCGGCGCCGCCGAGGTGAGCACGCACCGAGAGTCCGCCCGCCGGGACCGCCGCCGGCTCGGCCCTGATGACGGCGGCGACGGCGACGGCACCCGGCTCAGCCGCAGGCAGGACGGCGGGTACGGCGGGCGCCTCGAGCGCCGCGGGACGGCGCCTTCTCGTCCAGCATCCGGGGCCGGCGGCCGAGAGCGACCACGCCGGCATGGCGGAGGCACGGCAGCAGCGAGCGCGCCACGGGTGTGCGCAGGGGCGAGCGCTCCGGCCCGAAGGCCAAGACCCGCCAGAGCCACTCCCACGGTGGTCAAGGCAAGGGTGTCGCGGCCGCCGCGGCGACCCGTTCCAAGCGGTCGCGGCGGTGGCGAGCCGCCGGCGAAAGCAGCGGACGCGCACCCGCACCTCCTCCGGGCAGGGGGTCAGCTCCTCAGGTACCGCGCCGGCGCGTGGTGGAGGCGCCCGGTCGTCCGGCGACGGGAACGGCGCGGGCGCAGGGCAGACGGGCGCCGGCGGGGAGGACGGAGCTCACTCCGCAGAGGACTGAGGCGCGCGCACACGCAGCGCGCGGTGCGTGAGCCCGGCGGCGACCGGCACGTCGCCGAGGGCATCGCCGTCCACGTCCAGCGGGAAGAGTCCGGGTCTTGGCCTGCGTAGCGGCCGCTCCTCCGGCAGCAGTTCCACTTCACGACAGGTGAAGTGGTCCACGCCCGGCTCCTGGATGTGCGTGCCTCGGTAGACGGTGCCCAGCCTGCCCACGAGGCGCCAGCGCGTCCTGGTCTGGAACACCACGACCTCGAGCAGCCCGTCGTCGAGTCTCGCCATAGGAGCGATGTCCATGCCTCCCCCGAAGGTGCGGCCGTTGCAGATGCAGACCGCGTGCGCGTGCGCGGCGATCTCGTGGCGCTCCCCCTCCGGGTCGACATAGCGGCAGCGGAGCCGCACCCGCTTGCAGGTGAAGATGGCCCGCACCGTTGCCTGGCCGTAGGCGAGGCGACCGCCCAGGAACCGCGGCGCGGATGCCGTGTAGCGGTCGACGAGTCCGCCCACGCCCGCCGACAGCACGTTGATCCAGCGGCGCTCGACCGTGCGGCCGTCGAGGTCCGGGAAGCGGGCCCAGCCGACGTCGACGGGGCGCTCCGCTCCGCCCTCGAGGGCGGCGAAGTACGCGCGGATCTCGTGCGGGATGCCGAGTGAGCGGCCGAAGTCCCCGCCCGTGCCCGTGCCCACGATGCCGAGCGCGGGCAGTTGCGCGCCCGAGGTCATCGGAGAGCTGGACGGCGCCCCGAGCATGCCGTTGACGATCTCGTCGAGCGTGCCGTCGCCGCCGAGCCCGATCACGAGCGGACGGCGGCGCCGCGCGGCGGCCGCGGCCAGCTCCGCCGCGTCCCCCCGCCGCCCGGTCTCGGCCACGTCCACATCACCGACGGCGCCGCGGACGCCGGCGAGGTAGTGGCCGAGCTGGCGGCCGGTCCGCCCACGACCGGAGGCGGGATTGACGATGACGAGGGGGCGCGGGGCGCCGCTTGGGCCGGCCGGCTTCATGCCCGAGAACGCTACCAGACGGCCCTGAACGGCGCCTGCGGCCGCCGGTCCTCTACCTGCTCACCGTTGCGATGTGGGATGCTCCTGTCTTGACCTGCGACGAGAGGAGCACCATGGACGAGAACGTGAACGCGGAACAGGCCGGCACGACCGAGGTCCACCGCGGAGTAGCCGGGGTGGTGCGGGCCGCCGGCGATGTCGACGTGCAGCAGGTCCATGACGATCGTGACCACGGCCCGGGGCGGCGCCGACCTCCATCAGGCCGCCTCGGTCGCGGTGGTCTCCGGCGGCGACACCAACCTCAAGATGGCCGGCGCCGTGGCGGTGCCGACGCTCGGCGACGTGCACATGGAGAAGGCCGGCGCCCAGTGGGTCGTGGCCGCCGGCGACGTGACCATCGACAAGGGCGGGTGCGCCGCCGCCGTGGCGCCCTCGGTGCGCGTGGACCGCGGCGGCGTGGGCGTGGCGCTCGGCTGGCACGTGGAGGTCGGCGAGGGCGGGCGCATCCTCTTCGGGCCGCTCGCGGCCGTCGCGTTCGGGCTGGCCCTGGGCGTGGGAGCCGGCCTCGTCATGGCGGCGAGCGCCGGCTTCGCGGCGCGTCAGGCGCTCAAGCGGCTGCCGGGCATCCCCTTCATGTCATGATCGTCGTCCGGCACTCTGTGGTCATCGACGAGCCCGCGCACCGGGCCGGTCACCTGTGGGCCGACTTCGTGGCGCACCGCATCGCCGGCCGCGACTTCGCGCCGGACGAGTGGCTGGCGGCGGAGGGCGCCGGGGGCGTGATGGGCGCCGGCGACGTGCACTTCGAGGCGGTGAGCGTCGGCCGCACCAAGGTCACGCTCACCGTGCGTCTGGAGCTCCAGCCGTCGGACCCGCGGACCGGCCCGGAGGTGGAGGGTGCGTACCACCGTGCCGTCTCGCACCTCGACCGGTTCCACGAGTTCGTGGACGCGCGGATCGCCCAGGGCGAACGTGGCTGAGGCGGGCGCCGCCGCCCGGGCGCGAGCCGTGCTCGAACGGCTCGCGCCCCTCGGCGGCGAGGAGGCGCGCGCCGGGATGGCGCGCTACGGCATCCGCACGGACGACGCGTTCGGCGTCTCCATCTACGAGCTGCGCCGGGTGGCCAAGGAGCTGGGGCGAGACCACGATCTGGCGCTCGCCCTCTGGGCCACCGGCAACCACGAGGCGCGCCTGCTGGCGAGCATGATCGACGAGCCGGCGCAGGTGAGCGCGCGCCAGATGGACGAGTGGGCGGGGGAGTTCGACTCCTGGGACGTGTGCGACCAGGTCACCTCCAACCTGTTCGACAAGACGCCGTTCGCCTGGGCCAAGGTGCGGGAGTGGAGCGGCTCGCCGGACGAGTGGGTCAAGCGAGCCGCCTTCGCCACCGCGGCCGCCCTGGCCGTGCAGGACAAGCGGGCAGCCGACGAGCGGTTCCTCGAGATCCTGGAGCTCTGCCGGCGCGAGGCCGGCGACGACCGCAACTACGTGAAGAAGGCGGTCAACTGGGCTCTGCGCAACATCGGCAAGCGAGACCTGCGGCTGCACGCGGCGGCGCTGGAGACGGCCGCCGCCATCCTGGCCGAGGGGGAGCGGCGCGCCGCCGCGGACCGCAAGGACCTGGCCGCGCGCGCCATGCGCTGGGTCGCGCGGGACGCGCTGCGCGAGCTGCGCAGCGACAGGGTCCTGGCGCGCGTCGGCGCACGCTAGCTTTGGCAGTTCCAACGCTCCGGTAGTAACCTTCGCGTGCAGGGGAACGGGGGGTGGCGAGGGGGGTGAGCATGCGGCTGACGGACGGCGACGCGGCTCTGGACGCGGCGCAGCGCAGGACCCCGCGCGTGCTCGCCGCCATTTCGTGGCTGCACCGCCACCCGGTCGCCTGCGGCCTCCTCGGCACGGCCGGCATCGCCCTGGTGCTCGTCCTCGACCTGTCGTTCCCCGGCGTCCTGATCAACGGGCTCTACCTCATCCCGCTGTTCTTCCTCGCGCTCGCCGTCAGCTGGCGCCCGGTGGCGTTCGCCGCCGCGATGTGCGTGGCGCTCTCGGCGTTCGTGATGGTCTGGGAGGGGTCCTTCGATGCCGACCATTACCTCATCCTGGCCTACGGTGTGCTCATCGGTCTCGGTCTGGTGGTGCTCAGCTACCTCATCAGGCGCCTGCTCACGCTGACCGACCACGCCGAGCTCCGCGCCCAGCTCTCCGAGGCGGGGGCGGACATCCTCAGCAGCGGCCGCTCCGTGGACGATCTGGATGAGCTGCTCGAGTACGCGGTGGAGCGTCTGGGCGAACAGCTCGAGGCCACCGGCGGCGTGCTCCTGCTGCAGGGTCTCGACGACTGGGTCGGCCGGGCCGGCTTCGGCTTCGGCCTCGATGCCCGCGAGATCGCCGCTCCGCACCCGGAGATCCCGCTGGCGACGCAGGCGCTGCTGCAGGACAAGGCTCTCGTGCGCGACCTCACGGACGCGGACCCCGCGCCGCTCGCGCCGCTCGCGGCGCACGTCAGGCTCGAGCGCATGCTGGTGGTCCCCATCCGCGCCCTGGACCGCGAGGTGGGCGTCCTCGTGTTCAACCGGCCCCAGGACGCCGGCGACTACAGCCGCGACCAGATCGAGCTCGCCGAGAGCCTCTCGCGCTACATCGGCGTCACGGTGGACAACGTCAGTCTGTTGAACGAGCTCAACAGGCGCCGTCGCGACCTCGAGCTGGTGCGCGACTCCAGCCTCGACTTCGCGCAGAGCATCGACATGGAGGAGGTGCTCCAGGCGGTCGCCACGCGGCTGGTCGGGGCGCTTGACGTGCGGAGCTGCGAGATCTACGAGGTCGACCCGGAGGCCGGGGTCATCTGCAACCGCGTCACCTACGAGGACGGGGTGTTCGACCAGGGCCGGTGGCTCGGCCGGGAGTACGACATCGACCACTTCGCCACGACCGCCATTGCCATCCGCAGCCGGCGCCCGGTGGTGGTCACGTCGATCGACGATCCGAGGCTCAACGAACTGGAGCGCCGGTACTGGCGGGAGGATGGCACCAACTGCCAGCTCTCCATCCCGTTGCGCATCCGGGAGCACGTGATCGCCGTGGTCGAACTGCTGGACGGCGAGAGCGGGCGCGCCTTCGCCGACGAGGAGATCGAACTGGCGCGCAGCATCTGCCGCTTCGCCGCGCTCGCCATCGACAAGGCGCGGCTCTTCGACCAGCAGCGCGCCATGTCGGAGCGGCGCGACCGGCTGGCGCGCCGCCTGCAGCGCCTGCAGTCGTTCGCGGTCGACCTCAACCAGAGGCTCGACCGCGCGGACCTGCAGGAGGTGCTGGACGAGGTCACCCGCGCCGCCGTCGACCTGCTGCACGTGCGCTCGGCGGCGGTGATGACAGGCAGCGGCGACTACGTGGCGGTGCGCTCGCTGGCCGTGGCCGGCTCGGCGACGCCCGGCGTGCTCCTCGCGGCAGAGTCCGACCTGGTCGAGCGTTGTGCTCCCAGGATGGTCGGCTCCGACGAGCACTTCTCCGGCGCCGACGGGCTCACGGTCACACCCGGCGGCGACGAGACGATGCTGTTCGCGCCGCTCGAGGGCGACGCGGCGCCGCAGCCCTCGGTGCTCGTGGTGGCCGACAAGCAGCAGGGGGAGTTCGACGCCGAGGACAGGCTGCTGCTCTCCACGCTCGCGGCGCAGCTCAACGCGAGCATGCACAACGCCATCGCCTACCAGCGCGAGCACGTGATCGCGGAGACGTTCCAGCAGGCGCTGCTCATGGAGGCGCCCCCCATCCCCGGCATCGAGGTCGGCGTGCACTACCGCGCCGCCACGGACGCGGCGCGCGTCGGCGGCGACTTCTACGACCTCGTCTCTCTGGGACCCGGCAGGCTTATGGTCATCGTCGGAGACGTGTGCGGCAAGAGCCTCGGCGCCGCCGCCCAGTCCGCCGTGGTGCGCTACATGCTGCGCGCCTACGCCGCCGAGAGCTCGCCCGGGGAGGCGCTCGCCCGGCTGAACTCGGCGGTGATCACGCAGACCCCCAACCAGCCGTTCGTCACCCTCGTGCTGGCCTACGTGGACGTGGCCCGGCACATGTTCGAGTACGCGTGCGCCGGGCATCCCCGTCCGTTCGTGCTCGCCGGGCACGAAGTGTTCCCTATGCCCGGCGAGGGCAACGTCCCCGTGGGCATCTTCCGCGGCGCCACCTACGCCACGAACCGCGCCGTGCTGCCCGACGATTCGTGCGTCGTCCTGTTCACCGACGGCCTCACGGAGGCGCGGCGGGACGGCGTGCTGTTCGGGGAGGATCGGCTGCTGGAGGCGGTCCGCGCCAACCTGCCGCTGGACGCCCAGAGCCTGGCCGACACGCTGCTCGAGTCGGTCAAGGAGTACGCCGGCGGCATCCTCGCGGACGACTGCGCCGTCGTCACCATCAAGCTGCCGTAGCGCCGGGTTGCCGCGCGCCGGCCGCCGAAGGCGGGCCGGCGCCCTCCGCGCGGCGCCTCACAGCCTGGGGCAAGGTCCTGTCCGGCCCGCGGTCCGTCCGTCCGGCCTTGATGAACCGCAGGATCGCGTCGACGTCGATGAACCCGAGCAGCCGGCCGCCGGCGTCGACCACGACGGCCCTGTCCGTCTCCCGCTCGCGCAGCAGCCTGAGCACGTCCACGGCCTGCGTCTCCGGCGTGACGGACGGCAGCTTGGCCGACGGCGTCATCACGTCACGCACGCGGTCACGGTCGTACCGCTCGCGCTGTGCGCGGGCCAGGTCGCGGACGCACATGAGGCCGCCGTACTCCGCCTCCGGGTCTTCGGCGTTCACCGGCAGGCAGCGGGTGTCCCAGTCGCGCAGGCGGTCGTGCGCCGCCCAGTCGAGGGTCGCGTAGGGAGAGATCCAGCCCTCGAACCTGGTCATGAGGCGCTCCGCGGGGACGTTGCGGAGCTCGTAGTCGATCTCGGTCTGCCGCGCGGTCGCGCGGGCCGCCTGGATCATCAGCCAGCCGACCAGGACCAGCCAGATGCCGCCGAAGCTGCCGCGGAACAGCAACTCCGCGACTCCCAGGCCGATGAAGCCCCAGGCGAACACCTGCCCGACCACCGCCGCCCAGCGGGTGGCGCGCACCACGTCGCGCGTGAGGCGCCAGAGCAGCGCGCGCAGGACGCGCCCGCCGTCCAGCGGGAATCCCGGCAGCAGGTTGAACGCGAGCAGGGCGAGATTGGCTATGCCGAGGTAGGCCAGTACGGCGACGACCTGCTCCGGTCCCGAGAGGGTGTAGGCCGCACCCAGCGCGAGGCCGCCGATCACGGCGCTCACAGCCGGCCCGGCGATGGCCATCGAGGCCTCATGGCCGGGGCTGTCCGGCTCGCGCTCCAACTGCGCGACGCCGCCGAGCAGGAACAAGGTGATATTGCGTACCGGGAGGCCCTGCGAGCGGGCCACCAGCGCGTGCCCGAACTCGTGCGCCAGTACGGAGACGAACAGCAGCAGGCTGGCGATGACGGCGGTGGTCCATGTCGCGGCCGCGCCCCAGCCGGGGTAGGCGCGCGGGAAGAAGCCGGTGGCCAGTGAGAAGGCGAAGAACGCCAGCACCAGGAACCAGCTGGGGTGGATGGCCACGTCGACGCCGAAGAGCCGACCTATCCTGATGCCGTTCATCGTTTCCTCCATCACCGATTCCTTACTGGTGTTCTTCCACGCACCAAACCAGAAGGAACGGGCGGCCGGGCCGGCAGCGAAGGGCGCGAGCCGGCGGGGTGCGGCGATTCAGCGAGCCGGCGCGGTGCGGCGATTCAGGAGGCGGTGACGACCGTCGCCATCGCGTCGGCGACGGCCAGCACGGAGGCGCTCCGGCCGAGCCGGGCGTCCTCGGTTGCGAGGGCCGCGTCGACGGAGTCGAACGCGGCCACCCCGAGGTGCGCCAGGGGCTCGAGGAACCCGGGGTCCACCGGGCCCGTGACGGCGAGGCGGAAGCGGTCCAGTACGCGTGCGACCACGAACGAGCGCTGGCCGCCGGGGCCGAGCGGCTCGCGCAGCCCGCGCTCCAGGAGCTCGGCCGGGGAGGAGGCGGCAGCGAGCACGTCGAGGAAGTTCCGCTCGCCCGGCCCGTCGCCGGCGCCCAGCGGAAGGTCCGCCGCGAGCACGATCAGCCCGCCTTCCGCCACGGCCGGGCGGGCGGCGAGCCCGAGGTAGGTCGCCGCCCGGCTCGCCTGGTACAAGGAATCGCCTTTGGGGTGGTGCACGCCGGCCACCACGACGTCGTACGGGGTCTTCACCTCGCGCAGCCAGGCCGGCGCCGCCCGCGCGGCGAGCGCCTCCTGCACGGCGGCGGGGTGGCCGGCGCGGACGGCCACCGCGGCTGCCTTCCTCCATGACGAGGTTCACCGCCCAGCGCAGCGGGGTGCGCGCGGCGATCTCGCGCAGGGTGCTCTGGAAGGGGTTGCCCGCAAGCCCGGCGACGCAGACGCCGGGTCCGGAGATGAAGACGGGACGGTGCGTCCAGGCGATCGTCTCTCCGCCGGCGCAGCCGATGGAGACGCCTTTGACGCCGCCCGAGAAGCCGGCGTACAGGTGGGGCTCCACGACGCCGACGGTGATCGCGAGGTCTGCGTCGGTGACGGTACGCGCGACGCGGACGGGGCAGCCGAGGGACGTCTCTCCCAGGGCGGCCACCGAGGATTCGGCGCCCTGGGCGTCGACCACGGCCACGCGCCCGCTGACCACCGGCCCGGCGAGGCGCTCCCGCTCCTCCGGGCCGGTGGTGGCGTGGAGGCCGCAGCCGACGACCACGGTGACTGCCTGGTCGGGCACGCCGGCGGCCGCGAGCTCGTCGAGCAGCGCGACCAGTACCGGCTCGTTCGGACACGGCCGCGAGGCGTCGGGGATGGTGACGGCCACGGAGCGGGCGCCGCGCGCCAGCTCGCGCAGGCGCGGCGCCCCCAGCGGCGCGGCGATCTCGCGCCGCAGCGTCTCGCGCAGGTCCCCGACCGGCTCGAGCGCCGCGGGCGGCTCGAACGCGTCGGCGCGCGGCACGTCGACCCGCCGCGCGCCGCACCAGACCCAGGGGGTTCCGGTCACGCGCTCTCCGCCTCGGCGCCGCGGCCGGCCGCACGCCAGATCCACCACATGGCCGCGACTCCGACGAAGGGCAGCAGCGACCACAGGAACCCTTTGGTGAGCCAGGTGAGCAGGTCGCCGTGGGCGCGCCTGCACGCGGACCAGGCGAACAGCATGCAGATGACGAGCTGCGGGCCGTAGGCGAAGAACGCCCAGGCGGCGACGTAGGCGCCGTAGAGCACCGGGTCGACGGCGAGCTGGACCGGGACGACGCTCGCCGTCACGCGTACCGCTCCCGCAGGCGGCGCACGGCGGCGCGGATGCCGTCGACCGCCTCCGGCGGGTCCAGCGGGCGCGCCTGGCCGGCGAAGCGCAGGAGGTGGGCGGCGAGCCAGCGGACGTCCACGTAGGGCTGGCTCGCCACACAGCTGCCGTCGGCGAGCTGCTCGACCGGTTGCCGCTCCGCGATCCAGCGCGCCACCACCGGGCTGTACCAGACGGTGGCGGCGCGCGGCGCGTAGCTGACGGACGTGGGGATGCCCTCGCGCCGGTACACGTCCAGCTCGACGTCCTCGCGCGGCGAGAACGTCTCGTCGAGCAACTCGGCCTTCTTCGTGGTGGCCACACGGAACACGCGCGTGCCGCCTGCGGTGCGACACCAGCAGACGAAGTACCACTCGCCGCGGCTGTGCACGAGCAGGTAGGGCTCGACCACCCGCTGCGTGACGCGGTCGGTGCCTTCGGTCCAGTACTCGATGGCGAGCAGGCGGCGGTCCACGATGGCCCGGTTGACCAGCGTGAGGAGCTCGTCGTCCGGGTGCAGGAGGTCGCTGGAGACGACCGCCTGGTGGCCGCCGCGGGCGGCGCGCAGCTTGTCGGCGGCGCTGCTGAGCGCCGCGCCGGTCGCCGTGGGCAGGTGGTTGCCCACCAGGTCCACCGCCAGCAGCAGGGTGTCGGCCTGCAGTGGGGAGAGGCGGGCGGGGCGCCGCAGCGCCGGCCCCGCCAGGTCGCAGAACACGCTCAGCTTGCTGCGCCCCTCGAACTCGGCGTACAGGAGCGCGCCGTCGGCGCCGAAGTTGACGAGGTTGAGCAGGCGCACGTCCTGGCGCAGCTCGTCGGCGCTCACGCCGAGGTCGGCGCGCACGTCGGCGACGTCCAGCAGCGCCTCGTCGTCCTTGCACCTGCGCAGCAGGTAGCTGGTGAGGGCGGTGAGCCGCGTGAACCGGTCTACCTCCACCTTGAGGTCGTCGTCGGGCTTGCGACGCCGCGCCGGAGCCTTGGCCACGGCCGGCGCCTTGCCGCTCCGCTCGGGCGCCGGCGCGTCGAGGAGCGCCTCCAGCGCCTCGAGCTCGCCGGCGATGCGCTCACGCAGCCCGGACGGCTCGAGCAGCTCGGCCTCGTCGCCGAGGCCGAGCACCCAGCTGAGCAGAGGGCGCGCGTCGGCGTAGGGCGTCTCGTAGACGATGGCGCCGTCCTCCAGTTGCTCCACCGTGCCGCAGTGCGCCCAGTGCGCCGCCACCCACCAGGCCATGACCGGCGAGACGCGGATGCGCGCCGCGCCGCGCGGCTCGGAGAGCTGCCAGGCGGGGCGGTCGCGGTAGGTGGCGAGGTCGAACTCGGCCGGCGGCGTGAAGTCGTGGGGCCGCTTGGTGTGGTGCTTGACCTTGGAGCGGATGCGCGAGAGGCGGAACGTGCGCAGGTCCTCGCGCAGGTGGTCCCAGCCGATGAGGTACCACTCGCCGGCGACCAGCTGCAGGCCGTAAGGGTCCACGGTGCGCAGCATGGTCTCGTCGCGGGTGATGGCGTAGTACTCGAACTCCACCGTCTTGCGCTCGGCCGCGGCCGCCTGCAGCTTGGGCAGCGCGGCGGCGGGCTCGCGCGTCTCCGGGACCACGGTGAGCGGCGGCGTCTCGGCCTCGGTGAGCAGCTCGGGGCGGCCCTGCGCGAGGCTGAGGAGGGCCAGCCGCAGCGGCTGCGAATAGGCGAACCGGTGCTCGAGCACGGCGAGGCAGGCGGCCAGGGCCGCGAGCTCCTCGCCGTCCAGCTCCACCGGCTCGAGGTAGTAGGCGTCGGCCGGCAGGCTGTAGAGCTCTGTGGAGGTCTCGGAGAACGGGTCCTGGTCGGCGCGGATCTCGATGCCCAGGCGGCGCAGCTCGTCGCGGTCCTCGAAGAACCGCCGCTTGAACGCCTCCTCCGTCATCAGCGGGTAGCCCTCGACGCGGCTGCGGATCTCGGCGGCGGTGACGGGCTGGCCGCGGCGCGACAGCAGCAGCGCGACCAGCGAGAGACGCCGGACGAGCTTGTCCGCGTCCTTGCTGAAGCCCTCTTCACGGACACTCTGCGGGCTCAAGCTGGGACCCCCTGATAGACGGCGAGACGCCGGCGCCACGGGAGGGCGCCGGCGTCCCATGCTACCGCAGGAGCCGAGCGGAGGGGGAGAGCCCGTGGGCCCGCCGGGCGGGGGCCCGTCAGACCGCCGCCGCCTCTTCGGCCGCCGCGGCGATGATCGCGTCGAACTCGGCGCCGAGGTCGGCGGGGAACTCGGGCGCCGGGGCGGCCAGGATCTCGGCCACCTTCTCCTGCGCCTTCTCCGTCGTGCTCTTCGCGCCGGCGTTCTTCCAGCCCTCGTAGTTGCCGGTCTCGCCCAGCTTGGCGGACCACAGCTCGCGCACGTGCGCGCGAGTGTGGTTGTCGAAGAGGTAGTTGCCGTTGAAGCCCATCTTCTTGATGAGGTCCACGGCCAGGGTCTCCTCGCTCACCTCGATCCCGGCGAGCATGCGCTTGACCATGCCGATGATCTCGTCGTCGACGACCATGTTCTCCAGGCAGAGGATGCGCGAGCCGTCCAGCAGGCCGGTGCCGAAGGTGACGTCGGCGCCGTTGCTGTAGGCCATGAACATGGCGAGGGCGTTCTCGTAGGCGCTCTGGATGCCGGGCTCCTTGGCGGTCGTGGCGCCGGCGCCGTACCAGGCGGGCACGCCGTAGAAGTCCGCCATGTGGCCCTGGCAGGCGCGCAGGAGCAGGGCCTCGGGTGAGTTGCTCGCGTAGGCGCCGGAGTTCATGTACATCGCCGTGGGCCCGCCGCCGTGCATCACGGGGGCGCCGGGGTGGGCGAGCTGCACGAGCACGGCGCCGCTCAGGAACTCGGCGTTGTTCACCACGGCGGAGCCCGCGATGGTCACCGGGCCCGTGGCGCCCAGGATCGGCATGGGGTAGAAGCTCACGGGGATGCCGGCCTCGCTCAGGGTGAGCGCGAGGTCCATGCCGAAGCGCTCCTGATGCAGAGGGCTCACGGTGCAGATGATGGTCGTGAACATCGGCCGCTTGCGGAGCTCCTCGCTGCCGCCGGCCATCGCCTCGGCCATCCTGATGAGGCTGCGGGCCTCCCAGTCCTCCTTGATGCTCACGACGATGCTGTGCTTCTCCGAGTTGCGCACGCAGGCGTCGAACTCGTGGAGCACGCGCGTCTCCGGCGGCACGTCCTGGGCGCTGACCACGGCGCTCGTGGCGCTCACGTTGTCGAGCGCCTGCACGACCCTGGCGGTGTCGGCGAGGTCCTGCTTGACGGAGGTCCGCACCTCGCCGGTCCTGGCGTCGCGGGCGAAGACGCCGCAGCCGTCGGAACTGATGTAGATGTGCTCGCCGTCCAGCGGCAGGTCGTACTCGGGGTTGCGCGCGCCGAGGACGTACTCGTGCGGCACGCTGCTCATGGCCTTCTCGACCACGGCCGCCGGGATCCGCGCCACGGTGGACTCGCGGTCCACGGTCGCGCCGTTGGCCTCGAGGATGTCGAGCGCCTTCTGGCTGTGGAACTTGACGCCCACGCTCTCGAGCACGTCGAGCGTCGCCTCGTGGATCTGGCGGACCTCACCCGCGTCGAGGAGGCCGAGCTTCACGCGCTTGCCGACGTAGCACTTGTCTGCGTAGGTCATGTGTGGCTCCTTCTCAGAAGCGGCCGGACTCGACCGCGGCGATGATGTCGTCGAACTCGCGCCCGAGATCCTCGGGGAACTCGGGCGCTGGGGAGGCGAGGATGCCGTCGGCGACGGCCCGCGCCTTGTCTTCCAGACGCGGGCTGCCCGCGTTCTTCCAGCTGTCGTAGGTGCCGGTCTCGCCGAGGCGCGCCTGCCAGAGCTCGCGCACGTGCTCGCGCGTGTGCTGCTCGAACAGGTAGTCGCCGCGGAAGCCGAGCTTCTTGATGAGGTCCACGGCCAGCGTCTCACGGTCCACGGCCACGCCGCGCGCGAGACGCGTGACCATGCCGAACACCTCGTCGGCGATCACGAGCTCCTCGAGCGACATCTGCGAGACGCTGTCGAGGAGGCCGGCGCCGAAGCAGAAGTCCGCGCCGGCCATCACCTCGAGCACCAGGCCGAGGGTGTTCTCGTACGCGGCCTGTGCGTCGGGCCGTTTGGCCTTGGTCCCGCCCCAGCCGAGGCCGGCGGGGAGGCCCCAGAAGCGCGCCATCTGCCCCTGCAGGGCGCGCAGCAGCAGGGCCTCCGGCACGTTGGCGAAGTACGAGCCGGTGCGCATGAACAGCGCGGTCGGCCCGCCGGCGTGCACCACGCGCGCGCCCGGGCTGGCCAGCTGGATGGCCGTGACGGCGGCGAGGATCTCCGCGGCGCCGACGACCGCCGTCCCGGCCGGCGTGACCGGAGCGGTCGCCCCGAGGATCGGCATCGGGTACAGCATCATCGGGATGCCGGCCTCGCCGAGCTCGAACGCCAGCTCCATGCCGAACCGCTCCATGTGGAGCGGGCTCACGGTGCAGAGGATCACCGAGAAGGTCGGTCGCCTCTTGAGCTCCGCGCTCCCGCCGGCCACGGCCTCGGCCATGCGGATCAGCGGCCTGGCCTCGGCCGCGTCCTTGATGCTCACCACGACACTGTGCTTGCGCGAGGCGCGCATGCAGGCGTCGAACTCGTGCAGCACGCGGCTCTCTTCAGGCGTGTCCTGCGCGGACACCAGCGCCGAGGTGGCGGAGAGGTTGTCGAGCCCCTCGACGACGCGCGCGGCTTCGTAGACGTCCTGCTTGACGCTCTGCCGGACCGTTCCGTCGGCCTCACGCACCTTCGTGGCGCAGCCGTCGGAGGTGAGGTAGACGTGCTCGCCGTCCACCGGGAGGTCGAACTCGGGCTCCCGGCCGCCGAGCGTGAACGAGCGCGGCACGGAGGCCAGCGCCTCCTCCACCGCGCCCGCGGGGATGCGCGCCACCGTCGTCTCCCGGTCCACGGTCGCGCCGTGGGCCTCGAGCACGTCGAGGGCGCGGCGGGAGTGGAACATGGCCCCGGTCTCGGCGAGCACCTCGAGCGCCGCCGTGTGGATGCGCTCCACGTCGGCGGGGCTCACGATCTCGAGCGCCCGCCGAGGCCCGACGTGCCGTGCGTCGGCGTGATCCATCATGCGTCTCCCTTCGAGACGTCGTTGTCGTCGTCCGGCCGCCGCGCCGCCGCCGCGCACGCACTCGACGGCGACGAACGGCGAGGTGACGGCGCGCACCAGCGCGTCGTAGCCGACCGAGAAGCGCACCTCGTCGCCGGGACGCAGCGGCTGCGGCGTGATGAGGACGCTCACGTCGCTGGTGGCGCCGGCGAGGTAGGCGCCGGGGAGGAGCGGGCGCAGGCCGTCCGGCTCCACGTCCCGCCGGCCGACGGCCAGCATGGCGTACCAGGCGTCCTCGTGCGGCAGGTCGACCTCCGGCACGTGGCCGAACGCGTCGAGGCCGCCGGGGCCCTCCGGCGCCGGCGGCTTGCGGTAGCACTCGAGCACGGCGGCGGTGAGCACGGGATCCGTGCGCCGCAAGCCCGTGATGCCGCAGCCGCTGACGAAGTCGTGGCCGTACATGGGGCCGCCGCCCGACCGGATCTCGGTCGCGAACCGCGGCTCATAGCCCTCCAGGTGCTGGATGACGC
>CAVXRL010000004.1:0-370012 GCA_963764225.1 uncultured Actinomycetes bacterium
CGTCTCAGATAGACTGGCCACATGCCTGACCTTGTCAGCAAGACGTCCCGCATCTACCTCGCCGGCCACACCGGCCTGGTGGGCGGCGCCATCTACCGCACGCTGCAGGCCGAGGGGTTCACCAACATCCTCGTGCGCGACCTGGACGAGCTGGACCTGACGGACCAGGCCGCGACCCGCCGGTTCTTCGACGAGGAGCGGCCCGACGCCGTCATCGACGCCGCGGCCAAGGTCGGCGGCATCCTGGCCAACTGGCAGCTGCCCTGGGAGTTCGTCGAGCAGAACCTGCTCATCGAGCTCAACCTGATCGGCGAGGCGTTCCGCCACGAGGTGCGGCGCCTCGTCTTTCTCGGCAGCTCGTGCATCTACCCGCGCGAGGCGCCGCAGCCGCTCAAGGAGGAGTACCTGCTCACCGGCCCGCTCGAGGAGACCAACCGCGCCTACGCCATCGCCAAGATCGCCGGCATCGAGATGTGCCGCAGCCTCAACCGCGAGTACGGCGCCGACTACCTCTCGCTCATGCCGACCAACCTGTACGGCCCCGGCGACAACTTCGACCTGGACTCCAGCCACGTGCTCCCGGCGATGATCCGCAAGTTCCACGACGCCAAGGTCGAGCTCGAGGCCGGGGGAGAGGGCGGGGTCGTCCTCTGGGGCACGGGCTCGCCCAGGCGCGAGTTCCTCTACGTGGAGGACGTCGGCCGGGCCATCACGTTCTGCCTGCAGAACGTGCACGCGGCCGACGTCCCGGACGGCCTGCTCAACGTCGGCTGCGGCGAGGACCTCACCATCCGCGAGCTCGCCGGCCTCGTGCAGCGCACGGTGGGCTTCGAGGGTCCGGTCACCTGGGACGAGACGCGCCCGGACGGCACGCCGCGCAAGCTCATGGACGTGAGCCGCTTGCGCGGCCTCGGCTGGGCCCCCGAGGTCGGGCTCGAGGACGGCATCCGTCGCACCTACGACTGGTATCTGGAGAATCAAGCATGAGCAAGACCGCCCTCATCACCGGCATCACCGGCCAGGACGGCGCCTACCTCGCCGAACTGCTCCTCGAGAAGGGCTACGTGGTGCACGGCGTCAAGCGCCGCAGCAGCCTGATCAACACGCAGCGGGTCGACCATCTCTACCAGGACCCGCACACTCCCGGCGCCCGGTTCCTCATGCACTACGGCGACCTCACCGACGCCACCAACCTCATCCGCATCGTGCAGGAGACGCAGCCCGACGAGATCTACAACCTCGCCGCGCAGAGCCACGTGCAGGTCAGCTTCGAGACCCCGGAGTACACGGCCAACTCGGACGCGCTCGGCACGCTGCGCCTGCTCGAGGCGATGCGCATCCTCGGCCTCGAGCGCACCTGCCGCTTCTACCAGGCGTCCACCAGCGAGATGTTCGGCATGGTGCAGGAGGTCCCGCAGCGCGAGACCACGCCGTTCTACCCGCGCAGCCCGTACGGCGCCGCCAAGGTCTACGGCTACTGGATCACCGTCAACTACCGCGAGGCCTACGGGATGCACGCCAGCAACGGCATCCTCTTCAACCACGAGAGCCCCATCCGCGGCGAGACGTTCGTCACCCGCAAGATCACGCGGGCCGTCGCGCGCATGGCCCTGGGCCTGCACGACGGCCTCTGGCTCGGCAACCTCGACTCCCTGCGCGACTGGGGGCACGCGCGCGACTACGTGCGCGCCATGTACCTGATGCTGCAGGAGGACGAGCCCGACGACTACGTCATCGCCACGGGCGAGCAGCACAGCGTGCGCGAGATGTGCGCCCGCGCGTTCGAGGAGATCGGCGTGACCGTCGAGTGGCGGGGGAGCGGCCGCGACGAGGTCGGGGTGGTCGGCGAGGTCGACGAGCCCCGCCTGCTCGCCGCCTGCGCCGGCTACGAGCCGGTCTCCTGCGGATCGGTCGTGGAGCAGTTCCAGCCGGGGAGGGTGCTGGTGAGCGTCGACCCCAGGTACTACCGGCCGACCGAGGTCAACACGCTGCTCGGCGACCCCACCAAGGCGCGCGAGCGCCTCGGCTGGCAGTCCACGACGAGCTTCGAGGAGCTCATCGCCGAGATGGTGCGCGACGACCTCCTGGACGCGCGGCGCGACGACGCCGCGGTCCGCGCCGGCTTCCGCGTCGTCGAGCACCGCGAGTAGCGCCGCCGGCGCGACGCCAGCCGCGTCGCGACCCGCCGCCGACGCCGACCCGGCGCGACCGGTCCCGCCGCTGCCCTGCGCCCGACCCGGCCCGACAGCCGTCTCGCCGCGGCCAAGCCCGCCGGTCCAAGGTATGTGCGTTGGGCCTGCGTACGCTTGGGGGTACTTCCAGAAGCCCCATGGGGCGTTTGCACGTACGTTTGCACGTACGCAGGCCCACTGCAATACACCTCTGCCGGAGGCCGAACTGCCGGCTTCCGCGCCGTCGAGCACCGGGAGTAGCGTCGCCGGCGCGACCCATCCGGGTCCCGCGCGGACCCGGCCCGACGGGTCCCGCGCGGACCCGGCTCGACGGTCCCGCCGGGTCAGGTCCCGCCGAACACCGCCAATAGGTACGCGCCCGGCGCACCGCGGCCGCTCGAGGCGATGTGCCTCCTCGGCCTGGCGTCAGAGAAGGCCGAGGACCTCGCGTCACTGTTGAACCGCCTTCTCCACATGGCTAGCATGGGGGAGGGCGAAGGGAGAGGTAGCGGTGCACGTTCGAGGCATTCCACGGTGGCTGCAGGTCTTGTTGGTGATCGCGCTCGCCCTCGTGCCCGCGGCCTCAGGCACGCTCGCGCTCGCGAGCCCGCCCGGCCAGGCCGCCGATCTCCCCCTGTGGAGCTTCTCCGCCGAGTTGGCGCCGCTGCTCGAGCCCGGCACGTTCACGATCACACCGAGTGCCGGGCCCAACGGCGCCATCGACCCGGCCGTGCCGCAGACCGTCGCGCTCGGCGGGACCGCCGACTTCACCATCACCCCCGACGTGGGCTACCACATCGCCGACGTGCTCGTCGACGGCGCCTCGGTGGGCGCCGTCTCCACCTACACCTTCGCCGACGTCGGCGCCGACCACACCATCGAGGCGAGCTTCGCGGTCGACACCTTCACGATCGCCGCGAGCGCCGGCCTGAACGGGAGCATCGCGCCCTCCGGCTCGTCGACGTTCCCTACGGCGACGACCTCAGCTTCACCATCACCCCCGACGCCGGCTACCACATCGCCGACGTGCTCGTCGACGGCGCCTCCGTGGGCGCCGTCCCCACCTACACCTTCGCCAGCGTGGCCGCCGGCCACACCATCCAGGCGAGCTTCGCGGTCGACACCTTCACGATCGCCGCGAGCGCCGGCCTGCACGGGAGCATCGCGCCCTCCGGCTCGTCGACGCGTCCCCTACGGCGGCGACCTCAGCTTCACCATCACCCCCGACGCCGGCTACCACATCGCCGACGTGCTCGTCGACGGCGTCTCCGTCGGCGCCGTCCCCGCCTACACCTTCGCGCAGGTCACCGCCGGCCACACCATCCAGGCGAGCTTCGCGGTCGACACCTTCACGATCGCCGCGAGCGCCGGCGCGCACGGGAGCATCGCGCCCTCCGGCTCGTCGACGGTCCCCTACGGCGGCGACCTCAGCTTCACCATCACCCCCGACGCCGGCTACCGCGTCAGCGACCTGCTCGTGGATGGTCTCTCCGCAGGGTCGCTCTCGAGCTACACGTTCACGGACGTCAGGGCGGGCCACACGATCGAGGCCGCCTTCGCCCCCGGCGTGCAGACCGTGCTGAAGCTCGGCTTCTCACGGACGGTGCTCACGTACGGCGGCTCGACGCAGCTGACCGGGGAGCTCCGCGGCGGCAGCGACCCGGGCGCTCCCGGCGTCGGCGGAGAGCTGGTCGAGGTGCAGCAGGCGCCATCGGCGCGCGGCCCGTGGCAGAGGCTGGGTGACGCGGTACTACGCCACGAGCTCTCTGGCCGGAGAGCTCGGCCGCTTCACGCTCGCGGTCACCCCGCAGGCCCCCACGTACTACTTGCTGCGCTACCTGCCTCCCGAGCTCTCGCAGTACGGCGGCTCGACCAGCAAAGTCGTGAAGGTCCGGGTGCGCCCATCGCTCTGGAGGCCGGTCGCGCCGGCAGCGGTGCGAGCCGGCCGCCGCTTCGTGGTGTACGGCTCGCTGAGGCCCCGGTTCCCCGCGGGCGAGAAGACGGTGTCGCTGAAGCTGTACCGTCTCCGCAACCACCACTGGGTCCTTGTCAAGACCCTCGCGGCGGTCAATGCCAACAGCACCGGCAGCGCCGGCGAGCAACTCACCCGGTATCGCCTGCGGCTGAAGCTCAAGACCAGGGGCAAGTACCGGTTCGCGGCCACCGCGGCGCCGGCGGGCTGGGTGCCGGCCAAGACGAGGCCCGGCAAGACTCTGGTGGTCAAGTAGCATGTCGCGGGCGCAGGAACGACCAGGGACGGCAGCGGAAGAACGAGACGACGTGCACGACGCCGCCCCCAAACCGACGGGACGCATTCGCGCCTCGGCCGCGCCACAGCTGCCCGAGGGGTGGCGCGAGGCCGAGCGGGCCGAGTGGGTCGACCCCGGGGCGGCGTCTCAGCGGCGCCGGCTGCTGCTGCGCGTGGGGGGAGTGGCGCTCGTGCTCGCCGCCGTGTTCGGGGCGCTCGTGTGGGTGGCCGCCTCGCACTACTCGCGCGGGGTGGAGGCCCTGCGCGCGCAGGCCTACTCCAGGGCCATCGGCGAGCTCTCGGCCGCCAACATCCTCATCTACCCGTACAGGGACGCCGAGGCGCTCGAGCAGGAGGCTCGGCGCGGGCTCGCGGCGGAGGACGCCGCGCGCGCCGCGCGCGACGCGCGCGTGGCGGCGGTCGTCGCCGGGCTGGAGCGCGCCGCGGCGCGGCTCTCGGGCGGCGACTCCGTCGGCCTCGTCGCCGCGCTCAAGAAGATCCAGCCCCGCCGAGCTGCGCGCCACGCGGGCCGACGCAGCCGTCTCCGGGGCGCTCGCCGGCCTGAGCGGCGATCTCACGGACGCCACCACCAGCGCGCTCGCGCAGATGAAGTGGGACCGCGCCGCCCGCCTCGCCGGCGCGCTCCTCGTCCTCGACCCGGGCAGCGCGCGGGCGGAGCGACTCGCGGATCGCGCGGCTGCCGGCGCGAGGCTCAGGGCGAAGCTGAACGAGGCTCGCGCCGCGGCGAGCGCCGGCCAGTGGCGCACGTCGCTGCGCCTCGCGCTCGCCGTGCTCGCCGAGCGCAAGGAGTTCCCCGGCGCCGCCGCCGTGGTCGCCGACGCCCGGCGGGCGCTCAAGCCCAAGCCGAAACCCAAGCCGGTGCAGACGCAGGCCCCCGTCGTCGTGGTCACGCCGACGAGCGGAGGATCCACGGCCACGACGCCGTCACCCCCACAGCCCCCGCCACCATGAGGTTCCCCGGCCTGTCCCTGCACTCCACTCATCTCGGTCGCGTTGGCCTGGTGGCTGCGGCGGTCGTACTCGGCATCCTGGCAACGTGCGGGAGCGCCGTCGCAGCCACTGCCGCTCCGGGGCCCTGGTCGGCGCTCCCGGTTCCCTCCGCCGGATCGTGGAAGGTCTACGACGCCTGGGCGTTCGGGTCGACCAGCCTTGCCGTCTGCGGTGACGAAGGCCACATCGCCGTCACGCGCGACGCCGGCGGGTCCTGGCAGGACGTCGTGCCGGCCGGCCAGGAGGCCACGACGTTCACCGCCGTCGCGCTCGACGGCTCCGGGTACGGCGCCGCCGCATCCGGCGGCCTGCTGCTGGTCACGGACGACGGCGGCGCGACCTGGCACGCCCCGGTCTTCGTCGGGCCCGCGCCGCGCGCCGCGATCAACGACATCGCCCTGCGGCGCTCGCGCATCGTCGCCGTCGGCGACGAGGGCATGATCCTGAGCAGCGACGACGCGGGCGTGACCTGGCGGCTCGCCGACTCGCCCACCACCAGCTCGCTCACCTCCGTGGCGATCACCTGGGACGGGACCGCGGTCGCCGGCTCCCGGGCCGGGGAGATCCTCATCGGGGCCGGAGACGTCTGGACGCCGGCCGGGTCCGCCGCCGCGCCCGTGACCTCGGTGGCGGCTCCGGCCGTGCCGCTCTGGGGCGACGGCCTGCCGGACCTCGTCGCCGTCGCCGGCGGCGACCTCCTCGGCAGCGACGACGCAAGCACGCTTCGCCGTGCTCCCCGGCCTGCTCGCCGGCCCCGGTCCCTGGTCCGCGGCGGCCTGGGTCGGCGTGCCCGCGCGCTCCTTGCTCGTCGCCGGTCCCGGGCACGGCCGAGTTCGTGCAACCCGCCGTCAGCACCGGGGTCTCGAGCTCCTCCGGGCTCGCCTCCGCCATGCTCGCGCTCGCGCCCGCCGACCAGAGCGTCGCCTATCTCCTCGGTGCGGACGGAGCGATCGTGCGCACGCTCAGCGCCGGACGGCAGCCGGCGACGGCGCGCGTGGACAAGGCGCGCATCCGGGCAGGCGCGACGACCAGGCTGAGCGCGCGCGTCCGCATCGCGGCGCCGGGCGATCTGCTGGTCCAGAGCCGCGTCCCGGGCAAGCCCTGGCAGACCGAGCAGACGATCGCCTGGACGCCGGCGGACTGGGACACCACCCGCTCGTGGTCGTTCTCGCCGTCGCTCACCCACGACTACGCCCTCTCGTTCCGTTACGGCGGGACCACCGTGCCGCTGACGGCGGCGACCAGGGTCGTCGTCGTGCCCAAGGTGCTGACCGCGCGCTCGCGCTACGACCTGCGCCGCGGGGCCATCTTCCGCTTCTCGGGCACGGTCGCCCCTCGTCTGAACGGCGAGCGCATCCAGCTGTACACGGACCGGGGAGGCAAGTGGCGGCCCATCAGCCTGCAGCAGGCGGTCAAGCTCAAGGACGGCCGCAGGTGGACGAGCCGCCGGTTCGGGACGCCGGCGGCCGAGAAGTACCATCTGCGCGCGCACATCGCCAAGACGCGGACGCACGCCGAGGCCTGGAGCCGCGTCGTGACCGTGTCGATCCGCTGAGGGAGCCGCCATGCCCGACCACGTCATCGTGTACCCCGGCGTCACGCTGGGCGAGGGTCACGACCTGCAGCCTCCCTGCATCGTCGGCAAGCCGCCGAGGGGCGCCGGCGAGGGTGAGCGACCGCTCACCATCGGCGCCGGCGCCGTCGTCCGTCCGTTCACGACGATCTACGCCGGGAGCGTGATCGGCGAGAGGCTCCAGACGGGCCAGGGCGCCAGCATCCGCGAGGACAACCGGATCGGCGACGACGTGAGCATCGGCACCAATGCGGTCCTCGAGTTCGGCAACCGCATCGGCAGCCGCGTCCGCATCCACAGCGGCTGCTTCCTCGAGCTCGTCACCATCGAGGACGACGTGTTCGTCGGCCCCAACGTCGTCTTCGCCGACGACCCGCACCCGATGGGCTGCCCGCGGTACTCTGAGTGCAAGGGAGGCCCGGTGGTGCGTCGTCTGGCACGCATCGGCGCGAACAGCACCATCCTGCCGGGAGTCGAGATCGGCGAGGACTCCCTGGTGGGCGCCGGCTCGGTCGTCGTCCACGACGTGCCGCCAGGCGCCGTCGTGGCCGGCAGCCCCGCGAAGGTCATCAAGAGGGTGGCGGAGCTCACCTGCTACCCGGGGTGGTTCGAGCGCCCCTACGTCTGGCCGCCGTATCAGCGGCCGGAACCCTTCGATCCCGGCGACCCGTGCGACGAGGTCATCGACCACCTGCACGTCAGCGAGCGCTACCGGGCCCCCAAGCCGAAGTAGGGGGTAGGGAGAGCCGCGAGCCGGCGGGCGGGCGCGCCGCGCCTGCGCGCGGAGAAGCTCGCTTCCCGAGATTGTGGCCCCCGTCGGCACCGTTACCGGTCTTCCGCGATCTCCTCGTGGTGAGGCTCGGCGCTCTGCGGCGGACACGTCGGCCCGCCGGACACGCCGGACGGCACGCCGGACACGATATGTGCCTCGGGGTGGCGTACGCTCGAGCGTACGCACAAAGCCTCCGCACGTACGTTCGCGCGTACGCGGTCCCAACGCGCATATCTCTGCCTGACGCCGAACTGCCGACACATCGCCGGTCCCTGCCGGACGGTGTTGCTCCGCAGTTCTCCCGCCCCGAGCTCCCGAGCGGCCGCAGGCGTCTCAGTCGCTCGAACCAGAACTCGGGGACCTCGCCGGCCGGCACGAGTGCGGGGGGAGCCGCCTCCGGCGCCGCCGGGCGCCGCCGCGCCGCCTGCGGCACCCGGCCGCCGGTGGTGATCGCGAAGGCTCGCGGCGCCAGGCGCCTGAGCGCGAGCCCGGCGGCCAGCGCCGCCGCCACGACGATGACCGGCGGCGCGAGGTAGAGCACGAGCGCGGGCACGCTTCCGGCCGCGCGCTCGGCCAGGTTCTTGCAGACGGAGAGGGCCGGCTCCTGCGTCACGTACACGAAGAACGAGAGCGGCGCGACGTAGAGCGCCGCCGCGATGAGCCGGCCGCGCCGCTGCCGGCCCAGGGAGAGGCCGGCTGAGGTGGAGGTCGAGGCGGACGGGGGTCGTCGGGGGTCGCCCGCGGTAGAGGTCGAGGCGGACGGGGGTCGTCGGGGGTCGGCCGCGGTGGAGGTCGAGGAGGACGGGGCGGGGAGGAGGTCGGCCGCCGTCCAGGCGGCGCAGATGCCGAGCACGACCACCGGGAGCAGCCCGGCGCGCGCCCAGCGCCCGAGATCGTGCCCGTAGACGGCGAACGCGGCGGCGCTCGCGAGCCAGGCGGCCGCGAACGCGGCGGCGACCCACGGGGCGGCCACCTTCGCGGGCGGCCGCCCCGTCATCCGCCCGGTCACCCGCCCCAGTCATCCGCCCGCTCGCCTGCCCCGCCTCACGGTGGGCGAACGGCATCCTCCACCCGAGGAGCGCGATCGCCGCCCCGACGATGAACGGCGGGAACGCGGTCGCGCTCACCCACGGCCACAGCGCCATCGGCTGCAGGCCCAGCACCCACCAGGCCGCGGCCGGCACCAGCACCCAGCCGCGCAGCCACTTCACGGCGAGGTACACGAGCGGGGAGAGCACCATGCACGTCATCAGCGCCTGCAGGAACCACAACGGGTAGATCACCGGGTGCAGCAGCCACATGTCCAGGGCCTGGCCCAGTGAGTCGACGGTCCAGTACGGGCTCTGCGCCGCGTAGGGGGACGCAGTGAACGCGAGCGCGAACAGCACTCCCGCGCCGCTCCAGATCAGGAACGGGAGCAGGAGGGTGCGCGTCCGCGAACGCAGTTTGGCAAGGTAGCCCTGCGGCGTCGGGGTGAACGTGCGGAAGAACAGGAACCCGGAGACCAGCCCGAGGAACGGCAGGGCCCAGCGCATGAGCGCGAGGGAGATGTAGCCCTGGGCGAACCGCGCCGCCGAGTCGGCGGGCGGCGGCGCGACGATGAACGTGCCGGGGTCGAACGGGTAGGCGTGGTAGACGACCACCGACGCCACGGCCAGCAGGCGGAGCACGCTGATCTTCCTGCTCGTGTGGCGCTGCAAGGGGGCTGAGGAGATCGCGGGGTCAGGCGTGCGGCGCGGGTGGCTCCGCCGCCGCGGGACCGCGCGAGCGCACGAGGCGGGCGGGGACGCCGGCGACGACGGCGTAGGGCTCGACGTCCGCGGTGACGACCGAGCCGGCGGCGACGACGCTGCCGCGCCCCACGGTGACGCCGCCGACGATGGTGGAGCCGGCGCCGATCCAGACGTCGTCCTCGACGGTGATGGGCAGGCGGGTCACGCCCTGCGCCTTGATGGGCTCGCCGACGGAGTCGACGTTGTGGTTCTCGGCCAGCAGGCTCACCCGCGGGCCCATGAGGACGTCGCTGCCGACGCCGATGAAGCCGGAGCAGCCGACGTAGGCCCAGGCGCCGAGGTTGGAGCGGTCGCCCAGGTGGAGTCCCTCGCCGGGCTCGCCGCCGAGCAGGCCGGTGGGCGCCACGACGGCGCCGCGGCCGACGGTGCAGCGGTCGCCGAAGACGACGCCGCGGCGGCTGAGGCCGTTGACGAAGCAGTCGTCTTCGAGCACGAGGTCGCGGCCGGCGCGCACGTGACGCGCGTGGAGCACGCGCACGCGGCGTCCGCAGAAGACGGGGCCGCCGGAGGCGCCGAGGCGGGCGCGCAGCAGCGCGCCTCGGCCCAGCCGGCAGCCGAGCATCGCGCCGAGCTCGAGCAGGTCCGGCGCGGTCCAGTCGTCGAACGCGGCGGGGTCGCCGCCGCGGCGGGCGGCCAGCCAGCGCCGCAGCGCGTCGAGGTCAGATGTCACAGCGCGCCGCTCCGCCGGCCCGGGCGCGCGGTCCTCCGCCCGCCCGTGCTCGCTCCCGCGTCGTCGGTGTGCGCGCTTCTCCATTGCCCGTGCGCCAGCTGCTCGGCCAGCCGCTCGTAGGCGTCGGTCACGGCCTCCCAGGAGTAGAGCTCCCGTGCCCTCTGTGCCGCGGCGCCGCGGAAGTGCTGGATGCGCTGGGGGTCGGCGAGCAGTTCTGCGAGCGCTCGCCGCAGCCCCTCGGCGCCGTCGCTCCCGCAGTAGCTCGCGCCGCAGTCTCCGAGCGTCTCGAGATTGGGCGCATGGTCATTGACGACCACGCAGGCGCCTGCTCCCATGGCCTCGACGATGACGGGGTGCGTGCCTCCGACCTCGGTCGGCGCCACGAAGACGGCCGCGTTGCGCAGAAGCTCACGGTACGCGGCCCCGAAGCGGTAGCCGGCGAAGACGATCCTTTCGTCGCCCGAGCGCCGCAGGGCGGCCTGGTACTCCTCGGCGTACGGAGCGTCGCCGACGATGACCAGCCGGAGGTCGGTGTCGAGCCCCCGGAACGCCTCCACGAGCACGTGGGCGTTGTTCTCGGGGACGAGGCGGCCGACGAAGAGCAGGTAGCCTCCCGGCTTGACCCCGAGTTCCGTGAGGGTCCGGCTCCCGGAGTCGCCCATGTCGGCAGGATCGGCGCCGGAGGGGAGGTCGAGGTGGGGCGTGCGGTCCTCCGCGAGTTCTGAGCCGTAGGGGATGTAGAGGCTCTCGTGTCCCCACGACCTGTACAGGCGCTCGACCTCGTGCGAATCGGTGACGGTGACGCAGGCAAGGTGCGGAGCGGCGCGCTCGGTGCAGCGGAGGTAGCGCCGGGCCCAGCGGCCCCACTTGGCGCGCCGCGAGTCGAGCCCGTCCACGTTGATCGCGGAGGGGACCCCGAACAGTCGGGACAGACCGGCAAAGGGACTGTTGCCGGCGATGAAGTAGATCGCGGCGTCGGGGCGCTCGACGGTCCCCAGGTGGAGCGTGCTGAGGAGCGTGTGCACGGGCGTGTCGAGGTGCTTGCCCTTCACCGTGGGCAGGTAGACGAGCCGCATGCCCTTGTAGGCGGCGCCGGCGAGCCGCGGCACCATGTGCGGGCGGCAGTAGACGGTCACCTCGTGGCCGCGCTCGACCAGGCGCTCTCCGATGTTCTCGACGGCCGTCTCGAAGCCGCTGTAGGCGGCGGGGACCCCTCGCGTGCCGACGAGGGCGATCCTCACAGCGAGCTCTTGGGATCGCCCGCGGCGCGGCCCGCGCCGGAGGCCGCCGCCTCGTAGGCGGCGGCGGTCAGCTCGGCACAGGCGCGCCAGGTGGCGCACGCGGCGCGCCTGCGCCCGCGCTCGCGAAGCCCCTCACGGAGACCCTCATCGGCCAGCAGGGCGCCGAGCACGGCGGCGATGTCTTGCGGGTCCTGCGGGTCGAACAGCGCCGCGGCTCCCGCGGTCACCTCCGGCAGCGCCGCGGCGCGCGAGCACGCGACGGGTGTGTCGCAGGCCATCGCCTCGAGGGTGGTGAGGCCGAACCCCTCGTGGAGGGACGGCAGGACGAACAGCTCCGCGCCGCCGTAGAGCGCCGGCAGGTCCTTCTCGGCGATGTAGCCGGGGAAGACGGTGGTGTCACCGACGCCCAGAGTCAGCGCGAGTTCGGCGACCGGGTCCCGGCGGCCGTGGAAGCCGCCGGCGACGACCAGGCGATGCTGCTCCATGCCTCCGGCCCGCACGAGCAGGGCCCAGGCCTCGATGAGGCGGGCGAGGTTCTTGCGCGGCTGGAGGTTGCCCAGGGCGAGGACGTACGGCTTGCGGATGCCGAGGTGGCGGAACAGTCGGGCCTCGTCGTCGGTCGTCTCGCCGTTGGGCGGGCGGAAGCGCGGCTCCACGCCCTCGGGTGTGACCAGCACGCGCTCCGGGCTCACGCCGAGCAGCGCGCACAGCTCGCCGCGCGCGTGCCCCGAGGGCACGAGCACGCGCGCCGCTCGCGGCACCGACGCCCGCACCCCGGCGTTGAGCACCAGCAGGTCGCGGGCCGTGAACCACTCCGGGTGACTGAGGAACGAGACGTCGTGCACCGTGAGCACGGACGCGGCGCGGCTCGCCAGCGGCGCCGCGTAGGTGGAGTGGATGACCTCCGCCCGGTGCTCGCGAGCCACGGCGGCGAGGTCGAACGCCAGGCGGGCGACGTTGGAGCGCCGCGGCAGCACCACGGTCTCGTGGGCGCCTGCGTCCACGTCCGCGTCGGCGACCGCGACGAGCTGCCGCTCACCCAGCTCGGCGAGCCCCGAGAGCAGCCCGCGCAGGTACGTCTCGTTGCCGGTCTCGCCGGCGCCGAGCATGTGCCCGTCGATGAGCACGCGCGCCGTCATGGAGCGGTCTCCTCTCGCGCCGGGCGCCGCGCCTCCGCGCCGGTCGACGCTCCTCCGCGCCGGTCGGCCTCCGCGCCGGAGGGCTCCTCCGTCCTCGCGCGCGAGCGCCTCGGCCTGGGCGACGCCGCCGCCGGAGCCGACGGCCGCGAACAGCGCGGCCGCGCGGGCCTCGGCGAGCGCCGGGCTGTGCGCGGCGGCGATGTAGCTCCGCGCCCTGAGGCCGAGGTGCAGGCGCAGCTCCGGGTCGTCGCGCAGCGCGGCGATGCGCAGGGCCACGCGCAGGGGGTCGAGCGGGTCGACCACGAACGCCTCCCCGTCCAGCTGGGGAAGCCCGGTGAACGCCTGCGGCGAGCCCACCACGGGGAGACCCCATGCCATCGCCTCGAGCGTCTTGTTCTTGGTGCCGCCGCCGTGGGGGAGAGGCGCGAGCACGATCTCCGCGCTCCGGTACAGCGGGTCGAGGTCGGGAGCGTCCGAGATGATGCTGACGCCGGCGCCGCGGGCTTTGCGCAGCCACTGCGGCGCGTGCAGCCCGGCGATGACCAGCGCGAAGGGCACGCGCTCGGTGCGCAGCTCCGGCGCGAGACGCTTGACGAGCCACTTGGCCGCGTCGCGGTTGGGGGGGTGGACGAACGACCCGATGAACAGCAGGCGCACGGCCATGTCGTGGCGCGCCTCCGCGCCGCGCGCGTACACGGCGTCCTCGGGCGGGAGGCCGATCGCCAGCGGGATCGTGAAGGACTCCACGCCCAGGGTGGCGAGACGCTCGCGGTCGCCGTCGTTGATGGTCACCGCGATGGCGTCGTCGAGCAGGCGGCGCTCGTACACGCGGCTGGTCGCCGCCTGGAGGTTGGCGGCCGCGTAGCGCACCGGCCGGGCCGCGGCCGCGGACTCGCAGAGCCCGCTGGGGACGTCGGGGAGGTCCACGATGAGCGGCACGTCCGGCACGCGGTAGTGCGCCGCGTACAGGGTCTCGACCAGCATCGCGTCGGGCTGCCACTCCGCCACGACCTCGTCGACGAGCGCCGAGACGGCGCGGGAGCGGCCCGCGCTCACCAGCGGGACCGGCGTGACCAGCCGCCTGCCGGCGGCCAGGGTGCGCCGCCGCGCCGGCCTGGCTGCGCCCACCGGCGCGACCTTCACGATCTCGCACAGCTCGCGCAGCAGGCTGAGGTCGGCGTCCTCGCGGGCGGCGCCGACCACCGCCACCTCGTGCGCGCGCGCGGCCGCGCGCAGCAGCGTCAGGGGACGCGAGTGCGCACCGGTGAACGGAGGGTGGGGCAGGTCGGGCAGGACGAAGAGGATGCGCATCGGTCGGCGGCCTCCGGCCGGTCGTGCGGATTGGCAAGTCACCGGATGCTATCACCTGAGCCTCGGGCATTGCCGCACCCCGGGTAGGCTGACATGATTACCGCCCGGGCCGGCCGCGGGATGGCCGGCCGACACCCATTCGCAGGAGGAGCAGGCACACCGTGAGACACCGCGTCGTCATCGTCGGGCCCGGCAACATCGCGTCCCACCGGCACATTCCCGCGCTTCGCCGCTCGGGCCGGGCCGAGATCATCGGGGTCGTGGACGTGGACAAGGCCTGCGCTCTCCGTGTGGCGCGGCAGTTCCGCATCCCGCATGCCGCGCCCACGCTGGACGCTTCGTGGGTCGACGAGGCGGACGTGGTCGTCGTGTCCACGCCGCCGATGCTGCACGCCGACCTCAGCGAGGCGGCGCTGCGACGCGGCAAGCACGTGCTGCAGGAGAAGCCGACCGGCCTCACGCTCGCCGAGGGCGAACGCATCCGCGTGGCGGCCGAGGAATCGGGCAAGGTGTTCGGCGTCGTGCACAACTTCCAGTTCGCCCGGTCGACGCAGCGGCTGCAGCGGCTGCTGGCGGAGGGCAAGCTGGGCGAGGTCCTCAGCATCAATGCGTTCCAGTCCAGCAGCCCGCTGCGCCGCCTGCCCGAGTGGTCGGAGGAACTGCCGCTCGGGCTCTTCTGCGACGAGTCGCCGCACTTCTTCTACCTGTTCCGCGCGTTTGGAGGCCAGACGGAGATCACCGACGTCGTGGTCAAGCGGTCGCGCCACAAGCCGGCCACCCCGCACCTCGTCACCGCGCACCTCGAGACCGAGGTCGCACCCGCGTTTCTGTACTGCAGCTTCGAATCCAGCGTCTCGGAGTGGTACTTCATCCTCATCTGTGAGAAGGCGGTCGCGGTCATCGACATCTTCCGCGATCTCCTCATCGTCGCGCCCCAGGACCGCACGCACCTCGCCCCGGACATGATGCGCACCTCGCTGGGCGGGACCTGGCAACACTGGCTGGGCGTGGCGCGCTCCGGCTCTCTGCACCTGATGAAGCGTCTCTCCTACGGCATGGACGAGGTCGTCCGGCGGTTCCTGGACGGGGTGGAGACCGGGACGGAGCCGCAGGGCGTCGGCCTGACCGACGCCCTGGAGGTGCTGCGGCTCCAGCAGGAGGTCGTCGCCCGGAGTGAGGCCGAGAAGGTCGTCGTGTGAGTGTTCCCGGAGGGGCGCCCGGCGGCCGGGGCCGCCCCGGCGACGGGCCGGGGCGCGTGACCGTGTTCGCCGCCCACTATCCGCCACACGTGGGCGGCGTCGAACGCTTCACCCAGCACCTCTGGGGCCGGATGGCCGCACAAGGCTGGGACGTGCTCGTCGTGACGACGGACGCGGCGGGGGAGACCCCGGCGCCGGACGGCCTGCGTGTGGTCGTGCTACCGGCGTACGGAGTCCTGGACGGGCGGGTGCCGGTGCCGCTGCCCACCGGGGAGCTTCGCGATCTGTGGCGAGCTCTGCTCGCCTCTCCGCCGGACGTCGTGGTCTCCAACACGCGGCTCTTCCCGACGTCGTGGCTCGCGGCGGCGCTGGCGTGGCGCACGGGGCGCCCACTGTTGCACATCGAGCACGGCTCGGCGGGAGTGTGCCTCGGACGTCCCGCGGTCGACGCGGTCACCACGGCCGTGGACGGGATGGCCGGCGGCTGGGTGCTGCGGCGGGCCACCCGTTGCGCCGGTGTCTCGGCAGCCGTCGTAGAGTACCTGCGCGCGGAGCGCGGCGTCCGTGACGCCATCCTGCTGCCCAACGGTGTCCAGACCGACGGCTGGGAACGCTCCGTCGTGGACTACCGTGCGCGTCTGGGATTGGGCCCCGCGGATCTGCTCGTCGTCCACGCGGGGCGCCTGATCGCCCGCAAGGGCGTGCGGGAGACGCTGGCGGCGTTCGCATCCTCGGCTGGACCCGCTCGCGCGCGCATGCGGCTTGCCGTCGCCGGCAATGGTCCGCTGGAGCCGGAAGTGCGCCGCGCGGCGGACGCCGACGCCCGCGTCGTGGCGCTCGGCTGGCTACGGGAGCAGGCGCTCCACGATCTGCTCGTGGCCGCGGACGTCGTGGTGCACCCGTCGAGCTACCCCGAGGGACTGCCGAGCATCCTGCTCGAGGCGGCGGCGGCCGGGGCCGCCTTGGTCGCCACGCCGGCGGGCGGTACCACCGATCTCGTGCGGCATGGGGAGACCGGGCTGATCGTGCCGTTCGGCGATCCTCCGCGCCTGGCCGAGGCGCTCGAGCTGCTCGCGTCTGACGACGCTCTGCGCGAGCGCCTGATCCGCGCCGCTCGCCGGTCGATCCGCGAGCGCTTCGACTGGCGGGTGGTCGCCGCCACGCTCGATCAAGAGTTGCGGGCACTCGTCACCACGCGAGACCTGCCTGTTGCCACCGCCGCCGCCATGGGATTTCATTGACGGTTCAGGGGTTCACTGACTGCGGGAAGGACGCGTGAGGCGAGAGATGCTGGGGAGTAGCTCGGAGATGAGGCAGGCGCTCGCGGCCACCGCCGTGGTCGTCCCCGCCTACAACGAGGCCGGGGCCATCGGGGGCGTCCTCGACGACCTCGCGGCCCTCGGGTGTCGAGTGGTGGTAGTGGACGATGGGTCGTCCGACGAGACCTCGGCCGTCTGTCTGCGGCGTCCCGTCGCTGTGCTGCGCCATTCCATCAACCTGGGCGAGGGTGCAGCGCTGCAGACGGGCATCGAGTACTGCACGAGGCAGCAGGGAGTGCGGTACGTGGTCACCTTCGACGCCGACGGGCAGCACCACGGCGAGGACGTGGCCGCGCTCGTCTCGGCTCTCGTCGACGGCCGGCACGACGTCGCGCTCGGCACCCGCTTCGCCAGTCCCGAGGGAGCCGCCTCCATCCCGCGCGGACGCAAGGCGATGCTCAGACTCGCCATCCTGTTCACGCGTTTCACCACGGGACTGCGGGTCACCGACACGCACAACGGTCTGCGCGCGTTCACCGCGGAGACCGCCGCTCTCTTGAGGATACGGCAGGGAGGCATGGCCCACGCCTCGGAGATCCTCAGCTGGGTCCACGGTCAACGATTGCGTTGGTGTGAGGTGCCGGTCACCATCACGTACTCCGACTACAGCCTCGGCAAAGGGCAGCGAGGCGCCGCCGCCGTCGACATCCTCTGGGATCTCGTCACCGGACGCCTGCGATGACGTTCACACTCGCCCAGGTCATCCTCTTCGCGCTGATCGTCGGTGTGGTGCTGTACACCTTCAAGGGGCGGAGCGTCTCGCGGGACAGGCAACTGATGCTGGTCCTCGCGGTGCTGGGAGGCGTGCTGGTGCTCTGGCCCGGCCTCTCGACCGACGTCGCGAGGTCTCTCGGCGTGGGCCGCGGCGCCGACCTGGTCCTCTACCTCTTCGTGGTCTTCTGCCTGTTCCGCTTCGTGAGCATCGCGGGCGACAAGCGCCGGCTGAACGACAGGATCACGGCCGCGGTCCGCGAACTGGCGATGCTGACGGCTCGCCCGGCGCCGCAGGATGGCCGAGGGGCGCCGGATGGAGGGACCTCAGAGCGGCGATCCGGCAATCCGATGCCACCCGACTGACCGGCGTGCGCCGCGCTCCAGGCTCGGTGTCCCGCGTCGCCCGCGACGCCGCGCGCCGCCATCGTGAGAAACTCCTGTACCTCGTCGTGGGGGCGTGGAACACATTCTTCGGCTACGCGTGCTTCTCGCTCCTGTACTACCTCTTACAGGGACTGGTGTTCCCTTCGCTCATCCTCGTCATCGCGTATGCGGCGTCGTCGGTCAATGGCTTCCTCGGCTACCGCTACTGGGTGTTCCGATCCGCAGGCCACCCAGTCGCCCAATATGTCCGCTTCCAGTTCGTCTACCTGCCGCTGCTGCTCGTCAACGTGGTGCTCCTGCCCCTCGCCCTGGCGTACACGCCGCTGAGCGCCTACGCGGTGCAGGCACTGTTCTCAGTGGTCACCGTCGTCGCCGGTTATCTGGGCAACAAGTACTTCACCTTCAGGACGACCAGCACGCGAGAGTTGCCGCCCGAGGCTCCGGGGGTGGGGGAAGCGGGCGCTGCCACTCACCCCCAAGCCGTGGGCGCGCCGACTGTGCGAGAATCGGGGCCATGAGACGCTTCGCCGGCTACGTGTGGAACGACCACCGCGAGAAGGTCCTGTACCTCCTCGTGGGGGGCTGGAACACCATCTTCCAGTGGGCGAGCTTCTCGCTCTTCTACTACTTTCTGAACGACGTCGTCTTCTCGTCCTGGATCCTGGTGATCACCAAGGTGTTCGCGTCTCTCAACGGGTTCCTCTGTTACCGCTACATCGTGTTCGGGTCGCGCGGGCACCCGCTCAAGGAGTTCCTGCGCTTCCAGCTCGTCTACCTGCCACTGTTCCTGGTCAACCTGGTCGTGCTGCCGCTGGCGCTGGCATATACGAGCCTCAACGCCTACGTCGTCCAGGCGCTCTTCGCCGTGTTCTCGGTGGTCGCGGGGTTCATCGGCAACAGGTACTTCACGTTCAGGAAGGTGGAGGACGCGACTCCCGCCGCCCCGCCCGAGCCGGCCGGCGAGTGATCCCCTACGCTCGGCGCTGCGGTAGCCGGTAACGCAGCGCCTCGAAGAGGGCGTTCAGGGCCCCGGACGGCAGCAGGAGCAGGAGGCGCTCCAGCGCGCGGAACGCCGCGTCCGCAGGCGTTGGGGAGGAGGGCCAGTACCGGCGCTGGGTGGCGAGCGTCCAGCGCAGCGACTCGCGCGTGAGGCGCCGTTTGATGCTCCGCGCGTGGACGCGGTAGTCGCAGAGCGGTTGCGGCAGATTGGCGAACACGGCGTCACGTCTCGCGAGCTCGCACCACAACGCGTAGTCGTGCGTCGCCGGGATGCGCGGGTAGCCGCCCGCAGCCCGGACGAGCGGGGCGCGGAGGGTCACGGTGGAGTGCGCCAGCGGATTGCCGCGGGGCAACATACGCACGATCGAGGCATGGTCCAGAGGATAGGTGCGCCGTCCCACCACGCCGCCGGCCTCGTCCACGACGCGGATCTGGCCGCCCACGACGTCCACCTCGGGGTGCTCGTGCAGGTAGGCGACCTGCGCCTCCAGGCGCCCCGGCCAGGCGACGTCGTCGGCGTCGAGGACGGCGACGAGTGGGGCCCGGACGTGCTCCAGCGCGACGTTGCGCGCCGCGGCCGCGCCGAGGTTCTCGTCGAGGCGCACGAGCTGGACGCGCTGGTCGTCGCAGGCAAGGACTGCCGGCGCGGTGTCGTCCGTCGAGGCGTCGTCGACGACGATGACCTCGAAATCGCCCAGGGTCTGGGCCTGCAGGCTGCGGAGGGCGCGGCCGACGAAGGCCTCGGCGTTGCGCGCGGCCATGATGACGCTCACACGAGGCCGGCCGTCCGCGCCCTCACGCATCGCCGTCACTCAGTCGCCCGACTTCTTTGCCCGTGGGCCGGAACAGACAGCCACCGTGATGTCGTAACGGCGTCCCGGCTGGACCGGGACGACGGCGTGCCGCTCGGGAGCATCGGCCAGCAGGCGGGGGAGCTTGGCGATCTGACTCAGCCTTGCGGCCGGCCGGCGCCAGGGCAGCCGGGCAGCGACACGCACGACGCGCCTGCGGAGAGGGCCGACCTCGTTCTGCCCGTGGAACTCGACTGAGTTGAAGTACTGCTGCAGGAGTTCGAGCAGCTCTCGTGGGGTGTACTCGCGCACGTGGAACGCGCAGATCGGTTGGTCGTCCTGAGACGATCCCGGATTCTGGATGTCGCGATTTGGTGTGGAACAGATGAACCGCCCGTCCGGGCGCAGGACGCGGGCGGCCTCGGAGAGGGCTGCGTGCGCATCGGGCACGTGCTCGATGGTCTCGAGAGAGACGTACAGGTCGACGGAGGCGTCGGGCTGGGGCAGGGCGGTGGCGTCCGCAACCTCGAAGCTCGCGCGCGAATCGGTGATCGTCCGCCTCGCCTCCGCGACCGCCCCATCGTCCAGGTCGAAGCCGACGAGCGTCCGCGGGCCGGCATGCAGGTAGACGCCGGCCCCCGCGCCGTCTCCACAGGCGCAGTCGAGCACAGTGCCGCCCCGGATCTGTGCCGCGGCGAACCGGTACCGGGCTTCGTGCTCCAGCCGCGTCCACGGCGGGACGTGATCGTCGGCTCTCTCGCTGCCTCTGCCTCGCCACATGGGGGGAACCCTACCATGCGAGGTGTACACGCGGCGCGCCCCCCAAGTAGAGTCCGTGGGTGCGCAGGGGGGCGCGCCGGAGGTGGCGCTATCGCGGAAGGGAGTTGAGCGTGGGGAAGACGATGACGCTGGCGGCGGCGCAGCGCTCGGCGGGGATGACCCTCTCCCGCACTGCCGCATGGCTCAAGGTCGACGTCCGCACGCACGCGATCGCCTGGACGTATCTGGCCATCGCGCTCGTCTGGGGGGTCGCGGTGGCCCTCATCACTCCCCCGTTCCAGGTCCCGGACGAGGCGGCGCATTACTACAGGGCCTGGTCGGTGGCCGAGGTCGAGCTCGTCGGGCAGGAAGGCCGCGTGGTCGTCATCCCTGAGAACGTGGGATCGTTGCCGGGCAGACTGGGTTCCTTGGTGGTGGACTGGGATGGCAACGAATACTCGGTCGACAAGGCGTTGGACGTCCTCTGGGAGCCTATCTCCGGAGAGCAGAGGGCCGTGGTGAGCACCGCGGCGGGGTATGGCCCGATCGGCTACCTGCCTCAGGTCGCCGCTATTGACATCGCTCGTATCTTGGGGCACTCGCCTCTTCTCGGCTTCTATCTGGCGCGACTGGCCAATCTCGTCGTCAGTGCGCTGCTTGTGTTCTTCGCTATCAGGTTCGTCCCTCTCGGGAAGGGACTCGTGGCACTGGTCGGCTTGCTGCCGATGTTCGTGTTCGAGGCGGCGAGCCTGAGTCCGGACGGCCTCGCCCTGTCCGGCTTCCTCCTCTTCCTTGCACTGCTGCTCCGGCTGGCACAGCGCGACGAGCTCACCACCAGGGACCGGGTGATGCTGGTGAGCGCCGCCGTTCTGCTCCTGAACGCCAAGCCCGGGATGGTCGCACTGGTACTCCTCGTGTTCATGCTCCGCCCCGGGCAGTTCGGCGAAGTGCGGCGGTACGCGATCTGGACCGGGGCGGCTGTCGTCGCTTCGGTCGGACTCGCTGGGGCGCTCATGTCGGTTGCGCCGGCGGTCCCGCACGATTACCTGGCCTCCGTCGGCTTGGGGGGAGTCGACAGCGCGAAGCAGTACGCGTACATCGTCTCCCACCCTTGGGGCTTCGCGAAGGTGCTGTACCGGACGTTCGATGAACAGGCGGTCGCCCTGACGCAGGGCGTCTATGGTCTGCTCGGTTGGCTGACGGTGAGGCTGCCGGCTGTGGGCCTGTACGGCGTGGGCATCGCCGGGGTCCTGCTGCTTGGCGTGCGGGAGGAGATCCCGATCAACAGGTGGCAGCGCTTGGTCATGGGAGGCGCCGCGCTCGTCTACGCGCTGGTTCTCAGCGTCGGCGCGTACCGGGGTTGGTCGGCCCTGTACGCTCCCGTCGTGGGCGGCCTGCAAGGCCGGTACTTCGTCCCCATCCTCGCGCTGGCGCTGTTCACCCTCTACGGCATCAGGGTGCAGCGCCGCCGGGGGATCCTTCTGATCCTCGCGGTCGCGGCCCTGCTGGCGGCGCTCACTACGATCAGGACCTTGCTGCGCTTCTACTACTGAACGCGCAGGCCGCCGCACTCTGCCGATGGCGGCGGGGTCCGCTGTCTCGGGTATACACGTCCCACCCGGTCTTCTAGAGTTGCGCCGTGAGAGGCGCCGTCCGGGCGCCGGTGGACACAAGGGGCATGACGTGGAGAAGACCGCTCTCATCACGGGCATCACCGGTCAGGACGGCGGCTACCTCACGGAACTGCTTCTGGACAAGGGCTACCGCATCCACGGCATGGTGCGACCCACGTCGTCGCTCGCCGGCACCAGGCTCGGCGAGCTCATGGACCAGGACCCCTCGCTTGCGGAGCGCATCGACCTGCACAACGCGGAGCTCACCGACTCCACCAGCCTCTCGCTCCTCATGGACAAGACCGACGCCGACGAGGTGTACCATCTCGCCGGTCAGAGCCATATCCAGATCAGCTTCGACCTGCCCGAGTACACCGGAGAGACCACGGCGCTCGGCACGCTGCGCATCCTCGAAGTCATCCGCCGGCGTGGCAAGGAGGTGAGGTTTTACCAGGCAGCCACGTCCGAACTGTTCGGCGAGCCTGAAGAGGCGCCTCAGACCGAGCGCACTCCCTTCCGCCCCGTCAACCCATACGCGGCGGCGAAGCTGTACGCCTTCTCGGTGGTGGGCGCGTACCGGCGTGCGTACAAGTTGCACGCCTCCAACGGCATCCTCTTCAACCACGAGAGCCCGTACCGCGGCTCCAACTACGTGACGCGCAAGATCGCCCGCGCCGCGGCGCGCATCGCCGCCGGTCTGGACGACCACGTCATGCTCGGCAACCTGGACGCGCGGCGCGACTGGGGGTTCGCCGGCGACTACGTGCGCGCCATGTACCTCATCATGCAGGCGGACGAGCCGGATGACTATGTCATCTCCACCGGCGAGAGCCACTCCGTGCGTGAGTTCTGTCAGAGGGCGTTCTCACGCGTAGGGCTCGACTACAACTCGCACGTGCGCGTCGACGAACGCTTCCTGCGGCCTATCGACATCACGGAGACGCGCGGGGACGCGACGCACGCCCGCGAGGCGCTCGGCTGGGAGCCGACTGTCTCGTTCGAGCAACTCGTGGATATGATGGTCGACTCCGAGGTGGAGCGCAGCCGGGCGGTGTGCGACGCGCGTGTCGTCGCCGACGTGGACTGACCGTGACCGGAGTGCGTCTAGGGCCGCGACCGCTGTCTGACGTAGACGGTGTAAAGACTGTCGCCGCCGATCCGTCGCCACGGCGCCCTCGTGGCGGCGAGCAGCGCCTGCAGCACGCCGTCCGCCGTGGTACGCACGACCACGGCGTCGGCGTCCTGGCTCAGCACGTGACCGAGCGTCCGCAGGTCCTGGGCTGAGGCGTCCGCTCCCGCCACCACGTTCTGTGCGGTCACCCGCGCACGACCCTCGGCCGGCCGACCGCCGAGCGTGAACTCCACGAGTGTGTTGGCCGGGCGCTGGGCCACCACGCGGATCGAAGGGTCGACGAGAGCGAGGGCGACGGAGGCCGTTTCGTCGGCGAGCACACGTTTGCCCTTGAGCGCCGCCAGCGACGGGCCTATCGATTTCAACGTCGCGGCGTCCAGCTTCCAGGCGGTCGGGCTCTTGAAGCCGAAGCCCACATTGTCCTTGGAGAGGGTCGTCACCGACACGGTCAGCACGAACGCCGCGACGAGCGCGACTCCGAGGGCGGCTCCGGCGGCGGGCATGACGACCCCACCGTCGCCCCGACGGACGGCGGCGACGGCCCGGACGAGCAGTGCGACCAGCAGCCCGGAACAGAGCGGCACCGGCAGCAGGTAGAAGAAGCGCCAGTACACGTCCGTGACCGCTCCGTAGAGCAGTCCGCCCGCGAGCGGATTGGCGACGAAGAGAAGGAACAGCGGCGCGAACAGAGAGACCACGTAGCTCCGGGGCCGCTTGAGGGTCAGCAGCGGCGTGGCCGCGACGAGGATCAGCGCCCAGGCCATCCTGAACAGACTGGAGGGCGGCAGCAGGATCTGGGCCAGCCATCCGAGACTGCGGAGGTCGCTGCTGACCGACATACGTCCGGTGGAGTCGTTGTTCGCCGCTCTGATCCATGCCAGCGGACTGAACGTGCTGGAGACCGGTGATGCGAGGGTCAGGACGATCGCGGCCAGTGGGTACGACGCGGTGAGCAGGAGTCTCAGGCCACGCGCGACCAGGAGCCGCCACTCCATCTTGCGCGCAAGGAGGAGCCCGGAGCATACGGCCGCAGTCGTGACGGCGATGGCTGCGGGCGCGAAGAAGCAGCCGACGGTGCTGAGGCCTGTAGCCGCGACTCCCGAGAAGGCCACACAGAGCCATGCTCTCCCTCTTCCGCGCCAGATGTAGTCCAGGCTGTGCAGCAGCAGGTAGGCCGGCAGTAGGGTCAGGAGGATCGACTTGCCCTGCCAGAGCCGCACGAAGGCGAGATTGCCCATGGAGCGGTGGTCGTTGCCGTCCAGCAGGAGGAAGGCGACCACCCCGCCCACGGCGGCCGCCGCAAGCAGCGGGCGCAGCCCAAGTCTGCGAAAGAGCAGGTAGTAGAGCGCCGGGACGACGGCGGAGCCCAGGGCGGCGCCCCCGTTCTGGTACGTGGAGAGTGCGTCGACGCCGATGAGACGGGCGCCGAGCGCGAGGAGGAATTCCCACGACGTCAGGAGATAGCCGGTCGAGGGGCCGGGCAGTCCTGCGACGTCAGAGGTCGTGTCTGTGGTCAGGATGGGGCTCCAGAGGTGACTCGCCTGAGCGGCCGCCCTGGGGAAGAACGTGATGTCGTCGGCATCCGGGCGGTTCATGAATGTGCTCAGAACGGCCAGCCCGACGGCGACGCTCAGGACCAGGAGCACGGCGAGGCGGGCGCCCGGGTCGGGCTCGTCGGGCGTCAGGCCGGTTTCGCATCGCCGCAGGACCAGGTAGACGGCCCCGGCCGCGAGGGCGAGTCCCAGCGACGCTCCGGCCGCCGCGGGCAACTCGAGGAAGAAGCAGAGCTGGTAGCCGACCGTCCACCCGGCAAAGGCGCCGACTAGCGCGTCGAGTACTTCCTGAAGACGGCGTTCGGCCAGGTCGTCCCCTAGAGATGTCGCCGCAGCCGCCGGAGCGGCGCCGTGAGCTTCCAGGAGGCGGAATCCTCCACCGACTTCATCTGCTCGCTGAGCGAAGCGATCGTCGCTGCCTGCAGCGCGCGAGCCGATTCGCCGTCGGCGACGAGGTGCTCCAGATCAGCGACGCGCTCGTCCTGCTCTGAGATGCGCTCGTCCCGCTCCGCCACGATCAGCATGAGGTCATGGATCCGTGCGTCACGCAGGCCGACGGCCGCATCCAGCGGAGAGCCCTGATCGAAGGGCTCCCGGAGTCGCGCCACAATGCTCTCGTGCGTGTCCTGCTCGTCCATGCCGAACACGGCGCTCTGTATCGCGGCCTCCCGCTCCGCCAGCGCAGAGATGCGGTCTGGTGTCATCGTCGCCCCGAGCCGAGCCGCGACGTCGCGCAGCACATCTTCCGTCATCCTGTCGTCCCCCAGACGTGTGTGTCCGCGAGCGCCGCCCAGCAGCAGGGGGGCCAGCCCGCGGAAGAGGACGTGCTCGTACTCGAGTTCCGGCACGTAGACCCACTCGAGGTCGAACGGCCTCAAGCCGGCCGGATCGGACGCTCGCAAGGGTCTCTCCGGGGGCTCCATCAGGTTCCTGGGAAGGAGGTCGAGCAGGTGCCCCGGCAGCACGCCGGACTCGCCCGACTCGGTCCGGAGGAGGTCGGCCCACGGCAGCAGGACGCCGGCCAGAGCGGCGGCGTCCGTGTCCGACGCGCGCAGGAGGCCCCGCAGGCGCGTCTCCAGGGGAGCGCCAGGCAGCAGCGGGGAGTCCTCGGGGAGCACCAGGCGGATGAGGTGCCCGGCCGGCGCGGCGCTCTCCTCCTGACGGACCTTGGTGACGCGCAGACCATCCGCGCCCGGCACGAAGCGTGTGACGGTACGGAACGGGCGCAGGCGATCTGTGGTCCGCAACTCGGCGAGCCATCCGGGCGGCTCGAGTTGCTGGGACTCGGTGCTCGCGGATGCCACGACCAGGAAGGAATTGGCGAGGTCGGCGATGAGGCCGTTGCGACCGGCGACCTCCCACGCCGCGTCCTCGGCGAAGATCTCCGGGTGCGGCCAGGCGTAGTCTCGGCTCCTGAGGCCCGCCACGAGCTGGGCCGCAGGCAGTCGCGGGTCGTCGAGGCCCTGCTCTGTCAGGATCAGGCGCGGCAGCTTGTAGTCGGGGAAGGGGTAGTACCAGGTCTGTGCGGCGAGACCCGCGGTGGTGAGTCGCCGCCGCAGTTCGCCGCGCCCGAGTGTGCGCGGGCCCTCCGGCGTCTCCGCGTACCTGTCCTCGACACCGAAGAACGCGCGCCCGTGATGGTCCTCCGTTGCGCCGGCGAAGTACTTGAGGCCGAGCTGGTTCTCGATGGCCACGATGGCTGCCCCCTGCTCGGCCAGACAGTCGCGGGCCTTGGTGAGGGCTCCGCCGATGGGATCATCTCCCGCGAAGTAACACGGCGCGTACTCCAGCACGCCGACCAGGAGGACGACGTCGAACGCGGACGGAGGCAGGAAGTCGCGGAAGTCGTCACAGACGACCTCGACGTTGCTGAGCCCACGGCAGCGCGCCGCCGTGATGCGGGCGCGCTCGAGCGAACCTTCCAAAGCCACGACGCGCGCGCCGCCCTCGCCGAGTGCGCGCGTGAGTGCGCCGCAGCCGCTGCCGACCTCGAGGACGCGCAGGCCGCGCAGGTCGAATGGCGCGAGCACCGTCGCGCGACTGGCCGAGAAGTGGTACTCAGACGGCCAGTCGCGGATCCTCCGCACGAGCTCGTCGGACCCGGAGGAGACGTCGTCGCAGGCCTGAATGGACTCGAGGATGTAGGCCTCAGCAACGGCGCCGTCAGAGTACTCGTACGCAACGGCTCGATCGCGGCGGACTCTCACGCCGAGGTCCTCGTCCAGCACGTAGGAGCTTGACCAGTCCATCAGTCCTCGAGTACGTCGATCTTCAAACCGAGGTCCACCATGCCGACGAGCACGGCCGGGTTGTGCACGGTGAGCGTGGCGACGGAGTAGCGCCGGTCGACGGCCACGGCTCCGCGCTGGTCGTCCATCTCGGCGATGCCCAGCGCCACCATGTAGTCACCGGCGGTGGTGTGAGGCGTGAACGAGAAGCGTACGACCAGGGAATCCCCGGCCGACTGAGGCGGCACCGCGACCCCCGCGTAGTGCGTGTTGTCGCCGCCCAGGTCGATGCCGTCGACCGACTGCAGGGTGAGACCGAAGACGGGGGCGGCGACGTCCTTGGCGAACCAGGCGCGGACGTACACGTCCACCGGCTTGTCGTGGTCGCAGCTGACCACGTCGGCCTGACCGTCGCTCACGATCAGGTAGTCCACGAGGAAGGCACGACTGTCGCCGTAGCGGAACTCGTGCCGGTTGTAGGAGATGCGCGCGGGGAAGCGGTCGTCTGTGGAGTCGTCCTCGCGGAGCAGGCGGACCGCCTCGTCGGGCTCCAGCCGTTCGAACGTGGGGGACGAGCGCTCCGCATCCGCCAGTTCGATGACCTCGGCGGCACGTTGAGCTGACGAGGCGGCGGGCTGTTTGCGGCCTTCGTTCGCGCCGTACAGAAGGTCGAGGTACGTGCTCACGCCCGTCTTGGCCGGGCCGAGATACCGCATCCTGCCGCCCTCGAGCACCAGCGCGCTTTCGCAGTGCTTGAGCACGAGGTCGGTGGAGTGGCTCACGAAGACGACGGTCTTGCCGGCCTCCCGGATGGCGCGGAACTTGCGGTAGCACTTGCTCTGGAAGAGCACGTCGCCCACGGCCAGTGCTTCATCGACCACGAGGATGTCCGGCTCCACGTTGATCGCCACCGCGAAGGCAAGACGTACGTACATGCCGCTCGAGTACGTCTTGACCGGCTGGTCCAGGAAGTCGCCGATGTCGGCGAAGGCAAGGATGTCGTCGAGGCGCTCGTTGGTCTCCTCACGGGTGAGCCCCAGGATCCCGGTGTTCATGAAGACGTTCTCGCGACCGGTGAACTCGGGGTTGAAGCCCATACCGAGCTCCAGGAGGGCGCTCACCCGGCCCTGCGTCTCGAAACCGCCGGTCGTCGGCTCCAGGATGCCGCACAGCATCTGGAGCAGAGTGCTCTTGCCGCTGCCGTTGCGTCCGAGGATGCCGAGCGACGCCCCCTGCTCGAGCTCGAACTCGACGTCCTGCAGGGCCCAGAACTCGTGATAGTAGGTCTTGGGGCTCAGGACGCCCCAGCGCGAGAGCATGGCCCGCACGGGGTGCTTGAGGCGGTCCTTGGGGTCGTCCCACAGGCGGTAGCACTTGCCCAGCCCCTGAGCCCGCACGGCGGGGCGCCGGAGCGAGACACCCTCAGACGACATCGGCGAAGGCCCTCTTGGTGCGCATGAACCACGCGTAACCGAGCTGGAACACGACCAGACCGCCTATGGTGGCGATCGTCCAGGAGCGCCAGTGGATGGGTTCGCCCCAGAGAGCCGTCCGGCGCACGTTGTCGAGGATCGTCACGAGGGGATTGAGCAGGAGGATCCTCTGGTAGGTCTCGGGGAGGAGGGCTACGGCGAAGAACACGCCGGACATGAACAGCAGGACCTGGACCAGGATCCCGACGGGGTGGGCGATGTCCCGGATGAACACGCCGAGCGAGGAGATGAACCACGCGAGGCCCACGGAGAGCAGGCACAGCGGGAACAGGGCGATCGGCAGCATCCAGAGCGTCGGCGAGACCACGTGGTTCGCCAGCGCCCAAGCCGGGATCAGGATGATCAGCCAGATGGCGGCGTTGAAGAGGGCCGACCCGAGGGCGGCGACCGGGAGGATCTCCAGCGGGAAGACGACCTTCTTCACGTACCCGGGGTTGGCGGTCACGAGCGTGGGCGCGCGGCCGACGACCTCGGCGAAGATGTTGAACGCGAGCAGCCCGCAGAACAGCGTGAGCGCGAAATCCAGTCGCGACTCGTCGTCGATGCCCCACTTGGCCTGGAAGACCACGCTGAAGACGAAGCCGTACACGGCCAGCATGATCAGCGGAACGACGAACGACCACAGGATCCCGAAGTAGGAGCCCTTGTAGCGCGCCAGCACGTCCCGCCAGGCGAACTGGTTGATCAGGTGCCTGTGCCGGTGAAGTCCGCGCACGAGCGCCAGTGGAGACAGGTAGTGTCGCGTGCGGACGCGGGTGGAATTCCAGGCGGACGCTGTGGGCACCTCACTCGTCGACATCGTCCTCCATCTCGGTCAGCTGCAGCATCCGCCGCCCAGGCCTCCTGGCGCGCGGGGGCGGGCGGACAGCGCCCATGATACGTTAGCCGCGCATGGGCGCGCAGCCAGTCAATACGGCCGAGGTGCGACGCGGGGGGCCACGTGTCGCTCGGGTCGACGACTTCGGCGTCGACCTTTACGGACCCGTCGACCTGGTGACAGGCCTCGGCACGTCGTCGCGCGGGTTTGCCTGCGCGATGCAGCACGCCCGCCTTCCGGTGCACCTCGTGCCGACCGGACACCTCTACACGGGCGTCACCTCGGTCGACACCGGGCTGGCCTCGGATCCCCGCCGCTTCCCGATCACCGTCGAACACGTCAACGCCGACTCGACGGAGCGGTTCCTGTGGCACTTCGGTGATGACCTCGCGTCCGCACGGGCGCGGGTCGCGGTGTGGTACTGGGAGCTGGCCGCCTTCCGTCCCGACTGGATCCCCAACACGCGCTATTACGACGAGATCTGGGTCGCCTCGCGGTTCGTCCAGCGCTCCGTGTCGGCGGTGACGAACGTCCCGGTCGTGGTCGTCCCGCCGCCGGTGACTCTGACCGCCCCCGGGGAGTTGCGTCCCGTCCGCAAGAGGTTCGGAGTCTCCGATGAGCAGTTCCTCTTCCTCTACGTGTTCGACTACTCGAGCTACGTGGACCGCAAGAACCCGTTCTGCCTCGTCGACGCCTTCATCGACGAGTTCTCGGCCGAACCCGACGTCCACCTGCTGCTCAAGCTCTCTCATGCCGATCCGACCGCCGCGGGCTACGGAAGGCTGATGGCCGCGGCGGAGGCGCACGACAACATCACACTCGCCTCCGACCTGCTGGACGACGCGGACCTCGAGTCGTTGTTCCGCACGGCGGACTGCTACGTGTCGCCGCACCGCAGTGAGGGGTTCGGCCTCACTCCGGCCGAGGCGATGCTCCGGGACTGCCCGGTCATCGCCACCGACTACGGCGCCACGACCGACTTCCTGACACCCGAGACGGGATTCCCCCTCGAGTACACCCTCGTGGAACTCGAGGAGGACCAAGGACCCTATCCGCGCGGCTACGTGTGGGCGGACGCCTCGCGCGAGCACCTGCGCAGCCTGCTTCGGCGCGTGGTCGACGACGTGCCGGAGGCCCGGCGACGGGCGGAGGCCGGACGCCGTCTGATCCTCGAACAGTACTCGGTCGCCGCGGCCGGCGACCGCATCCAGCGCAGGCTCAGACCACTCTACGACGCGCTCCGCCATGCGTAGCATCGGTGGCGCCATCAGGCGCAAAGCTCACACCTTCCTCGCGCTCTGGCGTCTGGACGGGCCGGGGATCGCCTTCAAGGTCGCGTCGTCCAGCGCACGCAACTCAGTGATCTACTGGACGGGCCGCCTGCTCGAGGCCCTCCACCTGCGCACGGCGGTCCCGCAGGATCCGTGGCGCCATATCGATCCGTCCGGCACGAGGATCAGCGTCGTGACCCCGGTGCATGACACCCCTCCGGACGTGCTGCGCCTGTGCGTAGAGTCGGTGCGCGCGCAAGAACACACCGCCTGGGAACTCTGCATGTGCGACGACTGCTCCACGCGTGCGGACACCATCGCGGTGCTGCACTCCTATCGGGGCGCCGACCCACGCATCAGGATCGTGAGGTCGGATGAACCCCTCGGTATCTCGGGAGCGACGAACCTCGCCGCCGAGCAGGCCACAGGCGAGTTCATCGCCCTGCTCGACCACGACGACGAACTGCACCCCCAGGCTCTGGCGGAGATCGCAGACGCGATCCGCCGCCACGAGGACCTCGACCTGCTGTACACCGACGAAGACAAGATCGAGCCCGGTGGCGCGCACAGCGAGCCGTATCACAAGCCGGACTGGTCTCCCGACCACCTGAACTCGGTCATGTACCTGCTGCACTGCCTGACCATCCGCAAGTCGCTCTTCTGGAGGCTGGGAGGCTTGCGCAGCCGATTCGACGGCGGGCAGGACTACGACCTGGCGCTGCGCGCCTCCCGCCATGCGCGGCACATCCATCATGTGCCGCGCATCCTCTACCACTGGCGCAAGGTCCCCGGCTCTGCCGCCGCGGTCGTCGACGCCAAGCCCGCGGCCCTGCATGGCCGCCAAAGCAGCCTTGGCGGAGCACGCCGCGACGCTGGATCCTGGCGCCCTTGTGGAGGACGGCCTGCTGCCGGGGACGTTCCGTCTGCGGCGCGCGCTCGACCCACCGCCGCCGGTCACGCTCGTGATCCTGACCGGCGATCCTGTCAAACGACTGCCAGGCCGGGGCGACGTCCGTCTGCTGCCCAATCTGTTGTCTGGTCTCGCGCAGGGCACGACCTATCCGGACGCGCGCATCCTCGTCGTCGACGACGGCGGCCTGTGTCCGATCTCCGCCGAGGCCGTCGCCGCCGCCGGCGGCGTGGCACGGACGTTCAGCGACCCTCTTCGTCCCGAGCAGGGTTTCAGCTTCGCGCGCAAGGCCAACTTCGCCGTCGGCCTCGTGGACACCGAGTACTTCGTGCTCCTCAACGATGACCTCGAGGTCACTTCTCCTGGCTGGCTCGAGGCGCTCCTGGAGCCGCTCATGGACGCGAAGGTGGCCGTCGCCGGAGCGCGCCTGCTCTACCCCGACGGTCGCGTCCAGCACGCGGGGATCGTGATCGGGGTGAACGGGGGCGCCGCCCACGTCTTCCACGGCATGGCCGGGCGACTACGTTGGGCACGGCGCCTCCACCCACATCATCCGCAACTATTCGGCCGTGACCGGAGCGGTGTTCGCGTCCCGCAAGAGCATCTTTGAGGAACTCGGCGGGTTCGACGAGGCCTTCGCGCACGACTACCAGGACGTCGACTTCTGCCTGCGGGCCGTCGCAAGCGGGCGGAGAGTCGTGTACACGCCCTTCGCAGAGCTGACCCACTTCGAGGGCGCCACGCTCAAGCGGTCGGAGCAGGACCCGGCCGAGGTCGCGTTGTTCCGCGAGCGCTGGGCCGACTTCATGGAGCGCGACCCCTACTACAACCCCAACCTCTCGCGGGAGCGCCTGGACTACGAGCCGTGAGGCCGGCCGCCGCGGCGCCGGCTCCTGCCGTCAGCCGCGGCGCTGGAGGCGCCAGCGCGCGCGGGCCAGCCTCTCGCGCGCCCGCGCCCGCGCGCGATCGAGCTCACTGAAGAGCCGCCCGGCGTCCACGGGTTCTTCCAGCCGGGCGGCCTCCACCGCCGGCCACCAGCGCTCCGCCGCAACACGCCGCAGATCTCTGGCCTCGCGCACAGCGTGCGCCTCCTCCGCGGCCTTCTCCCAGCCGCCCTCGATCAGGTCGTCGATCGCCTGGGACCACGCGGAGGCGTCGTTGCGGGTCACCCTGCCGCAGGCCAGGTCGGTGTCCACGTAGGGCGCTGCGTCGCTGTACACGGCGGGGTGGGCGAACCCCCCGAACTCGACCATCTTGACGTCCGACTTGCCGCTCACGAACTCCACGGTGTCCCGGTCGCCACGCGTCTCGAGTGGCGCGAGCCCGAGCACGGTGGGCTGCCCGGCGAGGGCGCGATGGTACTCGTCCCAGTCACGCAGGCGAAGATCCTGCAGGACCGCCCCCGCACGAGTCGCGGCGGCCCTGAGACAGTCCGGCATCGCGCCGAGAGCCCACAGCGGCAGCCGGTGGCGGGCCGCTGCTTGCGCCGCAGCCGACAGGATGGCTTCTTGCGACTCCGAGAGCGCCAGAGCGTGGCTGTGCGTCAGCAGCAGCGCTGCCGGACGGCCGGGCCGGCGCCGGGGCAGAGTGCCGAATGGGAGCGCGTTGGGGCACACCTTGGCGCGCGAGGAGAGGGCGATCTGCGCGCGGCTCTCCAGAAGGCCGGTCAGCCTCGCCGACGGCGTGACCAGGACGCGGCAACCGTCCAGGGCGGCGACGAGCGCCGCGGCCGGCGGCAGATCGGCGTCGCTGAGGTACGCGGGGCGGCAGAGCAGGTGGTCGTCCATGTCGAGCAGGTACCGTCCGCGCAGCCGGCGCGCGAGCGTCTGTGCCAGCCATGGGTCGGGGGCGCGCTGCAGCCAGACCACGTCGTAGCGACCGTCGCGAGGAGCGCCGCGGAGCGTCGCGTCGGTCACGCAGTACGACTCGATGAGCCCCTGATCCTGGAGGGCGCGCAGGGGAGCATGCACGCGCGCCTGGGCCACGAGGCTCGAGCGCACGTCGGCGAACGCAAGCACGCGCGGCCTTGTGCGAGGGCCGCTCACGCGACGCGCGCCGCCGCCGCAGCGCCCTCAAGGGCGACGAGGGGAGGCACACCGGAGCGCACTGCCTCCCCGAACAGCCCGGCCGTGCGGGCGATCGTGGCGCGCTTCTCGCGATCGAGCGCCGCGCCTAGCCTGGCGCACGCGGAAGGCCGAGAGGACGCCGCGGTGATAGGTGGCCGCTGCCCTCCTGCCGTTCCACTTCTGCAGCAGCAGCCAGGTCGAGAAGAGCCGCTGCGCCTCGGTGGCGGCCGGGTCCGGACAGTTGGCCCCACCGACGTGATCGGCCACCGCGCGCCCCTCGAGGAGCACGCGACGTCCGGCGGCGCGCGCTCTCCGGCACAGGTCCTCGTCCTCCGCGAACAGGAAGAACCGCTCGTCGAGGCCGCCTGCATCCGTGAGGAACCCGCGGTCGAGCAGCATGGCGGCCCCGTAGACGTAGCCCACGTCCACCGCCCTGGAGAGGTTCCTGCTCTGCGCCGGCAGGTCGTACTCCGAACGCGCGAAGGCGGACCTGCCGGCGACGGGCACGCAGAGGGCCACCCGTCGCGCCGCCGTGGACTGGCGGCCGGCGCCGGCCGTGACGCGGCCCCCTCGCCGGAGGAGCGGGGCCACGACCGCGGCCGTCGGCTCCGTCGCGAGCGTCAGGCAGAGCCGCGCGAGGGGGTGCGGCGCCACGCGCGCGTCCGGGTTCAGGAGCAGGACCTGTTCGGCGGTGGCCTCACGAAGCCCCCTGTTGACGGCGCGCGCGAAGCCCTCGTTCTCGCTGTTCTCGATCACCACATCCGCGCCGTGGGTCCGTGCCTCCTGGGCCGACCCGTCGGCGGAGGCGTTGTCGACGACGATGACGCGCGCGAGCTCGGGCGCCGGCCGCACGGTCGTCAGGCAGCCTCTCAGTTCGGCCGCGGAGTTGTAGGTGACGAGGATCACGTCGACGCGCGAGATGGTGCCCTCCCTGTGAGAACGGTGCCGCTCGACACCGGCCGCCCCGGATGCCGCGCGAACGTCCTGATGCTACACTGCCGGGGCTCCGACGAAGGGGGAAGGTTGCCCATCCAGCGTACATCCCCCGCACGGCAGCGCGGGGTCCACCGGTTCGCCTCCCTCCTCGCGGGGATCGGCGCCGTGCTCGCCGCTTCGCTCCTGCTCGGCATGGCTTTCGCGCCGGCGACAGAGGCCGCCGAACGGGGCATCGTCGACCACCGTCTCGAGTACAGCAATCGCGTGCCGCTCGCGGACATTCCCCTCTACGCCGATGAGGTCGCCGCCACCGGCGCCGGCTGGACGCGCATCTTCGTCCGCTGGAACTACCTGCAGCCGAAGGCGCCGGGCGTGGCCTACGCGGCCGACGCCGACGGCGACGGCTACGACGACCACTACGTCGCCGAGCTCGAGTCCGTCATCGGCGCGCTTCACGCGCGCGGCCTGAAGGTCATCCTGACCGGCAACGACATCCCCAGGTGGGCGGCGAATCCCAAGTACTGCAAGGGCAAGTTCACCACCAGCGCCGTCATCCGCGTGGGCAGTCCCAGGGTGATGGCGGCGTTCCAGAGGTTCGGCAAATTCCTCGCGGGTCACTTCAAGGACCCGGCGCTGTACGACGTCAGGCACTTCGAGGTCTGGAACGAGCCCAACCTGGGGAGCGGGATCTACCCGCAGATCGTGGGCAAGACGGCGGTCGGGCCGGCGGCCTACGTCAAGATGCTCAAGGCGTTCTGGGCCGGCGCGAAGAGCGCGAACAGGTCTGCGGTGGTCATCGCCGGCGCGACGTCGCGGTTCGGCAGCAACGGCACGAACGCCAGCAGCACCTCTCCCCAGTGGTTCGCGCGCTACCTCAAGTCGCGCGGCGCCGCCAGGTGGTTCAACGCGTACTCGCATCACCCGTACACCAAGGTCGGGTCCGATCCCTCGCCGAGCGTGCCGCCTCGGGAGCCCAAGAAGGCGGTCACCCTCGGCAACATCGGCGTGCTGCTCAAGATCTTCCCGACCAAGCCGTTCTACCTCACGGAGTTCTGCTACAGCACGGCTCCGGTCAGGGACCTGTTCTGCGTGGTCGTCTCGAAGGAGGATCAGGCGCGGTACCTGCGCGCGGCCTGGGCGTTCGTCGCCCGGTACCCGCGGATCAAGGTCATGCTCTGGTTCCTGGTCAGGGACTGGGAGAAGGACCCGGTGGCCACGCCGGGCGTCGGCGTCTACACCGGGCTCCTCGACGCGGCCGGGCAGCGCAAGCCGGCCTGGTACGCCTTCGTCGGCGACAATCAGGTGACGGCGGAGGCGCTCCCCTCGGTGACCCCCGGGCAGTCCTTCTCCGTCTCGGGACGGCTGACGACGCGGGGAGGCCCGGGCGCCGCCATCCCCGTACTGCTGCAGAGCCGGCCGCTCGCGGGTGGGAGCTGGTCGACGGTCGCGTCGGCCCCCGCCAGCACGGATGCGAACGGCGACTACGCGTTCGCGCTCACGCAGGCAGAGGGCCGGCAGTACCGGGTCGTCTGGGACGGCGTGTGCGAGAGCGCGCCCGTCGCGGTGGGCGTCCACTGATCCGCCGTCCGCGACCACGTGGCGTGGCGACGCGCTCGGCGGGCGTCGCGAGCGGGTGGTATCATGCCACGAGTCGAAGGAGGAGGCGGGAATCGTGACCGGGCAGCGTGGCATGACGTCGTCGTACGTTCTCAGAGGCGGATCGGTCATGCCGGCCGGCGCGTTCGTCTTCGCACTCTTGCTCCTGTTCGTCGCACTGTCCTGGACCGCCGCGCCCGCGCGCGCCGCGGTCGGCAGGGGTATCGTCGACCACCGCCTCGAGTACCACGGCGGCATCGATCTCACTCCCGTCCCGGAGTACGTCGCCCAGATGAGCTCCGCCGGCGCCAAGTGGACGCGCGTCTTCGTCTACTGGGACCAGCTGCAGCCCAAGGGCCCCTGGCAGGCGGGCTACACGGGGTGGAACGAGACCTACCTGCGCGAACTCGACACCGTGGTGCAGACGCTGCACGCCCAAGGCATCAAGGTCATCCTCACCGGGAGCGACACGCCCTCGTGGGCCCACGACACCAGGTACCGGAAGTACTGGGCCAAGAACCCCGGCACCGCCGTGGTACGCACCGGCGACATCCGCGTGCTCAAAGCCTTCCGCGTCTTCGGCAAGTTCATTGCCCAGCGCTATGCCAGCCTGGGAGTCAGGCACTTCGAGGTCTGGAACGAGCCCAATCTGCGGCTTCAGCCGCAGATCGTCGGCCGTAAGGTCGTGGGGCCCGAGGCCTACCGCAAGATGCTCGTGGCCTTCTCGCGCGGCGTCCACGCCGGCAACGGGAAGGGTCGTCATCGCGGGAGCCACCTCGAGGATGGGCAGCAACGGCACGAGCGCCGGCAGCACCTCGCCGCAGTGGTTCGCGCGCTACCTCAAGAGCCACGGCGCGACGCGCTGGTTCGACGCCTACTCCCACCACCCGTACAGCACGCGCATGTCCAGCCCCAAGCCGTCGGCCAGACCGCGGCGGCCGGACATCTCGGTCACGCTCGGCAACCTGCCGGTGCTTCTCAAGCTGTTCCGGACCAAGCCGTTCTACCTCACGGAGTACTGCTACAGCACCAGCGCCAACGACGCGTTCGTCCTGAACGTGTCGAAGGCCGACCAGGCGCGGTACTTGCGCCAGGCGTACGCGCTCTGCGCCAAGAGGGCCTACCGCCAGGTCAAGGTCCTGCTGTGGTTCCTGGTGCGGGACTGGCAGTCCGACCCGAGCAACCCCGACAGCGTCGGCGTGTACACCGGCCTCATCGATCACCGCGGCGACCTCAAGCCGTCGTGGTGGGCGTTCGTCGGCGGCAACCGGATCACGATCGAGGCGCCGAGCGCCGTCGCCGCCGGCTCGCCCTTCGCCATCAGCGGCGTGCTGACGACGCGGGCCGACGCGGGAGCGAGCGTTGAGTTGCGGCTGCAGAGGCGGAGCCTCACCGGCTCCACCTGGCGGACGGTGACCGGAGCGACGGCCAAGACGGACGCGACGGGCGCCTACTCGTTCGAGGGCCTCACGCAGACGTCCGCCAAGCGCTACCGCGTGATCTGGGACGGGGTCGTCGAGAGCAGCCGGGCTACCGTGGGGCTGACCCGATGAGCGAGGGCCGCGACGACTTCGCCCCGGCCGGCGCCGGCGGCTCACGACGCTGGCCATAGCCGCGGCCGGAGCCGTGTGCGCGGCGGCCGGACTGGCGTTCATCCTCTTCGCTCCGCTTCCCGGCGGGACGACCGCCGCCGCGGCCGCCACTACGCTGGGCCGCGGCATCATCGACTACCGGCTCGAGGGCACGGCCGTCGACCCGGCCGCCGTGCCCGCCCTGGTCGCGGAGCTGGGACCGCAGCGGCTGCGTGCCCGGTGGACGCGGGTCATGGTCCGCTGGGCGACGATGCAGCCGGTAGCTCCCGGCACGGCTTATTCACAGGACAAGAACGGCGACGGCTACAGCGACGCCTACGTGGCGCAGCTCACGACCATCGTCGACCAGCTCAGCGCGGCGGGCATCTCCGTCATCCTCACGCCGGTCGACACGCCCAAGTGGGCCAGCGACCGCTCCTGGTGGAAGCAACCGCCGCCCGGCTACGAGAAGGGCGTCTACCAGCCGTTCTACGCACCCGACATCGGCAACCTGACGGTCAAGGGCCAGTTCACGGCCCTCGGCCGCTTCCTGGCCGAGCGGTTCGCGGGCAAGGCCCGGTACTTCGAGTGCTGGAACGAGCCCAACCAGGGCTTCTACCTGTACCCGCAGCAGCCGGTCAGCGCCACCAACGGGGGCGGCGCCATCTACCTCAAGATGCTCAAGGCCTGGTACGCCGGGGTCAAGAAGGGGTCGGGGAGCGCCGTCGTCATCGGCGGAGCCACGGCGCCGCGCGGCCGGGGCGACATCACGAGCACGCCGCCGCAGGCGTTCGCGAAGTACCTCAAGGCCAACGGCGCCGCGAGGTACATGGACGCCTACTCCCACCACCCCTACACGCCCGGCGGGTCCACCCGCATCAAGCCGGGCCAGATGCCCAACAACCCCACGCGCTGCGTCACCCTCGGCAACCTCGGCCAGCTCACGTCGCTGTTCCCGGGCAAGCCGTTCTACCTCACAGAGTACGGCTACAACACCCAGTACAGCCGCTGGTTCGGCGTCACCGTGAGCAAGGCCGACCAGGCGCGCTACCTGCGCCAGGCGTTCTCCTACGCCAAACGCTACCCACAGGTGAAGGCCCTGCTGTGGTTCCTCGTGGACGACTGGAACCCCACCGGCGGCGCCGACAAGGCCGGCGAAGGCGTGTACATGGGTGTGCGGACGGCGGCCGGGGTGCGCAAGCCCTCGTGGTACGCCTTCGCCGGCGGCAACAGACTCTCGCTCGTCGCGCCGCGCAGCGCCAAAGCGGGAGCCTCGTTCGCCCTCAGCGGCAAGCTGGTCTACAGAGCGCCCGACGGCCCGCAGAGCCAGGTGCTGACGCTGCAGTCACGCACGTCCTCGTCGTCGTGGAAGTCCATGGTGACGATCCACACGCGGGACGACGGCACCTACGCGCGCAAGGTCAGGCAGTCGCGGACCAGGATGTACCGGGTGGTCTGGGGCGGGGTCTGCGAGAGCGCCGCGCGCACCGTCAAGACTCCCTGACGCGGCCGCACACGCGGCTTCCGACGCGCGGCTCCTGCGCTCCCGCAGGCGGTGACGCTCGCGGGATCAGTACGCTCCCTTGCCCCGCACGACCACCCCGACCGTGCGCAGCAGCACGCGCAGGTCGAGGCCGAGTGACCACGTGCGGATGTACTCGAGGTCGAGTTCCATCATGCGGCGGGCCGTGACGGAACTGCGCCCGCCCACCTGCCAGAGACCGGTGAGCCCGGGGAGCACCGCGTGACGCGTGCGGAACTCGGGCTCGATGAGCGCGACGTCGCGCAACGGCAGCGGGCGCGGGCCGACCAGGCTCATCTCGCCTCGCAGCACGTTGACCAGCTGCGGCAGTTCGTCGAGTGACGTGCGCCTCAGGAACCGGCCGATGCGCGTGACCCTGGGGTCGTCGCGGATCTTGAAGAGGCAGCCGTCGGCCTCGTTGCGGCTCTCGAGCTCCTCCTGCCGGACGTCTGCTCCCACGTACATGGTGCGGAACTTGTAGCAGGGGAACGGCTCCTCGCACACGCCGACGCGCCAACTGACGTAGAAGACCGGGCCGGGGGAGCTGAGCTTGCTCACCAGCGCGACGGCGGCGAAGAAGGGTGAGAGGGCCACCAGCGCTCCGGCCGCGACGACGACGTCCGTGGCGCGCTTGAGCAGATACTCCCGGGGGCGGACCGCGGAGGGGTGGACCGCGTACGCCGCGCGTTCCGAGTCGCCCAGGGCGGCCACAGGCTCGCCGGCGAGTCCGGGGTCGGGTACTTGCAGCGGCAGGCCGTGGCGCGCACAGCTGTCCAGGAGGCCATGGAACTGCTCGTCCGACAGGGCGCCCTGCAGAAGCACGACGCGCGCCGGACGGCAGCTGGCCACGCAGGCGTCGAGGCCTTCGAGCTCGGCGGGGGAGAGGGATGCGGCGAGCCGCATCCGCCCCCGGCCGCCGTCGGCGTTGTAGTCCGCCACGAAGGAGGATGCGGCATCGGGCTCGCCGATCACGAGCAGGGGCACAATCGCCCCAGCGTCGTCGGCGCTGTGAGCGCGCACGTCGCCGCGCAGGACGATATCGCGAACGGGTGCCACGTGTCTGCTCTCCTCAAGGTCGGCCCCGCCGCGAAGACCAGTCTTCGCGGCTTCTCCGCGTGAAGTATATGGAGGACGGGGGCGAGGCTCAATGGCATCTCGTCACCTCATCCGGGTGATATCATCTTCGGCTCCGGCCAGTCTCGAATGGAGTCCCCATGCGCGTCAGCCAGCTGCTGCTTCCCACCGTCAAAGAGGATCCGGCCGGCGCGGAGGCCGTGAGCCACAAGCTCATGGTCCGCGCCGGCCTCGTGCGCCAGCTCGCCGCCGGCATCTACGTGTACCTGCCGGCCGGCTGGCGCGTCATGCGCAAGATCGAGCAGATCATCCGCGAGGAGATGGACGCCATCGGCTGCCAGGAGATGCTCATGCCGGTCATGAACCCCGCTGAGATCTGGCAGCAGTCCGGCCGGTGGGACGCGATCGGCGACGAGCTCTTCCGTCTCAAGGATCGGAAGGGCGCCGACCTCGCCCTCGCGCTCACCCACGAAGAGGTGGTCACCTGGCTGGCGGCGCGCGAGATCCACAGCTACAAGCAGCTGCCGCAGCAGTGGTACCACTTCCAGACCAAGGAGCGCGACGAGGCACGGCCCAAGAGCGGCATCCTGCGCACGCGCGAGTTCATCATGAAGGACGCGTACAGCCTCGACGTCAGCTTCGACGCCCTGCAAGAGAGCTACCGCAAGTACGCTGCCGCTTACGACCGCATCTACCGGCGCTGCGGCCTCAGCTTCATGATGGTCGAGGGCGACTCCGGCATGATGGGCGGCGACGTCAGCCACGAGTACATGGCCTACGCCGACGCCGGCGAGGACGAGATCGTGTTCTGCCGTGAGTGCGGCTACGCGAGCAACGTCGAGACCGCGGTGGCCGGCGCCGACCCCGAGCCGCCGGCCAGCGAGCTCGATCCCCACGGCGCCGCCGATGCGCCCTTCGCCGAGGCCAGCGGCGCGCCCGTCGACCTGCTCGCCGAGGCCGAGCTGGACACGCCGGACTGCAAGACGATCGAGCAGGTCGCCGCGTACCTTGGGCTGCCGGCGCGGGCCTTCATCAAGGCGCTCGTGGTCGTGCCCGAGGGCGGGGGAGAGGCCGGCGCGGGCGGCGCAGCCGCCGCCTCCGGCCACACACCCGCCGGCCCGGTGATGGTCCTCGTGCGCGGAGACCACGAGCTCAACGAGCTCAAGCTCGAGAACGCGCTCGGGGGCGGCTCCCGCATGGCCACCGCCGGAGGAGGTCCTCGAGGCGCAGGGCGTCGAGCCCGGCTTCGTCGGCCCGGCGCCGACTCCGCTGCCCGTATACGCCGACGAGGTGCTGCGCCTGGGCCACTACGTCGCAGGCGCCAACAAGGCCGGGTTCCACCGGAGCGGCGTGACGCTCGCGCAGGTGCCGCAGGCCGCCTTCGTCGACCTGCGCGACGCGCGCGTGGGCGACCCGTGCGCGCGGTGCTCGGGCGAGCTCGAGGGCGCGCGCGTCATCGAGGTCGGCAACATCTTCCAGCTCGGCCTCAAGTACTCGGTGCCGATGGGCGCCACGTACCTCGACGAGGACGGCAAGGAGCGCCCCATCGTCATGGGCAGCTACGGCATCGGCCTGGCGCGCATCGCCGCCGCGGCCGTCGAGCAGCACCACGACGACCACGGCATCTGCTGGCCGGCCGCCATCGCGCCGTTCCACGTGCACCTCGTCCTGGTGCGCAGCTCCGACGAGATCCAGCGCGAGCTCGCCGAGGACCTGTACTCGAGGCTGAGCGCCGAAGGGTTCGAGGTCGTGTACGACGACCGGGACATGAGCCCCGGCATCAAGTTCAAGGACGCCGACCTGCTCGGGTGCCCGGCGCAGGTGGTGGTCGGCAAGCGCGCCGGCGAGGGTTTCGTCGAGCTCAAGGACCGCAGGGGCGGCGAGCGCACCGACGTCGCGGTCGCCGATCTCTCCGCCGCCCTCACGGAGCTGCTCGGGCGAGTCTGACTCCCGCGTCGGCCGGGCCGGCAGGTAGTCATGCAGCGGCACTCTGAAAGCGTAGATACCGCGTATCTACACCTGGGCCGCTCGCTCCCGGTCAGGCCGCGCATGTAGATACAGAGTAGATACCTTTGCAGAGGCCCCCGCATGCGTATGGCCGCGCGGCTACCGCGGGCGCGGCCGGTGCCCGCCTTGCGTCAAGGGTCTCCGCCCGCATCGCCCGCCGGCGCCGCCCGGGTCGATGCCGCCGGATCTCGCCTCCCGCCAATCCGTTGCCCGCACAGACAACATCGGCGCTGTTGCCTATCAAGTATCCAGCTCTCAGGGCGATAACGGTACTGCGATGGGGATCATGTACACAACACCGGTCACGAAGAACCGCTTCTCGCAGGACCGCTTCCCGGCCGCCCTCAAGGGGCTGATGGACGAGCGCCAGCTGAGCTACCGTCAGCTGGCCTACAAGACCAAGCTCTCCGCCGGGTACCTGAACCACCTCACCAAGGGGACCCGGCCCGTGCCGGCCGACCCGGTCATCGCCGTCATCGCCGAGGCTCTGCGCGTGGAGCCGGACTTCTTTCTCGAGTTCCGTCTCCGCCAGGTGACGGACGTGCTGGACAGCTCGCCGAAGCTCGCCGACAAGCTGTACGGCATACTGCTGCGCCACCAGCCGATCCCGGACGACATCGCGGACGTGCTGCAGGCATCCCAAGGCGGCAACGGCGGGAGCCTCCACGAACCCGCCGGCGTCGGTCACTGACCGCCGGCGTCAGCTCCGCGACGACTCCCCACCTGCTTCCGACCAGCCGCGGGCGTGCACGCGGGAGGGGGCGATGGTGCCGTCGATCAGCTCCATGAAGTGCGATGAGCGCTTCATCTTGCCCGCTTCGACCATGATGAGCGTGTTGCAGGTGCCGTCCGGGCAGAGGCCCTGGACGCAGCCCTCATCGACCGGATCGTCGAACCAGACGAACGGGGCGCCGCAGAACGGACACACCCAGCGCCCATCTTGACCGCGCGCGACCCAGCGGGTTGCCTTCATGAACTCCCCCCACGACCGTTTCAGTACAGTGTACTCACGTCGCGGGCGTTGTCGGCGTTGACGGCGTAGACAGCGGTGGCGACATGCCGCCGCGCCGGCTACGCGGCCTTGCGGTCCTTCCGCTCCTGCGCCTCCTGTGAGCGCTCGCGCTGGGCGATCTTCTTGACCAGCTCGTCCTTGTGCATACGGCTGTAGCCAGTGATCCCGAGCCTCTTGGCGCGCTGCTCGAACTCCTTCTTGGTGTGACCGTAGTAATCGATGCCGCCGTAGGTCTCGCCCTTTCCCTCCCGGGCCTCGCGCGTCGGCTTGGCCGCCCGCGGGTCGGACGGCCCCTTCTCCTGCTTGGGCACCCAGTGGTCGCCCTGCTTCTCGTGCGTGTGCTTCAGCGCGGCGAACGCGGTGCGGTGGGCGCGCTCCCCCTCGCCGTAGGTCTCCACGGCGCTGTCGTGCGCTTCCTTCCAGGTGCGCTGCGCCTTCTTGTCCGACCTGGCGATGGTCGAGGGCATCTCGTCGTCGCGCCGAGCGCCCTTCTCGCGTCCGTTCTTGTCCTTGGGCATGGTGTGTCACTCCTTCTCAGGCGGCTCGGCGCCGCCTTGATGGTTGGGGAGACGTCTCGGCCGGAGCGGGCCGGCCTGAGGCGGGGGACTGGGTGCGCTCCGCCGCCTCGCCGGTCCAGGTGCGCCCGAACAGCGCGACCAGCGCCGGCACCAGCAGCGACCGCACGAAGAACGCGTCGATCAGCACGCCGGCGGCCAGCAGCACCGCGAGCTGGCGGAACGGCCAGAGGTTGACGATCGCCAGCATCGCGAAGCTGAGCGCCAGGGTCACCGCGGCCACCGAGACGGCGCTGCGGGCCTTGGGCACCGCCGTCTCGATGGCGCCGCGCAGGGGCCGCACCCTGCGCTCCTCCCAGATGCGTCCTACTACGAAGACAGTATAATCGGAGCCCAGCGAGACGAGCAGAACCGCGGCGGCGAACGGCACGTAGTAGGTGAGCCCCTCCGGCCCGGGGAGCACGGAGAAGAGGTACGCGGTGGCGCCGACGGAGGCCGCGAGCGCGAGCACGCTGGCCGCGACCAGGTACAGCGGGGCGATCAGGCTCCGCAGGAAGAGGGCGAGCAGGAACACGTCGATCACGATGACGACGACGCCGACTCTCCCGAGGTCGGAGAGCGTCCTGTCCACCGTGTAGGAAGCCAGGGCCGTGTCGCCGGCGTAGCTCGCCTGAACGCCGGAGAGCCCAGCCTGCCGCAGCATCCTCGGCATGGCGGCCTTGAGGGCGTCGAAGGTGCGGACCCCGGAGCTGCCGAGCGGGTCCGTCCGGAACACGACGAAGTAGCGGGCGGCGTTCAGGTCGGGCGCCACGGCGAAGGCCAGGCGCGGGTCCTGGGGCTGCTGCTTGGGCCCCAGTACGGCGGCCACGCCGGGCTGCCGCGCGATGGCGTCCTGGAGCGCGACGAGCTGCTGGACCTGGCCGCCCACGCCCGTTCCCTGAACGAGCACCTCGGTGGGGGAGAGGATGCCGTTCGCAAAGCCGGCGGAGGCTGCCGCGGCCGCCTGTCGGGGAACGCTCGAGGACGGCAGCCCGCTGATGAAGTCGAGGCCCGGGTCCGTCCGCCGCAGCCCCGTGGCGGCGAGCAGCAGCACCGCGACGCAGGCCAGCACGATCACCAGCGCCGCCGGCCGGTGGGTGGCGAGGTGCGCGAGGCGCGAGCGCGTGCGAGAGAGCCAACTCTCGCGGGCGTCGCGCTGCTGCCGGCCGGGGTCGCCGAGGCCGCGCGGCCAGTAGAGGGCGCGGCCGAACGTCGCGAGCACGGCGGGCACGAACGTGACGCTCACCACCAGGCCGGCGACCACGCTGATCGCGAGGCTGGGCCCGAACGAGCGGAACGTCTGCTGGGTCGCGGCCAGCAGCGCCGCCGTCCCTGCTGCCACCATGAGGCCTGCGACCAGGATGATGGGGGTGAGCTCCGCCGTCGCGTCGCGGGCCGCCTGGCCCCGGCGCCGCAGTCGCGCCAGCCGTTCGCGAGCCCCGGAGAGGTAGAAGATCGCATAGTCGGCCACGATCCCGAGCACCAGCACCACGACCAGCGGGTCGATCTCCGACGGAGGGACGAGCCCGAGCCGGGTCGCCGCGAGCGCCACGAGCCGCGACCCGACGATGTAGGCCACGCCCGCGGCGGTGAGCGTGACGAGCGGCGCGAGCACCGAGCCGAAGGTCAGGAACAGCACCAGGCCGACGAGCACGACCGTCGCGACCTCGACGGCTGTGAGGCGGGCGGAGATGAGGTCCTCCTGGGCCACCCGCGCCGGCACCGGCCCACTGACACCGACCACGTCCGCACTCGGCAGCGTCAGACGGTTCGCGGCGTAGGCCTCGGCGATGCGCAACTGGTCCGCCTGATGGGTCCCCGGAGTGAAGTACAGGTAGGTCACGGCGGTGGTGGCCGTCTGTCCCTGGGCGCCGGGCCAGACCCGGGGATCGTTCAGCACGGGCAGCGCCCCCATGAGGGGGGGCTTGGGATGCCGGGTGATGTCGATCGCGGCGCCCACCGTCTGGCGCTGCACGTCGGAGGCCAGGCCCGCCGGGGACCGCTGCACCACGGCGACCCGGCTCAGCGGCTGGCCGAAGATCTGCGCCGAGCGTACCTCGGCCGTGATCGCCGGCGCTCTGTTCGGGACGAAGTCGGCGAGGCTGCCGGAGTGGGAGGGGAGGCCCGGGAGGTACAGGAACACCGCCACCGCGGCGGCGATCCAGGCGAGGGGTATCAGCGGCGCCACGGGACCCGCGACCACCCAGGCATACGCTCGCGCAACCGCGCTGCGCGGCGGATCCGGCGAAGATCTCGGGTGCTCACTGTCCACCCTTCTCCCGTTCCCAAGCCCCCATCGAGGTAGTCCGTGCGCAGCCCCGGGGCGGCCAGCGCGTCAGACGTCGGGACGCCGGGGGTAGAAGGCAGCCAGCAACACCGGGCCCGCTACCGCCACGAGGAGCACCAGCCACGCGGGATGCGCGCCGTACAGCTGGCGATGCACGAAGAGGTGCCAGAGGATCGCCAGCGACGCGAGCCCCATGAAGGCGATGAGCACGGGGATGATGACCCTGTTCTCCCAGGGGTCGCGAGCGGCCAGAGCGGCGCCCAGGCCGAGCGCCAGGATCGCCGCGGCCAGGATCTTGCCGGACGTGGTCCCCGCGAGCTCGCCCGCACCGGGGAGGTCCAGGACCAGCGGGATGACGACGGCGACGCTGCCCAGCGCGTACAGGGCGAGCAGGATACGGGACACGTCGTTCTTGGTGGGCACGTCCCTCCAGGGTCACGAGTGGTCGCGGACATCGTCCCCGGCGCGGCGCCAAACGGAACTTCCGCCGTCGTAGGGGGCGGCAGAGCGCCTTGCGCGACACCGTGCGGACCAACGGCGACGAGCGCCGGGCATTGACACTTGCGAGCAGCCAGCTACTCTATTGCGCATCCTGAGGACGGGGGAAGGAGAGCGACATGCAGGCCACGCTCGTGATCCTCATCCTGGCGGTCTGTGCCGCAGTGATCGCCGTCGTCGTCGCGGCCCTCGGCGACCGGTCTCGCAAGAAGGCCGAGTAGGGCGGGGCGCGGGGCAGTCCGCAAGCTCCTCAGGCAGCAGCCGCGAGCGTCCGTCTGGTGCTGGGGGAGCTTGTGGCCGGGGTCGAGATGAGGGAGGGGGGCTGAGTGCAGCTCGCACTCAGCCCCCCTCGAACTGGTCGGGGCGACTGGACTTGAACCAGCGACCGCTCGGCCCCCAGCCGAGTGCTCTACCAGACTGAGCTACGCCCCGTGGCAGAGCGTAGAGTACCACAGCGTACTCGACTTCACTGCTACACTCCGTCCTCATGGAAGATGTTCCCGCCGCCGGCCTCGTCCGCCACGTCCCCAACGCGCTCACCGTCCTGCGCCTCTGCGCGCTGCCGCTGATCGTCTACCTGTACAGCCTCGACGCGCCCGGCGCGAGCTGGACCACCGCGGCCGTCGTCCTGGTGGCCGCCCTCAGCGACGTGGCCGACGGCTACATCGCGCGGCACTACCACGTGCAGAGCGAGTTCGGCCGCTGGGTGGACCCGCTGGTCGACCGCGCCTTCTTCTTCGTCATCGTGGCGATGCTCTGGTACTTCGGCACGCTGCCGTGGCTCGCCGTGCTGCCGCTGCTCATCCGCGACGGCATCATCCTGGCGCTCGCCCTGCCCACGCGCGTGTACACGGAGCAGAAGCCGCAGATCACCCGCTGGTCCAAGCTGGGCAACTTCGTGCTCATCTGCGCGCTGCAGTGGTTCATCGTCGACATCCGCGTACTCGGCTGGGCGTTCTACGCCGTGGGGGCCACGCTCTACGTCGCCAGCGGCCTCTGGTACGGGTACAAGATGGTGGTCTGGGTGCGGCGCGCGCGTGGCGAGGACTCGCCGGCCTGAGCTCCTCTCGCGCCGATATCCATCTGGTACGCTAGCCCTACAGTCCCCGGACAGCCGAGGTGGCGCGTGCGCGCAGTGGTCATGGCCGGCGGCGAGGGCACGCGTCTTCGTCCGCTGACGAGCAACCAGCCCAAACCGATGGTGTCGCTGTGCGGCAAGCCGTGCATGGAGTACATCGTCGAGCTCCTCAAGAGGCACGGTATCGAGGATACCGTCGTCACGCTCATGTTCCTGCCCAAGGTCATCCGCGACTACTTCGGCGACGGTTCGACGCTCGGCGTGAGCATGCAGTACTCGGTGGAGCAGTCCCCGGCGGGCACGGCCGGCAGCGTCAAGCTCGCCGAGGAGGGGCTGCGCGACGAAACCGTCATCGTCATCAGCGGCGACGCGCTCACCGACATCGACCTCCAGGGCGCGCTGCGCTTCCACAAGGAGCGCGGCGCCATGGTCACCATCGCGCTCAAGCGCGTGGAGAACCCCCTCGAGTTCGGCGTCGTCGTGGTCAACGAGGAGGGCCGCATCGAGCGGTTCCTGGAAAAGCCCACCTGGGGCCAGGTGTTCAGCGACACCGTCAACACCGGCATCTACATCCTCGAGCCCGAGGTGTTCGACCACATCCCGGCCAACACCCAGTACGACTTCAGTCAGGAGCTGTTCCCCAAGCTGTTCGAGATGGGTGCGCCGCTGTACGGCTACGTGGCCGAGGGGTACTGGCAGGACATCGGCAGCCTGCCGCAGTACCTGGCCGCCAACCGCGACCTGCTGGACGGCAAGGTCGAGGCCCAGCTGCCGGGCATCGAGCTCCGCAACCGCATCTTCCTGGGCGACGGCGTCAACCTGGATTCGCTCGAGAACATGCAGGGACCGGCGTTCATCGGCAACTACGTCAAGGTCGACCGCACGGCGTCGATCGGCGCCTACTCGGTGCTGGGCAGCAACGTCGTGATCAAGGAGCACGCCGAGACGCGCAACAGCGTCGTCGGCGCCAACACCTACGTCGGCGCCTCGACCAAGGTGTTCGGCGCCATCGTCGGGCGCAACTGCGACCTCAAGGCCGGCTCCACGTTCAGTGAGGGAGTGGCGGTCGGTGACGAGTCCGTCATCGGCGAGCAGGCGTACATCGCGCCCGACGTCAAGATCTACCCCAACAAGACCGTCGAGGCCGGAGCCCAGATCAACAGCAGCATCATCTGGGAGTCTCGCGGCAGCTCCCAGCTGTTCGGCAAGGACGGCATGACCGGGCTCATCAACGTCGACATCACCGCCGAACTCGTGCTCAAGATGGCCATGGCCTACGGCACCGTGCTCAAGAAGGGCGCCCGCGTGACCACGAGCCGCGACGCCCACCCGGCCTCGCGGGTCATCAAGCGCGCCATCATCTCCGGGCTCAACTCGACGGGGGTGGTGGTGAGGGACCTGCGCGTCGCCAGCAGCGCCATCAACCGCTTCGAGGTCAAGAACGGCAGCGCGCAGGGGGGCGTCCACGTGCGCATCGCCAGCTGGGATCCGGAGATGATCCAGATCCAGCTGTTCGAGCCGCCGGGCATCAACCTCAGCGAGGCGCGCCAGAAGGACATCGAGAAGTACTTCGGCCGCCAGGACTTCCGGCGCGCCTTCTACAGCGAGTTCGGCGAGATCCAGTTCCCGGACCGCGCCATGGAGACGTACGTGCGCGGTCTTCTCGGCTCGTGGGACCTGGAGCGCATCAAGAGCCGGGCGTACCGGCTCGTCATCGACTACTCCTACTCGCCGGCTTCGCTCACGCTCCCGTACCTGCTCGGCAACCTGGGCGCCGAGGTGCTCTCCGTGCGCGCCTTCAACGAGCAGCACCACGTGAGCATGGGCGCCGAGGAGCTGGGCGCGAACATCCAGGAGGTCCAGCGCCTGGTCCGCACCATGGAGGCCGACCTCGGCCTGGTCGTCGGCCCCGGCGCCGAGCGCCTGTACATCGTCGACGACACCGGCAGCGAGGTGCCGCTGGAGAAGGCCCTGCTGCTGTACGTCAAGCTCGTCGCGCAGCAGGCCTCGAGAGGTGAGAAGCTCGTCCTGCCGCTCACCGTCACGCACCTCGCGGAGACGCTCGCCGGCCCGTTCGGGGTCGAGGTGGAGCGCACCAAGGTGTCGCTGCCGGCGCTGGCGAAGGCGTCCACCGGCGAGAACGTGGTGTTCGCCGGCTCGCTCGGCGGCGGCTACATCTTCCCGCGCTTCCTGCCCGCGTTCGACGCCGTCATGAGCCTCGGCAAGCTGCTCGAGCTGCTCGCGCCGCAGAGGCGGCCGCTCAGCGAGCAGCTGGTCGAGATCCCCACGAGCACGCTCGTGCACAAGACGGTGGCGTGCCCCTGGGCGCTCAAGGGCACCGTGATGCGCACGGCGACCGAACACCTCCAGCGCGAGGCCGAGGCCGGCCAGGCCGAGCTCGGCCTCATCGACGGCATCCAGCTCAAGCGCGACGGTGGCTGGGTGCAGCTGCTGCCCGACGCAGACGAGCCGGTGTTCCACGTCTACGCCGAGGGCGCCGACCGGCCGGACTCCGAGCGCCTCGCCGAGGGCTTCCTCGAGGTCGTGCGCGGCGTCATCCGGGAGCACGCCGAGTAGGACGTGGGGTGCGGGCGGCGAACGCTGCACCGTATCATGAACAGCATGGACGCCGTATCCTCCGGGGCCGGGGAGCCCGCCGCGACCTCTCGCAGGGGACCACTGCGCCGCTTCGGCGCGTGGTACCGCAGGCACGTCTGGCCCCTCACGGCGCTGCTCCTCGTCGTCGTGCTCGCCGCGGGGTTCGTCGCGCTCCAGGCGACGACGTGGCACGAGGTCGGCGAGGGCGTCAGCGTCGCCGGCGTGAGCCTGCAGGGACTGGACGAACAGGCTGCCGCGGAGGCCGTGGCCTCGCGCGTGGGAGCGCGCATCGGGACCGTCCAGCTGAGCGTCGGCAAGGACGAGGAGCCGCGTGCGTACACGCTCGCCCAGCTGGGCCTGCGTCTCGACGCCGCGGCCACCGCGCACGAGGCCTACCGGGCCGGGCGCCACCGGCTGCCGGTCGGCGAGGTGTGGCTCCCGGGCGGCTCCGCCGCGATCGCCCCCGTGATCCGCGTGGACGCGGCGGCGTACCGCGAGGGGCTCGAGGCCCTGCGCGCCGACGTGGACGTCCCCGCGCGCGACGCCCGCCTCCGGCTCACCGGCGAACGCCTCGACGTGGTGCCCGCGCGCGCCGGCCGGGAGGTCGACGCGGTCGTGCTCGAGCGCGCGATCCTGGCAAGCCTCGCCGCCGGGCGTCCTTACACCGGGCCGGTGCCCCTCAAGGATGTCCCGCCCGAGGTCACCACGGTCGACGCCCAGGCGCGCGCCGGCGCCGCCGCGGCCTACCTCGCCGTGCCCATCACGCTGCGCTACCGGTCACGGCAGGTCGTGCTCTCGCCCGAGCGGATGGCCGGCATGCTCGCGGTCAACAAGGGCGACGACGCCGACCAGTACCCGCTCACGTTCCACAACGACCGCGCCGCGGCCGAACTGCATCGGTTGTTCGCGTTCGCCGAGACGGCGCCCGTGGATGCCGGCGTCGAGGTCAACGACGACGGCAGCGTGCGCGTCACGGAGAGCAAGTCCGGCCTCGCGCTGGACATGCCGGTGCTCATGGACGAGCTGGACGATGCGGCCACCGGCGGAGGTCTGCGCACCATCTTCGTGGCGCTCACCCCCGAGTTCCCCAAGCTGAGCACCCAGGACGTGGAGAGCATGGGCCTCGCCGCCCTGGGCTCGCAGTTCGTCACGTACTTCGACCCGCGCAACACCACGCGCGCCAACAACATCGCGCTCGCGGCCAAGCTGGTCGACGGCACGGTGGTCGAGCCGGGGGAGACGTTCTCGCTCAACGAGGCCATGGGACCGCGTACCGCCAACCGCGGGTTCGACTACGCGCCGGTGATCGCCGCCGACAACGTGCTGCGCCAGGGCGTCGGCGGCGGCGTCTGCCAGTACGCCACCACGCTCTTCAACGCCGTGTTCTTCGCCGGGCTGCCGGTCACGGAGCGGCACGCGCACTCGCTGTACATCTCGCACTACCCGACCGGGCGTGACGCCACGGTGGCGTGGGGAGCGCTCGACTTCAAGTTCCGCAACGACTCCGGCAAGAGCATCATGATCCGCAGCTGGATCGGCGGCGGCGCGCTCACCGTGGCGCTCGTGGGCAAGACCGGCCGCGAGGTGACGTACAAGACGAGCGCGTTCTACGACGTGCGCAAGCCGGCGCACGGCAAGTCCGACCCCCGCGTGGTGTACGACGGCGACCTGGGGCCGGGCATGATCCGCTGGGAGCGCGGCGTCGACGGGCAGAGCGTGCGCGTGCAGCGCACGGTGAAGGACTCGGGGGGCAAGGTGCTGTTCCGCGACACGTTCGTGTCGCACTACGCGCCCATGGACTGGATCAAGCGCGTCGGGCAGTGACGCGCCGCGGGCCGGCGGGGGAGAGCTCGCGCGCCGCTCGGCCCTCCCGCCTCACCCCGTCTTGGCGATGACCTGTTTGCAGACCACCTTGAGCGTCTCGAACACGCCCTGACCGGTCACGGCGCTGGCCTCCGTGACCGGCGAGCCGGTGTGGTTGAGCAGTTCGTTGAGGTCCTCCACCGAGAAGATGTCGGTGAGGTCGCGCTTGTTCATCTGGATGACGAACCCGAGCTTGCTGAGGTCGTCGCCCTGGCCCAGCAGGTTGTCCCAGAGGTTGAGGTAGCTCTCGACGTTCTCGTCGAGGCGCGTGATCTGCGAGTCGGCGACGAAGATGACCCCGTCCACGCCCTGGAGCACGAGCTTGCGGCTGGCGTTGTAGTAGCTCTGGCCCGGGACCGTGTACAGGTGGAACCGGGTCTGCATGCCCTTGACCGTGCCGAGCGTGAGCGGGAGGAAGTCGAAGTAGAGCGTGCGCTCCTCCTCGGTGGCGATGCTCACGAGCTTGCCGCGCGCCTCGGGGTTGATCTTGCGGTGGATGTACTGGAGGTTGGTCGTCTTGCCGCAGAGGCCGCACCCGTAGTAGACGATCTTGTAGTTGATCTCTCGGGCGGCGAAGTTGATCAGGGGCATAGGCTGGTCTCACATGTCCTTGAAGAGGTCATCCATGGCGAGGCCGGCCGCGGCCTCGAAGTCGTTGTCCATGGCCGGAGACACTTCGTCCTCCGGCCCGTCGAAGATCTGCCGCAGCACCTCGATGGCGCGCTGCGTGTAGAGGCGCACCTTGCCGACCTGCGTCTCGCGCCCGAACGTGACGATGAGCAGCACCTGCTCCGTGACCTGAGAGACGTGCAGGTTGAGGCCCTTGCCCTCGTGGAACAGGAGCGTGAACTCGTTCTCGTCGAGGATCTTCGCCAGCTGCTGCGTGGCGGCGAACGAACTGGCGGCCAGGGACGCGAGCGAGAGCGTCTCGGGGTGGTACTCGTCGGAGGCGGTGGTGATGGGCTGCCCCGAGGTGCTGATGAGCGCGAGGAAGCTCGACCCCGAGACCTCCTTGAGTTTCTGCAGGAGGTCGTCGCAGCGGTCGAGCTGACGATCGTTGATCACGAGTCCCTTGCGCCGAGCCACGCATACCCTCCTGTCCACGCCGCGGTGGAGCGAGTATATAGCAGCGCCGCCCAGGCGTTGTCCGCTCAGCCGACACTGCAGTCTGTATCGTCCTCCGGCGGGAAACCATGAGAGAGGAAGGCGGCCGTGCGCTGCGAAGCAGTCAACCGCATGGAAAGCGAAACGTGGAGATGATCAGCACCCTCCCGCCGGAGGCCCCCTCGTGGGCCTGATCGGCGACCTCGGCGAGCTCCCGCTGGCCGACCTCGTGCAGATGACGTCGGTCGGCGGCAAGACCGGCCGGCTCGTCATCCTCGACGAGGAGGACGCGGTGGCCGGGGTCCTCATGTTCCGCGGCGGCCGCCTCGTGGGCGCCCGGGCCGGGGAGCTCACCGGCGAGAAGGCGTTCTACGCGCTCCTGGCGGTCAGGACCGGCTCCTTCGAGTTCGACCCTGCGGCCGAGCTCGAAGAGGACGAGGTCAACCTGCCCACCGAGTCGCTCCTCATCGAGGGCATGCGCCGCCTGGACGAGGTGTACCGCATGCGGCGGCGCCTGCCGGCGCCGGCGGTCGTCCGCTACCGCGGCGGCGGCACCGAGGACCCGCTCGAGGGCCGCGTGCTCGGCTACCTGGGTCCCGGGGCCCGCACGGTGGGCGACATCGTGGACGGTATCCTCGTCGCCGGGGACGCCGACGAGTACGACGCGCTGCAGGCCCTCTCGCACCTGGTCGAGCTCAAGGTGGTCGAGGTGGAGGGGGCAGAGGCTGCCCGAGGAGCAGATCCCCGTTCCGGAGGGCCACCTCAACCTGAACTTGAACGTTGAGCCCGGAGGGGGTAGCATCGGCTGCCCAACCCTCCAGGCAAGGAGAGGAGTCGCGGCATGGATGACATCGTCGACCTCGTGTCCCGCTCGGACGACGACCTCCGCGCGCTCATCACTCAGCTCGAGGCCGAAGAACGCGAGATCTCGCGTCGCCGGCGCATCCTTCACGGCGAGCTGGACATCCTGCGCGCCGAGCTGGTGATGCGCCTCCAGCGCAAGCACGCCGAGGGCGAGTCCATCATCTCCGCGGACGACGTCGCCGGCCTGTCGCAGATCCTCGCCGGCCACGCGCCGCAGGCTCAACCAGAGGGCGAAGCAGAGCCCACCGGCGAAGAGGACGCGGAGTGATGCGCGAGGCGGAGAAGTAGGGTGTTCTGCCCCGAGTGCGGCATCCGCAACTCAGAGGGGGCCAGCTTCTGCGTCCGCTGCGGCGCGAGCCTCATCGCGGACCAGCCCGAGTCGGCCACCACGCTCAGCTACGTGCCGGGGGAGGACGACGGGGAGATCCCGGCGTTCGCCGCCTGCGCAGAAGACGCCTGCCTGGTCATCAGGAGCGGAGGCGGCCGTGGGGGCGAGACCTACGTGCTGCGCGACGAGCGCATCTCCATCGGCCGCCACCCGGACGCGGACGTCTTTCTCGACGATGTGACCGTCTCGCGCAACCACGCCGTGATCGAGCGCGAGGGCAACGCCTGGATCATCGTGGACGAGGGCAGCCTCAACGGCACCTTCATCAATCGCCGGCGCGGAGACCGCACCGTGCTCAGCGACGGCGACGAGATCCAGATCGGCAAGTACAAGCTCACGTTCCTCGCCCCGGCGGGGAGCTGACGGGGCCTGGGGGGTCACGTTGTCCGACACCGCTGAACTGCTGTTCGACGTCGGGGACGAGCGCCTGCTGACCATCGGCACGGTCGTCGAGCGCCTGCGCGGGGAGTTCCCCGACATCAGCGTGAGCAAGCTTCGCTACCTCGAGGAGCAGGGGCTGGTCACGCCGAGGCGTACCAAGTCCGGCTACCGCCTGTACTCACAGGACGACTTCAACCGCCTCGTGCGCGTGCTCAGCATGCAGCGCGACGAGTACCTGCCGCTCAAGGTCATCCGCCGTGAGCTCGAGCGGAGCCCGGCGAGCACGCTCCCGTCCGCGCGGCAAGGCTTGCGCAAGACCGACTTCGTGGCGACGGCGGAGGGGCGCGAGTACACCGGCGAGGAGGTCATGCAGCTCACCGGAGCCGACGTGAGCCTCATGGACGAGCTCGAGGACTACGAGCTCATCCGCGGCCGTCAGGTGAGCGGCGTCAAGAGGTACACCGAGACCGACGCGGGCATCGTCGCTGCCGCCGCGCAGCTCGCGCAGCTGGGCCTGCGGCCCAAGAACCTGCGCGTGGTCAAGAGCGCCGTGGACCGTGAGATCGGCCTCATCGAGCAGGTGCTTCTGCCGGCGCTCAGGTCGAACCGCCCCGAACGGCGCCGCGAAGGCCTGGACCAGCTCGACGACATCGTCCAGGCCGCAACGCAACTGCGCCAGCTCCTGCTCGCCCGCGGCGCCCGCCGGCTCACCGGCGGTGAGACGCGCTGAGTCGTCACTTCGTCACTACCAGCGGCAGCGCCGCGCTCGCACTGAAGGAGATCCCATGACAGACGCCGGCTTCGACCTCGCCGCCCACGTCCGCGACATCCCGGACTTCCCCAAGCAGGGCATCCTCTTCCGCGACATCATGCCGCTCCTGCAGGAGCCCAGGGCGCTCCGCGAGGCCGTGGACCGTCTCGTCGAGTACGGCGTCGGCAAGCACGTGGACGTCGTCATGGGCGCGGAGGCACGCGGGTTCATCCTCGGCGCCGCGGTGGCCTACGGCCTCGGCGCCGGCTTCGTCTGCGCGCGCAAGCCCGGCAAGCTGCCGCACGACGTGATCTTCGCCGAGTACGACCTCGAGTACGGCACCGACAGGCTCGAGATCCACGCGGACGCCATCAAGCCCGGCCAGAACGTGCTGGTGCACGACGACCTGCTCGCCACCGGCGGCACCGCCAAGGCCAAGATCGAGCTGGTGGAGAAGCTCGGCGGCAAGGTCATCGGCGTGGCGTTCATCATCGAGCTCTCGGCCCTCGAGGGCCGCAAGAAGCTCGAGGGCTACGACGTCTTCAGCCTGATCACGTACTGAGCCGCCCGGCCGGCTCTTCGGACCGGCCCCGCTCGTCTCGCGCCTCCTTACTAGTATCCACGTAGCTCCTGCGAGCGCGTAACGCGCCGGCGGCTGCGGAGCTGCGTGCGCTTGCCATGAGGTGGTGGATCACCGGGGCTGGACAGGGGCCGAAGAGACTCTGGGCGTGACGGACTGGGATCACGGTCGCGACCGCAACGGTGACGGCGTCGCGCAGTCGCTTGTCCGATCCCGCCGTGGCCGAGGGAAGAGGCGAGGCAGCCCGCCTGGGTCATGGACGAGAGTCAACGGAAGCGAGGAGGCGGACGCGCTCCGAGGGCTAGCTTTACATAACGGAGATTATCGCGTGTTCTTGATCGAGCTCCGCAGACGGCCGGTCAACCTCTCAGGACCTTTCCAGGGCCTCTCGAGGACTCTGCCGCGGAGAGAACCGCGCTACCAGCGGCGCCCGAGGTACTGCGGCGACGAGGGGATCTCCCTCACGCAGCTGCTCAGGAACTCCGAGATCGGCGGGCGCACGTCCGCGGACTGCAGCTGGAACTCACTCAGGAACCGCGCGTTGAGGACTTTGTCCTCCTGTGGCTCCGGCAGGTCCTCCGTCGGCGCGGAGATCTCGAACACCAGGTGCACCACGTGCTTGGCGTACTCCGGGTCCGGTGAGATCGACTCGACGATGGCGACCAGCCCCTGCACGCCCACGCGCATGCCCAGCTCCTCGCGGAGCTCTCGCCTCAAGGCGTCGGAGAGCGTCTCGCCGAACTGGACGCCGCCGCCCGGCAGCAGCCAGTAGCGGTCGTCGCCTCTCCCCTGCTCTACCATCAAGATACTACCCTCGTGGATGAGCAGGCCTGCTACGCGAATAGTAGGCTTCTCGTCCGCCGGGGCTTTTTCCACGGCGCTCGCCTCGGGCTCCCGGGGCTGGTCGTCGGCCATCAGGTCCTCCCCCTTGTGCCGCTCGAGCCGAATCCTCTCTCACCGCGGTGGGTGTCGTCGAGGGCGTCTGCCGTAAACAGGTGGACATCGGTCATCGGCACGAAGAGCAGCTGGGCGATGCGGTCACCCGGAGCGACCACGAAGGTGGATTCGGCGTCGGTGTTGAGCAGGATGATGCGGACCTCCCCGCGGTAGCCGGGATCGATGAGCCCGGGGGCGTTCACGATGGAGATGCCGTGCCGCGCCGCAAGACCGGAGCGCGGCAGCGTGAGCGCGGCGAGCTGCGGCGGGAGGCCGAGGGCGATGCCGGTGCCCACCACCGCGCGGTGGAGCGGCGGGAGCGTAGCCTCCTCCGCCGCGTAGAGGTCCCAGGCGGCGTCGTGCTCGTAGGCGCGCTCGGGGAGCCGCGCCGCGGGCGTGAGCAGGCGGACCGGGACGGGCAGGCCGGCGTCAGCCATCGGCGCCGGCGTCGTCGGGCGCGGGGGTCCCGGAGCCGTCTCGTGACTCGGCGTCGGCGTCGGGAGCCTCGGCCTCCCCCGCAACGCCGTCCGGGATCTCCGGCTCGATACGGAAGCGCGCGTAGCGGCCGGCCTCGGCGGCGGGCAGCCGGGCCTCGAAGATCACGCCGTCCGGCGTGTGCTCCTCGCGCACGTCGCTGGCGATGCCGCGCAAGCGGTGCATCTCGCCGGCCTCGGCGTAGGGGAACAGGAGCTTGACCGGGCGCAGGGCGCGGTCGAAGAACCGCCCCAGGCGCGCCTGCAGCAGGTCCAGCCCGAAGCCCTTGCCGGCGGCGACGAACTCGGCGTCCGGGTAGAGCGCCTTGAGACGCGTCAACGTGGGTCCGTCGAGGCGGTCGATCTTGTTGAAGACCACGATGCGGGGCGCCGTGCTGCCGATCCTGTCGAGCACGTCGGCCACGGTCTGCTCGCGCACCGCGATCTCGGAGACCTCGAGGCTGGCGTCGGCCACGACCAGCACGACGTCGGCCAGCGTGGTCTCCTCCAGGGTGCTGGCGAAGGCGTCGACGAGCTGGTGCGGCAGCTTGCGGATGAAGCCGACGGTGTCGGTGAGCACGTAGTCGCGATCGCGGTAGCGGAAGCTGCGCGACGTGGGGTCCAGCGTCTCGAACAGGCGGTCCTGCACCGAGACGTGCGCGTCGGTGAGCGCGTTGAGCAGCGTGGACTTGCCGGCGTTGGTGTAGCCGGCGAGGGCGATGAGCGGCACGCCGGCGCGCACGCGGTGGGCGCGCTGGGTCCTGCGCGTGCGCGCCATCTGCTCGATGCGGCCGCGCAGCGTCTGGATGCGCTTGCGCACGACGCGCCGGTCGACCTCCATCTTGGTCTCGCCGGGGCCGCGCATGTCGACGCCGGCGCCGAGGCGGCTCATCACGAGGCCCTTGCCGCGCATGCGCGTGAGCTCGTACTCGAGCTGGGCGAGGTGCACCTGCATGGTGCCCTCCAGCGAGTGCGCGTGCTTGCTGAACACGGTCAGGATGAGCTCCGTGCGGTCGAGCACGTCGGCGTCGACGGCGTCGAGCACCGACGCGACCTGCGCCGGCGAGAGATCGTCCTCGCAGACGGCCACAGCGGCCTTCTGCTCGGTGACGGTCTCCTTGAGCTCGCTCATCTTGCCCTTGCCCAGATAGGTGCGGGGATTGGGCGAGTCGCGGTGCTGGATGACCTCGGCGACGCAGTCCATGTCCGCCGAGCGGAGAAGCTCCTTGATCTCGACCAGCTGCTCGTCCTCGCCGGGTTCGCCGTGCCGGCTGGGGACGACGGCGAACACGACGGTCCGGGGCCGGACCTCGGTGCTGCCCTGGAGATCGGCCTCAGGGTCCATCACGCCGGACTCGAGAGTGTGCTGAGGGGGACTAGAGGCGTACGCGCTCCTCGATGCGACGCACCGCCTCCTCGAGGCGGTCGTCGGGCAGGGTGAACGACATGCGCACGTAGCCTTCGCCGGAAGGGCCGTAGGCTGCCCCCGGCGTGACCACCACGTCCGCCTGCTCCAGCACCTGCTGCGTGAAGCTCGCCGATGTGTAGCCTTCGGGCACGGGTACCCACAGGTAGATGGTGCCCTTGGGCGGCTCTACGTGCATGCCGACCGTACGCAGCGCCTCCACGAGCAGGTCACGCCGCCGCTGGTAGACGCGGCACATCTCGCGCACGCACTCCTGCGGGCCGCGCAGCGCGGCGGCCGCGGCGCGCTGCACCGCGCCGAACATGCCGGAGTCCAGGTTGGTCTTGAGACGCCAGTACGCGTCGACGACCTCGGGGTTGCCGACGATGGCGCCGGCGCGCCAGCCGGTCATGTTGTAGCTCTTCGAGAGGCTGAACAGCTCCACGCCGACCTCGGAGGCGCCCGGCGTGGCCAGGAAGCTCGGCGCCACGTAGCCGTCGTAGGTGATGTCCGCGTAGGCGTTGTCGTGGACGACGACGATGTCGTTGGCCTTGGCGTAGGCGACCAGACGGGCGAAGAAGTCGTCTTCGATCACCGCGCCCGTCGGGTTGTTGGGGTAGCTGACGAAGACCATCTTGGCCTTCGCGGCGGTCTCCGCCGGGATCGCGTCGAGATCCGGCTGGAAGCCCAGCTCCGGCACGAGCGGCAGGTGCCGGGCGACCCCGTCGGCGAGCTGGGGCCCGGTGACGTACACGGGATAGCCGGGGTCCGCCGCCAGGGCCAGGTCCCCCGGATCGAGCAGGACCTGGCAGATGTGGGCGATGCCCTCCTTGGCGCCCAGCAGCGGCACGACCTGGGTGGCGACGTCGAGCTCCACGCCGAAGCGCGAGGCGTAGAACCCCGCCACAGCCTCCCGGAAGCCGAGCTCGCCCTGGTTGCTCGGGTACTGGTGCGTGGCAGGGTCACGCGCGCCCGCCGCCAGCGCCTCGATCACGTGCGGCGGCGTGGGCAGGTCGGGGTCGCCGATGCCCAGGCTGATGACGTCGACGCCGGCGGCCTTGCGCTCGGCGATCTGACGCTCGATGGCGGCGAACAGGTAGGGGGGCAGCGTGCGCACGCGTTCTGCGATCCTCATGGTCCTCCGCGGGTGCTGGTCGTGAGCGAGGGGGTCACGCCGTCGCGTGCTGGGACGTGCGTCCCCACGCGCCGCTCAATAGCTCTTCCGTGCATTAGTCCGTCGCGTGCTGGGACGTGCGTACCCACGCGCCGCTCAATAGCTCTTCCGTGCATTAGTCCGTCGCGTGCTGGGACGTGCGTACCCACGCGCCGCTCAATAGCTCTTCCGTGCATTAGTCGAGGTGCGAGAGGAACTCGAGCGAGAGGTCGCCGTGGTAGATCTCCTCGGCCGGACCGGTCATGAACACCCGCCAGTCCGGCTCGACCTCCACCAGCGAGCTTGCCGCCCGGGAGCTCCACGGTGACCGGGCTCACGCACTGCCCGGTGCGCACCAGCGCGACGGCGGTGGCGGTGGCGCCGGTGCCGCAGGCCCGGGTCTCCCCCACCCCGCGCTCCCACACGCGGACCTTGGCCTCGTGCTCTCCGAGGACCTTGACGAACTCCACGTTGGTCTTGCGCGGGAAGTACGCGTGCTCCTCGATCATGGGGCCGACCTCGTGCAGCGGCACGAGCTCCAGCGGCCAGGGCGACTGGATGATGGCGTGCGGGTTGCCGACGTCGACGAACGTGAACGTGAAGTTGCGCCCCGCGGCGTGGAGGCTCTGCTCCACGGCGTCTCCGTCGAACCCGGTCAGCTTCTCTCCGCCGAACCGGGCGATGCCCATGTCGACCGTGACCTCGGACCCCTCGCCGAGCTTGGGGACGATCTCGCCGGCCGGCGTGTCGAGCACCACGGAGTCGCCCGTGATGAGGCCCTCCATCTTGAGCTTGCGGGCGACCATGCGCACGCCGTTGCCGCACATCTCCGCTTCGCTGCCGTCGGGGTTGAAGATGCGCAGGCCGAAGCGGGCTTCGCCGGTCTGCTCCCCGATGAGGAGGATGCCGTCCGCGCCGATGCCCAGGTTGCGGTCGCAGAGCAGGCGGACGCGCTCCGGGGTGAGCTCGAACGGGAGCTGGTCCGCGTGGACGACGATGTAGTGATTGCCGAGGCCCTGCCACTTGGAGAACTGGACCTTGCCGAGGCCCTGCCACTGAGGCTGCACGGATTCATGACTCCCTGTGAGCGTACGGCGCGCGGCTCGCGCCGCGCCGGAGTCGACATCCTACCACGCGTGTTCGCGCAGACGGGTCAGGATGTCGGCTGCCACGTCGGCAGGGGCGCGCCCGGCGACGGGCACGAGTGAGGCGTCCGGCAGCCTGCGCATCCAGGTGAGCTGCCGGCGCGCCAGGGCGCGAGTGCGCGCCTTCATGCGCGCCGCCGCCTCGGGCAGCGCGAGCTCGCCGTCGAGGACGGCGCAGAGCTCGCGCACGCCGATCGCCTGGGCCGCCGTACGTGAGAACGGGCCGGCGGCCCGGGCGGCGGCGACCTCCTCGAGCGCGCCGGCCGCCAGCATCTGGTCGACGCGCCTCTCGATGCGCTCCTTGAGAGCGGCGCGGTCCTCGTCCGGCAGCAGCGCGAACAGCGCGTGCCGGTAGCGGGCGCCGGGCTCCCAGAGCTCACCCGTCTGCCTCTCGCCCGGCGCGTCGAGCGACTCGAGGGCGCGGATCACGCGGCGCCCGTTGGCGACGTCGACCTGCGCCGCCACCGCCGGAGCGCGCCGGCGCAGTTCGGCCACGAGCGCCTGCGGCTCGCGCTCCCAGCGCGCCTCGAGCTCGGCCCTGAGCGACCGGGTCGGGCGGCCCGCCGAAGGCGAGGCCGCCCAGCAGAGCCCGCAGGTAGAGGCCGGAGCCGCCTTCGGCGACGACGCTCCGGCCCTCCTCGAGCACGGCGTCCACCGCGGCGTGGGCACGGTCCGCGTACTCGGCCACGGTGAACTCGTCCTGCGCCGGCGCCCACCCGACGAGGTGGTACCGGACGCGGGCGCGCGCCGCGTCGCCGGGCTGGTTGGTGAGGACGGGCAGCCCGGCGTAGATCTGCATGGAGTCGGCGACGACGATGTCGGCGCCGAGCCGCGCGGCCAGTTCGAGCGCCACGTCACTCTTGCCGAGGGCGGTGGCGCCGAAGAGGGCGACCACCGGCGGTGCGCCGGTCACGCTGGTCTCGGTCAGTCGCCGGCCGGCGCGGCGTCGTCGTCCGGCTCAACGGCCGGGTCGCCCTGCCGGTAGCGCGTGACCCGGAACCGCCGCACGTCGAAGCCGTCGTCCGGCGCGATCCCGGCCTTCTGCAGTGCGATCGCCACCTGCTGGTCGGCGCTCTCGATGCCCGCCAGGGCGGGGAGCAGCACGCCGCGCCGGTGGCCGGACGAGACGATGACTCCGTACACCTCGGGATCGAGGCCGGCGATCTCGCAGGGCTCGCTCGGGCCGAGGACGTCGACCGAACAGGTGAGTGCCTCGACTTCGTCGCCGTTCACAGGCGGGAACCGCGGGTCGCGCAGCGCGGAGGAGTGGGCGTTGCGCGCGATCTCCCGTCCGAGCGCCGCCTCGGCGGGCTCGAGGGTACCGATGCAGCCGCGCAGCTCGCCGCGCTTCTTGAGCGTGACGAAGCAGGCCGCGGGGCGCTGGTAGAACGCATCGTGCGGCGGTTCGGGCGCGCGTCCGCCGGCCACGTAGGAGCGCACGCAGGCGAACGCGAAGTCCGCCGGCCCCGGCGTACCGGACGGATCGGTCATGCGGTCGCGTCCGCGATGTGCGGCCGCGGACCGAAGCGGGCGACGAGGTAGCCGACCCCGTAGGGTCCCTCGTAGTTGAAGATCTCGGGGTCGACGGTGGCGTCGTCGCCCAGGAACCCGCCGAGCGCGACGAAGCTGCGCAGGCCGCACTCGGCCGCCCCGTCGAGCAGGATCGGCTCGATGCGCGTGAGACCGGCGAAGTCGCCGACGGCGAGCAGGCTCTGGACCTCGTCGTCGAAGAGCTTGCCTCGTGGGTCGTACGGGGCCGGGGCGCCGTGGATGAGCGCGTGCGAGAGGTCGCCCGAGGCCAGGAACAGCGTGTCGCGCCCGAGCTCCTCGGCGCACCGCCGGACGAGCTGGCCGAGGGCCCGGTGCTCGGCGTACGGGCCGACCACCGACAGACTGACGATCCTCTGCGGGCGCAGGAAGCTCAAAGGCACCAGCACGCCCCAGTCGAGCACCTCGCTGTCGTCGGGCACCAAGCGCAGCTTGCGGTTGTCGCCGGCCAGGGCGAGCAGGAGCTCCGCGAACTGCACGTCGTTGTCGTAGCTGAACGCGGCCTCGGGGCTGCGGAAGCGGCCGAAGTCGCCCTTGAGCCGTGGCGGCGTCTTGACCGCGTGGGCGGAGCCGAAGTCGTCGGCGTGCGGCGAGATGACGACGATGGTCTCAGGCTCTCCGACCGAGGCGGCGAGCTTCTCCATGGCGGCGACGGTGGCGGCGATCTTGTTGCGTGCGGCGCCGCCGACTTCCGGGATGAGCAGCGGAGGATGAGGGCAGATGCAGCCTTGCATGAAGGTACCTCCCTGGTCGCCGGCTCAGACCGTGCCGCGCAGCGTGGTGGAGGTCGCTGCGGTGATCTCCACCGCCACTATAGCACCGGGCTCTACGGCTCCCGCGACGTTCACGGTGACGTTCTGGCGCGTGCGCCCGCGGTGCAGGACGCCGTCCCTGCTGGTCCCTTCGACGAGCACTTCGGCGTGTCTGCCGACCCACCTCTGCCTGGACGCCAGCGCCAGTTGCTGCGTGAGCTCGATAAGGCGTTCCACGCGCTCGCGGCGCACCTCCGGGGGCACCTGGCCCGGCAGTCCGGCGGCCCTGGTGCCGGCCCGCGGCGAGTAGACGAACGTGTACGCCGCGTCGAACGCCGCCTCCCGGACCAGGTCGAGGGTCCTCTCGAAGTCCGCGTCGGTCTCTCCGGGGAAACCGGCGATGAGGTCCGTGGTGACACTCACGTCCGGCACGGCCGTGCGGAGGGCGTGCAGGCGCTCGAGGTACTGGCCGGCGGAGTAGCCGCGACGCATGGCGCGGAGGATGTGGTCTGACCCCGCCTGGGCGGGCAGGTGGACGTGCTCGCAGACGCTCGGCAGTTCGGCCACGGCCGCGATGAGATCGTCGCCGAGGTCCTTGGGGTGCGAGGTCATGAAGCGGATGCGCTCGAGCCCTTCGATGGCGTCCAGGCGCCGCAGCAGCCCGGCGAAGGCGGGCGCGTCCGCCTCTCCCCCGTGCCGCAGGTCGAGGCCGTAGGCGTTCACGTTCTGGCCGAGGAGCGTGACCTCGCGCACGCCGTCGGCGACGAGGCTCTCGACTTCGTCGGTGAGTTCGTCCACCCGCCGGCTGCGCTCCGGCCCGCGCACGTAAGGCACGATGCAGTAGGAGCAGAAGTTGGTGCAGCCGCTCATGACCTGCACCCACGCCTGGTAGGGCCGTTCCCTGAGGGCGGAGAGATCGCCGCTGAAGTGCGGTCCGTCCTCGAAGTAGCCGGCAGGCGCTTCGCCGGCCGGCTCCACCGCCGTATGCAGCAACTCCGGCAGGCGGTGCAGGTTCTGCGGGCCGAGCGCGCCGTCCACGAACGGGAAGCGCTCGAAGAACGCGGCCTGCTCCGCCTGCGGCAGGCAGCCCGTGACGAGCACCACCCGCGAGGGATCGCCGCGCTTGAGCCTCGCGGCCGTCCCCAGGTGGCCCGCGAGGCGGTCGTCGGCGCTCTGGCGCACGGTGCACGTGTTGTACACGAGCACGGCGGCGTCATCCGGCTCGTCCGCGCGCTGCAGGCCTTCGGCCTCGAGCAGCGCGCGGATACGCTCGGCGTCGTGCTCGTTCATCTGGCACCCGAACGAGCGGAGATAGTAGCGGCCGGTCATCACGGTCCCGTCACGCGGCGAGCGGGCGCCGCAGCGCCTCCTCGTTCCGCCTATTGAGCTGCGTAGCGGGCTCAACTGGCGGTGCACCGCAGGCACACCGCCTACTTGGCGATGTCGACGGCGCGGCTCTCGCGGATGACGGTGACGCGGATCTGGCCCGGGTAGTCGAGCTGGTCCTCGATCTCACGCGCGATCTCGTGCGCGAGCAGCGAGGTGGCGTCGTCGTCGATCTCGCCGGGCTTGACCATGACGCGCACCTCGCGCCCCGCCTGCATGGCGAAGCACTTCTCCACGCCCTTGTGGGCCTCGGCGATGTGCTCCAGCGACTCGAGCCGCTTGATGTAGTTCTCGAGCGACTCGCGGCGAGCTCCCGGGCGGGCGGCGCTGATGGCGTCGGCCGCCTGCACGAGCACGGCCTCCACGGTCTGCGGCTCCACGTCCTGGTGGTGCGCCTGGATCGCGTGGCACACGCTCTGCGACTCCCGGTACTTCTTGCAGAGCTGCTGCGAGATGTCGGCGTGCGAGCCGTCGACCTCGTGGTCGATGGCTTTGCCGATGTCGTGCAGCAGGCCGGCGCGCTTGGCGATCTTGACGTTGGCGCCCAGCTCGGCGGCCATGATGCCGGCGAGGTGGGCGACCTCGATGGAGTGGTTGAGCACGTTCTGGCCGTAACTGGTGCGGTACTTGAGGCGCCCGAGGACCTTGACGAGCTCGGGCGCCACCCCGTGCACGTTGGTGTCGAAGCAGGCCTGCTCGCCCGCCTCTTCCATGGCGGCCTCGACCTCGGCCTTGGCGGCGGTGTACGTCTCCTCGATGCGCGCCGGGTGGATGCGCCCGTCGGTGATGAGCTTGGTGAGCGTGAGGCGGGCGGTCTCGCGGCGCACGCCGTCGAAGCCGGAGAGCACCACGGCCTCGGGGGTGTCGTCGATGATGAAGTCGATCCCGGTGATGTTCTCGAGCGTGCGGATGTTGCGGCCCTCGCGCCCGATGATGCGACCCTTCATGTCGTCCGACGGCAGGTTGACCACGGACACGGTGGTCTCGGCGACGTGGTTGGCGGCGGTGCGCTGGATGCTCAGCGAGAGGATGTTGCGGGCGCGCCGGTCGGCCTCCCTGCGCGCCTCTTCCTCGATCTGGCGGACCAGCTTGGCCATCTCGTGGCGCGCCTCGTCCTCGGTCTGCTTGAGCAGCATCTCCTTGGCCTGGGCGGCGCTGAGGCCCGAGATGCGCTCCAGCTGGATCATGGCCTCGGCGTGGGCGTTGTTGAGCTCGTCGCTCAGGCGCTGGCTGTTGGCGTCCCGGTCGCGGATGGACTGCTCACGGCGGTCCTGCTCGGCCCCGCGGGCGTCGATCGCCTCCTCGCGCTGCAGCATGCGCGCCTCGGCCTTGCTGAGCTCTTCACGACGGTCGCGCAGTTCGGCCTCGACCGTACTGCGGACCTTGTGCTCCTCCTCCTTGGCCTCGAGGCGGGCTTCTTTGAGGATCGTGTCCGCCTCGCGGCCGGCGTCCTTGAGGAGCTTCTCGGCCTCGCGTTCGGCTCCCGCCAGCTTGCTCGAGGCGAGGTTGCGGCGGACAACGTACCCCACCGCGACGCCGACCACCAAGCCAACAACGATAGCGACGACTATTTCCATCATCCAAATCCCTTCACAGGTCGCGCGGCACGAAAAAAGCCGGGCAACGCGCCCGGCCTGTGCCACGCTCGCACGTGCACCTCGATACGTGGATTCAGCTGTGACTACGTCCAGGGGTCAGGACGATTGCAGGTACGTAAGACCTCCCAAAACTCTCATCGCGGACCCCTGGTGGTTCGGTTCTCAGCCTGTTCGGCGGACTCGCCGCCGTCTGTATCGCCATGCAAGAGCGAGAGTGGACTACACAAAGCACGCGCACACGTCGCGTGGGGCGATGGTACGTTACCGCAGCTTGCCGCGTCAATTCGCCCGGCCGGCGGGATCCTCGATCCAGATGCGCACCGCGGCGTACGCGGTGGACGAGGAGAAGCCCCGGCGCTGAAGGGCCTGGAAGGCGCGCCGGCGGGCCGCCTCCAGCGGCGGCTCCGGCGCCCCGCGCTTGCGCAGCGCGACGAGCGCGCGGTCGAGCTCGGCGCCATCGTCGGCCGCGCCCTCGCCCAGGGCCTCGTCGACGGCGGCGGCGTCGACGCCCAGCTCGCGCAGGCCGCGGCGGATGCGCTCCACGCCCCAACCGTCCAGCCGCCGCTTGTCCGCGACGTAACTGCGCGCGAACGCGGCGTCGTCGAGGAACCCGTCGGCGGCGAGCCGCCGCAGGGCCTCCGCCACTGCCGCCTCGTCGTGCTCTTTGGCGAGCAGGCGGCGGCGGAGCTCTTCGGTGCTCCGGGCGCGGTGCCCCAGCAGACGGTAGGCGTCTCCGAGGACGCGCTCGGCCGACGAGGCGGCCCTGACCTGGGCCACGTCGTCGGCCGAGAGCTCACGACCCTTGAAGAGACGCCAGCGAGCCACGAGCGACTCGCTGACGACGCAGACGTACTCGTCGTCGACGTGCAGCGCCACCCCTCCACGGCGGGTGGCGCGCAGGGCGGTGACGACCGGCACGGCCAGCGACCGCAGGCGCTACAGCGAGCGGAGGTCCACAGGCGGAGCGGCCATCAGGCTGTGACGACCTCGCCCGTGACGGGGTCGACCCCGTCGGGGACGGCCTTGGCGGAGGCCGCCGCCTCGTCCGGCGCGCTGCCCGGCAGCCCGGCCTTGGCCCGGATCTGCACCTCGATGGCGTCGGCGATGTCCGGGTTCTCCTTGAGGAAGACCTTGGCGTTGGCGCGGCCCTGACCGAGACGCTCGTCGTTGTAGCTGAAGAAGGCGCCGCTCTTGGCGACGACGTCGTACAGCACGCCCAGGTCCAGCAGCGTGCCCTCGCGGGACACGCCCTGGCCGTACATGATGTCGAACTCGGCCTGCTTGAACGGCGGAGCGACCTTGTTCTTGACGACCTTGACGCGGCAGCGGTTGCCCACGGCCTCGGTGCCGTCCTTGAGCGTCTCGATGCGGCGGATGTCGAGGCGGATGGTGGCGTAGAACTTGAGCGCCTTGCCGCCGGTGGTGACCTCCGGGTTGCCGAACATGACGCCGATCTTCTCGCGCAGCTGGTTGGTGAACACGCAGATGGTGCCCGAGCGGCTGAGGCTGCCGTTCAGCTTGCGCAGCGCCTGGCTCATGAGCCGCGCCTGCAGGCCGACGAAGCTGTCGCCCATCTCGCCCTCGATCTCGGCCTTGGGCGTGAGCGCGGCGACGGAGTCGATGGCGACGATGTCGAGGGCGCCGCTGCGCACCAGCATCTCGGCGATCTCGAGGGCCTGCTCGCCGTAGTCCGGCTGCGAGACCAGCAGGTTGTCCACGTCCACGCCGATCGCCTTGGCGTAGATGGGGTCCATGGCGTGCTCGGCGTCGATGAAGGCCGCCTGGCCGCCGCGCTTCTGGGCCTGAGCGATGAGGTGGTAGACCATGGTGGTCTTGCCGGAGGACTCCGGGCCGTAGATCTCGACGATGCGGCCACGCGGGATGCCGCCGACTCCCAGGGCGATGTCGAGCGCGAGGGACCCCGTGGGGACCGTCTGCATCTCGTCGCTCACGGGGTGGTCACCCATGCGCATGACGCTGCCCTTGCCGAACTGACGCTCGATCTGGGTGACGGCAGCCTCGAGGGCTTTGTCTTTGTCCAACGTAGCGCTCCTCTCTTGCTCAGGACGCGGGGAAGTCTGCCAGCGGGGTGTGCACTGCACCTCCCGGCTTCAGGTGGCTACTATACAGGACCATCCGCACGACTCCAAATGCCCCGATGTTGACATTTTGCAGGGAAAAAGGGTGACCTGGACGGCGGAATCGCGCGACCGTCACGTGGGGCAGCCAGGGGCGCTTCTCGGGCTCGTAGAGGCCCTCTGACGCCAAGCCGGCGGACACCTCGCTCTGCAGTCTACGCAACGTCCCGGACGGATCGTCGAGCTCCAGGGCGACCACCCTGCGTCTGCCGTGCGCCGGCAGGAAGAGGGGTTCCTTGAGGCGGCAGTCGGCGCGCCGCCAGGCGATCCCGGCGAGGACCCGCTCGAGGTCGCCGACCCGGTCCTCGTCGACGCTGCCGAGGAACGCGAGCGTGAGGTGCAGCGTGGGCGTCACGCGGAGGTCGTCGCGGCGAGAGAGCTCGGCGCGCTGCCAGGCGCGTACGGCGCGCTCGACCTCGGGCGGCAGGTCGCAGGCGACGAAGAGGCGCAGCCGCCCGGGACGGGCGGAGCCGGCGCTCCGGGCCTCGCCGCTCACGCGAAGAGCACTTGGCGGAGCAGGTGCAGCGCGCCGGTGGCGCTGAACAGACGCACGGTGTCGCGGTCTCCGGGGAAGTCGCCCCTGCGCACGCGCGTCCCGCCCGGACCTGCGCACCCCAGGTACACGAGGCCGACCGGCTTCTCCTCGGTGCCCCCGTCGGGCCCGGCGACGCCGGTGATCGAGAGCGCGTACTCGCTGTGGAGGGCGTCGCGCGCGCCCTCGGCCATCGCGGCCGCGACCTGCTCGGACACGGCTCCGAACCGGGCCAGCATCGCCTCCGGCACGCCGAGCAGGTCCATCTTCGCCTGATTGGAGTAGCTGATCACGCCGCCGTTGAAGTACTCCGAGCTGCCGGGCCTCGCCGTGAGCCGGGCGCCGAGAAGGCCGCCGGTGCAGGACTCCGCGACGGCGAGGGTCTTGCCGGTCCCACGCAGCCCGTCCGCGATGAGATCGTCGACGGTCCGCCCGTCGGTGGAGTACACGGGCACGCCGGCTTCGAGCGCGGCCACCAGGGCGTCCGCCTGCGCCTGCGGGCCCGCCTCCCGGCGGTGACGGATCTTGACGGTGACCTCTCCCCCGCCGACGTTGATGCCCAGTTCGACCTGGTCGCTCGGCAGGGCGTCGATGACGGGGCCGACCTGCAACTCTCCGACGCCGAACACGCGCACGGTGCGCACGGCGACGTCCGGGAAGAAGCCGTCGCGCTCGAGCGCGGCGGCGGTCTCTCGCCACATCTGACGGAATTCGTAGGGCACGCCCGGGTACGCGAAGATCCTCGTCCGCCCCGTGCGCGCGGCGATGCCGGGGGCGACGCCGGCCGGCGGCAGGGCGGAGGAGCCGGCCGGCAACGTGGCCTGCCGCCGCGCCAGAGCGAGCATGTCCGCCGGGTCCATGCGGCGCCGCGCGGCCACCAGGCGCACCTTCTCCTCGAGGTACGCGAGCGCCTCCGCGTCCTCCTGGAGTGCGACGCCCAGGACCTCGGCGAGGCACTCGGCCGTGAGGTCGTCGTGCGTGGTGCCCAGACCGCCCCCGACGACGAGCAGTTCGGGCTGCGCCTCCAGCGCGTGGCGCAGAGCCGCCGAGAGACGCTCGCGGTCGTCGGCGACGGTGACCAGCTCCAGCACCTTGACGCCGCGGCGGCTGAGGTCGTCGCAGACGAAGGCGCCGTTGGTGTCGCGGGTGCGGCCGTCCAGCAGCTCGTTGCCGCTGAGCACGACCGCGGCACGGGGTGCGCCCGGCGGCATCAGTCGCTGGTCCCGGGCATGCGGATGATGCCGCGGGCGTTCATGAAGTAGCGCACCCCGCTGTACAGGGTGACGACCACGACGGCGACGGCGAGGATCCACTGGATGACGACGGCCACGTCGGTGGAGACGTGGATGAGCTCCGCGATGTCGGCCGTCGGGAAGAGCACGTAGACGATGTACACGATCTGCAGGACCGTCTTGAGCTTGCCGTACTTGTCGGCGGGGATGGAGACGCCCTGGCTGACGCCGACGATGCGCAGCACGCTCACGGCGACCTCGCGCACGATGATGACCGTGGCGACCCACGCGGCCACGCGGTCCTGGGCCACGAGAGCGATGAGGGCGGCGGCGATGAGCAGCTTGTCGGCCAGCGGGTCGAGAAACTGCCCGAGCGTGGTGATCTGCTTGCTGCGGCGCGCCACGTAGCCGTCGAGCTTGTCCGTGGCGGCGGCGAGGATGAAGACCGCTGCCGCCGCCAGGTCGCCCCACGGCTCCGGCAGTCCTCCCAGCAGCACGACGAGGAACACAGGCACCAGCAGGATCCGGGCGATGGTGATGCTGTTGGCGAGATTGAGCTGGCGGGTCTTGCTCTGGGTGGTCACGGTCTCCCTGTCGCGGCGACGGCCTCCACATCATACCCGAGGGCGTCGGCGATCACGGCCCGGACCAGGTCCCCCCGGCGTGCCCGTACGCCGCTGACCGTGGTCCGCCCGTCGATGTCGGGCGCCTGCAGGGCGATGCGCCCGGTCGCCGCCCCGTCGCCCCGCCTCGTGCCGTGCTCGACGAGGACGTCGGCCGTACTGCCCGCGAGGCTGCGCCAGAAGCGCGCGGCCTGGTCGTCGATGAGCTCGCCGAGACGGGCGGCACGCTCGAAGGCGAGCTCCCGCGGCACGGCGCCCGGCATGCCGGCGGCGGCCGTGCCCTCCTGCTCGTCGTAGACGAACACGCCCGCCACCGCGAGCCCGGCCTCGCGCACGAAGTCCTCGAGCTCCTCGAACTCGGCCTCCGTCTCACCGGGGAACCCGGTGATGAACGTCGAGCGTACGGCCGCCCCGGGCAGCGCCGCGCGGACGCGCTCGAGCAGCGCGAGGTGGGCGGCGCCGTCCCCGGAGCGGCGCATGCGGCGCAGGACGGCGCCGGACGCGTGCTGCAGGGGCACGTCGACGTAGGGCACCGCGTGCGCCGCGAGGGCCTCCAGGAGCTCGTCCGTGACGCCGTCCGGCTGCAGGTACAGCAGGCGGAGCCAGGCGGGGCCGGGCTCGAGCGCCGCCAGCTCGCCCAGCAGGCGGCTCATCCCGCCCCAGCCGGGTTCGTCCCACCGCGACGTGTCCTGGCCGACGAGCACGAGCTCGCGCGCGCCGGCGGCGAGCTGCGCGCGCGCCGCGCGGAGCACTTCGGCCGCCGGGACGGTCTCGTAGTCGCCTTTGATGAGCGGGATTGCGCAGAACGAGCACCGCCGGTCGCAGCCGTCCGAGACCTTGACGTAGGCGCTCACCGGCCGCGGGCGGCGGGGTACGGGGACGGCGGCGCGCGTGGCGGAGGGGCCCGCCTCGCCCGCCTCTCCCCCGTGCTCCGCCAGCGCGGCCAGCAACGGCGCCATGTCGAGGCCGCACCAGAGGTCCACCTCCGGCATCTCGGCCGCGAGCTCGTCACGGTAGCGCTCCACGAGGCAGCCTACGGCCGCGACCCGCGCTCCGTGCGCGTGCGCCGCCTCCGCCGCCTCGAGGATGGCCTCGATGGACTCCTCCTTGGCCGCGTCGATGAAGCCGCAGGTGTTGACGACGAGGACGGCGGCGCGGCCGGACGGCGCCGGGCTGTGCCCGGCGGCCCGCAGCCGCGCCTCGAGCGCGTCGGAGTCGGCCTCGTTCTTGGGGCAGCCGAGCGTCTGGATGAAGAAGGTGCTGCCCGTCGGGGGCCTCGGATCGCCGGAGGCGGCGGCGTCAGCGGTAGTTGACGAACTGCACCGGGATGCCCCAGTCCTCGTCGCGGAGCGCGCCCATGGCGGCCTGCAGCTCGTCCTTGCTGCCCGAGAACACGCGTACCGTGTCGCCCTGTATCTGGACCTTGACCTTCTTGAACTGCTGCCGCAGCAGCTTGTTCATGGCCTTGGCCTTCTCGTCGGGGATCCCCTGGGCGATGGGCGCGCGCTGGCGGACGGTGCCTCCGAGGGCTTCCTCGACCTTGCCGTACTGAAGCGCCTTGAGCGGCACCTTGCGGCGCACCAGCTTGTCCTCGAGGACGTCCACGACCTGCCTGAGCTTGCCCTCGTTGTCCGAGGTGAGGACGATGGTCTCGTCCTCGAGCGCCACCGAACTCGCGCTCTTCTTGAAGTCGTATCGCGTGGCGATCTCCTTCTGCGCCATGTTGACCGCGTTGCGGACCTCGTTGAGATCCGCCCTGGAGACCACGTCGAACGAGAATTCCTTGGCCATCTGCTACCCCTGGATGTCGGAGCCCTGGACCACGCGTCCCTGGATGACCTCGACCGGCCACGGGCCCGTAGCGCTCTTGATCTTGACGTCCTTGCCCTCGACGTTGAGCCGCACGTTGGCCGGAGCTCCGAAGCTCATCCAGATGTCCTTGCCCTTGAACTTCTTCTTGCCGCCCTTCTTGAGGGTACCCGAGAACAACACGATGCCGGTGGAGTTGTTACGCCGCACCTCCATCCAGCAGTCGCCGCCCTTGGCCTCGAGCTTGACGAGGTTCTTCTGCCACTGGGGGATGCCCGTAGGGCTTGCCTCGGGCTGCGGCGACTTGCTCGGCGACGGGGATGGGCTGGCGATGCCGAGGGCGTCCGGCCTGGTGGTGGGCTCGTCGCCGCCCCCGTTGCCGTTGACCAGGCCGATCACGTAGATGGCAGCCAGGGCGATCAGGCAGAGCACGGCGACGAGGACCACCGTGTTGCGCCCGCGGTGACTGCGCGGCTTGCCGATGACGGACGACCCGCTGAACGGCTCGTGGTGCTCCTGCGACGGCACCATGCCGCGGCTGCGGAACTCGCCGATGATCACTTCCGGGTCGAGGCCGAGATAGGTGGAGTACGTGCGCAGGAACCCCTTGACGTAGGTGACGCCGGGCATGAGGTCCCAGTCCTCGTTCTCCATGGCCTGGACGTACTTGACCCGGATCTTGATGTCCTCCTCGACCTGCTGGAGCGTCAGATTGCGGCGGACGCGGGCCTCGCGCAAGGTGTTGCCGATCTCAAACACGGTGGATGCAGGTACTCCTCAGTCGGCGGCGGAGCCCCGAGGGCGGGCTCGTCCGAACGTACAGTCTAGTAATGCGCCCCTGGGAAGACAAACGGCCGCGAGACTGGAGGAGGGTCAATCGCTGAGGGGCGCCGGCTCGGCCGCCGCAGGCGGCTCCTCCGGCGCCTCGGCGCCCGGAGCGGCCTCGTCGTCTGCCGGGAGGTCCTCGACGACCTCACCGGTCAGGCGGGCCAGCGCCGCCGGCAGGCCCGCCTCCTCGATGAGCACCGAGCGGGCCTTGCTGCCGTCGTACCCGGAGATGATGCCCATCTCCTCCATGATGTCGATGAGCCGGCCGGCGCGGGCGTAGCCCACGCGCAGCCGCCGCTGCAGCAGGGCGACGCTCGCCGCCCCGGTGCTCACCACGGTCTTGATGGCGTCCGCGAGGTACTCGTCCCCGCCGGCCGCCTGCTTGGACTGCTCGGCCTCCGGACCCGCCGGGTTCTCGAGCAGTTCCTCGTGGTACTCCGGCTTGGCCTGGCGCTTCCAGTGCTCGGTGACGAGCTTCATCTCGGCGCTCGTCACCAGCGCGCCCTGCACGCGCAGGAGCTTGCTGCTGCCCATGGGGCTGAACAGCATGTCGCCCATCCCGAGCAGGCTCTCCGCCCCGCCCTGGTCCAGGATGATGCGGCTGTCCGTCTGCGAGCTCACGGCGAAGGCGATGCGCGACGGGATGTTCGTCTTGATCATGCCGGTGACCACGTCCACCGACGGGCGCTGCGTCGCCACCACGAGGTGGATGCCGCAACTGCGGCCGAGCTGGCCGAGGCGGATGATGGAGTCCTCCACCTCCGACGGGGCCACCATCATGAGGTCGGCCAGCTCGTCGACGATGACCATCGTGTACGGCATGGCCTCTTCGCCGACGCGCGCCCGCTTCTTGTTCAGCTGACGGATGTTCTGGCAGCCGTTGCGGGAGAGCACGTCGTACCGGCGGTCCATCTCGCGGCAGATGTTGTCCAGCACGTAGGTCGCCTGCTTCATGTTGGTCACCACCGGCGCCAGCAGGTGCGGCACGCCGTTGAAGTTGCTCAGCTCGACCTTCTTCGGGTCGATCATGATCATGCGCACCTCGTCGGGCGTGGCGCGCAGCAGGATCGAGGTGATGAGCGCGTTGAGGCAGCCGCTCTTGCCGGACCCGGTGGTGCCGGCGATGAGCAGGTGCACCATGGTCACCAGGTCCGCCAGGATGGCCTTGCCGGTGACGTCCTTGCCGAGCCAGAACGACATCGGGGAGGCGTGCTGCGGGAACAGCCCGTGGATGTCGCCCAGCGAGACGTAGCTGGCCTGGATGTTGGGCACCTCGACGCCGACCGCCGTCTTGCCCGGGATCGGCGCGAGCACACGCACGTCGGTCGCCGCCAGGGCGTACTTGAGGTCGTCCTTGAGGTTGGCCACCTTGCCGACCTTGATGCCGGGCTCCAGCTGCAGCTCGTACCGCGTCACGCGCGGGCCGGACACCGTGCCGATGACCTGCGCCGGGATGTTGAAGCTGGCCAGCGTGGCGACGAGGCGCTCGGCCACGCGGGCGATGGCGTCGGGGGACTCTCCGTTGCCCTGGGCGAGCCGGCGCAGGAGCGACGGGTCCGGCAGCTTCCACTGGCGCTTCTCCGCGTCGGCGAAGGCCAGCGCGACCTCGGCGTCGCCGGTCTCCCCGTCTTTGCTCGCCGCCTTGGCGGCGGCCGCGGCGGCCAGCGAGAGCTGCACCCCATCGTCGGCGGCGACCACCGGTTCAGGCTCGGAGTCGGCCGACGGCGACGGGTCCCCGAAGATCTCGGGAGCCTCCGAGACTCCGTCGATGAGGTGCGGCCCGGCGGGGGCCGGCCGCGAGAAGTCGAGCCCCGGCGTCGCGGCCGGCCTGATGGACGTGAGCATCTGGTCGCGGGCGTCGATGGTCGGCGACTCGTCGACTTCCGGTAGGCGCGTGTCGGCCTGCTCCTTGCGCCGCACCCCGAACGCCTCGGCCTGGCTGCGCGCCGCGCGGCCCGCCTTGGCCACGCCCTGCCTGCTGTGGCTGGCCCACTGGTGCAGGGACGACCCCGTCACCAGCAGGATGCCGGCCACGACCAGGGCGACGACGAGGACGTCCACCCCGACGCGGCCGATGAACGGGCTGAGCACCGCCCACTGGGCCTCGCCGAGCACGCCGCCGTGGGCGCTCATGTACGCGTCACGGAAGAGCGCGCCGGGGCGCTCGCCGCTGAAGATACCGAAGGCGTCCGCCGCGGCCGCCAGGGCGACGCCGGCGACGATGAACGCCACGCCCCACGTCATGCCGCGCCGGGGGCGGTTCTCCTCGCGCACGACGAGCAGGTAGGCGAGGAACCCGAGGAGCAGCGGCAGGGCGAAGGCGAGCAAGCCGACGAGCCAGCGCGCCGCGTCGCCGAGCCAGCGACCCAGCGAGCCCCCGTCCCAGCCCAGGTACAGCACGAACGCCAGGAAGACGGCGACCGCGAGGCAGGCGATGGCGGCCAGCTCGCGGCGGTGCCGGGAGCCGGGGTCCTTCGTCTTGCCGCGGCCGTCGCCCTCCGCCTTGGCGCGGTAGGTGGCTGAGGCGGTGCGGGGGCGCGTGCGTGATGCGGCGCCCGAGCGTTTACGAGCCTGTTTCGGGCGTGCAGTCGCCATGGGAACAGTGTTCGACGCCGGCGCGCGTATCCCTAGCCGCTCCGGCGCCGGACCGGATGCCCCAAGGGCTCAGACCTCGACGACCACCGGCATGACCAGCGGGCGCCGCCTGGTGCGCTGGAACACGAGCTCCGCGAGCCTCTGGCTGATGTCCTCGCGGATCAGCTTCTGGCCGGTGACACCCTCGCGGCCGAGCTCGTCCATGAGCGTGTCGAGCTCCTCGCCGCACTCGTCGAGCATCGCCTCGAGTCGCGCGTCGTCGTGGAGGAAACCGCGCGCGACCAGTTCCGCCGGCGCGACGCTGCGGCCGGTCTGGTTGTCGACCGTGACCACGGCGATGAGGATGCCGTCGCCGGCGAGCTGCTGGCGGTCGCGCAGCACGAGCCCCTCGGCGTCGCCGATCTCGAAGCCGTCCACGAACACCATGCCGGTCGGCACGCGGTCGACGATCTCTCCGTTGTCGGCGGTCAGCTCGAGCACGTCGCCGTTCTCGAGGATGAAGATATCTTCGTCGGACATGCCCGACTGGCGGGCGAGCTCGGCGTGCAGGTACTGCATGCGGTACTCGCCGTGCACCGGCACCAGGAACCTCGGCTTCGTGAGGTTGAGCATCATCTTCAGGTCTTCTTGCGCCGCGTGCCCGCTCACGTGGATGCCGCTGCGTTCACCGTAGATGACCGTGGCGCCGACCTTGAGCAGGCGGTCGATGGTGGCCGTGACGCTGCGCTCGTTGCCCGGGATCGCCTTGGCGGAGATGACCACCGTGTCGCCCTCGTGCAGTTCGACCTGCGGGTGATCGTTGAACGCCATGCGGGTGAGGGCGGACAAGGGCTCGCCCTGACTGCCCGTGGAGAGGATGAGGACTTCCTCGGGGCGGTAGTCGTCGATCTCGGTGAGCTTGATCATCGCGCCGTCGGGGACCTTGAGGTAGCCGAGGTTGCGGGCGATGTTGGCGTTCTTGACCATCGACCGCCCGGAGAGCGCGAACTTGCGCCCGTGCAGGTGGGCGATGGTGATCGCCTGCTGCACGCGGTGGATGTGCGAGGCGAAGCTTGCGACGATCACGCGTCCCTCGGCCTCGGCGAAGATCTGGTGGAAGGCCTGGCCGACCGTGCTCTCCGAGGCGGTGGAGCCCGGCGCCTCGGCGTTGGTGGAGTCGCCCAGCAGGGCGAGCACCCCGCTCTCGCCGAGACGGGCGAAGGCGTTGACGTCGGTGATGCGACCGTCGATCGGCGTGTGGTCGAAGCGGTAGTCGCCGGTCAGCACCACGGCGCCGAGGTCGGTGCCGAGGACGATGGCCAGCGAGTCGGGCACGCTGTGGCTGGTCGCGACGAACGACAGCTTGAAGGGCCCCACCTGCAGGCGGGACCTGTCGTCGACCTCGTTGAGCTCGACGCTCTTGAGCAGCCCGTGCTCGTCGAGCTTGGACTTGATGAGGGCGAGGGTGAACCGGCTGCCGTAGACGGGCCGGTTCAGCTGCTTGAGCACGAACGGCAGGGCGCCGTGGTGGTCCTCGTGGCCGTGGGTGATGACGAAGGCGAGGACGTCGTCCTTGCGCTGCATCAGCCAGCGGATGTCGGGGAGCACGAGGTCGATGCCGAGCATCTCTTCGCTCGGGAACTCCACCCCGCAGTCCAGCACGACGATCTTGCCGCGATACTCGATCGCGGTCATGTTCTTGCCGATCTCGCCGAGCCCCCCGAGGGGGATGATGCGTACGGCGTCTTCACTCATGGTGTTGCCTTCTCTCTGTGGATGCGGGCGGCGCGGCTCAGGAGGCGGTCAGGAGACCGAGCTTTCTGAGCTCCGCGGCCACCACGTCTTCTTCTTCACGTGTGGCGGGTACGAGCGGGAGGCGCAAGCCTCCGACCTCGTGCCCGAGCAGGTTGAGCGCCGCCTTGACCGGGATGGGGTTGGCGGTGATGAACAGGGTCTTGTAGAGGTCGTGGAGCGCGGCGTCCCCGGTCCGCGCAGCCTCCAGGTCGCCCTCCCGGCACAGGCGGGCGATCTCCGCCATGCGAGGGCCGACGACGTGGCTGGCCACGCAGATGCCGCCGGCGCCGCCGCGCGCCATGACGTCGCAGAGCATGTCGTCGTTGCCGGCGTACACGGCCAGGTCGCTCGACTGCATCAGCCGGTCGGTCTCCGTGAGGTCCGGGTTGGCTTGCTTGACCGCCACGATGTTCTCCGTGTTCCCCAGCTCGGCGAGCGCCTCCGGAGAGACGTTGATGACGCAGCGCCCGGGGATGTTGTACACGATCACGGGGAGATCGGCGGCGGCCGCGACGGCGCGGAAGTGCGCCAGCACGCCGCGCTCCGGCGGCTTGTTGTAGTACGGCACCACGGCGAGGACGGCGTCGACGCCGCAGGCCTCGGCGGCACGCGTCAGCCCGACGCTGTGGGCGGTGTCGTTCGACCCGGTGCCGGCGACGACAGGGGCTCTGCCCCCGGCCGCCTCGACCACCGTGCGGAACATGGCGAGCTTCTCATCGTCGCTGAGCGTCGGCGATTCTCCGGTCGTGCCGGCGACCACGAGGCCGTCGGACCCGTTGTCCAGCAGGAACTCCGCGAGCGCGGCCAGCTTCTCGTGGTCCACGGCTCCGTCGGCGTCGAACGGCGTCACCATCGCGGTGAGGATGGTCCCGAGGCGGCTCTGGCGAGCTGTCCCTGCGTCGTCCACGTCGCTTCCTCCAGTCTGTGCGAGCATCAGTACGTCCGCCGCGGGGCCCTTCGGGCCGGCGGCCGCTCAAGAGCACTGCGTTCACTTCGTGACGCTGCGGGCATCAGTCCGTCCGCCGCCGGGGCCCTTCGGGCCGGCGGCCGCTCAAGAGCACTGCGTACACTCCGTGACTCTGCGGGCATTAGTCCGTCCGCCGCCTGGGCCCTTCGGGCCGGCGGCCGCTCAATAGCACTGCGTACACTTCGTGACTCTGCGGGCATTAGTCCAGGAGGTTCTCGAGGCCGATGACGGTCCCCGTCACGTGAGGTGCGCGGCGCAGTGCGAGCAGCACGCCGGGCATGAACGACCGGCGTGAGAGCGCATCGTGGCGCAGGGTGAGGAGCTCGTCCTCGCCGCCGAACACGACCTCCTGGTGGGCCACGGCGCCGGGCAGCCGGACGCTGTGGATGGTGACGCGGCCGTCGACGGTGAGGCCGCGCGACTCCTGACCCGCGCCGGCCGGCGGCGCGAGCGCCGACCCCGGCGCCTCGGTCATCAGCCGCGCCGTGCGCAGCGAAGTGCCCGAGGGCGCGTCGACCTTGGCCTTCTCGTGCATCTCGATGATCTCGGCGTGCTCGTAGTACCGCGCCGCGTCCGCGGCGAACCGCATGAGCAGCACGGCGCCGAGCGCGAAGTTGGGGACGATCACCAGCCCTGCCCCGGACGTCTGCGCCTTGGCGGAGAGGTCGGCGACCTGGTCGTCGGTGAGGCCGGTGGCGCCGACCACGGTCGGTACGCCGGCGTCGAGCAGCGCGGCTGTGTTCTCGTACACCGCGCCGGGCACGCTGAACTCGAGCGCGGCCGCCGGCGACGTGAGCGCGAGCGCGCCGGCGACGTCGGTGAACCACGGCGCCTCTCCCCCGTCCCCCTTGTTCGGGTCGACGAGCGCGACGAGCCGCAGGTCGTCCTGCGCGGCCACGGTGGCCGCGCTCAGCGCGCCCATCTTGCCCGCCGCACCGGTCACCAGGATGTCGATCACGGCGCCCACTCCCCCAGCCTACACAAGCGCGGCAGCAGTGGCATAGCGCTTATCGCTCCTCCCAGGAGAACCCTTGCGCCACGGCCTCGAAGGGCTCCGCTTGCGGGCCGATGCAGGCCGTGGACCACGTGACGGGGTCGTAGTACCGCCGGACCGCGGCGACGACCGCGTCGTGGTCCACCGCGTCGATGCGCTCGAGCACTTCGTCGACGCTCAGGATGGGCTGCTCGAGGAGGACGGCGCGCCCCAGCGACTGCATGCGCGCGCCGGGGCTCTCCATGCTCAGCACGAGCTGACCCTTGAGGTGGTTCTTGGCGCGCGTGATCGCGCTGTCCGTCATGTGGGTCTCGAGGTCGGCGAGCACCTCGAGGATGACCCGCATGGCCTCGCCGACCGCCTCCTGCCTGGAGCCGAAGTAGACGGCCGTGAGCCCCGCCTCGGCGTAGAGGGACGTGTACGAGTACACCGAGTACGCGAGGCCGCGCTTCTCGCGTACCTCCTGGAACAGGTGACTGCTCCAGGAGCCGCCGAGGATGGTGTCGACGACGAACACGGCGTAGCGGTCCGGGTCGCCGCGGCGCGGGCCCGGGCCCCCGAGGCACACGTGGTACTGCTCGGTGTCCTTCTGCGTGAAGCGCGCTCCGTGACGGGTCTCGGGCACGCTCAGCTGCGGGCGGACGATGACCGCGCCGGGCTCCGGCCGGAAGTGGCCGGCCGTGAGCTCGCACAGGTGGTCGTGGTCCACGCTGCCGCCGGCGGCCACGACGATGGCCGGGTTCACGTAGTGCTCGTCGTGGTAGGCGCGCACCGTCTCGAGGTCGAGAGCCGACAGCGTCTCGTAGTGGCCGATGATGGGGCGACCGAGCGGGTGCTCGCCGAACACGACCTCGGCGATCTCGTCGTGGATGAGCTCGGGCGGCGAGTCCTCGTACATCGCCACCTCCTCGAGCACGACCTCACGCTCCTGGTCGAGCTCGGGGAAGGTGGGCCGCGCCACCATCTCGGAGATGACCTCGAACGCCTTGTCGAGGTCTTCGTCGAGCAGCCGCGCGTTGACGAGCGTGTGCTCCTTGGAGGTGGACGCGTTGGGCTCGGCGCCCATGTCGTCGAAGATGTGGGCGATCTGGCTCGCCGAGTACTTGTCCGAGCCCTTGAAGATCAGGTGCTCGATGAAGTGGGAGATGCCGCCGAGTTCCAGCGGCTCGAGCCGCGAGCCGGCGGCGATCCAGAACCCGAGGGCCACCGAGCGCACACCTTCGATGCGCTCGGTGGCCACACGCAGGCCGTTGTCCAGCGTTGACAGGCGGTAGGCCTCTATGGCCCGCTCCCCGTTCCGCTTCTTCTCTTACTCCGCTGCGCAGACACTATGTGCCGGCGCAGCGCTCAATAGCGCTTCGTGTCCTGCGTGCCCTGCAGGCATTAGTCGCCCTCGGGCTTCGTGAGGAGCGTCAGCCCGATGCGGTTGCGTGCCTTGTCGATCTCGACGACCTCGACGGTCACGGTGTCGCCGCGCTTGACGACGTCCTCGACCGCCTTGACGCGCTCGCCCTTGGGGGCCAGCCGTGAGATGTGGAGCAGGCCGTCGGTGCCCTTCTTGAGCTCGACGAAGGCGCCGAAGTCGGTGGTCTTGACGACGCGTCCGGTGAACACGTCTCCGACCTCGACCTCCTTGGTCATCGACTGGATGCGGTTCTTGACGCCCTCCGCAGCCTCCTCGTCCGGGGCGCAGATGAAGATCGTCCCGTCGTCCTGGATGTCGATGTCGGCGCTGAACTCCTCGGTCATGCCGCGGATGGTCTCGCCGCCCTTGCCGATCACGAGCCCGATCTGGTCGGGGTTGATCTGGATGGAGAAGATGCGCGGCGCCCACTGGCTGAGCTCGTCGCGAGGCTCGCTCAGGGCCTCGGCCATCTTGCCGAGGATGTGCAGACGAGCCTTGCGCGCCTGCTCGAGGGCCTCGGTGAGGATCTCGAAGGTGACGCCCGTGATCTTGATGTCCATCTGGAGCGCGGTGATGCCCTCGGCGGTGCCGGCGACCTTGAAGTCCATGTCGCCCAGGTGGTCCTCGACGCCGGCGATGTCGGTGAGCACGACGTAGGCGTCGCCCTCCTTGATGAGACCCATCGCGGTGCCGGCCACCGGAGCGCTGATCTGCACGCCGGCGTCCATGAGGCTGAGGGTGCTGCCGCACACGCTCGCCATGGACGACGAGCCGTTGCTCTCGAGGATCTCGCTCACGATGCGGATCGTGTACGGGAAGTCGAGCTCGCTCGGCAGGACCGGGAGCAGGGCGCGCTCGGCGAGGGCGCCGTGGCCGATGTCGCGGCGCTTGGGGCCGCGCATGAACCCGGTCTCGCCGACTGAGTACGGCGGGAAGTTGTAGTGGTGGATGTAGCGCTTCTTGTCCTCGATGCCGAGGCCGTCGATGCGCTGGAACTCGCCGGTGCCGCCGAGCGTGAGCAGGCTCATGGCCTGGGTCTCGCCGCGCGTGAACAGGGCGCTGCCGTGCGTGCGCGGGATGATGCCCACCTCGCAGCTGATCGGCCTGACCTCGTCGGTGGCGCGGCCGTCGGGGCGGATCTTCTTGACGGCGATGCGCTCGCGGATGATGTCCTTCTCGAGCTTGGCGATGGCGCGCTTGACCTGCGTCACGCGCTCGAGGTCGGCATCCTCGCCGAGGAGCTGCTCGGCCGCCGCCTTCTTGACCTCGGCGGTGGCGTCCATGCGCTCCTTCTTGCCGGCCACGCTGGTGGCTGCGTCGAGCGCCGCGCCGAAGCCGCTGCGGACCTGCTCGAGCACGCCCTCGTCGACGGTCCACGCGGGGACCTCGAGCTTGGGCTTGCCGACCTGGCGCTGGAGCTCGAGCTGCACCGCGACGAGCTTCTTGATCTCGTCGTGCGCCAGCTTGAGGGCCTCGACCACGACGGACTCGGACACCTGCTTGGCGCCGGCCTCGACCATGACGATGGCGTCGGCGGTGCCGGTGACCACGAGGTCCATGTCCGACTCGTTCTGGAGCTCCTCGAGCGTCGGGTTGACGACCAGCAGGCCGTCGATGCGCCCGACGTGCACGGAGCCTACGGGCCCGCCGAAGGGGATGTCGCTGATCGTGAGAGCCGCGGAGGCGCCGAGCGTCGCGAGCACGTCATACGACTGCTCGAAGTCGACCGACAGCGTGGTGGCCACGATGTGGACTTCGTTCATGAAGCCCTTGGGGAACAGCGGGCGGAGGGGCCTGTCGATCTGGCGCGCGGCCAGGATGGCCTTCTCGCTCGGACGCGATTCGCGCTTGATGAACCCGCCGGGGATCTTGCCCGCCGCGTAGTGGCGCTCCTCCACGTCGACGGTCAGGGGGAAGAAGTCCTGCCCCTCACGCACGTCGTCGCGCTTGGTCGCGGCGGCAAGGACGACCGTGTCGCCGCAGCGCACAAGCACTGACCCGTTGGCCTGCTTGGCAAGGCGTCCGGTCTCGAGGGTGATCGTCTGTCCCCCGACCTCTACTTCAATGATGTTCATTTCTTCCTTCATCTCTCACCCGCCGCCCAATTGCGCGCGGGCACTCTTTCGTCGGCGTTGCGATATCGCTCACGGGGACGACCGTTCGCGGCGCGTCTGGCGCCGCAGGTGTGGCGTGTTACTTGCGGAGCTCGAGCTCCTTGACGAGCGCGCGGTAGCGCTCGAGGTCGCGCGCCTGCAGGTAGTTGAGCAGACGGCGACGCTGACCCACCATCTTGAGCAGCCCGCGACGGCTGTGATGGTCCTTCTTGTGGGTCTTGAGGTGCTCGGTGAGGGTGGAGATGCGCTCGGTGAGGAGCGCGATCTGGACCTCGGGGGAACCGGTATCGCCGTCGTGCTTGGCGTGCTTGGCGATGATGGTCTCTTTGGCGTCTTTGGTCATTGCCATGTCTTGTCACCTCCCTCCGGGAGTGTCCGGCAACCCAGTGGCGGGGCTGGCTGGCCCGCGACCGAGAAAGCGGTCGGGTTAGGGTAGCACAGCGTGCGGCGGCGACAAACCATGACGGATGGGCGGCGCGGAGGCGTCAGCCTGCCGGCGCGCCGCCCTCTCCCCCGCCGAGTCCTGCCTCCGCCAGGGAGGGGTCGGAGAGCTCGGCGGCGGCGGCGATGTCGAGCCGCATCTGCGCGACGAGCGCCTCGACGCTCTCGAAGCGTCGCTCGTCGCGGATCTTGTGCAGGAAGTCGAGCCGGATCTCACGCTCGTAGATGTCATCGGAGAAGTCCAGCAGGAACGCCTCCACGGTCACGTGCGTCGTGGGCTCCTCCCTGCTCTGGAAGGTGGGGTTGTGGCCGATGTTGACCGCGGAGCGGTACCAGCGACCATCGACGAGGGCGCGCGCCGCGTACACGCCACGCCCCGGGAAGATGGTGCCGGCCTCGACGTCCACGTTGGCGGTCGGCACCCCCAGGGTCCGGCCGCGCTTGTCGCCGTGCACCACCGTGCCGGTGGCGGACGGCGGGCGGCCGAGGATCTCGCGCACCTCCTCGAGCTCGCCGTCGTGGAGCAGGCGCCGGATACGCGTCGAGCTGATCGCCGCGCCGCGCTCGGTGACGAGCCCGCAGATCTCGACTTCGTAGCCGCTGGCGGCGCCGCAGGCGCGCAACTGCGCCGCGTCGCCGGCGCCGTGGGCCCCGAAGTTGAAGTTCTCGCCCACGACCACCACGCGCGCCCGCAGCCGGCCGGCGAGCAGGTCCCTGCAGAACTCCGAAGGCGTGAGCGCGGCGAAACGTTCGTCGAACGGCAGGAGGATGAGCTCGTCCGGGCCGAGTTCCTCGATGAGACGGATCTTCTCGTCGTTCGACGTGAGCAGCCGCGGGACGCGTGAAGGATCGATCACGCTGAGCGGGTGCCGGTCGAAGGTCACCACGGCGCTCGTGAGGCCGCGCTCCCGGGCGAGCTCCAGAGCGCGGCCGATGACGGCGCGGTGGCCGGCGTGCACGCCGTCGAACGTGCCGAGCGCGAGCGCGCGCGGCCTGTCGGCCAGGGACGCGATGTCGGCAAGCACCTCCATCAAAGCTTGACGAGCAGCTTGAGCGCGTTGCCCTCCTCGGCGGGACCGTAGACGGCGATGAGCTCGCCGCGGAAGGTGAGCCGCACGGGCTCCTGCGGACCTCCGGGCAGCCGGGCCCCGTTGCGTACCGCGGTGACCTGCGCGGCGGAGAGCTCGATGCCGGGCATGAACTGCAACGCCGCAGCGGCCGGCACGAGGCCGGGGATGTGCTCGTCTCCGGGCTCGCGGGCCTCCACGCCCTCCTCGAACTCGGCCAGCGACTGTGCGTCGTCCAGCCGCAGGTCGCCGACGGCCGTGCGCGAGAGCTGCTCCAGGTGGGCTCCGGCGCCCACGGCCTCGCCGATGTCGATGGCGAGCTGGCGCACGTAGGTGCCCTTGGAGCAGGCGATGCGGCAGCGCATGGTCTGCGAGGCCTCGTCGAAGCCGAGCACGTCGATGGCCTCGATCTCGACCTCCTTGACGGGCGTCTCGACGACCTCGCCCCGGTGGGCCTTCTTGTAGAGCCGCTCACCGTCGACCTTGACGGCCGAGGTCATCGGCACGCTCTGCATGATGCGGCCGAGGAACCGGGGGATCACTTCGTCCACCGCGCTCCGTGTGGTGGTCTCACCGGTCTCCGTGAGCTCGCCCGTGAGGTCGCCCGTGTCGGAGCGCACGCCGAACCTGACCGTGCACTCGTACTCCTTGGGCAGGTCGACGAAGAACCGCGCGAGCTTGGTCGCCCGGCCCACCAGCACCACCAGCAGCCCGGTGGCGAACGGGTCCAGAGTCCCCGCGTGGCCCACCTTCTTGACGTTCGGGCGCAGGTCCCGGCGAACGCGGGCGACGACGTCGTGCGACGTGAAGCCCTCCGGCTTGTCGATCAGGAGGACGCCGTCGAGAAGCGCCTTTCGAGTTCGGAACTGAGCCACGCGATCACCTCCTCCGGGCTGTCGTCACTGGAGAACCCCGCCGCCAGCTTGTGCCCGCCGCCGCCCTGCAGGGCGGCGATGGCGCTGACGTCGATGGTCTCCGAGCGCAGGCTGACGCGCGTGCGCGCGCCGGTCGTCTGTTCTTTGGCGAGCGCGGCGGCCTCCACCCCGTCGACGCCGCGCAGGCTGTCGACCACGCCCTCGGTCTCTTCCGGGCCGGCGCCGGTGGCCTCGTAGTCGGCCAGCGTGACGGCGGCCAGCAGGGCTTTGCCGCCGGCGACGGAGCGGGCCCCGGAGACCGCGCGCGCCCACAGGCGCAGCGAAGCCTCGGTGCGGCGTTCGTACATCAGTGTGTAGAGGGCCCTGACGTCGGCCCCGAGCTCGACCAGCCAGGCCGCCGCGCGGAACGTGGACGGCGCGGTGCTGTCGTGGTGGAAGTGGCCCGTGTCGAACGAGATGCCGGCGTAGAGCGCGCCGGCGGCCGCCCGTCCCGGCTCCAGGCGCAGGGCGCGGGCGATGTCGCAGACGAGCTCGCTCGTGCTGCTGGCGTCGCCGCGCACGAACGAGAGCTCGCCGTAGCGCGGGTTGTCGTGGTGGTGGTCGATGTTGACCGCAACGTCGCCCCAGCGCGGCAGCGCGAGCCGCTCCGGGTTGCCGGAGTCGAGTGCGTAGAGCGCGGCGTCCCGCGGCGGCTCGCCGCGCCGCACCATGCCGGGCGGCAGCAACTCGTCACCGAGCGGCAGGAGTTCGCCCTCGGACACCCAGAGCTCGGCGTGGACGCCGAGCTGCGCGAAGAGATCGAGCATGCCGGCGGCCGCGCCGAGCGCGTCCTGGTCCGGCTTCTCGTGGACGGCCAGCGCCACCTCGCGTTCGGCGCGCATGCGCCGGCAGAGGGCGTCGAGGTCGGCGGCGAGCTCCTTCACTCTTCGTCCTCGCCGCCGTCCGCGGCCACGTCGGCCACGTCGCCGTCCCACTCGCCGGCGTCGGTGACGTCGTCGACGTCGACCTCGCCGCCGTCCTCCGCCCCGGCCGGCTCGGCGCCCTCCGCGGGCTCCATGCCGGGCACCGGGATCTCGTGCGCCTCCGCGCCGAGGACCTCCGCCTCACGCTTCATGGCGCGGTCGAGGCGAAGCGCGTTGTCGAGCGTGTCGTCGTAGAGGAACTGCAGTTGCGGCGTGCGCTTCATGCGCAGCGAGGCGTTGATCTTGGCCTGCAGGAACCCGCGCGACTTCTCCAGCGCCTTCATCGTGAGCTCGCGCTCCGTCTTGCCGCCGAGCACGCTCACGTACACCTTGGCGTGCCGGAGGTCGGCGGACGTCTCGACCCCCGTGACGGTGACGAACCCGATGCGGGGGTCCTTGAGACCCTCCGCGGTGATGACCGAGGAGAGAGTCTCTTTGATACTCTCGTTGACCTTCAGGAGTCGAAGTCCCATACCGTATCCACTGAGTCGACTGTCTTGAGCAGCACGCGCGAGACGACGTAGTCCCGCGCGTGCAGGTATCGGTCGATCTCGTCGAGACGCTCGCGCGTCTGCTGGAGTGAAGAGGCGGCGAGCACCACGAGCACCCGCGCCCGCTGCCACACATCCTGCAGTCCTACCTCACTGAACGAGGCGTGAAACCGGGACTGCAGGACGTCGCGCAGCGAACTGAGCGGCGCGCGCTTGTCCTTGAGGGTGCGCGCGCCGGGGAAGTGCAGTTCCGCGAGGTAGACGCCGATGCAGGCGTCAGACCTCACGGGCGACTTCTCTGGTCTCGTACGCCTCCAGCACGTCCCCTTCTTTGAGGTCGTTGAAGCCGTCGAGCAGGATGCCGCATTCGAAGCCTTCCTGGACCTCGCGCGCGTCTTCGGCGAAGCGCTTGAGGGAGCCCATCTTGCCGTCGTGGACGACCACGTCGTTGCGCAGGACGCGGACGCTGGCGTTGCGCACGATCTTGCCGTGGGTGACCATGCAGCCGGCGATGGTGCCCAGCTTGGACGCCTTGAACGTGGTGCGCACCTCGGCCTGGCCGAGCACGACCTCTTCGATGGTCGGCTTGAGCATGCCGACCAGGGCGGCCGTGATGTCCTCGGTGACCTTGTAGATCACGCGGTACGTGCGGATGTCCACGCCCTCGCCTTCGGCCAGCGTGGTCGCCTGCGGGCTCGGGCGGACGTTGAACCCGATGATGATGGCGTCGGATGCGCTGGCCAGCATGACGTCGGACTCGTTGACGCCGCCGACGCCCGAGTGGATGATGCGCACCTTGACTTCGGGGTGCTGGATCTTGAGCAGCGCGTCGCTGAGCGCCTCGAGGCTGCCCTGCACGTCGGCCTTGACCACGAGGTTGAGGTCGAGGACCTTGCCCGCGGCGATGCGCGCGAAGACGTCGTCCAGCGTGAGCGCGCGCTGCTTGGCGAGCGCCTCCGTCTTGAGCCGGTTGGCGCGCTTCTGCCCGAGCGCGCGGGCCGCGCGCTCGTCCTTGACCACGCGCGCGAACTCGCCCGCCACGGGGAGCTCGTCGAAGCCGATGATCTCGACCGGCGTGGAGGGGCCGCCCTCCTGGAGCGGCTCGCCGCGGAAGTCGCGCATGGCGCGGACCTTGCCGCTGGCCTCACCGGCGACGATGGCGTCGCCCACGCGCAGCGTGCCGCGGTTGACCAGGATCGTCGCGACGACGCCGCGGCCCGGGTCGATCTTGGACTCGATGACGAACCCGCTGGCGGGCGCGTTCGGGTTGGCCTTGAGATCGGCGACCTCCGCCACCAGGAGCAGCATGTCGAGGAAGTTGTCGAGCCCGATACGCTTCTTGGCGCTCGCCTCGACGAACACGTTGTCCCCGCCCCAGTCCTCCGGCACGATGCCGTGCTCGGCGAGCTGCTGCTTGATGCGCTCGATGTTGGCGTCGGGCTTGTCGATCTTGTTGACCACGATGACGATGGGCACGCCGGCGGCCTTGGCGTGGTCGATGGCCTCCACGGTCTGGGGCATGACGCCGTCGTCGGCCGCCACCACGATGGCCGCGATGTCGGTGACCTTGGCGCCGCGGGCGCGCATGGCGGTGAACGCGGCGTGGCCCGGCGTGTCGATGAAGGTGACGAGCTGGCCGTTGTGCTTGACCTGGTACGCGCCGATGTGCTGCGTGATGCCGCCGGCCTCCCCGGCCGCCACCTCGGTCTCGCGGATGGCGTCGAGCAGGCTGGTCTTGCCGTGGTCGACGTGGCCCATGACGGTGATGACGGACGCCCTCGGCTCGAGGTCCTCGGGCGCGTCCACGGCTTCCTTCTCGAGCTCGGCCTCTTCGTCGGCCGCGTGCGTGATCTCGACCTCGCGGGCGAAGTCGGTGGCCAGCACCTCGATGGCCTCGTCGCTCAGCGTCTGCGTGATGGTGACCATCTCGCCGTAGCCCATGAGGGCCTTGATGATGTCGGAGGTCGTCACCCCGAGGAGTTGCGAGACGTCCTTGACCGAGGAACCCGAGGGGACCTTGACCAGGCCGGTCGGCACGACCGGGGCCGTCTGCTGCTCCTCACGCTCGCGGCCTCGACCACGACCGCGGCCGCGCCGCCGGTCGCCAGGGCCGCCGCCACGCCGCGACGCGCCCGCGTCGATGATGACGCGGCGCTTCTTGCCGGCCGGGCCTCCGCCCGAGCGCCGCCGTACCGCGCCGCCGGTCGCCGTGTACGCCTTCTCGATGGCCTCGTCGTCGACGTTGACCTCGCCGTCGACGACTTCGATGCCCGCCTTCTTGAGGTGGGCGAGCACATCGTCGACGCTGGTCTTTCTCTGGGTCGCGATGTCCGAGACTTTACGTTTCGCCATTCACCTCACCGCCTTTCGTCTTCCCGCGCGCCGCGAATGCTTCACGCACGCCGGGATCGAGAGTGACCGGAGCGCGGAAGGCACGCGAGAACGCACGCCTCTTCTCCGCGGTCTCCAGACACGTCTGTTCTGGACACAGGTACGCGCTCCTGCCGGGAGCGCCCGGGCGCGCCTCTACGACACGCCCCTGATCTTGCACGAGCCTCACGAGCTCACTCTGGCCACGCCTGCGGCGACAGCCGACGCACGTCCTCTCGGGCGTCGCCACGACGATCACTCCTCGCCGGCCTCCGCGACCTCGTCCGTCGCGACCTCGGCGGGTTTCTGCGTCGCGGCGCCCCGCTCCGCCGGCACGTAGTCGGCGTGGATGCTGCAGAACTTGGAGCCCGGCTCGGCCTGGTTGGGGCAACGCTTGCCGCTGCGCCCGATGGCCATGCACTGGCCGTCGACGCCGTCGTCCTCGCTGAACTCGAGGCTGTTCTCGGCCTCGGCCATCTGCTGCTGGCTCTTGATGTCGATGCGCCAGCCGGTGAGCTTGCTGGCGAGGCGGGCGTTCTGGCCCTCCTTGCCGATGGCGAGCGACAGCTGGTCGTCGGGGACGATGATCGTGGCCGTCTTCTCGTCGTCGTCGACGATGACCTCGCGCACGCGCGCCGGCGAGAGCGCCTTGGCGACGAAACGCGCGGCGTCCTCGTTGTACGGGATGATGTCGATGCGCTCGCCGCGCAGCTCGCTGACCACCATGCGCACGCGCGAGCCGCGCGGGCCCACGCAGGCGCCGACCGGGTCGACGCCGTCGGCGTGCGACACCACGGCGATCTTGCAGCGGCCGGGCACGGGCTTGCCGTCGCGGCCGCGGTAGCCGGTCTCGCGGGCCACCTGGCGGATCTCCACCAGGCCGTCGGCGATCTCCGGTACCTCGAGCTCGAACAGCTTGCGCACGAGCTCCTCGCTGCGGCGCGAGAGCTTGACCTGCGGGCCCTTGGCCGACTCCTCCACGCGCATGATCACGGCCTTGATGCGCGCGCCGTGCTCGTAGTGCTCGGTCTCGATCTGCTCGCCGCGCGGCAGCTCCGCCTCCACGCGCCCCAGCTCGACCAGCGTGTTGTGGCGCGGGTCGCTCTGCTGCACGATGCCGGTGACGAGCTCGCCGACGCGGTCGATGTACTCCTCGTACATGAGGTCCCGCTCCGCCTCGCGGATGCGCTGGAGGATGACCTGCTTCGCGGTCATCGCGGCGATGCGGCCGAAGTCGTCGGGCGTGACCTCGATGCGCTCGACCTCGCTCATGTCGACACCGCTGAGGTCGAGCCCGACCTCTTCACCGGTCTCCTCGTCGTGGACCTTGAGGGCCTCGGTGTCGATGTGCTCCGGGAAGACGAGCTGGTAGACCCGCATGTCGCCGGTCTCCGTGTCGATCTCGACCGTGGCGTACTCCGCCGCGTCGGGCGACTTCTTGTAGGCGGACAGGAGTGCGTCCTCGAGAGCCTCGACGAGCGCCTCGAAGGCGATGCCCTTCTCGCTCTCGATCTGGCGCAGAGCCTCGATGATCTCTCTACTCACGATGGCCTCCGTCGTTTTGCATCTGTCTCGTAGTTGTGGACCACGTGCGCCTTGCCGAGGCCGGCCAGTGGCAGCGTGACCGCCGCCCCGCCCTCGAGCGTGAGGGTGATGGAATCGGGACCGGCCGCCGCCAGCACGCCGCGGAAGTTGCGGCGGCCGTCGACAGGATCGGCCATCTGGACGGCCACCTCGCGGCCGACCTGGGCGGCGAAGTGCTCCGGCTTGCGGAGCCTCCTGTCCAGGCCAGGGGACGAGACCTCGAGCGCGTAGCGCTCACGCAGATCCTCGAGCGCCAGACTGACTGCCGCGCAGAGGTCGATGTCGACCCCGCCGGGGCGGTCGATGAACAGCGTGAGGGTCGGCGTCGCCCGTCCGCGCACCTCCAGATCGACGAGTTCGACGTCGGGGAAGTGCTCGGCGAGCGCGGTCTCGATCTCCTTCTCCAGTTCCTCTCTCTTCTCCCTCATTACGACCCCTGACACGAGAAAAGTCGGTTGCCACCGACTTTCACGCAGAAGTGCCGCCTCGTGGTGTTCGCTTGCTCGAGACAGTATAGCACCGGGCTCGCGAGGCGTACAAGGAAGCGGACCCTCACGCTCCAGCCTGTCCTGCCGATAGTGAACGTGGACTCTGAGATCCGGCGAGAGGGCGAGGCGATGGGAGAGTACACGACGTTCGAGTGCCGCCAGTGTGGCTACACGGCGGACCGGATCCGCTGGGGGGTCAGCGTCTACGACCCGCGCCAGCGCTTCATGCCCTCCTACTGCGTGGAGTGCGGCATCATCGCCGAGGTCGACATGACCGGCGCCGACATCCACGTGGACGAGTTCCGCTGCGTGATCTGCGGGAGTGAGCTCTTCTTCCTCGAGAAGGCCGCCTCGTACACGTGCCCCAAGTGCAAGGCGCACGACATGGCCCTGCACCAGGGCGAGTACTGGTGAGCCCCGCTACTTGACGATCTCGACGGGGCTGCCCGCCGGGACCGCCCTGCTCACCTCGAGCACGTCCTTGTCGTGCATGCGCACGCAGCCGTGGCTGATCGCCTTGCCGATGAGCCACGGCTCGTTGGTGCCGTGGATCGCGACCGGCCCGCCCTGCTCCCAGTAGGCCAGCTTGGGCTGGAACGCGCTGATGCCGATCGCCAGCGCGCCGTAGGCCCCGCCCGGCGCGGGCGGCTTGAGCTTCTGGTTGATGAAGTAGAAGCCGGTGGGGGTGCTGAGGCCGGGCCGCCCGACCGCCACGCTGTACGTGCCGATGACCTCGCCCCGGCGCTGCACACTGAGCTTGCGCTCGGACAGGTCGATGGTGATCTTGGCGGACGTGGTGTAGAAGGCGAGCTTGTCTTCAGGGACCCAGCCACGACTCCCGTTGGGGCGCATGGCGATCCAGACCTTGTACCAGACCCTCCCGCCGACCTCCTTCGTCTTGTCGACGAGCACGAGCGTGGGGTAGCCGTTCTGATTGACCTTGCCGAGTCTGGTCTTGACCGGCGCCGACGTGTCCGGCTGCGTGTAGACGACCACCGGCCCGACGGCCTTGCCGACGGTCCAGCGCTCGTACTGCGGGGCGGACGGCGCGCCGGAGGGCGCCGGCGTGGGTGACGGCACCGGCGCCAGCGACTGCGGCGCGCCCGAACCGGCGGCCCGGGCGCGCACGACCGAGTAGCCGCCGATCACGGCGGCCAGCAGCACGGCGAGGCCGGCGGCCAGGAAGATGATGTCTCGGGTACGCGTCTTCATGGGAACCTAGGATAGTGAAGGCGTGCCGCCGTGTCACACGCACAGCCGGTGAGTTCCCCCCGGTGGCGTACACTACGCACGTAGCAGGGAACGAACGAAAGGAGCGCCGCTTGATCGCCGTCATCGTCCTCATCGTCATCGTGGTCGCGATCGTGGCCATACTGGCCGGCATGTACAACGGGCTCGTCAAGCGCCGCAACCAGGTCGACAACTCGTGGAGCCAGATCGAGGTGCAGCTCAAGCGCCGGCACGACCTCATCCCCAACCTGGTCGAGTCGGTCAAGGACTACATGGCCTACGAGCAGGAGACGCTCACCGCCGTCACCAGGGCGCGCGCGGCGGCCATCGACGCCGGCAACCAGGGACCGCAGGCCCAGGCCGAGGCCGAGAACGTGCTCACCGGCACGCTCAAGAGCCTCTTCGCGGTGGCCGAGAACTACCCGGACCTCAAGGCCAACCAGAACGTCATGCAGCTCCAGGAGGAGCTCACGTCGACGGAGAACAAGATCGCCTTCGCGCGGCAGTTCTACAACGACAGCGTGCTCACCTACAACAACAAGATCCAGATGTTCCCGTCCAACCTCATCGCCGGGATGTTCAACTTCACCACCCGGCAGTTCTTCGAGGCGCCGGAGAGCGACCGCGCGGTGCCCGCCGTCGACCTCAGGTAAGCTCGGCGCGGGGCGGCAGGGTCGCATGTACGAACAGATCGCACGCAACCGGCGAGCCTCCTGGCTGCTCGCCGGCACGGTCGTCGCGATCCTCGCCATGCTGGGGTTCGCCATCGGCTACGCGACGATGGGCGGCTCCTCGGGCGGCATCGGGCTGCTCGGCGTGTTCGGCGTCGCCGCCATCGTGTGGAGCATCATCGGCTACTACAGCGGCGACAAGATGATCCTCGCGGTGAGCGGCGCCCGCCGCGTCACCCACGCCGACGAGCCGCAGCTCTACAACATCGTCGAGGAGATGACGATCGCCGCCGGCCTGCCGCAGGTGCCGGCGGTGTACGTGCTCGACGAGGGGTCCTCCAACGCCCTGGCCACCGGCCGCGACCCGCAGCACGCTTCGGTCGCCGTCACCCGCGGCCTGCTGGACCGGCTCGACCGCGAGGAGCTCCAGGGCGTGATCGCCCACGAGATGTCGCACATCCGCAACTACGACATCCGCTTCGAGACGCTGGTCGGCATCCTGGTGGGCATGATCGCGCTCATCGCCGACTTCTTCCTGCGCTGGAGCTTCTGGGGCGGCATGGGCCGCCGCCGCGGCGGCGGCAACTCCGGCGGCGACCAGGGGCAGGCCATCTTCATGATCGTGGCGCTCGTGCTCGCGATCCTCGCGCCTCTGGCCGCCTACGCGGTCCAGTTCGCGGTGTCGCGCAGACGCGAGTATCTCGCGGACGCCTCGGCGGTGGAGCTCACGCGGAACCCGCTCGGGCTCGCCCGTGCGCTCAACGACATCGCCGCCGACCCGGTCAAGCTGCGGCACGCCAACCGGGCGACGGCGCACCTCTACATCGCCAATCCGCTCAAGAAGGCGAAGGAGGTCACGGGGGCGTTCGACACGCACCCGCCCATCGCCCAGCGCATCAAGGTGCTGCTCGACATGGCGCACGTGGGGCCGGAGGCTCTGGCGCAGCGACCGCGAGGCCCCGAAGGACTCCCCGTCCACGCGCTCACGAGTACGGCGCCCGGCGGAGCGCCTGCGGACCCGGTGCCGCCCCCCGCGCCGGTCTTCCCGCCGCGAGAGGAGACTCAGGGGCCGCAGCCGCCCTCGCCGCCCGGCTGAGCCGCCGGCGACGGTGGCTCAGCGCGGCCGGCACGCGTCAGTCGACGCCGTCGAGCGGCTTGCGGTAGGTCTCGCAGCGCGGGTGCAGGGCGCGGGCCAGCCGCAGGTGCCCCCGCGCCTCCTCCCGACGCCCCAGCAGGCGCAGGCAGCGCGCGAGCGCGTAGTGGGCGTAGTCGTTGTCGGGCGCGCTCGCGACCACCTCCCCGAACAGCTGGGCCGCACGCTCGTACCTCCCCAGCGCGAACTCGGCGCGGCCGAGCGTCTCGCGGATGGAATTGCGCTCGGGCTCCAGGCGCAGGGCCCGGCTCAGAGAGATGGCCGCCTGCGCGGGGTGGCCGTCGCCGAGGAATTCCACCCCCCGGCGGAACAGCGAGTAGGCCTCGCTGCTCTCGTTGAACTCGGGGGCGCGGCGCTCGGCTGACTCCACGGGCGCTCTCAGAGGCCGAGGTCGGGCGCGACGGCCTGCATGGCCTCGAGCCCGAGGGCGAAGCACTCGTCCAGGTCGAGGCCGATCTCTTCACAGCGGGCGATCGACTCCCGGTCGACCCCGCGCGCGAACGCGCCCTCGCGGTACCGCTTGCGCACCGACTTGACCTTGACGCCGGCCAGGTCCTTCTCCGGGCGCACGAGCGCAGCCGCGGTGATGAGGCCGCTGAGCTGGTCCGCGACCGTCAGGGCGACGTCCATGCGTCCGCTCGCCTCCACGCCCGTCTCCGGGTTGTGCGCCGCCACGGCGTGCACGGCCTCCTCGGGGAGCCCGAGGCGGCGCAGCGTCTCGGCCGCCACGGCGCCGTGGCGGGCGACCTCGGTCTCGGTCTCTTCGGTGTCGAGGTCGTGCCCGAGGCCCGCCAGGCCCCAGACGTCAGCGTCCTCGCCGAACCGCGCGGCGAGCGCGCGCATGATGGCCTCGGTGGCCAGCATGTGCCGTCGCAGGTTCTCGTTGGCGACGCGAGACTCGACCTCGGCCAGTACCTGTGTGCGTTCGATCGTCACCGCGGCAACCCCTGTTCGATGGTGTCGGCGATGGCGGCCGCGCAGGCCGTCTTGCTCGTGCGCGGCACGAACACCTCGCCGTGAGGCGTGAGGATGGTGATCTCGTTCTCGTCCGAGCCGATGCCGACGCCCTCGGCGAGGATGTCGTTGAAGACCAGCAGGTCGACGCCCTTGGCGGCCTTCTTGGCCCGGGCGCGGTCGAGGCGCGGGCCGGCCTCCGCGGCGAAGCCGACGCGGAAGAGCCCGGGGCGGGCGCTGGACGCGAGCACGTCCACGGTGCGCACGAGGTCGAGCGTGAGCGTCTCGCGGTCGCCGCGTTCGATCTTTCCGTCCGCCTCGTCCCGCGGGCGGAAGTCGGCGACCGCCGCGGCCATGACGAGCACGTCGGCGTCGCGGACGGCCTCGGCGACGGCCGTGGCCATCTCGGCGGCGCTCTCCACGCGTACCACGTCGTACGCCGCGGCCTCGCCGGCCTGGGTGGTGACCAGCGTGACCCGGGCGCCGCGCAGGTACGCCTCGTCGGCCACGGCGCGGCCCATCTTGCCGCTCGAGCGGTTGCCGATGAAGCGCACGGCGTCGATGCGTTCGCGCGTGCCGCCGGACGTGACCACGACCTTCTTGCCGGCGAGCGGCCCGGAGGCGGAGGTCGCGAGCGCCCGGCGCACGGCCGTGCGGATCGCCTCCGGAGAGGCCATGCGCCCCGACCCTTCTTCGCCGCAGGCCAGCTCACCGCTCTCGCTGGGCAGCACCTCCACCCCACGCTCCGCGAGTACGCGCAGGTTCTCCTGCGTGGCCGCATGCTCGTGCATCGCCCAGTTCATCGTGGGCGCGACGATGACGGGACCGCGGAAGGCGAGATAGGTGGCCGTGAGCAGGTTGTCCGCCATGCCGGCGGCCATCTTGGCGAGCGTGTTCGCGGTGGCCGGGGCCACCACCATCACGCTCGCCTGCCGGGCCGCCTCGATGTGCTGGAACCAGCCGCCGCTCGCCTGCCAGGCGCTCTGGTCGTCCAGCACGGGCGCCTGCGAGACGGCCGCGAACGTGAGCGGCATGACGAAGCGCTGGGCGGCCTCGGTGGTCACGACCAGGGGCTGGAAGCCGTCCTTGACGAGGCCCCGCACGAGTTCGACCGCCTTGTAGATGGCGATGCCGCCCGTGACACCGACGAGCACGGTACGGGCGGGGTGCCGGGTGGGGACTTCGCTCACGGCCGGGTCGGTACGTCCGACGCGGAGATCAGTCGGGCGACTCGTGGTCGATCTTGTTGTCCACGATCTCCTCGAAGGCGATGGTGAGGAGGTTCGTGCTGCGCGTGGTGATGAGCGGCGGCGTGAGCTCCTCGAGCCCGAGCGTGTTCTCGCCGAGGCTGTGGTAGTAGTTGTTGATCTGCCGCGCGCGCTTGGCGGCGATCATCACGAGCTCGTAGCGCGAGCCGTCCGCGTGCGGGAGCAGCTCGTCGATGCGGGGCTTGTCCACTTAGTGTTCCTTCCTCTGTGCTTCGATGATGGCGGCCACCTCACCGGCGGCGCGTCCGGCATCGTCGTTCACGACGACGTAGTCGAACTCCTCTGCGGCGGCGACCTCGGCCTCCGCCCTGTGCAGCCGCTTCGCGATCGCCGCGGCGGTCTCCGTGCCGCGGCCGCGAAGCCGCTCCGCGAGGTCGGCCATGCTCGGCGGCGCGATGAACACCGAGACGGCCTCGGGAAGAGCCTCGCGCACGGCGCGTGCGCCGATGAGCTCGATCTCGAGGATCACGTCGTTGCCGGCCGCGACCTTGCGCTCCACTTCGCTGCGGAGCGTCCCGTACAGGTTCCCACTGTACTCTACCCATTCCAGGAAGTCCCCCGCCGCCGCGGCCGCGCGGAACCCCTGCTCGTCGAGGAAGTGGTACTCCCGGCCGTCCGCCTCGCCGGGCCGTGGCGCGCGGGTGGTCGCCGACACCGACGTCACCACGTGGTCGAGCCGCTGGCGGACGAGGGCGATGACGGTACCCTTCCCGGCGCCCGAGGGCCCCGAGATGACGAACACCGCCGGGATGGCTCAGCCTCCGAAGTAGGCGAGCAGTTCGTGCCGCTGGCGCTCCGAGAGACCACCGATCGTCTTGCTCGGGCTGATCCGGCACTGCTCCATGATGCGCGCGGACTTGACGCGGCCGCACTTGGGAGCGGCCATGAGCAGGTCCGCCACCTTGGCGGTGAGCAGGTACTCGGGCGGCGCGGCGAGGATCTCGTTGATGCTCACGTGACCGTGCTTGAGGTCGGCCTTGAGCTCCGCGCGGCGACTGCGGACCTCGTTGGCCTTGCCCAGCGCGTCCATGCGCTGCCCCAGAGAGCGGGCCGGGGCCGTGTTGGACTGCTTGGCGGAGGACGCGGACATCGGGCGAGAGTATATGTGATGTCACGCGGCCAGTTCAACAGACCCCGGCCGCCAAAAACCATCTTCTACGCTGGCGTTTTACCCGACGCGCGCCTGGGCAGGGGCGCTCAGACGCGCAGCGCCGCGCCCCGCGCCTCGGCGGCCGAGGCGAACCCGTGCGCCTCGAGTTCGTCACGGAGCTCCCGGAGGATGCGCGCGGGCGCCTCGAACGCGGTGAAGTTGGCGGCGCCCACCGCCACGGCCGTCGCGCCGCAGGCGATGAACTCGAGCGCGTCCTGGCCGGTCATCACGCCGCCCATGCCGACCAGCGGCGTGTCGGGGAACGCCTGCGCCACCTCCGCGACCATGCGCAGGGCGATGGGCTTGATCGCCGGCCCGCAGAGACCGCCCGTGCGGTTGCCGAGGAACGGCTTGAGCGTCTGGCGGTCGAGGACCAGCGCCTTGAAGGTGTTGACGAGGGAGAGGCCGTCGGCGCCGGCCTCGAGCGCGGCGCCCCCGATCTCGGTGACGTCGCGCACGTTCGGCGTGAGCTTGGCGAGCAGGAAGCGCGAGGTGGTCTCGCGGCAGGCCGCCAGCACCTCGCGCGTCGCGACCGGGTCGGCGCCTATCTGCAGCCCGCTGGAGACGTTGGGGCACGAGATGTTGAGCTCGTACCCCTCGACGCGCGGGGTCTCGCCGGCGGGCGCCGCCGCCAGGTGCTGCTCGAGCGCGCGCACCACCGCGGCATACTGCTCCGGCTCGTTGCCGCCGACGCTGACGATCACGGGCTGCGCGAGGGCGGCCCACTCGGGCAGCCGCGCGATCCAGGCGTGGATGCCGGGATTCTCGAGGCCGATGGCGTTGATCATGCCGGCCGGGGTCTCGGTGACGCGCGGCGGCGGGTTGCCCGTGCGCGCGTCCGGGGTCACGGTCTTGGGCACGTAGGCCGCATACGGGAAGTCGGCGAAGTAGTCGCCGTCGTAGCGCGCTGCGTACTCGAGCAGGTCGAACGTGCCGGACGCGTCGACCAGCGGGTGCGCGAGCGCGACGGGCCCGAGCCGCACGGAGAGGTCGGCGGCCACTACGGCGTGACCTCGTCCAGCCGGAACACCGGCCCCTCGCTGCACACGCGGAGCTTGCCGCGCGCCGTGTCGACGACGCACCCGTGGCAGGAGCCGGTCCCGCAGGCCATGTGCGCCTCGAGCGAGACGTAGCCGCGCAGACCCTCGTGGAAGGTCCACTGCTGGACCGCCGCGATCATCGGGTTGGGGCCGCAGGCGTACACGGTGGTGCCGGGCGCGACGTCCAGGGCCGCCAGCAGGTGCAGGACCGTGCCGGCCCTGCCCACGCTGCCGTCTTCGCTGGCGACCCAGAGGCGGTCGATGCTGAACGCGCCCGCGGCGCGAGCGGAGCGGAAGTCGCGGAAGCCGAAGGCCGCGGTGACCTGCGCCCCCTCCGCGGCCAGGGCGTCGGCCAGGCACTGCAGCGGCGCGCAGCCGATGCCGCCGCCGACGAGCAGCGCGTTGGTGACCCCTTGCACGGGGAACGCGCTGCCGAGCGGCCCGGCGAGGTCGACCCCGTCACCGACGTCGAGGCGGGTCAGCCGGTCCGTGCCGTCGCCGCGCGCCTCGACGAGCAGGCTCACGCGGTCGCCGTGCACCGCGAACAGGGAGATCGGCCGCCGCAGCAGGAACCCGCCTCCGGGCACGGTGACCATGACGAACTGCCCGGGGGCCGCCCTGCGCGCCACCTTGGGGGCGATGAGCTCGACCGCCGCGAAGGAGCCGAAGTGCCGCACGGAGGCCACCCGGCAGTGGGACGTCTCCGCCCACTGGGCGTGGTCTTCGTGCGAATGTGCAGCTTCGGCGCTCATGAACCGTCCACGACCGCGTGCAGGTCCTGCAGACAGTGTACCTGCACCTTCGGCCGTTTGGCCGCCTCGATGGCGGACACGGCGGCCGACGCGCCGGCGAGGGTGGTGATGGACGCGATGCCCTTGCGCAGCGCGGTGGTGCGGATCTCGTAGCCGTCGGCGCGGGCGCCACGGCCGAACGGTGTGTTGATGACGAGCCCGATCTGCCCGCTCTCGATGAGGTTCACGACGTTGGGCTCGCCCTGGAACACCTTGTTCACCACGTTGACGGGGATGCCGAGGCTGGTGAGCGCGGTGGCCGTCCCCCGCGTGGCGTAGATGGTGAACCCGAGCATGGTGAGGCGCTGCGCGAGGATGGTGGCCGCCGACTTGTCGCTGTCGCAGACCGAGAGGAACACGTCACCCTCGGTCGGCAGCGGCATGCCGGCGGCGGCCGCGGCCTTGCCGAACGCCGCCGGGAACGCCTCGGCGATGCCCATGACCTCGCCGGTGGACTTCATCTCCGGCCCGAGCTGGGTGTCGGTGCCCGGGAACCGGCTGAACGGCAGCACCGCCTCCTTGACGCTCACGTACTCGGGTACGCGGCGCTCGAGACCCATGGCCTTCAGCTTCTCGCCGAGGATGACGCGCGTGGCTATCTGGGCCATGGGCACGCCGGTCGCCTTGCTGACGAACGGCACCGTGCGCGACCCGCGCGGGTTCACCTCGAGCACGTACAGCTGGTAGCTCTGGTAGGCGAACTGCACGTTGATGAGGCCGAGCACCCCGAGGCCGAGCGCGAGAGCCCTGGTCTGCTTGCGCACCTGTTCGAGCGTTCCTTCGCCCAGTGAGATGGAGGGGATGACGCACGCAGAGTCGCCGGAGTGCACCCCGGCCTCCTCGACGTGCTGCATGACGGCGCCGATGTAGACGTCCTCGCCGTCGCAGACGGCGTCCACGTCCACTTCGATGGCGTCCTCGAGGAACTTGTCGATGAGCACGGGGTGCTCCGGGCTGACGCTGACGGCCGTGCTCATGTAGTGCTCGAGCTCCTGCGGACGGTAGACGATCTGCATGGCCCGGCCGCCGAGCACGTAGGAGGGCCGCACGAGCAGCGGGTAGCCGACGCGGGCGGCGACCTCCGCCGCCTGCTCGGCAGTCGAGGCCAGGCCGTAGTCGGGGCAGTGGACGCCCAGCTCCTCGAGCAGACCGCCGAACCGCCCGCGGTCCTCCGCGAGGTCGATGGACTCCTGCGGCGTCCCGAGGATGGGGATGCCGGCTTCGGCGAGCTGCCCGGCGATCTTGAGCGGCGTCTGGCCGCCGAACTGCACGATGACGCCCTTGGGCCGCTCGTTGGCGACGATGTTGGCGACGTCCTCGAAGGTGAGCGGCTCGAAGTACAGGCGGTCGGAGATGTCGTAGTCGGTGCTCACCGTCTCCGGGTTGCAGTTGACCATGACCGCCTCGTAGCCCTCCTCGCGGGCGGTGAGGGCGGCGTGCACGCAGCAGTAGTCGAACTCGATGCCCTGGCCGATGCGGTTGGGCCCCGAGCCGAGGATGACCACGCGTTCCTTGTCGCCCGGCACGGCCTCGTTCTCCTCCTCGTAGGTGGAGTAGAAGTACGGGGTCTCGGCCTCGAACTCGGCCGCGCAGGTGTCCACCGCCTTGTACACCGGCAGGACGTCGTGCTCGATGCGCAGCGCGCGCACCTCGCGCTCGCCGCGCCCGGTGAGCTCGCCGAGGCGCCTGTCGCTGAAGCCGTAGCGCTTCATGCGCCGCAGCGTCTCCGGCGTGAGGCGCGGCGCCTCGCGGACCTGCTTCTCGAGCTCGGCGATGTCGGCGAGCTCGCTGAGGAAGAAGGGCGAGATGTGGGTGAGCTCGTGCACTTCGTCCACGCTCATCTTCTGGCGGAACGCCTGCAGCACGAGCTCGTACCGCTCCGCCGTGGGGATGGAGAGCGCCTTGCGCAGGTCCTGGGGCGACGTCGGCAGGTCCGCCGGGCTGTCGAGCTCCCTCGAGCGCAGGGCCTTCTGGAACGCCTCCTTGAAGGTACGCCCGATGGCCATGGCCTCCCCCACGCTCTTCATGTGCGTGGTGAGCTCCTTGTCGGAGAGCGGGAACTTCTCGAACGCCCAGCGCGGCATCTTCACGACCACGTAGTCGAGAGTGGGCTCGAAGCAGGCGGGGGTCTTGCGCGTGATGTCGTTGTCGATCTCGTCGAGCGTGTAGCCCACCGCCAGGCGGGCGGCGATCTTGGCGATGGGGAAGCCGGTGGCCTTGGACGCCAGGGCCGAGCTGCGCGAGACGCGCGGGTTCATCTCGATGACGACGACCTCGCCGGTCTCCGGGTTGACCGCGAACTGGCAGTTGCTGCCGCCGGTGTCGACGCCGATCTTGCGGATGATGGCCTTGGAGGCGTCACGGAGCTCCTGGTACTGCGCGTCGGTGAGCGTGAGCGCCGGCGCCACGGTGACACTGTCGCCGGTGTGCACCCCCATCGGGTCGATGTTCTCGATGGAGCAGATGATGACCACGTTGTCCGCGCGGTCGCGCATGACCTCGAGCTCGAACTCGTGCCAGCCCACCACCGACTCCTCGAGCAGGACCTGGGAGATGGGGCTGAGCGCCAGGCCCTGCTCGCAGATGCGGCGGAAGCTCCCGGCGTCGTACGCGATGCCGCCGCCCGAGCCGCCGAGCGTGTACGCCGGGCGGACGACGAGCGGGAGGCCGAGCTCTTCGCGGGCGGCCTCGGCCTCTTCCATGGTCTCGGCCAGCAGGCTGCGCGGCGTGCGCAGGCCGATCTCGTCCATGGCCGTGCGGAACTCGAGGCGGTCCTCGGCGCGGTGGATGGCCTTCTCGTCGGCGCCGATCATCTCGACCTCCCAGAGGTCGAGCACCCCGGCGCTCTTGAGCTCCATCGCCAGGTTGAGCGCCGTCTGCCCGCCGAGCGTGGGCAGCAGGGCGTCGGGACGCTCGACCTCGATGATGCGCGTGAGCGTGGCGAGGTCGAGCGGCTCGATGTAGGTGCGCGTCGCGAACGCCGGGTCGGTCATGATCGTCGCCGGGTTGCTGTTGACCAGCACCACCTCGTAGCCCTCGTCGAGCAGGACCTTGCAGGCCTGCGTGCCGGAGTAGTCGAACTCGCAGGCCTGCCCGATGACGATGGGGCCGGAGCCGATGATGAGGATCTTGTGGAGGTCGTCGCGGCGCGGCATCAGGCCACCCCTCCCCGCTTGAAGCGGTCGATCTCTTCACGGAAACGCTCGAACAGGTACAGCGAGTCGTGCGGCCCCGGCGTGGACTCGGGGTGGTACTGCACGGAGAAGGCGTAGCGCTCGGGTGAGGCGACGCCCTCCACGGTGCCGTCGTTGAGGTTGAGGTGGGTGACCTCGGCGCCTGCCACCTTCTCGTCCCTGACCGCGAAGCCGTGGTTCTGCGCGGTGATCTCGATGACGCCGGTGCGCAGGTCCTTGACCGGGTGGTTGGCGCCCCGGTGGCCGAACTTGAGCTTGAAGGTCCTGAGGCCGAGCGCCTGCGCCAGGAGCTGGTGCCCCAGGCAGATGCCGAAGATGGGCACCTTGCCGAGCAGGCGCTCGATCGCCTTGACGCCGTAGGTGACGGCCGCCGGGTCGCCGGGCCCGTTGCTGAGGAACACGCCGTCGGGCTCCATCTTGAGGACCTTCTGCGCGCTCGTGCCGGCGGGCACCACGGTGACCCGGAACCCGCAGTCCGCGAGGTGGCCGAGCATGGAGCGCTTGATGCCGTAGTCGTAGGCCACGACGTGCAAGTCCGGCGCCGGCGCTCCTTGCGGCGGCCGGCGCCTCGTAGGTCTTCTCGCAGCTGACGACCCTGGCGAGGTCGAGGCCGCCCATGGCGGGCAGGCCCTGGGCGGCCTTGCGCAGGTGCTTGACGTCGGCGACCTCCGTGCTGACCACGGCGCGCAGCGCGCCCTTCTCGCGGATGTGCCGGGTGAGGGCGCGCGTGTCGACGCCGGTGACGGCCAGCACCCCGTGCTCGGCGAGCCAGTCGAGCCACGTCTGCCGTGAGGAGCGGTTGAAGCGATAGTTGGTGAGCTCCCTGGCGATGATGGCGCGCGCGTGCGCCTTGCCGGACTCGTCCCGGTCGGCGTCGGCCCCGTAGTTGCCGTTCATCGGGAAGGTGTAGGTGACGAGCTGGCCGCAGTAGGACGGGTCGGTGGCGATCTCCTGGTAGCCGCTCATGCTCGTGTTGAACACGATCTCGCCACCCACGGAGCCCGAACCGGCGAGCGCCTCGCCGGAGAAGACGCGGCCGTCTTCGAGCACGATGACCGCCGGACTAGGCAAGGTCGTCCCAGGCGACGCGGCCGGCGGCCACCGTGAGGCGGACCTTGCCGGTGAGCTCCTGCCCCAGCCAGGGGGAGTTCCAGGAGCGCGACTGCAGGGTCTCCGGCGTGACCGTCCACACGGCCGCCGGGTCGACGACGCAGAGATCGGCGACGGCGCCTGCCGCGACGGAAGGCGCGGCCAGGCCGGCGATGCGCGCCGGAGCGCCGCTCATGCGGGTGACGAGCGTGGCCAGGTCCAGCTCGCCGGACTCGACGAGGCCCGCGTGGAGCACGGTGAAGGCGGTCTCCAGGCCGACGCAGCCGAACACCGCCTCCTCGTACGGCACGTCCTTCTCTTCGATGGCGTGGGGCGCGTGGTCGGTCGCCACGCAGTCGACCAGGCCGCTCCTGAGCGCCTCGACGAGCGCCTTGCGGTCGCTCTCGGCGCGCAGCGGCGGGTTCATCTTGAGGTTGGGGTCGAGCGAGGCGACGCACTCGTCGGTGAGCGTGAGGTGGTGCGGCGTGGCCTCCGAGGTGACGCGGACGCCGGCCTCCCTGGCGCGGGCGATGGCCGCCAGCGACTTCGCCGTGCTGACGTGGCACACGTGCAGGTCGGCGTCTTCGTAGGCGGCGATGTCGAGCGTGCGTGCGACGTCGAGGCTCTCGCACAGGTCCGGGATGCCGGTGAGGCCGAGGCGGGCCGACGCCGGGCCCTCGTGCATCTGCCCGCCCTTGAAGAGCGAGGCGTCCTGGGCGTGGATGGCGACGAAGCGCTTGCTCACCTTGACGTACTGCAGCGCGCGCCGCGTGATGGCGGCGTTGGGCAGCGGCTGCCCGTCGTCGCTGAAGCCGACGGCGCCGGCGGCGCCGAGCTCGCCCATCTCGGTGAGCTCCTGGCCCTCGAGGCCCTTGGTGACGGCGGCGAAGAACCCGACCGGGACGAGCGCGTCGCGGCCGGCCTCCTGGACGAGACCCTTGAAGAGGCCGGCGTTGTCCACCACCGGGTCGGTGTTGGCCATGCCGAAGGCGGCCACGTAGCCGCCCGCGGCGGCGGCGGCCGAGGCGGTCGCGATGTCCTCCTCGTCCTCGCGACCCGGCGTGCGGAAGTGCGCGTGCAGGTCGACGAACCCGGGCAGGACGAGCATGCCCGTGGCGTCGACCACGCGCGAGTTCTTGCCGGCCTTGAGGTCGTTGCCGACCTCGGCGACCTTGCCCTTCTTGACGAGCACGTCGCGCACGGCGTCGACGCCGGACTCGGGGTCGACGACGCGGCCGCCCTTGATCAGCAGCTCGGCCGGCGGGAGGGGCTTGCACCACGTCCGCTCCATCAGAGCACCTCCCCATCCGCAGTACCGTCGCTGTAGCCGACGATGGTCCTGTACAGGATCGCCATGCGCACCGCGAGGCCGCTGAAGACCTGGTGGGCGATCAGGTTCTCGTCGTCGTCGGCGATGTCCGAGGAGATCTCGACGCCGCGGTTGATGGGGCCGGGGTGCATGACCCGCTGTCCGGGCCGGAGCCGCGCCTGCGAGATGCCCCAGAGCTGCGCGTACTCCCGCAGTGACGGCAGGTAGGCCGAGCCCGGCTTGATGCGTTCCTTCTGGATGCGGAGCAGGTAGATGACGTCGGCGTCCTTGAGGTTGGAGAGGTCGTACTCGACCCTGACCCCCATCTCCTCGATGCCGCGCGGCATGAGCGTGGGCGGCGCCACCAGCGTGACCTCCATGCCGAGCATCTGGAAGCCCATGATGTCGCTGCGCGCGACGCGGCTGTGCAGGATGTCGCCGATGATGAAGACCTTGAGCCCCTTGAGGTCGCGGCCGAGGTTCTGGCGCATGCTGAAGAGGTCGAGCAGGCACTGCGTGGGGTGCTGGTGCTTGCCGTCGCCGGCGTTGATGACGCTCGCCTCGGTGTTGGCCGAGAGCGTCTGGCAGGCGCCGGCGCTCGGGTGCCGCATGACGATGATGTCGGGTGAGTAGGCGCTCAGCGTGATCGCCGTGTCCTTGAGCGTCTCGCCCTTCTCCACCGCCGAGCCGCTGGCCTTGAGCGCCAGGGTGTCGGCGGAGAGGCGCTTGGCGGCCAGGTCGAAGCTGGACGAGGTGCGCGTCGAGGCCTCCCAGAAGAGGTTGACGATGGTGCGCCCGCGGAGCGTCGGGACCTTCTTGATGTCCCGCTCCAGCACCGGCAGGAAGCTCTCGGCCGTGTCCAGGAGCAGCTCGACGTCGGCTCGCGAGAGGTCCTCGATGCTGATCAGGTCTCGTTTGGGCATTGGTCAGGCCTCCTTGCGCACGAGGACCACCTCGTCGACGCCGTCGCACTCGTCCACCCGCACGCTGATGCGCTCGCGCGGGGCGGTGGGCAGGTTCTTGCCGACGTAGTCCGGCCGGATGGGGAGCTCGCGGTGGCCGCGGTCGATGAGGACCGCGAGCTGCACGGCGGCCGGCCGGCCGTAGTCGAAGAGCACGTCGACGGCGGCGCGGATGGTGCGTCCGGTGTAGAGGACGTCGTCCACCAGGATCACCGTGGCGTCGTCGATGTCGAACGGGAGGTGGGTGTCTTTGACCACCGGCTGCGGGGTGCTGGGGATGACGCCGACGGCGCCGCGCGCGGCGACGTCGTCACGGTAGAAGGAGATGTCGATGTCGCCGTAGTCGTAGTCCTTGCCGGCGACTTCGCACAGCAGCTTGTGGATGCGGCGGCCGAGATAGGCGCCGCGTGTGTGGATGCCCACCACGGCGAGCCGCCCGGCGCCGGGGTTCTTCTCCAGGATCTCGTGCGCGATGCGCGTGATGGTCCGCGACATCTGCTCGGCCGTGAGGACGACCGACTCCGTGGATGGTCTGGGATCAGGCATAAAAAAATAGCGCCGCCGTGATCACCTGTCGGCGTACGGCAACGCTGCACCCCCTTTCCGCCTCTCGGGACGTGGATTAAAGGTCGGGAGGTACTGTAGCAGGCGCGCGGGGGCGGCGACAAGGAGCCGGCGGGGGCAAATCGTTGCGGCCGCGGGAGGGGTTCAGCCGAGGGGCTGCGGCGGCAGGCCCAGCGCCTCCAGGAACGCGGAGAGATCCGGGGGGAGCGGGCTCGCGCAGTTGATCTCCCGCCCGTCCTGCGGGTGGGGGAAGACGAGCCGCGCGGCGTGCAGGAACTGCCGGGCCAGCCCGTCCGGACGGGGAGGCCGGCCGTACTGCACGTCGCCGGCCACGGGGTAGCCGAGCGCCGAGAAGTGCACGCGGATCTGGTGCGTGCGTCCCGTCTCGAGGCGCACGCGCGTGAGGGTGAACCCGCCGGCGCGGCCGAGCACGTCGAAGTGGGTCACCGCCCGCTTGCCGACGGCGGTGTGCAGCGACATGCGCTTGCGGTCGCGCAGGTGGCGCCCGATGGGCGCGTCGATGGTGCCCTCGTCCTGCGGCAGGTCCCCCTTGAGCAGGGCGACGTAGGTGCGGTGGATGTCGCGGCGCTCCATGGAGGCGACCAGCGCCCGGTAGGCGTCGTCGCGGCGGGCGACGATGAGCAGGCCGGACGTGTCCTTGTCGAGCCGGTGGACGATGCCCGGGCGCGACTCGTGCCCGCCCCGCGCCCCTTCCGCCACCAGTCCCTGAGCCAGGGTCCCGTGCTCGTGACCGGGAGCCGGGTGGACCACCACGCCGGCCGGCTTGTCGACCACGAGCAGCCAGTCGTCCTCGTAGACGACCGCGAACGGCACCTCTTCCGCCGCCAGGCGCGCCTCCGGCTCCGGCGGCGCCCGCCACGAGACCCGCTCGCCGGCGCGCACCAGGTGCTTCTTGCGCGCCGGCTCTCCCCCCACCAGCACGCGGCCGTCGGCGATGAGCTTCTGCGCGGCGGCCCGGCTCAGGCCGGCGCGGCCGGCGAGCACCACGTCGAGGCGCCGGCCCTCGTCCCCGGGGCCGGCCGAGAAGGCGCCGCCGTCACTCGCGCCGGCCGAAGACAACCTGCACCCCGACGAGGATCGTGCCGGCCACGATGGCGGCGTCGGCCACATTGAACTGGGGCCACTGATAAAAGCCGATGAAGTCGAGCACCGAGCCGTCGAAGCGCAGACGGTCGATGAGGTTGCCGACGGCGCCGCCGAGGACGATCCCGAGAGCAGGCCGGTACCGCGGCGGAGCGAACACCAGCGCCAGGGCGACGCCTACGGCCACGGCGCCGACCAGGACGACGACCACGTCACCGGCGCCGGCGAAGCGGCTGAAGGAGATGCCGGAGTTGTACGCGACCTCGAGATGCAGGCCCAGGGGGCCCTTCCAGGGCAGGTCGCCCGCCTGTCGCCGCACGACCCACTTGGTCGCCTGGTCGGCCACCACGACGGCGGCCGCCAGGACGAGCGCGAGCGCGTAGCCTCGCTTACTTCTTGCCACGCGGCTTGGTGACGCTGTCCACTTCCTTGACGTCGGTGTGCCCCATCGGGCAGGTGGGCTCCCTGGTCTTGCCGCTGCGGCCACCGTCGCTCACCACGATGTTGAGCGGGTAGGTGGCGTGGCAGATCTTGCAGTAGGCGAGCTTCGCCATGCTGGTACTCCTTTGCTCGTTCAGAGGCCGAGTCTACGCCTCGCCTCGGGAAGGGTCACGCCGGTGAGGTGGAGCAGCTTGCGCCGTGAGCGGCCGCCCGCCACTACGGTCACGTCGTCCCGGCGGACGCCCAGCACCCCGGCCAGGTAGCGCACCAGCGCCTCGTTGGCGCGCCCCTCCACGGGCGGCGCGGCGAGTCGTACGCGCAGGCGGCCGTCGGCGACGCCGCCCAGTTCGCTGCGTCGCGCGCCGGGCGTCACCCAGACGGACAGGCTGACGCCGCCCCTCGCCTCGGCGAGCGGCCCGGTCTCACCACTTGAACTCGTTCTCGTTCACCCCGGTGTCCACGTCGGCGAGCAGATCGTCGGTCTCGCCGAACACGACCCGCTCGCGCTCTTCCGCCGCGTCCGAGGCGTCGGCGGCGGTGACCTCGCCGGCGTCCGCTTCGGCGCGCGGCGCCTGGGTCATCGTCGTCTCCGGCGCAGGCTCGTCCTCGTGCCGCGGCGGCACGCCGGCCTGTACCCCGCCGGGGCCTCTCGCCGGCGCCACTGCCGGAGCGTCGGTCGCGTGTTCCGTGCCGAGGTCGGGCGCCGCGCCGGCGTCGGCGACGTAGGGCGCCGCCCGGCGGCTCTCCGGGACCGCCGCCGGTTCGGGCTCGGGCTCGACTGCTTCCTCGCGCGGCGCCGCCGGCACGGACTCCCTCGCGATGGCCTCCTTGATGGCCTCGGCGTGACGCGCGAAGTCCGAGGCCGGGTCCGTCGCCGCGGGCCCCGTGGTCTTCGGCGTCTCCTTGAGCTGCCGGAGGTACCCCTCCAGCAGCGTCTGGAACTTGAAGCGGAAGTCCTCTTCGCTGTTCCGCAGCTTGGCCAGGCTCTGCTCGATGCTCTGGCGCTCCGTGTACGCCTCGTTCACCATCTGGCGCGCCTTCAGCTCCGCGTCCTGGAGGATGAGCTGCGCCTCTTTGTTCGCGTTCTGCTTCTGCTCCTCGGCGCTGGCCTGGGCGTTGACCAGGGTCTTCTGGAGAGTCTCCTCGATGCGCTTGTAGCCGGTGACCTTCTCCTCGAGGCTCTCCACGCGCTCCTGGAGGTCGATGTTCTCCTTGAACAGGCGCTCGTACTCGTCGGCGATCTCGTCGAGGAACTCGTCGACCTCGACGTCGGCGTAGCCGCGCATACCGCGCTTGAACTCTTTGTGGCGGATGTCGAGCGGTGTGAGCTTCATGTGTCCCTCCCGGTGGCGCGGTCCGTCACCGCGCCGGCCCTCGTGCTCTCGGTTGCGATCCGGCTATGCGAGTTCTTTGGCGCGCTCGGCCGCGGCGTGCACGGCGAGGGCGACCGCCTCTGCGATGTCCCGTTCTTCGAACGCGGTGATGGCCGCCGCCGTCATGCCACCCGGTGTCGCGGCAGACTCGATGACGGCGTCGGGATCGCCCTCCCGGGCGATGACCGCCGCGGCACCGTGCACCCCGGCGACTGCGAGGCGTCTGGCCACGTCCGGGTCGAGCCCGCGCCGCTCGGCGGCGCGGGCGAAGTCCCGCACAAGCATGGCGAGGATGCCGGGCATGCACCCCGCCACGGCGGTCGCGGAGTCGAAGTGCACCTCGTCGAGCACGACGACCTCGCCCGCCAGCGCGAAGAGCGCCTTGACCGCGGCCTCGTGCTCGCCCAGGGTGCCGGGTACGAAGAGGAACACACCGAGGCCCAGCGAGGCCGCCACATTGGGCATGACGCGCGCCGCGGGGGCGCCGGCGGGCAGCGCCGCGCTCAGCGCCGCGAGGCTGACCCCGGCGGCCACCGACACGAGCGGGCGCCCGCCGAGCAGCGGAGCCGCCTCGGCCAGGACCTGCGCGACGTGCTCGGGCCGGACCGCGACGATGACGACGTCCGAGCCCTGGACCAGGGTCGCGAGATCCGGGGCGACCTGCGCCCCCGTCGCCGCGGCGGCGCTCTCGGCGGCCTCCGGGAGGACATCCAGATACGTGAGGGCCGGCGCTCCTGCGAGCCCCGGCCTGCTCCACCCCTCTCCGAGCGCGCGGGCGATGTGACCCGCGCCGATGAACCCTGCCCTCATGCGGACGCTCCCGTGCTCGAGGCCGCCGGCCGGCGCAGTGTGGCGCGTCCGCGGCCGGCGTCAGAACTGATTGAAGAAGCCCTTCTCGATGAGCCTCGCTCGCTCCTCGGCGGAGACCTCGACATTGCGCGGCGTGAGCAGGAAGATCTTCTCGCCCACGCGCTGCATGCCGCCGTCGAGTGCGTACGTGAGGCCGCTGCAGAAGTCGATGAGCCTCTTGGCCAGCTCGGTGTCCGAGCCCTGCAGGTTGATGATCACCGGCACGTCGACCTTGAACTTGTCGGCGATCTGCTGGGCGTCGTTGAAGTTCTTGGGGATGACCAGGTGGACCTCGACGCGCGCCGGGCGGACCGGCTCGATGGCACGGACCGGCGCCGAGGACGCCGACGACGAGCGCCGGCGCGGCTCGTCGGCGAAGATGTCGTCGTAGTCGTTGCGGCCGCGCCCGCTGTTCAGCTTGCGGACGTTCGGGCGCTCCTGGTACGAGCGTTCGAGCTCTTCGTGCGGCGCAAGGGTCTCGTCCTCGTCGTAGTCATCCTCGTCATCGGCGATGCCGAAGTAGACGGCCGTCTTGTGCCACCACTCGCCTACGCCCATCAGGTCCCTCCCCTACGGGTCAGAAGAGCACGCTCCCTACGCGGACGATGGTCGCCCCTTCCTGGACGGCCACCTCGTAGTCGGCACTCGTGCCCATCGATAGCTGGTCGAGAGTATACGTGCCGCCCCAGCGCGCCGAAAGCCGTTGCGCGAGTTCGCGCGCCCTCGCGAAGTACGGGCGCGCGAGCTCGGCGTCGTCGAACAGCGGCGGCATGCACATCAGGCCGGTGAAGCGTACCTTGTCGTACGCCGCCGCCTGCTCGAGAAACGCGTCGACCTCCTCGAGCGGTACGCCGCTCTTGCTCTCCTCGCCGCCGATGTTGACCTCCAGCAGCACGTCGGTGACGTTCGCGGCGCGGGCCTCGATCTCCTGCACCACGCTCATGCTGGACACGGAGTGGATGAGGCTCACGATCGGCAGCACCAGCCTGGTCTTGCGGCTCTGCAGGTGGCCGATGAAGTGGTAGTCGAACGCGTCGCCGTACAGCTCGTGCTTGGCGACGAGGTCCTGGGCGCGGTTCTCGCCGATCAGGCGAACGCCGGCGTCGCGCAGCGCGCCGAGGTGCTCGGCGGCCACGTACTTGGTGGCGACGAGCACGCGCACGCCACCGCCGCCGCGGCCGGCCGCGGCGGCGGCCGCGTCGACTCGCGCCCGGACCTCGGCGAACCGCTCGCGCACCGTGTCCACATCGGGGATGAACTGCCTGACCACTTCTCTCCTCCTCGACGGCCTGCGGACCGGTGCGCCGGGGGCGCTCCACGGTCAGGGCCGGCTCTCCGCTGGCTACTTCTGGGGGCGGGCTACGCTTCCTGCCGCCATGCTACCGCCAGATGCCTGCCGGTCGCCCCCTGGTCGCGTCGGTGGGAGAAGAAGCGCGCGTCCGACGAGGTGCACAGGCCGGCGACGTCGACGGCGTCCGCCGGCACGCCGGCCTGCTCGAGATCGAGCCTGGCCGCGTGCCAGAGGTCGACCGTCCGGGCGCCGGCCGAGCCCGGGAACCGGGCTTCGAACCGGCGCCGCAGGTCGTCGCCGACGGTGAAGCAGCACGGACCGATGCTGGGGCCCACCGCAGCCCCCAGCAGGCGGCGGCCCCGCGCCAGCCGCGCCGCCGCCAGCCCGCCGATGCCGGCGATCATGCCGCGCCAGCCGGCGTGCACGGTCGCGAACGCCGGCCCCTCCTCCCCGTCGGCCACGATGACGATGGGCACGCAGTCGGCGTAGCTGATGACGAGGCCGAGGCCCGCCGCGGCGGTGAGCAGTCCGTCGTGCCCGGCGATGACCGAGGTGCTGTCGTCGGCGCCGCGTCCCGCCTCGGTCTCGCCCACCCACCTCATCGCCGTGCCGTGCACCTGGCCGGGCACGACCAGGCGGTGCAGGGGCACCCCGACCACGGCGCAGAGGCGCCGCCGGTTCTCCAGCACCGCCTCGCGCCGGTCGTCGACCGAGAACCCGAGGTTGAGGCTGTCGAAGGGCGCGGCCGAGACGCCCCCGGTGCGCGCCGGGAAGGCGGCGCGCACGCCGTGCGCCTCCCACGCGAGCCAGCTGACGCCGTCGCGCTCCCGCCACACGAACCTCGAGGCGGCGCTCACGGTCACGCTCCCGGCAGCAGGGCGACGAACCAGCCCATGACCGCCCCGATGGTCGCGTCGTAGAAGGCCGGCACCTGCCAGATGACGACGAACAGCAGCACGAACGTGTAGGTGCCGTACCTGTCCAGCGCGGCCCAGTGCTTGTAGGTCTGACGGGGCATGAACCCGCCGATCACGCGCGAACCGTCAAGCGGCGGGACCGGGAACAGATTGAGCGTCCCCAGGATCACGTTCAGGAGCGTGAAGGTCCAGAAGAGCTGGGCGGCGTAGATGCTCGACTCGTACGTGAGCCAGATGGCGCCGACGCCGATGAGCGCCAGGAGGAAGTTGGTCACCGGCCCCGCAGCCCCCACCCAGGCCATGCCGCGCTGGCCGTCCTTGAAGAAGCGCGGGTCCACCGGCACCGGCTTGGCCCAGCCGAAGAACGCGGTACCTCCCGAGAGCACGAAGGTGATGGCGAGCATGGCGGTGCCCAGCAGGTCCATGTGCCTGATGGGGTTGAGGCTCAGCCGGCCGTGCGCCTTGGCAGTCGGGTCGCCGAGCAGGTATGCGACCCAGCCGTGGGCGAGCTCGTGGAGCACGAGGCTCACGATGAGCAGGGGCGAGATGATGAGAAAGCGGACGAGCAGCCCGGAATCGTTCATCCGGGCTCCCGCATCCTGGCGGCCGCCTCGAGCTCCTCGGCGCGGCCGTGGACCACGCCGTTCAACTTGAGGTGCAGCACGCTGCGCAGCACGTCACCGACCTGTGGACCCGTGGTGAACCCGAGCGCGATGAGGTCGTCGCCACGGATGTCGAGCCGCACGTGCCGGGTGACGTCGACGAAGTGCGCGAGGCGGTCCACGGCCGCGCCGGAGTCGTCGAGCGTCATCGCCGCCAGGACGGCCTCGAGCGGCTCGCCGGCGGCGAGGTCGTGGAGCTCGGCCTCGCTGGGGCCGCGGGCGACCCGGTCCAGGAGGCGGCGCGCGACCACGAGCGCTCGGGCCAGCACGGAGGCGTCGTGGCTGCGCATGCGCATGCGCACCGCCCAGGCCTCGATCTCCTCCGGGTCCAGGTCGCGCAGCAGCCAGACGAGGCGCAGGCGCCAGCGGGGCACCTCGTTCGTGAGCGCGTGCCGCCGGCGCAGCTCGTCGCCGCGCTGCACCAGCGCGCGCGTGCGTTCGTCCACGCGCAGCCGGCCGTGCACGGCCGGCCACACGCCCAGTTCTTCGGCCCGCCGCAGCGCGAAGTCCACCTTCTCCTCGTCCAGCAGGCTCACCAGCTCGTCACGCAGGCGCGCGGAGGAGAGGTCGCCGACCAGATCCATGGCGCAGCAGGCGCGCGCCAGGTTCAGCGTGTGCTCGTCCATGCGGAGGCCGTACCTGCTCTCGTAGCGGATGGCGCGCAGGATGCGCGTGGGGTCTTCGATGAAGCTCAGGTTGTGCAGCACCACGATGCGGCCGGCGAGGAGGTCCTCGCGGCCGCCGAAGAAGTCGAAGAGGTCGCCGAACGTCTCCGGCTTGAGCGAGACCGCCATGGCGTTGATGGAGAAGTCGCGGCGCGCGAGGTCGCTGCGGATGCTCGCGTGCTCCACCTTGGGCAGCGCGCCCGGGTACTCGTACGATTCCGCCCGCGTGGAGGCCACGTCGACCTTGAGCCGGCCGTCGTCGCCCGCCGCCACCACGACCGCCGTGCCGAACTTCTCGTGCGCGCGTACGTGGCCCTTGAGGCGTGCCGCCAGCTCGGTGGCGAACGCGATCCCGTCGCCCTCCACGGCGAGGTCGACGTCGAAGCCGGGCTCGCCCAGCAGCAGGTCACGGACGGCGCCGCCCACGAGGTAGCAGCCGCGCACTCCGGCGGCCACCGCCTGGACGTGGCGGAACAGCTCCTCGAGACCCAGCCCTCCGAGCGGACCCGCGAGGTTCACCGTCACGGGCGCGGCGGGCTCCGGGGGCGGCGCCCCGGCAACGGACCGGCGCGTGACCACGCCGAGGATGCGCCGCAGCGGCACGTCCTCTTCCGGCCCCTCGGCCGCGCGCTCCGCGACCACCGGGAGCCAGCCGACCTCGTCCTGGGCCAGCCGCAGCGCGACCCTCTCGAGCGGCGCTCCCACCCAGACGAGCGGCACGCGCGTGGTCATCACGGCCTTGACCGGGGCGTGGCCGAGGCCGTGCGCCGAGGCGCGCTCGAGGTCGGCCAGCGCCACGCGGCCGGCGAGGGCCTCGTCGCGGGTGACGCCGACGCCCGCCAGACCGTCGCGCCGGCAGAGCAGGGCGGCGTCGTCCACCTGCGTGGTGTCGCCGACCACGCGCGGGCCCGGCTCGAGGGCGTCGCGCGCCGTCCGCGTGGGCGCCACCACGGCGGGGGCCGCGGCGGCGACCGCGGCTGCCACGTCGTCCAGCGAGCTATCTTTGACCACGGCCGAGGCGGCGGCCGTGTGGCCGCCCCCGCCGACGGCGCGCAGGGCGGCCGCCACGTCCAGCCTGCCGCCGCGGCTCCGCGCCGTGACGAACACGCGGCCCTCCATCTCGACGAGGAGGAAGTACGCGTCGGCGCCGGTGAGGTCCATCACCCTGTGGGCGACGACGCTCACGCCCTCCACGTACAGGTCCTCGCGCAGGGCGGACAGCAGCACCGTGGCCTCGGGGATCGGCAGCTCCACGGCCGTCTGCAGCGCCCCGGCCAGAGTGATCCTCTGGGCCGGGGTGAGTGCGTTGGTCAGCCACTTCTCGAGCAGTTCGGTGTCGGCGCCGCGGCGCATGCACCATGCCAGGGCCTCGGCGTCGCGCGTGGTGCTGGTCGCGAACGTGAGCGATCCCGTGTCCTCGTGGATGCCCAGGGCGAAGACGGTCGCCTCGAACGGCGTCACCGGGATCCCTCGCTCGGCGATGATGTGCACCAGCAGCGTGACCAGCGAGCCGTCACCGGAGCTCACCAGCGCGGCCGGGTCCAGGTACTCCGGCAGGTCGCCGGGGTGGGCGTGGTGGTCGAACGCCACGACCTGCACGCCCTCACGGCCGCACAGGTCTCCGAGGTCGCCGAGCCGGTTGGCGTGCACCGTGTCGACGAGGATGAGACGGCGCACCGTCTGGCGGTCCACGTCGGCCGGGTCGACGACGGGCATGACGTCGGCGTAGAGCGCCTGGAACTCACGCACGTTGCGGTTGACGGCGCCGCCGAGGCTGATCTGCGCCTCCGGGTACAGCTTGCGCGCGGCGACCATCGCCGCGAACGCGTCGAAGTCGGTGTTGGTGTGGGTGGCGATGAGTTCAGGCGTACGCATGGCCTGAGTATAGGTCAGGCCTTGAGCAGCCAGCCGAGCTCGCGACCGAACGCCTCGCGCATGGCGTCGGCGAGCGGAGCGTTGACGGGGCTCGCGAGGCCTGGGTCGGCGTCGAGGATCCCGGCCGCCAGCTCGCGGGCCCGCAGCAGCGCGGCGCGGTCGCGCGCCAGGCGGGCGAGCTTGAGGTCGGGCACGCCCGCCTGTCGGGAGCCCATCACCTGTCCCTCCCCCCGGATCTCGAGGTCCTTGTCGGCGAGCTCGAACCCGTCGTTGGTCTCCAGGAGAGCCTCCAGACGCGCCTGCGCGCTCCCCGTCTCCGCGCTGGAGAACAGCAGGCAGTACGACTTCTCGGAGCCGCGGCCCACACGACCACGCAGCTGATGCAGCTGGGCGAGGCCGAACCGCTCGGCGCCCTCCACGATCATCACGGTCGCGTTGGGCACGTCGATGCCGACCTCGATGAGGCTGGTCGAGACCAGTACGTCGAGGTCCCCGGCCTTGAACGAGCGCATCACCTGATCCCGGTCCGCGGACCTGAGCTGGCCGTGCACCACCGCGACGCGAGCGTCGCGGAACGGCCCGGCCTGCAGCCGCTGCGCCTCGGCCACCGCCGTCGCCGCATCGATGGACTCGCTCTCGTCGATGGCCGGGCACACCACGTACACCTGGCGCCCGCGGGCCACCTGTTTGCGCACGAAGTCGTAGCCCACCTCGCGCTTGTCCTCGGCGACGAGGCGAGTGACCACCGGCTGCCGGCCCGAAGGCACCCCGGCGATGGTGGTCACGTCCAGGTCGCCGAACACGGTGAGCGCGAGCGTGCGCGGGATCGGGGTGGCCGTCATGTGCAGGACGTGCGGCGCGTGGCCGTCGCGCTCCGCGCGCCGCACCAGCGCGTCGCGCTGCTCCACCCCGAACCGGTGCTGTTCGTCGACCACGAGCAGCGCCAGGCTCGCGAACTCCACGTCCGCCTGCAGCAGCGCGTGGGTGCCGATGGCGATGCGTGTCTCGCCGGACGCGATGCGGGCCACCACCCCGCGCCGCTCGCCGGCCGTCAGCGAAGCCGTCACCAGCTCGGACGAAGCCAGCGGCCCGACGAGGCGCGCCGCCGTCTCGGCGTGCTGGGCGGCCAGCGTCTCCGTGGGGGCCAGGAGCACGCCCTGGTGGCCGGCCTCCGCCGCGCGCACGAGGCAGTACAGGGCGACCACCGTCTTGCCCGAACCCACGTCGCCCTGCAGCAGGCGGCGCATGGGCGCGTCCGTGGTCAGGTCCGCCTCCAGCTCGTCGAGCGCCGCAAGCTGGTGGGAGGTGAGCTCGAACGGCAGCCCGTCCAGGAACGCGTGCGCGAGCTTGCCCGCAGGCGGCAGCGCGGGCGCCCGCACCCGGGACTGCTGCTCCCGCTTGTGCAGCAGCAGGCCCGTCTGCATCAGCAGGAGCTCTTCGAGCACGAGGCGCTCGCGGGCCCGCCGCGCCTCCGCGAGCGTGCGCGGCAGGTGCACGGCCGTGACCGCGTCGGCGCGGCCGGGCAGGTCCTCCCGCGCCAGCAGGTGCGCCGGCAGAGGGTCCGGCAGCCGGCGCATCACCGGCGCAAGCCGATGCACGAGCGCGCGCAGCAGCTTTGCCGACACCTGCTCGCTCGCGGGGTACACCGGCACGACGCCCTCGGTGTGGACCCCCTCGCCGCCCTCCTCGTCGAGGATCTCGTGCCCCTTGACGACGAACTGCTGCCGGCCGCTCTGCGGCCGGAACGTGCCGCGCAGGCTGAGCTTCATCCCCTCGGCCAGGACCCTCGTGAGGTACTTCTGGTTGAACCAGACGGCCTCCACCGCGCCGGTGTCGTCGCGGACGAGCACCTTGACGATGTCCACGCGCCGCCGCGACGTGCGCTCGGCACGGATGCGCGCGACCTCACCGCGGATGGTGGCCTCCTCTCCCACCTTGAGGTCGCGGATGGCCTTGCGGTCGCGGAAGTCCTCGTAGCGACGCGGGAAGTGCTCGACGAGGTCGCCGACGGTCTCCAGGCCGAACCCCTTGAGCCGGCGCGCCACGGGCGCGGTGACACCCTCGATCTCGGAGAGCGGCCTCGCGAGCGACCGGGGGTCGAAGAAGAGGCGGGTGATGGGTGGGAGCTGGTCGTACCGGCCACCGCCGAACCGGAGCGGAAGTCGAGGTCCGGTCACTCCACGATGAACGCCAGCGCAGCCGTGCCCGGGCCGATATGCGTGCCGACCACCGCGGCGACGTGTCCCTGCCACACCCAGTGGGCGTTGGGCCGGATCGCTTCGATGAGCTCGCGGATCTGCGCCGGCTCGACGTCGTTGTCGGCGTCGATGGTGCAGAACCACATCTCGTCGTCCGGCTTGCTGCGCTCGTCGAGGTACTTCTGGATGGCCGCGAACGCCTTCTTCTGCCCCCGCACCTTGGCGTAGCCCGTCAGGGTCCCGTCCACCACGTGGATGAGCGGCTTGATGTCGAACACGCCGCCGACGAAGGAGGCGGCGAGCCCGATGCGGCCGCCGCGACGCAGGTACTCAAGGGTCGCGGCGTGGATGAGCGCGTGTGACTCGTCGCGGTACTTCTCCACGTAGGCCCTGGCGTCGGCGAGACTGATGCCCTCCGCGAGCCTGGCCCGCAGCCGCTCGGCGCCGAGCGCGAGCGCGCTGGTCACCGTGCGCAGGTCGTACACGTACACGTTGTCGAACTGCTCGGCCGCCTGCTCGGCGGCACGTACCGTGCCGCTCATCTCGCCGGAGAGGTGCAGCGAGAAGACGTGCTCGTACTTCTGGAGCGCCTCCTCGTACGTCGCCGCGAACTCGCCCGCCGTGGGCTGCGAGGTGGTCGGCAGGACGTCCGAGGCCTTCAGCTTGGCGAAGAACTCCTTGTACGTCATGTCGACGCCGTCGCGGAACATCTGGTCGCCGAAGTGCACCTTGAGCGGAACGAGGTACAGCCCGGGCTGGTCGAACCAGCCGTCCGGCGGGTCGCAGGTGGAGTCCATGACGATGGCGGTGTTCTCGAGGGTGAGCAGGTCTGTCATGTTCGGCGCACCTCCGGCGCGCTCGACGATGGATGCACTTCGTCGCTCGTTGTCGACGCGGTCATTCCGCGCTCGCGAGGATCGGGTAGAGCGGCTGGCCGCCCTCGTGGAAACTGACTTCGGCGTCGGGGGCGACGCGCGCGGCGACGGCCTCGAGCTGCTCGCGCGACGTGCCCGAGCCGTTGAGGGCGGTGAGCACGGTGACGTACTCGGCCTCACCGCGGACGAACTCCTCGAGCACCCCACCGAACGCGCTCTCCACGTCGTCGGCGACGCTCACGATCCGGCCGTCCACGATGGCCATCGCCTGGCCCTGCTTGACCTGCAGGCCGTCGAGCTCCGAGTCGCGCACCGCGTGCGTGACCTCGGCATAGCGCACGTCGGCGATGGCGTCCTGCATGAGGCGCGCGTTGCCGACGGCGTCCTGGCCGGGGTCGAACGCGACCATCGCCGCCAGACCGCTGGGGATGGACCGGGACGGCACCACCGCGATGTGCAGCGGGCTCATGCCGGCGGCCTGCTCGGCGGTGAGGATGACGTTGCCGTTGTTGGGCAGGATGACGACCTCTTCGACGCCGAGCTCCTCGACGGCCTCGAGCAGCTGGGCGGCGCTCGGGTTCATGGACTGGCCGCCGTCGACGACGGCGTGGCAGCCCAGCTCGCGGAAGAGCTGCTGGTTGCCGGCGCCGGCCACGACCGCCACGACCACCGTGCCGCCCTCCCCCACCTCGGGCGGTGCCGGGACTGACGTGAGCCGCTCGTCGCGGTCGCGCGTCTGCGCGTGCATGTCGTTGATCTCGATGTCGCCGATGGCGCCGTACTTGACGGCCTCGCTGAGGACCACACCCGGGTCGTTGACGTGCACGTGCACCTTGACGGTGCGCTGGTCGCCGACCACGAGGGCGCTGTCGCCCAGCGGGAGCAGGAACGCCTCGAACCGCTCCCGCGGGATGTCCTCGCCGGTGAGCAGGAAGCTGGTGCAGTAGCGGAACGCCGAGAGTTCGCTCGGCTCCTCGACCACGACGCGCCGCTCGGCCTGCACGCGCGCCTTGACCGCCTGGCCGGCGGCGCGCGCGACGAGGAGGGCGCCGGCGGCCAGCTTGCCGCCGCGCAGCAGCTCCTCGATGCCCGCGGCCAGCCCGCGGAAGAGGACGAGGAGCCCGTACCCGCCGGCGTCGACGACGCCGGCCTTCTGCAGGGCCGGCAGCTGGGCGGTCGTGTTCTCGACCGCGACCCTGCCGGCCTCCTCCACCGCCGCGAGCAGGTGCTCGAGCCCGAGTCCGTCGGGCACGGCCTGCGCGGCCGTCGCCATCTCGCGGATGACGGTGAGCATGGTGCCCTCGACGGGCGTCTTGACGGCCCGGTAGGCGGCGTGCTGGCCCTCGAGCACCGCGCGCTTGAACACCGCCGTGTCGAGGGAGTTGGCCTGCCCCCAGACGTCGCAGATGCCGCGCACGATCTGGGAGAGGATGACGCCGGAGTTGCCGCGCGCGCCCATGAGCGAGCCCTTGGTGACGGCCGCCGCGACGGAGGGGATGTCGCTGACGTCGCTCTGCTCGAGCTCTTCGACGACGGCGCGCACGGTGAGCGCCATGTTGGTGCCGGTGTCCCCGTCCGGGACGGGGTACACGTTGAGGTCGTTGATGTACTGGCGCTCGGCCTCGACGGCCGCGAGCGCGGACTGGATGACGCCTACGGCTGCGGTGCGTACGACGGTCAATCCTGCAGGTCCTCGACGCGCACGTTGATGTCGCCGACGGGCACCCCGCACACGCCCTCGACCTGGTAACGCACCTGCTCCTGCAGGTTGGCGGTGACCTGGGCGATGTTGACCCCTCGCTCCATGACCACGTGCAGGCCGATGTCGACGCTGCCCTCACCGACCGCGAGCTCCACTCCCTCACTCAAGGAACCCCGGAAGAACCGGGCCAGCTTCTTGACGGGCGGCTCCTGCATGGCGACCACGCCGTAGGTGGCGCGGGCGGCCTTGCCGGCGAGCTTGGCGATGACCTGGTGGGCGATGGTGATGCCCCCGGTGAGGTCCGTCCCCGAGAAGGGGAGCCTGAGGTCAGCCTGCGACACGCATCCTCCTCAGCTCTGGGCGCCGGGCAGCCGGTTGAGCTCAGCGACCACGACGTCCGGGTCGACCTGGTGCAGGATGGCCCCTGCCTCGATGGTCTCCGAGCGGGCGCCGATGCAGAGGCAACAGGCCATGCCGTGGCTCTCAAAGACCTCCCGCGCCTCCGGCTGCCGCTCGAGCGCCTCGAAGATGGACATGTCTTTGGTGAAGGCCATCGGTCACACCTCGTGCGTGCGGACGTGTGCTGGCATGCGGCAGAGGATCCCCCGTTTGCGTTCCCCGACCCGGTGAAGGATACTAGCGCGACTGTTCAGCAAGCAAGCCGAGGAACACATGTCCAAGATCTGCGTGAGCTGCGGCAAAGCCCCCGCAATCGGCAATAACCGGAGCCACTCCAACCGGGCCACCAAGCGCCGCTTCGACCCCAATCTGCAGCGTGTCCGCATCGTCGTGGACGGTCACCCGCAGAACGCCTACGTCTGCACGCGCTGCCTCAAGTCCGGCAAGGTCGCCAAGGCCGTCTGAGGCCTGACCGCCGGCATGCCGGCGCAACGCACACTCCCCGCAGCCCCGCCCCACGGCGGGGCTTTTGCGTGGGAGCACGCCTCCCCCCGCCGGCGCAGACGCCCGTGACGCAGCACGTCGTCGCCTGGGCGTTCCTCGTCGCCGGCGCCTGCGGCGTCATCGCGCTGATCGCGGTCGTCATCAGCGACAGACACCGCAAGTAGCAGGGGCGCCGGAGGCGCGGGCCGCGGCCCGCCCCGCCGGCGCCCGCTCACGGGCCGCGCGCTACAACCGCAGCCTGCGGAGCACGTAGCGCAGCATCATGGGCAGCAGGGCCATCGTGACCCAGACGATCAAGCGACGTCGCACGTCCACCTCTCCTGACTCGATGCTCTGAGTCTTCCCGGCTCGCAGCACGGCGTGAAGACCGCCGTGTGACCCGTCGGGCGGTGGAGAGCGCGCTCGCCTGCCGGCGCCGCCCCGGTCTCCGGGGGCGGGTCAGGGAAGCGTCCTGGCCAGGTTCGCCATCTCCAGCGCGGTCGCGGCCGCCGACCAGCCCTTGTTGCCGGCCTTGGTGCCCGCGCGCTCGATGGCCTGCTCGATCGTGTCGGTGGTGAGCACGCCGAAGACGACGGGGACGCCGGTGTCGAGACTGATCCTGGCGATGCCCTTGGCGGCCTCGCCGGCCACGTAGTCGAAGTGCGGCGTGCCGCCCCGGATGACCGCGCCGAGGCAGATCACCGCGTCGTACTTGCCGCTCTCGGCCAGCCTCTTGGCCACCAGCGGCATCTCGAACGCCCCCGGCACCCACGCGGCGTCCACGTCGCCGTCGGCCACGTCGTGCCGCCTGAGGCAGTCGATCGCCCCCTCGTAGAGGCGGCCCGAGATCAGCTCGTTGAAGCGTCCGACCACCAGGGCGAACTTCAGCCCCTGTCCGCTCAGCTTGCCTTCGTACTTGGTCATGGTGCGGCTCCTCCTGCCGGGTGGTGCGTGGTCATCCCTCCAGGCCTTCTTCCTGGCCGAAGAGATCCTCGTGCTCCAGAAAGTGGCCCATCTTGTCGCGCTTGGTGCGCAGGTAGCAGCGGTTGTCGTCCTGCGGCGGCACCTCGATCTGCTCCCTGCCGGTCACGCGCAGGCCGTAGCCCTCGAGCGCGACGATCTTCTTGGGGTTGTTGGTCATGATGCGGATGGTCGAGAGACCGAGGTCGGCGAGGATCTGCGCGCCCGTGCCGTAGTCCCGCAGGTCGGGCGCGAAGCCGAGCTCGACGTTGGCCTCCACGGTGTCGTAGCCCTGCTCCTGCAGCGCGTAGGCCTTGAGCTTGTTGATGAGCCCGATGCCGCGACCCTCCTGGCGCATGTAGAGCACGACCCCGACGCCCTCCGCCTCGATGCGGCGCAGCGCCTCGGCGAGCTGGTCCCCGCAGTCGCAGCGCAGCGAGCCGAACGCGTCGCCGGTGAGGCACTCCGAGTGGACGCGCACCAGCACGTCCTTCTTGCCGGCCACGTCGCCCTTGACGATGGCGACGTGGTGGCTGCCGTCGAGGACCGACTCGTAGCCGATCGCCTTGAAGTCGCCGTACCTGGTCGGCAGCGCGACCGTCGCGGCGCGGCGCACCAGGTGCTCGTTACGCCGCCTGTACTTGATGAGGTCGGCGACGGTGATGATCTTGAGGCCGTGCTTGTGCGCGTAGGGGACGAGGTCCGGTACGCGCGCCATGGTGCCGTCGTCGTTCATGATCTCGCAGATCACGCCGGCCGGGTTGAGGCCGGCGAGGCGCGCGAGGTCCACGGCGGCCTCCGTCTGGCCCGAGCGCTCGAGCACACCGCCCGGCCGGGCCATGAGCGGGAACACGTGGCCCGGCTGCACCAGGGCGCCGGGACCGGACTCGGGGTCGATGGCGACCTGGATGGTGTGCGCCCTGTCCGCCGCCGAGATGCCCGTGGTGACGCCCTCGCGCGCCTCCACGGACACGGTGAACGCGGTCTGGAGGCGCGCCTCGTTGTGGCTGGTCATCGGCGGCAGGTCGAGCTCGCCGCAGCGCTGCGGCGTGAGCGCGAGGCAGATCAGGCCGCGGCCTTCCTTGGCCATGAAGTTGACCTTCTCGGCCGTCGCGAACTGCGCGGCCATGGTGAGGTCGCCCTCGTTCTCCCTGTCCTCGTCGTCGCAGACGATGACCATGCGGCCCTCGCGGAGGTCGTAGAGCGCCGCCTCGATGCTGGCGAAGGGCCCGTGCGCCTCCGCGTGCTCGCCCACCGTCTCCGCGATCAGGTCGTCTCGCTCGTCCACGCTCATCAGAACCCCGCTTCCGCTAGCTTCTCCCAGGTGAGTCCGCCCTCGGGCTTGCGCCCGGCGACGAACGCGTACACGTACTTGGCGATCAGGTCCGCCTCGAGATTGACGCGCACTCCCGCGGCCAGCCGGCCGAGCGTCGTCACCGTCGCGGTGTGCGGGATGAGCGACACGCGGAGCCGGTCACCGGCCACGCCGACCACGGTGAGGCTGACGCCGTCGAGCGCCACCGAACCCTGGTCGACGGTCACACGCGAGACGGCGTCCGGAGCTTCCACCTCCACCACGAGGGCGTTGTCCTCGGGGGTGACCGACGTGACGGCGCCCACGCCGTCGACGTGACCGCTGACCAGGTGCCCGCCGAGCCGGGAGCGCAGCGTCAGCGCGCGCTCCAGGTTCAGCCGGTCTCCGGGCCGGCGCTCGGAGAGCGTCGTCCTGCGCACGGTCTCCGGCATGGCGTCGGCCGTGAACCCCCCGGCACGGAGAGACGTGACGGTGAGACAGACCCCGTCGGTGAGGATGCTGTCGCCGACGGCGACGTCCTCGGTGACGGTCACGGCATCGAGGTCCAGGACGACGCTGTCGGCCCCCGGCGTGATGCGGCGGAGCGTGCCGACCTCTTCCACGATGCCGGTGAACATCAGTCACCCTCCTTCGCGACGGCGCCGCTCAGCATGAGGTCGTCGCACACCGGTCGCCACTCCACGTCGGTGAGCCTCCAGGCATGCGCCAGGGACGCCGGGGCCGGGGCCGCGAACAGGTCGGGCGCGCCGCGCCCGACGATGAGCGGCGCCACGAACAGCAGCACCCGGTCGAGGAGACCTTCTGCCAGGAGCGCGCCGGCGAGCGTGGGGCCTCCCTCGCAGAGCACGTCGAGGAGGCCGAGCCCGGCGAGCTCCTCGAGCGCGGCGCGCAGGCCCCCTTCCCCTACTTCGATGAGCTCCGCCCCGCGCGCCTCCAGCAGGCGCCGCGCGCTCGCCGTCGCCTCGCGGGCGACGACGATCGTGCGCGTCGTGCGCGCCGTGGCCAGGAGCTTGGCCTCGGGCGGCAATCCTCCATCGCCGGTGATGACCACGCGCACCGGGTCACGTCCCTCCGCCAGACGCACGGTGAGCTCAGGGTCGTCCCGGCGCACGGTGCCGGCTCCCACCACCACGGCGTCGACGCGCGCGCGCAGTTCGTGCACCGCTCTGCGACTGTCGAGACAGCTGATCCAGCGGGCGTCGCCGCCGTCGGCGGCGACCTTGCCGTCGAGCGACACCGCCGCCTTGTAGGTCACGTGCGGGAGCTTCTCACGCTGGAACTTGATGAACGGTGCGTTCTGCCGGCGGGCGCGCGCTCCCCAGCGCTCCTCCACGAGGTCGACGACGACGCCGCCGTCGCGCAGCTTGCCGAACCCGGCGCCGTCCACGCGCGGGTCGGGGTCGCCGAGCGCGACCACGGCGCGCGCCACCCGGGCGGCCACCAGCGCGTCGGCGCACGGGGGCGTCTTGCCCTGGTGGCTGCACGGCTCCAGGGTGCAGTAGAGGGTGGCGCCGCGGGCCGCCTCTCCGGCCTGCGCCAGCGCCATGGCCTCGGCGTGCGGTTCTCCGGGGGCCAGGTGCCAGCCGCGGCCGACGACCTCCCCGTCCTTCACCAGCACCGCGCCGACCAGAGGATTGGGATGCGTGCTTCCGCGCCCCTTCTCGGCCAGATCGAAGGCCTCGGCCATGTGCAGCGCGTCGTCCATACAAAAAGCCCTGAAGCCGGGCGCTCCAGGGCTGCCGACGACGCCGAGGCGCCGCGCCTGCTTCTCTCATCCGGACTCTGACCGTCGGCCCAGGAATCTCACCTGGTCGGCCCCTCTCGGGGTTAGCGGGCTGTACCGCCGGTGGGGACTTCCACCCCGCCCTGAAGCAGCGTTTGGTTCGTGCGTAGAGGATTATACGCCGGAGGCGGCGGCGCGCGCCACTGCCCCGAAGCGCTCCTCGATGTCCGGCCCGCCGAACACGCTGGAGCCGGCGACCAGCCAGGTGGCGCCCGCGCCCACGAGCGCGGCGGCGTTGACCTCGCTCACGCCGCCGTCGACCTCGATGATCACGTCCTCGGGCAGGAACGCCCGGGCCCGCGCGATCTTGTCGAGGGAGGTCGGGATGAAGCTCTGGCCGCCGAACCCCGGGTTCACGGACATGACGACGACCAGGTCGCAGAAGTAGCGGGCCTCCGCGAGCGTCTCCACCGGCGTCGCCGGGTTGAGCGCCACGCCGGCCAGCGCCCCGGCCTCGCGGATCTGCGTGAGCACCCGGTGCAGGTGGGTGCAGGCCTCCTGGTGTACGACGACGACGTCCGCGCCGGCCTCCGCGAACCGCTCCACGTAGTCCTCGGGGTGTTCGATCATGAGGTGGACGTCCAGCAGCGCGCCCGCCCCGTGCACCAGCGGGCTCAGCGCCCTGGCGACCAGCGGGCCGATGGTGATGTTGGGCACGAACCGCCCGTCCATGACGTCGAAGTGGATGACCCGGGCGCCGGCGTTGATGACGGTCTCCACGTCGTCGCCGAGGTGGCTGAAGTCGGCGGACAGGATGGACGGCGCCACATTGATGCCCCGCAGGATGTCTTCCACCGCTCCTCCACTCGGTCGCTGTCCGGCGTCTCACCGCGCGGCCATTCTACCTTGCGGCCGGCCGCGGCGGCGTCCCTCCGCCGTCCTCAGGTGCGGCGGCGCAGGCGCGCGATGAAGAACCCGCTGGAGCCGTGTTCCGGCGGCAGTACGAGCAGAAAGCCGCCCGACTCCGGGTGCGCCAGGCCTGGCCAGGCGGCGCCCAGGTCGTCCGCCTGCCAGCCGCCGGCGGTGAGCAGCGGCTGCACCACGCCGAGGGTCTCGGCCCGCGTGACGGTGCAGACGGCGTAGGTGAGCGCGCCGCCGGGCTTGACCAGGGCGGCGGCGCGGGCCAGGAGCCGCGCCTGCAGCGCGGCCAGACGCGGCACGTCGCTGATGTGCCTCCGCCAGCGGAGGTCGGCGCGCGATCCGAGGGTGCCCAGACCGCTGCACGGCGCGTCCAGCAGCACGGCGTCGAACGAGGCGTCCCAGTCCGCGGGCAGCTCGAGGACGTCGGCGTGGACCACGTCGACGGCGTCGGCGCCGAGGCGCGCGAGGTTCGCCCGCAGGGCGTGTGCGCGCGCCTCGTCGACTTCGACCGACGTGACCGCCGCTCCCGGCAGCAGGCCGGCCAGCTGGCTGGTCTTCGCGCCGGGCGCCGCACACAGGTCGAGCACCCTGGCGCCCGGCCCCGACGCCCCTCCGGCGGCCACGATGCCCGCGATCTGCGACCCCCGGGACTGCGGGGTGACGAGGCCGTTCCGGAACGCGGAGGAGCGCTCCAGTGGGGGCCCCTCGTACAGGAGCGCGTCGGGCAGGCCTGAGAATCCCTTGATCGAGAAGCTCTCCGCGTGCAGCGCCGTGGTGGCCGCCTTGAGGCCCCCGCGCAGCGGGTTGGCGCGGAGGCAGCGCTCCGGAGCGCCGTCGGCGGCCTCCAGCAGCGCCTCCGCGGCAGGGTCGCCGAGCTCCTCGCGAAGCAGCCTGACCAGCCAGACCGGATACGACAGCCGCACGGACCAGGCGCGCGCGTCGTCGCCGGCGCCGAGCTCGCGCAGCTTCTCGCGGCCCTCGGCGGCGACGCGGCGCAGCACGGCGTTGACGAATCCTCCGGCTCGCCGGTCCCCGGCCGAGACGAGGGCGACCGCGTCGTCCACCGCCGCGTAGGCAGGGACGCGGTCGAGGAACAGCAGCTGGAACGCGGCGAGGCGGAGTGCGTCACGCACGTCCGGCCGGGAGTCCTTGAGCGGCGCCCGGGTGTAGGCGCCGAGGACGGCGTCGAGGGACCTGCGCCGCTTGACCGTCCCGTTGACGAGCTCGTTGGCGAGGGCCCGGTCGGCCGCGCCGAGTGCCGAGAGCTCGGGCAGCGCGGCCGCCGAGTCGTCCAGCCGCGCTCCGCTCCGCAGGCGGCGGAGCACGGCGAACGCCGCCGCCCGCGCCGGGCTCACCTGCGCGGCGCCCTGTGCGCGCGTGCTCGCGGGGCGTGCTCACGGCGCCAGGAGGCTGCGTCCGGCGCCGCGCAGGAACTCCTCCGCGGTCATGCGCGTGCGGCCCTCCTGCTGCAGCTCGAGGACCTCGAGCCAGCCGTCTCCCGTCGCGAAGGCGAGTCTGTCCGGACCGCTCTCGGGCGCCGCACCCTCGACGGGCCGGGCGCGCCAGATGCGCGTGCGGCGCCCGGCCAGCTCGGTGACCGCCCCGATGTGCGGCGAGAGCGCCCGCACCTGGTCGGCGATCGCCACCGCCGGCCGGGTCCAGTCGATCTCCTTGTCCGCCGGGCCGATCTTTGCGGCGTACGTGACCTCGCCGGCCTGCGGGACCCAGTCCGCGGTGCCGGAGGCGAGGGCGTCGAGAACGGCGAGCACGCCCTCCACGGCGGGCGGCGCGAGGAGCTCGTAGGCGCGTCCCGCGTCGGCGTCGCGCGGCACGTGGACCTCGCGGGCGTCGCCGACCGGGCCCTCGTCCAGGCCGGCCGTCATCTTGAGCACGCACACGCCCAGGTCGGTCTCGCCGGCCATCAGCGCCCGCTCCACCGGAGCCGCTCCACGCCAGTGCGGTACCAGCGACGGGTGGACGACGACGGTCTCGACGGCGTCCAGCACGCTCTGGGCGACGATCTGCCCGTAGGCGCAGACGACGAAGACCTGCGGCGCGAACGCAAGAAGCTCCTCGAGCGCCTGCGGCGCGGACAGACGCTCCGGCTGGAGCACCGGTACGCCGAGGCCGGCGGCGAGCGCCTTGATGGGCGGCGGCTGCGGCGTGCCGCGCCGGCCGCGCGGGCGGTCCGGGTTCGTGACGAGCGCCGCGGGTACGCTCCCCGCCTCGGCGAGCCCGGCCAGGACGAGCTCGGCGAAGGGCGCGGTGCCCGCGTACGCGAAGCGCATGCGGCTCAGAGGCCGCCGGCCGACGCGACTCCGGCGGCCTCGCCGTCCCGCATGGCGCGAAGCGCCGCGGCGCGGGCGCTGCGCGTGGTGCGGTCGACGATGAGGACTCCGTCGAGGTGGTCGTTCTCGTGCTGGATGACCCTCGCCTCGAAGCCTTCGGCGTGGAACTCCACCGGCTCGCCGTACTCGTCGAGGGCGCGCACGCGCACACTCACCGGGCGCTCGACGGGCATGGTCACGCCGGGCACGCTGAGGCAGCCCTCGTCGAACTCCTCGGTCTCTTCCGAGAACTCGTCGAGCACCGGGTTCACCAGTACGCGCGGGTCGTCGTCCACGTCGTAGACGAGCAGCCGCTGGAGCACGCCGACCTGCGGGGCCGCCAGGCCTACGCCCGGCGCGTCGTGCATGGTCCGGATCATGCGCTTGGCCAGCTTGCGCAGGCCGCGGTCGAACTCCGTGACGTCGCGGGCGTGCTCGCGCAGCACCGGGTCGCCGATGACGCGGATGTCCTTGCGAGCCTCGCGCTGGCGGCGCGAGAGCTCCTGGTCCTCCGCAGTGTGTGTCTGTGTGGTCTCGCTCATAGCCTCAATGGTACCTCAAGCCGTTCGCCGGCACGCCCGCGCGTCAGAGCCACTCAGGCTCGACGTCGGGCACGACCCGCACGCCCCGGGCGGCGTACCTGTCCCGGTTCGCCGCCAGCCAGACGCGCAGTGCATCGAGGGTTTTCCCTGTTTCGGTAGTCTTTATCACCACACGGCAGGCGTGGCGGCCCCGCTCCCGCCACAGGGGGCCGGGGCCGAGGACCTGCGCGAAGCCGTGGAGCCGGGCGGACAGCCGCTCCGCGGTGAACCGCCCGGCCACCTCGACCTTGTCCCTCGACGTGCCGGAGAGGTCGAGGCCCACGAGGAAGCCGGCGGGTGGGTACCCCAGCTCCCGCCGGCGCTCCAGCTCCTCCGCGTAGAACTCTTCTTCTTTGCCCGCCGCGGCCAGGGCGATCGGCCGCGCCTCCGGGTCGAGCGTCTGCACGATGACGCGCCCCGGGTGTTCGCCGCGGCCGCTGCGCCCGCCCACCTGGATGAGCAGCGAGAAGGTGCGCTCCTCGGCGCGGAAGTCCGGGAAGTGCAGCGTGAGGTCGGCGTTCACCACGCCGACCAGGGTCACCTCGGGGAAGTGGTGCCCCTTGGCGATCATCTGCGTGCCCACCAGCACCTTGGGTCCCGGCTCGGCGAAGCGCCCGAGCACCTGCTGGAGCCGCGCGTAGGAGCCGGCGACGTCCGAGTCGAGGCGCAGCAGGTCCACCCCAGGCAGGAGGAGCCGGACTTCGCGTTCGAGACGCTCCGTGCCGAACCCGTGGCGCACCAGTTCGGCGCTGCCGCACTCGGGGCACACGGCGGGAGCGTGCTCCGCGTGCCCACAGGTGCGGCAGCGCAGCGTGCGGCTCCCGAAGAGCGTGAGCGTGACGTCGCAGCGCGGGCACTCCCAGGTGTGGCCGCAGTGGTCGCACACCAGGTACGAGGCGTAGCCACGGCGGTTGAGGAACAGGATGGCCTTGTCGCCCGCGTCGACCACGGCGGCCAGGGCCCTCGCGAGCTCCGGCGAGAACACGCCGTGGTGGTCGCGCATGTCGACGATCTCGAGCCGTGGCGGCTGGGACCCGTCCACCCGCTGGTGCAGGTCGAGGTGGAGCGGCACGCGCGCGAAGCTCTCCACGCTGGGCGTGGCCGACCCGAGCACGACGACGGCCCCGCCGGCCTCGGCGCGCCACCGCGCCACGGTGCGCGCGTCGTAGGCCGGCTCGTTCTCCTGCTTGTACGAGGTGTCGTGCTCCTCGTCGACGACGATCAGCCCCAGGTCCACGAGCGGCGCGAACACGGCGGAGCGCGCGCCGACGACGATGCGGACCTCGCCGCGCGCGATCGCGGCGTACGCCAGGAGCCTCTCCCCCGCCGAGAGGCCCGAGTGCAGCACGGCCACCCTGGCGCCCGCAAAGCGTCTCTTGACACGGGCCACGGTCTGGCCGGTAAGGCCTATCTCGGGCACGAGCAGCAGGACGGACCGTCCGGCCTCCAGCATGGTCTGCGCGGCCTGCAGGTAGACCTCGGTCTTGCCGCTGCCCGTGACGCCGTGCAGCATCACCTCGTCGCCGGGCTGCGTCTCGCAGAGGATCCCGTGGAGGGCGCGCCGCTGCTCGGGCACCAGGTCGGGGATGTCGGAGAGCGTGGCGCACGCCTGCAGCCTGGCGGCCTGCGCCACGGCGGGCGGCGCCACCCCCTCGGGGGCGGCCTGACCGGAGACCTCCGGGCCAACGGTCCCGTCGTCCGGATCGCCGGCGGCCCCCGGCTCGGACACCGCCAGCGCTCCGGTCTCGAGGAGCCGGCGCAGTCCCTGGGCGGAGAGGCCGCTTGCGGCGCGCAGCTCCCGCTCCTCGAGTTGCCCGGCCTCCTCGAGGAGGGTCAGCGCCGTGCGCTGCCGGGCGCCCAGCCGGGCCGGCGTCTCGGGCCCGCGGCGCAGCGTGCGGCCCGGCGGCGTGACGCCCACCACGTGCACGCGGTAGGAGACGCGCAGCCAGCCCTTGCGCCGGTACCGCTCGGCGGCGGGCGTCAGGCGGCCGGCGGCCAGCCGGAGACCGGCCAGCTCGTGAAGCGCGCTCTCTCCGGCCTCGGCGGCCGCCCGCCCGGAGTCGGTGAGCTCGTACTGGCGCACGATCTTGAGCGCGCCGGTGGGCGGGCACACGAGCGAGAGCGCGTTGGCGAACGAGGTGAGGTAGTGCCGTTCGACGCGTCGCGCCACGGCGAGCAGGTCGGCGGGGACCGGCGGCACGTGCAGGACGTCGCGAAGCGGCAGGACGCGGCCCTCGTGCGTGGTCGCGTCGCTGCACCTCGAGGACGACGCCGATGACGGTCTGCGCGCCGAGCGGCGCGGCGACCAGAGAGCCGGGCCTGACCCGGCGCGAGAGCTCGCGGGGGATCTCGTAGTCGAAGGCCTCGGCGAAGGCCCGCGTGCGGACGAGCGGGAAGACGGCGGCGTACGTCACGCCGCGCCGCCGTCTTCCCGGCGCCGCCGGATCAGCCGTCGAGGCCGGCTGCGGCGCGGAGCGCCTGGGCCTTGTCGGTGCGCTCCCACGTGAAGTCGTGGTCGTTGCGGCCGAAGTGGCCGTAGGCCGCCGTCTTGCGGTAGATGGGACGGCGGAGGTCGAGGTCGCGGAGGATGGCCGCCGGACGCAGGTCGAAGTGCTCCCCGATGAGCTTCTCGATGGTGACGAGGTCGACCTTCTCGGTGCCCTCGCAGTCGACCATGACCGAGACCGGGTGGGCGACGCCGATGGCGTAGGCCACCTGCACCTGGCAACGCTCGGCGAGGCCGGCCGCGACGACGTTCTTGGCCACGTAGCGGGCGGCGTAGGCGCCCGAGCGGTCGACCTTGCTCGGATCCTTGCCCGAGAAGGCGCCGCCGCCGTGCGGAGCGGCGCCGCCGTAGGTGTCGACGACGATCTTGCGGCCGGTGAGGCCGCAGTCGCCCATGGGGCCGCCGATGACGAACTTGCCGGTGGCGTTGATGACCGTGATGTCCTCGATCTTGTTCACGTCGTAGAGCTGCTTGGGCAGGATGGGCTCCACGACGTGCTCGATGAGGTCGGGGTAGATGATGCTCTGCAGGTCGGCGCTCTCGGCGTGCTGCGTGGCGAGCACGATCTTGGCGATCTCGACCGGCTTGCCGTCCTCGTAGCGCACCGTGACCTGGCTCTTGCCGTCCGGGCGCAGGTACGGGAGGATCTCGGCCTTGCGCACGTCGGCCAGCCTGCGCGCCAGCTTGTGCGACAGCGCGATGGGCAGCGGCATGAGCTCGGGGGTCTCCGTGCAGGCGAACCCGAACATCATGCCCTGGTCGCCGGCGCCCTGGGAGTCGAGCACGTCGTCGTCGTTGACGTCCGTGCGCTTCTCGAGCGCCTCGTTGACGCCCTGACTGATGTCGGGCGACTGCGGGTCGATGGACGTGATGACTCCCGCGGTGTCGCAGTCGAAGCCGTAGGCGGCGTTGTCGTAGCCGATGCCGCGCACGGTCTCCCTGACGATCTTCGGGATCTCCACGTAGGTGTCCGTGGTGATCTCTCCGGCGACCACGACGAGCCCGGTGGTGACCAGGGTCTCGCAGGCGACGCGACCGTAGGGGTCGTTGGTGAAGATGGCGTCGAGGACCGCGTCCGAGATCTGGTCGGCGATCTTGTCGGGATGCCCCTCAGTGACCGATTCCGAGGTGAAGAGGTGAGTGCGCTTTTCCAAGTGAATCCTCCGAGCGGGCAGCGCGGGCGAACCGGCTGATTTGGCTGCGTGCGAACGGCGGGGACTGAGTCCCGAGGCCCGGTGGAGTCTACCAGACCCCTCGGACGGGCGGCAACGCGGCCGGGAGAAGCGGCGGACGGCCTGCGCGGCCGGCGCGAGCGCCGGGCCTACATGTCCTCGTGACGTTCCTTCTTCGGGCGTGCGGCCCATGAGGTCGGCCACACACTCCTGCGGCGTACGATTGCCCACGAGGACCTGGTAGACGTTCTCGGTGACCGGCATGTCGATGCCCAGACGGTGAGCCAGGTCGTGGAGCGCGACGGCGGTGTGCAGGCCCTCGACGACCTGGCCCACCTGCTGTTCCACCTCGTCCGGCGAGGCGCCCTTGGCCAGCAGTTCTCCGGCCAGGCGGTTGCGGCTGTGGCGCGAGGTGCAGGTGGCGATCAGGTCGCCGATGCCGGCCAGACCGGTGAACGTGGCGATGTGCGCCCCCTGGATCATGCCCAGCCGGGTCATCTCGGCCACGCTGCGCGTGATGAGGCTGGCGCGGGAGTTGTCGCCGAACCCGAGGCCGTCGGACATGCCGACCGCCACGGCGATGGGGTTCTTGACCGCGCCGCAGAACTCCACGCCGACGACGTCGTCGTTGGTGTACACGCGGAAGGTGTCGCTCGTGACCGCCGCCTGGAGGGCCAGCGCGACCGACTCGTCGGCGCTGGCGATGACGGTGGCCGAGGGCATGTCCTTGCTGACCTCCTCGGCGTGGTTGGGGCCGGAGAGCGCGGCGCGCCACGTCGCCGGTCTCCTCCGCGATCATCTCCGTCGGCCGCTTGAGCGAGCCGATCTCGTACCCCTTGGCGAGCGAGAGCTGCAGCGCGCCGCCGCTGCGGCGCGGCGCGGCCCACCTCGCGACCTCGCGCACCGCCTGCGTGGGCACCGCGTACACGAGCAGCTCGGGCCGGCGCCAGGTCCGCGTCCTCCATCGCCGTGAAGACGATCTCGTCGGGCAGCCGCACGCCGGGCAGGAAGTGCGGGTTCTCGTGCGTGGACTGCAGCCGCGCGGCCTCCTCGCGCGTGAGCGCCAGCACCTCCACGTCGTGCCCGCTGCGCACCAGCAGGCGCGCGAACGCGCTGCCCCAGCTGCCCGAGCCGATCACCGTCGCGCGCACGTCACGCACCTCCCGGATGGTGCCGCGTGGCGTGGCGCCCGCCGCCCCACGGCAGCTTGACCCGGTTCTCCTCGCCGGCCAGCAGCCTCTGGATGTTGCCGCGGTGCGCCCACCACACCAGGATCGCCACGAGCACGCCGGCGATCTCGTACGGCAGCGGCTCGCCGAAGGCGATGGTGAGCACCGGCACGAGCGCGGCGGCGACCAGCGAGGCGACGCTGACGTACCTCGTCACGAGGATCAGCGCGATCCAGGTGACGAAGATGATCGCGAACGCCAGCGGGACGAGCGCGAGCACGACGCCGGCGCCGGTGGCGATGCCCTTGCCGCCCTTCCCCTTGAGGAAGACCGAGTACATGTGCCCGACGACGGGCGCCGCGGCGATGAAGATCGCCGCCCACGGCGAGAACAGCTGGGCGGCGAGGAACGCCGGCACCCAGCCCTTGAGGATGTCGCAGACCATGACCACCGCCCCGGCCTTTCTGCCGAGCACGCGGAACACGTTGGTGGTCCCCACGTTGCCGGACCCGTGCTGCCGCACGTCCACGCCGTAGAACAGCTTGCCGACGATGACGCCGAAGGGGATCGATCCGCAGAGGTACGCGAGCACGAACAGGACGATGAAGCCGCCCGCGTGGAGGGCGCCGGTCATCGCTTGCCCTTGAAGTCGATGACGAGCGGTACGCCCTCCAGACCGAACTGCGCCCGCAGCCGGTTCTCCACGTAGTAGCCGAAGTCACGCGTGACGAGCGTGCGGTCGTTGATCTCGATGGCGAACCGTGGCGGCGAGGTGCCGAACTGCGCGATGTAGTACATCTTGAGGCGCTTGCCGTGCTTCTGCGGCATCGGCCTGTCCGCGGCGAGCTCGGCCAGCGACCGGTTGAGCGCGCGCGTGGAGATGTGCGCCGTGTACAGCGCGTCGAGCTCCGCCACCTTGGCCAGCAGGGGCTTGACGCCGCGGTGGGTCTCGGCCGAGACGGCGATGACCGGCGGGCGCTGGCGGAGCTTGCGCCGCGCGATGCCGGCGATCTCCTCCAGGTCGGGCTCGGCGATGTCGGTCTTGTTGACGGCGATCACGGTGGCGCAGTTGCGCCGCGTGGCCTCCGTGCAGATGGAGAGGTCGAGCTCGCCGAAGCGCAGGGTGGCGTCGACGACGATGATGGCCACGTGCGCGCGGTCCAGGCTCTGGACGCTGCGCAGGTAGGAGTAGTACTCGACGCCGCTCACCTTGGCGGACTTGCGCATGCCGGCCGTGTCGATGAAGCGGAAGCGGCCGGACTCGGTCTCGATCACGCTGTCGATGGCGTCCCGCGTGGTGCCGGCGATCTCGCTGACGATGGTCCTGGTCTCGCCGGCGATGGCGTTGAACAGCGACGACTTGCCGGCGTTGGGCCGGCCGACGATGGCCACCGGTGTCTCGGCCGGCTCGGCCTCTTCTCCGTCTCCGCCTCCGCGGACCGCGCCGCTGACCTCGACCATGAGGTCCAGCAGCTCGCCGCTCCCCGTGCCGTGCACGGCGGAGACGAGCAGCGGCTCACCGAGGCCGAGCGCGTAGATCTCCGGCGCCGTGGCGGTGCTCGAGGGGTCGTCCATCTTGTTGGCGACCACGATCACGGGGACGTCCGCGCGCCGCAGCACGTCGGCGATGCCGAAGTCGTCGGCGAGCGGGCCGTTGCGGCCGTCGAGCACGAAGACCACCAGGTCGGCCGACGCGATCGCCTGCTCGACCTGCTCGCGGATGTGGCCGGCGAACGGCGCGTCCTCGGTGGTGTCGTACCCGCCGGTGTCGACGAGGAGCAGGCGGTGCCCCGTCCACTCGACTTCGATCTCTTTGCGGTCGCGCGTCACCCCCGGCGTCTCGTGCACGACGGTGGCGCGGGAACCCGTGAGGCGGTTGACGAGAGTCGACTTGCCGGCGTTCGGGGAGCCGACGATGGCGACGGTGGGGAGCTTGGTCATCTGGACAGTCTAGCAAACGCGGCGCCGAGGGTTTCGGCGACGACCAGGCGTCCGCCGCACGCGGCGCCCGAGTTCGTCCTCGGCGACGTCGTCCAGCGTGCGGCCGAGGTCCTCGGGAAGCCACACGCGGGGAGCCGCGAGCCACTCGCCGGCGGCGAGCGGGTCGCGGCGCAGCGCGTCCGCCACTTCGGCGCCGCCGAGCAGGCCGGTGACGGTGACGTGCGGCCCGAAGAGCTCGTTGGCGACGGCGAAGGGCCGCACCGGCACGCCTGCGGCGGCCGCCAGGAGCGCGCCGGCGCGCTCCACGACCGGCCGCGCGAGCGTGCCCGTCAGCAGGCGCACGCCGGTGACGCCCGCGGCCGGACGCCCGTGGACCCCTCGTCCGGCCCACCCTCGTGAGGCCGCCCGCTTCCCCACGCGGCCGCCAGCGCCTCGGCCTCGGCCAGCAGCGCGGCGCAGATGCCCACGCCGTTCTCGTACTGCTCCGGCGCGTCGCCTGCCGGAGGCTCCTCGCCGGCCAGCAGGTAGAACTCGTCCGCCGCGTGCACGAACGCGTGCCCGCGGCGCGCCAGCAGGTCCTCCTGCCAGCCGGCCACCGCGTCCAGGACCGCGCGCGCGTCCGCCGGCGTCACGGACCGCAGGTCGCCCTGCGCCGCCAGAGACACCGGCACCACGCCGACGTCGACGACGCTCTCGAGCTCCGCCGTGCGCGCCACCGTCTCGGCCAGCACCTCGCCGTCGTTCCACCCCGGGCAGAGCACGACCTGCAGGTGCAGTTGGAGACCCGCGGCCGCCAGCCGCTCCAGGGCCCGTCGCGAGCCGGACGCCGCCCGTCCCATCAAGCGGACGCGGGCGTCGTCGTCCCACGCGTGCAGCGAGACGAAGAGCGGCGACAGGCGCAGCGCCTCGATCCGCTGCAGGTCGGCCTCGGAGAGATTGGTCAGCGTCATGAAGTTGCCGTGCAGGAACGAGAGACGGTAGTCGTCGTCCTTGACCGACAGCCCGGCGCGCAGCCCCTGGGGCACCTGGTCGACGAAGCAGAACTTGCAGCGGTTGCGGCAGACGCGCACCTCGTCGCCCAGGCCCCCCTGGTCCAGCGAGATGCCGTGCCACTCTCCCGGCTGGGGAGCGACCACGAGGTCGAGCGGGTGACCGGCGCGCAGCACGCGCAGCCAGAGCGTGCCGTCGGCGGCCGCGTCCTCCAGGTCGAGCACGTCCAGGGGCGTCACCTCGTTCATCTCGACGATGCGGTCCCCGGCGCGCAGGCCGCCGCGGGCGGCCGCGCCTCTGGCGTCGGCGACCAGCACGCCGAGGCAATCTGGAGCGGCGTCAGTCACCACACAGGTCCAGCAGCGCGCGCACGGTGGCCTCGATCTCCTCGTCCGGGGTCGAGGCCCCCGCGGCGACGCCGATGCGGCTCGCGCCCTCCAGCCACTCGGGGCGCAGTTCGGCCGCGGACTCGATGTGGTGGGTCCGCGGCTCTATGGCCTGGCAGAGCTGAGCCAGGCGCGCGGTGTTGGCGCTGTTGCGCCCGCCGACCACCACCACGACCTCCACCTCTTCGGCGAGCTCGCAGGCGGCGCTCTGGCGCTTCTCGGTGGCGTCGCAGACGGTGTTGAACACGAGCAGCTCGCGCGCCACGGGGGCCAGCTCGGCGGCCAGGGCCGAGAGGTTGGCGCGCGTCTGGGTGGTCTGCACGACCACCCCCACGCGCCTGCCCCCCAGGCGCTCCAGCGGCAGGCCGGAGGCATCCTCCACCACCACCGCGTCGTCCCCCGCGAAGCCCTGCAGGCCGACGACCTCCGGATGATCGCGCTCGCCGAGGATCACGACCGCGTAGCCGGCCTCGCGGAGCTGGGCGGCCTTGCGCTGCGCCACGGAGACGAACGGGCACGTGGCGTCCACCACGTTCAGGTGCCGCGAGCGGGCGTGCTGGATCACGTCGGGCGAGACGCCGTGGGTGCGCACGATCAGCGTGCCGGCGGCGGCCTGGTCGACGTCGTCCACCACGTGGACGCCGCGGTCCTCGAGGCTGCCGACGACGCTCGGGTTGTGGATGATCGGCCCGAGCGTGGCCACCGGGGCCGGCGCGCCCTCGAGCGCCTCACCCGTGAGGCGCAGGGCGCGCTCCACCCCGTAGCAGTACCCGGCGTAGCGGGCGACCACGATCTCGGAGCCGCCGGCGCGCACGTGCCGCAGCTCGGCGCTGCGCTCCGGCTCCTCGTCGTAGGACGCCGAGCCCTGACCGCCCGCGGGGATCTCCTCAGAGCCGCGCATAGAGTCCGGCCACGTCGTCGTGCATACGTCGCGAGGCCTCACGGTACGCCTTGCTGTTGCGGGTGGTGATGTCGCCGAGGTCCACCGGCGGGCCCACCAGGCCGCGGAGCGCCGGGAACCCCGGCCTGCCGTCGCGCAGCATGTACTGCGTGCCGTCGAGGGCGAGCGGGATCACCGGCGCCCCGCTGCGCAGCGCGATCATGCCGACGCCGGGCAGGAACTCGTGCACGGCGTCGTCCGTCTGCCGGTGCCCCTCGGGGAACATGAGCAGCACCTCGCCGCGCTCGAGGATGGTGAGCGCCGTCTGCAGCGCGGCGCGGTCTCCGGCGCCCCTGTCGAGCGGGAACGCGCCGAGGCTCGAGATGAACCTGGCCGCGAGCTCGTTGGCGAACAGTTCCTTCTTGGCCATGTAGCGCAGCGGACGCTCGAAGATCATCCCGGCGATCACCGGGTCCCAGAAGCTCTTGTGTGTCATCGCGACCATGGCAGGACCGGTGCGGGGCAGGTGCTCGGCGCCGCTCACGCGGCAGCGGTACAGGCCTCCGAAGAACGGTACGGCCATCCAGCGCAGGAACGTGTAGAGACCCGTCTCGTCGACACCTCTGAGTGGGTATCCCCACGGACCCTTCATGAAGTCACCTTCTCCCCGACGACGGCGACGACCGCGTCGGTCACCTCGTCGAGCGTCAGGCCCGACGTGTCGACCTCCACCGCGTCGTCGGCCTTGCGCAGCGGCGCGATCTCACGCCGGCTGTCGCGCCGGTCGCGTTCGAGGAGCGCCGCCAGCACCTCGGCCTCGTCCACGTCCTCTCCCCTGCCCTGCAGTTCCGCGGCGCGGCGCGCCGCCCGGACCTCCGGGCGCGCCGTGAGGAACACCTTGACCTCGGCGTCCGGGAACACATTGGTCCCGATGTCGCGGCCCTCCATGACGATGTCGGCGCCGGCGCCGAGCTCTCGCTGCCGCTCGACCAGCAGTTCGCGCACGCCCGGCAGCACCGAGACCACGGACGCCGCGGCCCCCATCTCGAGCGTCCTGATCGAGCCGCTGACGTCGCGGTCCCCGGCCCACAGACGGCCGTCGCCGTCGAACCGCAGCCGGGCCTCCCGGGCGACGGGCACCACGGCGGATTCGTCGCTGAGGTCGGCGCCGGCCTCCGTGGCCAGCAGGCCGACGGCGCGGTACATGGCGCCGGTGTCGAGGTAGAGATAGCCGAGGCGCTCGGCCACCCGCCGGGCGACCGTGCTCTTGCCCGAGGCCACCGGCCCGTCGATCGCCACGACAGTCATTCCGGGTCCGCCTCGGCGCGGACGATCACCTCGTAGCCGAGCGCCCCCAGGACGTGCGCCGCCCGCGTGCAGACCTCTTTGCCGAGCACGTACACGGTGAGCGTGCCTCCCAGCTCCGGGCTCATGTGGTGCATCGAGAGGTCCTCGACGTTGATGCCCGCATCTCCCAGAGCCACCATGATCTCGCTGAACACCCCGGGGCGGTCGCTCACGGGGATGATGAGCCCGTACAGATCCTCGGCCGAGAGGCTGCCGGCGGCGAGCATGCGCTCGCGCTGCTCGCGCGCCCGGACGATGGTGTCGCCCAGGCGCTGGGGATCGGCCGCCGCCAGCGCCTCCAGCACCTCCTGCAGCCCTTCCTGGAACTGCGCCAGGGCGGCGAGCAGCTCGGCGCGGTTGTCCAGGAAGATGTCCGTCCACACGCGCCGGTTGGTCCCCGCCACGCGCGTGAGGTCCCGGAAGCTGGGGCCCGCGGAGAGCAGCGCGTCACGCGACCCGGCCTGCAGGCCTGCCTGGCTCATCAGGATGTTGGCCAGCACGTGCGGCAGGTGGCTGACCACGGCCATCACGCGGTCGTGCTCCTCGGGGTCGACCGCGACCGGCCGCGCGCCGATCTCACCGAGGAACGCGTACAGCAGCTGGTAGGCGTCCGCGTCCACGTGGTCGCCGGGAGTGACGAAGTAGGTCGCGCCCTGGTAGAGCGAGGCGCGCGCGTTGGCCACTCCGGCGGTCTCCGAGCCGCAGAGCGGGTGGCCGCCGATGCAGCGCCGCTGTTCCTGCGGAGAGAGCGACCGCATCAGAGGGGCCTTGGTGCTGCCGACGTCGGTCACCACCGCGCCGGGAGCGGCCGCCGCCAGCGCGGCGCGCACGTGCCTGACGACCGTGCGCACCGGCGTGCAGACGAAGATGAGCTGCGCGCCGGCGCAGGCCTCCTCGACGCCGGCGCAAGCGTGCGTGATGGCCCCGCGCCCCAGCGCCAGGTCGAGCGTGGCCTGGGTCTGGCTGAAGCCGCGCACCTCGCTCACCCCCGCACGCTCTCGCGCCGCGAGGCCGAGCGACCCGCCCATCAGGCCCACGCCGATGAGCGCGATGCTGTCGATCTGCGTCCCGGCCACGGCGTCAGGCGGTCCCGGCGCCGGCGACCTCGAGCGACGCGAGCTTGCCCAGGAAGAAGTCGATCTCCTCCTGGGTGCCCACGGTGACGCGGGCCCACCCGGGGCAGCCCAGCGCGTTGCCGTCGCGCACGATGGCGCCCATCGAGAGCAGCCTCCCGCACACCTTGTCGTGCGGGTCGCAGAGGCCGGTCATGTCGACGAGCATGAAGTTGGACTCCGTGGCGACGGTGGCCCGGCCGCGCTCGGCGAGCCGGTCCGCCAGGTACCGGCGGAGGCGCGCGTTCTCCTGGCGCCGCGCCGCGACCTGGTCCTGGTGCTTGAGGGCCTCGACCGCCGCCAGCTGGCCGAGCAGATTGACGTTGAACGGTTGACGCACCTTGTCCACCGCCTGCTTGACCTCCGGGGCACAGAGACCGAAGCCGGTGCGCAGCCCGCACAGACCGTAGATCTTGGAGAACGTGCGCAGGACGACGACGTTGTCGTGGTCTCGCTGGATGTCCAGGCACCCGTCCCGGTCCTCGGCCGCGACGAACTCCACGTAGGCTTCGTCGATCACGACCATGACGTCGTCCGGCACGGCCTCGACCAGCCTGCGCACGTCCGCCGGCGGCAGGTAGGTCCCGGTCGGGTTGTTCGGGTTGCACACGAACATCAGTCTCGTCCTGGCCGTCACCGCCGCCGCCATGGCCTCCAGGTCGTGCGTGTGGTCCCTGAGCGGCACGGCGACCGGCACGGCGCCGCGGATGTCGATCACGTCGCGGTACGACGTGAAGGACGGCGCCGCCAGCACCACCTCGTCGCCGCGCTCCAGGGTGGCGTGCGCGAGCAGGTACAGCAGTTCGCAGGTCCCGCAGCCCACCGTGACCTGTTCCGGGCTGCGGCCGAACTGCTCGGCCACGGCCACCCGCAGGTCTGTGGAGAACCCGTCCGGATAGCGCTGCAGCCGGTCGAGCGCGGCCACCACGACCTCCTTGACCTCCGGGAACGGCGGCAGCGGGAACTCGTTGGACGCGAGCTTCACCACCTGTTCGAGGCCGTACTTGCGCTGCACCAGCTCGATCGGCAGGCCGGGCTGGTACGGGACGATGCCGGCGAGCTCCGGGATGAAGCGCACGGTCATGGAGTCACTCCGGGTCGTTGAGAGCGGCCTGCATCAATATACACGTCAGTCCTCGCCGGGCTCCGCGGCCAGGTCCGTCTCCTCGGACGCCTGGTCGTGGTCCGGCGGCAACTGCGCGACGTCCAGGGTCGCGTCCGGGACCTCAAGAGGCGCCTCGGCGGCCAGCAGCACGGGTGAACCCTGCTCCTCCTTGGCGACCGTGCCGGCGACCTCTTCCCCGGCGCGGCGCAGCGCCTCGACCTCGTCGCCGCTCAACTCGCGAAAGCCGCCCGGCTCGAGGCCCTTGTCGGTGAGCGGGCCGTAACGGCGGCGGCTGAGCTCCTCCACCGGCAGGCCGACCGACTGGAACATGCGCCGCACCTGGCGCTTGCGGCCCTCGTGGATGGTGATCTCGACGAGGGCCGTCTTGGCGCTCTGCTTCTTGAGCTTGACGTCCGCCGGCGAGGTGAGGCCGTCCTCGAGGTCCACGCCCTGACGCAGCGTGCCCAGGGCACGGCGGCTGACCTTGCCGCGGACGCGGGCGATGTAGGTCTTGGGGACCCCGTAGCGGGGGTGCATGAGCCGGTTGGCGAGCACGCCGTCGTTGGTCAGGATGATGAGACCGGTGGTGTCCACGTCGAGGCGCCCGACCGGGAACAGCGCCCGGCCGCCCGGCACGAGGTCGACGATGACCTTGTCGGCGTGCGGGTCGCTGCGGGTGCTGGCCACGCCGCGCGGCTTGTTCACCAGGAGGTACCTGAGCTCTCTGGCCTCGACCGGCTCGCCGCGCACGGCGACGACGTCGTCGGGGGAGATCTTCTCGCGCGGGAAGGTGACGACCTGGTCGTTCACCGTCACCACCCCCTCGCGGATGAGTCCGTCGCAGGAGCGCCGCGAGCCGACACCGGCGCGGGCGAGGAACACGACGAGGTTCATAGGTTGGGCAGGGCTCATTGGGCCCTCCTCTCAGCATTGGCGTGCAGCCGGGCGCGGATCTCGTCCACCTCGTCCGCGTCCAGCGCGAACTCCTCGAGCGGCGGCAACTCGTCACGGCTCGTGAGTCCGAACAGCTTCAGGAAGCGCTCCCCGGTCCCGTAGAGCACCGGTGCGCCGGGCGTTTCGGCGCGGCCCTGTTGCTCCACCAGGCCGCGCTCCTCGAGCGCCCCGAGTGCGTACTCCGAGGAGACGCCCCTGACCTCGGCGATCTCGGCCCGCGTCACGGGCTCGAGATAGGCGACCACGGCCAGGGTCTCCAGCAGGGCAGGTGTGAGCTCGTCCGGCCGCTCGGCGCCGGTGAACCGGCGCACGTCCTCGGCACAGTCCTCGGCGACCGCGAACGTGAACCCGCCGGCGACCTCACGCAACTCGAACCCGTGCGCGCCGACCGCGTACTCCACGCGCAGCGTCTCCAGGGCCTCCGACATCTCTTCGGGCGAGCAGGCGCAGGCGTCGGCCAGCCGGCCGGCGGCGATGGGTCGCGGCGAGATGAACAGGAGCGCCTCGAGGCGTCGTGCGAGTGGCAGCATCGGGATGGGGTGTCGAGGGGCGGGACGCGTCGATGCTACCGCAGACCGGTGAGAGGCGTCACCCTGCGGCGAGCACGGGCGCGGTCACGCGGCTGACGACGATGTCGCCGAAGTGACGGGCCTGACGCAGCCGGGCTTCACCACTCGAGTGGAGCTCGAGGAGGGCGAAGAAGGTCACCGCGCGCTCCAGACGGTCGCGAGGGGCGACCGCGGTGAAGGTGAACTCACCCTCGTCGTCCAGGATCAGGCGCAGACGGCGGAGCTCCTTCACGAGCGAGACGGCCAGGTCGGCGAGGTGGCTCGTGTCCGGGATCGGGGGCTCGCGCAGGAGCGGCGTCAGCGCGCCGGCGAGCGCGGACGCCGGCAGCGCGCCCTCGGGGATGCTCCGGCGAAGCAGCTCGGCGGGCACGGGGGCGGCACGGTACAGGCGCCCGCTGTGCTCGTCCCAGGCGGTCCTGAGCGCGCCGCCGGCGTTGCGGAACTGGCTGTAGCGGACGAGCCGCTCGACCAGCTGGCGCGCGGCCTCGTCGGGGTCGAGGTCCTCGAGCTCCTCGTCGACCTCCTCCTCGAGCAGCAGGCGGGACTTCATCTCGAGGAGCGCGGCGACGAGCACCACGAACTGCGAGGTGGCGTCCAGGTCGAACTCACCGCTGTCCGCCAGCTTGAGCACGTACTCGGCGATGATCCGCGAGACGCGGACCTCCCAGATGTCGATCTCGTCGCGCAGGATGAGGGTGACGAGCAGGTCGAACGGCCCGTCGAAGACGTCGAGGTCGAGCTCGAGAGCCACAGGAGGCGCGGCGACCGCGCCCGCGTCAGCGCGCATCGCCGTCTTCTCCTCGCTGCTTCATGCGGCCGCGACCCTCTGGGCGCCCTGCCGGATGCTGCGCAACGGCGAGTCGCTCAATAGCGCTCCGTGATCTGCGTGTACGGCATCCGCCTCGCCTGGGGCTGCGCAACGGCGAGTCGCTCAATAGCACTCCGTGATCTGCGTGTGCTACGGGCATTAGTCCGCCTCGCCTGGGGCTGCGCAACGGCGAGTCGCTCAATAGCACTCCGTGATCTGCGTGCGGTACGGGCATTAGTCCGCCTCGCCTGAGGCTGCGCAACGGCGAGTCGCTCAATAACACTCCGTGATCTGCGTGTGCTACGGGCATTAGTCTTCGGGCTGATTGACGAACGACGGGATGTCGAAGTCGTCGAACTTCGGGACCGGCCCGAACGGCGTGCCGCGGTCCTCGCGAGGCTCCGGACGGGTCGGCGCCGGAGTGCGGGCCTCCGGCCCGCGGCTCGGCGCCTGCGCCTCCCGCACCTCTTCGCCGAACCCGGTGGCGACCACGGTGATCGAGATCCTGCCCTCGAGCGTCTCGTCCACCACGGCGCCGAAGATGATGTTGGCGTCGTCGTCCGCGGCCTCGCTGATGACGCCGGCGGCCTCGTTGACCTCGAACAGCGTGAGGTCCGCTCCGCCGGTGATGTTCAGGAGCAGCCCGCGGGCGCCCTCGATGCTGGTCTCGAGCAGCGGCGAGTGGATGGCCAGGTCGGCCGCGACCTGCGCCCGGTTCTCGCCGTCGGCCACGCCGATGCCCAGCAGGGCGGTGCCAGCGCCGTGCACGATCGCGCGCACGTCGGCGAAGTCCAGGTTGATGAGGCCGGGTACGGTGATGAGGTCGGTGATGCCCTGCACACCCTGGCGCAGGATGTCGTCGGCGTGCTGGAACGCCTCGACGACGCTCGCGTTGCGCTCCACCACCTGCAGCAGCCGGTCGTTGGGGATGGAGATGACCGTGTCGGCCACCTCGCGCAGCACGTCGATGCCCTCGAGCGCCTGGCGCTGGCGCCGGTTGCCCTCGAAGCCGAACGGCTTGGTGACGATGGCGATGGTCACGGCGCCCAGCTCGCGGGCGATCTGCGCGACGACGGGGGCGCCGCCGGTGCCGGTGCCGCCGCCCTCGCCGGCCGTGACGAACACGAGGTCGGCGCCGCGCAACGCGGCCTTGAGCTGGTCGCGGCTGACCTCCATGGCCTCGCGACCCACCTCGGGGTCGGCGCCCCCGCCGAGCCCGTGCGTGATCTCCTGCCCGATGTGGATCTTGACGTCCGCGTCGCACACGTCGAGCTGCTGCACGTCGGTGTTGACGGCGATGAACTCGACGCCCTTGACCCCGGAGTCGACCATCCGGTTGACCGCGTTGGTGCCGGCGCCGCCGATGCCGACCACCTTGATGGTCGTCACGTAGGGCCGGCCCTTGACTGCAGCGTCCGGTCCCGTGGGCTCGGGGATCGCACCACCGCTGTCGGTGCGCCGGAAGAGCTCGCTCAGTCCATCCTTCATGCTAGGACGATCTGCCATTCAGCACCTCCCGCGCGAGGGCTCGGTACGACTCGGCCCCCCGGCCTTTGGGATCGTACTTCAACACCGAGGTGCCGCCCACGGGCGCCTCGGCGAACTTGATGGTCTTGCGCACGACCGTGTCGAACACGAGGTCGCCGAAGTTCTCGCGCAGCACCTCGATGGACTCTCTGCCGTGCAGCGTCCGCGCGTCGAACAGCGTCGGCAGGATACCCTGGATGTGCACGTCGGGGTTGAGGTTCTCGCGGATCATCTCCAGCGTCTTCTCGAGCTGCAGGAGCCCGCGCAGCGAGAGGTACTCGCACTGCACCGGCACGATGACGCCCTCGGACGCGGTGAGCGCGTTGATCGTGAGCAGCCCGAGCGAGGGCGGGGTGTCGATGAGGATGTAGTCGTACTTGTCGCGCACGGCGTCGAGGGCGCGCTGCAGCGCCCGCTCGCGCCCGATCATCGTCGCCAGGGCCATCTCGGCGCCCGCGAGGTCGATGGTGGAGGCGGCGACGTCCAGTTCGCGCTCGTAGATGACTTCCTGGATGGGCGTGCGATGGACGAGCACGTCGTACATGCTCTTGTCCAGGGATTCGGTGTCGACACCCTGGCTCATCGTGAGGTTGCCCTGCGGGTCCATGTCGACCGCGAGCACGCGCAGATCGTGCTCGCGGAGGGCCGCGCCGAGGTTCACCGTCGAGGTGGTCTTGGCCACCCCGCCCTTCTGATTGGCGAACGCGATGACATGCGCCATGTGAGCGTTACCCCTTGGTCGAGTCCACGTCAGAACGCAGTTCGCGACGCAGGCAAGTATCCCTGCATGGCGCGGGCCCCGCAGCGTCTGCGGGGCCCGTGGTCACACGCCGCGTCATGGAAGGGACCGAGGCCGGCCGTGTCACGCCCGGGGAGCCTCCGGCGGTCTGGGGGCGTCGGGGGTCTCTTCGGCGACGTCGTCGCCGGTGACCTCGTCCTCAGCGACCTCTTCGTCGGCCTCGTCGTACTCGGCGTCCTCGACGACCTCGTCGTCGGCGGCCTCGATGTACTCGTCCTCGTCGTCCTCGTCGTACTCGTCGATGCTGGTGATGGAGGAGATGGCGCGCTTGAGATAGCGCACGCGGGTGCGCTTGGCGATCTCGAGCTCGACCCAGTCGTCGCCGATGGCGGTGACCGTACCGAACATGCCGCCGATGGTGACGATCTCATCGCCCTTCTTCAGCATGCTGACCATCTCGGCGTGCTGCTGACGCTGCCGGCGCTGGGGGCGGATGGCGAGGAAGTAGAAGATCCCGAAGAAGACGAGGATCCAGATGATGATCGTTGCGCCGCCCATGCAGCTCAACCTCCCGCGAGGCCGGGCCCCGCTACGTTGCTTACGAATTCAGCAAAACGCCCGGCGCAGATGGCGCTGCGGGCGTCGCTCGTCAATCTTATCAGAACGCGCAGGTTGTGGAGACTGAGCAACTGCGCGCCGAGGATCTCCTTCTGTGTGACGAGGTGGCGGAGATACGAGCGCGTGAACGTGCGGCAGGCGTAGCAGTCGCAGCCGTCCTCGAGCGGCGCCAGGTCGGCGGCGAAGCGCGCGTTGCGCAGGTTCAGCCGTCCGCCGCCGCGCAGGAGCGCCGTGCCCGTGCGCGCCATGCGGGTGGGGAGCACGCAGTCGAAGATGTCGACGCCCCGGGCGACCACGTCGGTGATGCCGACCGGGTCGCCGATGCCCATGAAGTACCTCAGGCGGTCGGCCGGCAGCACCTCGTCCATGAGCTCGACCGTGGCCAGCATCTCGTCGCCGCGCTCGCCGACGCTGAGGCCGCCGACGGCGTAGGCGTCGAAGCCCATGCCGGTGATCTCGGCGGCAGACCGCCGCCGGAGCGCCTCGTCGGTGCCGCCCTGCACGATGCCGATGAGGAGCTGGTCCCGGCGCCCGTGCGCCTCCTTGCAGGCCGCCGCCCACCGGGTCGTGCGGTCCACGGCAGCCTCGAGCTCCGGCCGGGCAAGCGTACCCGGAGCGCACTGGTCGAACGCCATGATGATGTCGGCGCCGAGCTCCTCCTGGATGCGCACCGCGAGCTCCGGCGTGAACACGTGGCGCGAGCCGTCGTACACGGACCGGAACTCCACGCCCTCGTCGCTGATCACGCGCGTGTCCTCGAGGCTGAACACCTGGAAGCCCCCGGAGTCGGTGAGGATGGGCCCGTCCCAGCGCATGAAGCCGTGCAGCCCCCCGTGCGCGGCGACGATGTCGGTGCCCGGACGGAAGTACAGGTGGTAGGTGTTGCCGAGGACGACCTGGGCGCCGAGCTCCAGCAGTTCGCGAGGCTCGACCGCCTTGACGCTCGCCTTGGTGCCCACCGGCATGAAGCACGGGGTCTCGACCACGCCGTGCGGGGTCACCAGCCGGCCGGCGCGAGCGCTCCCGTCGCGCGCCTCGACGCTGAAGGAGAAGCCTTCGGCGGCCATCGCCGTCCGGGTCACCTCATCGCTCACCGGGCTCCCTCCGTCACAGCGCCAGCATGGCGTCGCCGAAGCTGTAGAACCTGTACCGCTCGCGCACCGCGTGCCTGTAGATCTCCCGGGTCTCTTCCACGCCGCAGAACGCCATGACCAGCGCCAGCAGGCTCGTGCGCGGCAGGTGGAAGTTGGTGACGAGCGCGTCGACCATGCGGAACTCGAAGCCCGGGCGGATGAACAGGCGGGTGTCGCCGGACAGGGCGCCGCCCGCCGGCGCGCCCGGCGCCCGCAGCGCCAGATGCTCGAGCACGCGCACCGACGTCGTGCCGACGGCGACGATGCGGCGGCCGGCCCGGCGCGCCTCCTGGAGGCGCGCCCACACGGCCGCCTCCACGCTGAAGCTCTCGCTGTGCAGGACGGTGCCGTCCAGCGACTCCTTCTGGAGCGGCTTGAACGTGCCGAGGCCCACGTGCAGCGTCACGTGCTCCACCTCGACGCCGGCCGCCGCGAGGTCGCGATCCAGCTCGGGCGTGAAGTGCAGGCCCGCCGTGGGCGCCGCCGCCGAGCCGAGGCTGCAGGCGTAGGTGGTCTGGTAGCGCTCGCCGTCCGCCAGCGGCGCCGTGATGTACGGCGGCAGCGGTGTGACGCCCGCGTCCTCCAACAGGCTGAGGACCGGTCGCCGGCCGAGGTTCTCCACCACCCAGCGGCCGTCACCCAGCGGCTCGATACAGCGCAGGCGCCACTCTTCGGGGAGGACCTCGCTCTCCAGGACCTCCTCAGGCCGGGGCCGCCCGCGCAGCAGCGCCTCCCAGCGCTCGCTGCCTCCCCCGGCGCCGGTGAGAGCGCACAGGAACAGCACCTCGATGCGGCCGCCCGTGCCCCGGTGGAAGTAGCTGCGCGCCGGGAACACGCGCGTGTCGTTGCGCACCAGCACGTCGCCGGCGCGCAGCAGCCCCGGCAGCTCGGAGAAGACGCGGTCCTCGACCCCGGCCGTCCCGCGCCGCGCGACCAGCAGACGCGAGGCGTCGCGCGGCTCGGCGGGCGTCTGCGCGACGAGCTCCTCCGGCAGTTCGTAGTCGAGGTCGGAGAGCCTGAGGTCGGCTCCCGGCTCGGTCACGCGGTCCTCCGCCGGCGCTCGCGGCGCTCGTGCCAGGCCTCCCACTTGGAGGCGCCGCACCCGCAGTACGGCTGGCGGTAGAGCTCGAGCCGGCGACTCTCGGCGTAGCTGGCGCGGAAGCGGTCGCGCACGTCCAGGTAGACGAAGTCCACGCCGTGCTCGTCCGCGGCCGCTTCGCCGGCCCGCACGATGAGGTCGTGGCGCTGGTACGGGCTCACGCGTGAGCGTGGTCGAGAAGCGGCCGAACCCGAGGGCCCGGGCGGCCGCCCCGGCGGCGTCCAGGCGCAGGCCCAGGCACGCCGCGCACCGCTCTTCCGGCGCGGCGTCCGCCAGTCGCGCCCGCCACAAGCGCCACCCCGGAGCCTCTTCCCCGCGCCCCGGCACGACGAGCTCGAGGCCGGCCGCCCGGCTGTAGCGGAGCATGCTCTCGCGTCTCCGCTCCAGCTCTGCGGCCGGCTGGATGTTGGGGTTCTCGAACCACCCCACCGGCTCGACGCCACGCTCGCGCCAGGCAGGTACGGCGACGGTGGAGCACGGGCCGCAGCAGGCGTGCAGGAGCAGGCCGGTCATCGCGCGAGTGCGAGCGCCGGACGGTTCCACGGCCCTCTCCGCCGTGCGGGGACCCACCGTGCCGCTCACAGGTCTTCGAACAGGGTCTCGCCGCGCGCCGGAGGCGTGAGACCGCAGTGGATGAACCCGGTGCGCGTGAGCACGCGGCCGCGCGGCGTACGCTTGAGGAAGCCCTGCATGATGAGGTACGGCTCGTACACATCCATGACCGTGTCCGCCTCCTCGCCGAGCGCGACGGCGAGCGTGTCCAGACCGACGGGCCCGCCGTCGAACTTCTCGGCGATGATCTTGAGGATGTCGCGGTCGAGCTTGTCGAGGCCCTCGCCGTCCACCTGGAACAGCTCCAGCGCGGCCAGGCAGATGTCGTGCTCGATGACGCCCTCGTGCCGTACCTGCGCGTAGTCGCGCACGCGGCGCAGCAGGCGGTTGGCCACGCGCGGCGTGCCGCGCGAGCGCCCCGCGATCTCCAGCGTCGAGTCGCGGTCGATCTCGACCTTGAGGATCCCGGCGGACCGGCGGACGATGGCCGCGAGGTCTTCGACCTCGTAGTACTCGAGCCGCTGCCACACGCCGAACCGGTCGCGCAGCGGCGTCGTGAGCAGGCCGGTGCGCGTGGTGGCGCCGATGAGCGTGAACGGCTGCACCTGCATGCGGATGCTGCGCGCCGCCGGCCCCTCACCGATCATGATGTCGATCTCGTAGTCCTCCATCGCCGGGTAGAGGACCTCCTCCACGGCGGCGTTGAGGCGGTGGATCTCGTCGACGAAGAGGACGTCGCCCTCCTGCAGGTTGGTGAGCAGGCCCGCGACGTCGACCTTGCGCTCGAGCGCCGGGCCGGAGGTGGTGTGCACGCCCACGCCGAGCTCCTGGGCGATGATGCCGGCCAGTGTGGTCTTGCCGAGGCCGGGAGGGCCGGCGAGCAGTACGTGGTCGAGCGTGTCGCCGCGCTGCTTGGCGGCCTCGACGAAGATCTCGAGCTGCTCCTTGGCCACGCGCTGTCCGACGAAGTCGGAGAACCGCCGTGGCCTGAGGCCGAGCTCGAGGTCCTTGTCGTCGGCGCGCTCGTTGGGGTCGCCGAGGCGGTCGGCGGGCTGCCTGGCCATCACGCGTCCGCCTTGCGCGTGAGCGCGAACTTGACGAGGTCCTCCAGGGCGGCGTCCTCGGGCGCGCCGCGCAGCGCCTCCTCGGCCTCACGGAGGGTGAGGCCGAGGTTCTGCAGCGCGGAGCGCGCCTGGATGAAGTGGTCGGTGGGGATCGGCACGCCGGTCTCACCGGCTTCGCCGGCGCCCACCGGCGGCAGCTCCCCGACCTTGTCCTTGAGCTCGACCACCAGCCGCTGGGCGAGCTTCTTCCCGATGCCGGGGATGCTCTCGAACTTCTTGACGTCGTCGCGCGCCACGGCCAGCTCGAGCTCAGCCACGGGGTAGCCCGAGAGCACCGCGAGGGCGACCTTGGGCCCCACCCCGCTCACCGCCGTGAGCCAGAGAAAGAACATGCGCTCTCCTGGGTCACGGAACCCGAACAGCTGGAGCGCGTCCTCCCGCACGTTGAGATACGTGTACAGGCTGACCTGGTCGCCCAGGTGCGGCACGAGACTGCTGAGGGTGCGGCCGGACGCCAGCACCTCGAGCCCCATGCCTCCGACGTCGATCACCGCGCGCTCGCCGTCCACCGCGGCCAGGGTGCCGCGCACGGAGGCGATCACGGCCGCGCCCCGTTCTTGCCCGGCGCCGCGCGCAGGCCGTTGCAGTGGTGCGTGTGGCAGATGGCCACCGCCAGTGCGTCGGCGGCGTGGTCCGGCTGCGGGATGCGCGGCAGGCAGAGGATGACCTTGGTCATCTCCTGCACCTGGATCTTGCTCGCGCGCCCGTAGCCGGTCACCGCCTGCTTGATCGCCAGCGGGGAGTACTCGCAGGGTGACTCTTCGAGGTCCGAGGCGGCCAGGTACAGCACTCCCTTGGCTTGACCGACCGCGAGCGCCGTCTTGACGTTGACGTTCACGAAGAGCTCTTCGAGGACGACGATGTCCGGGCAGAAGCGCCTGATGAGCCCGCGCGCCTGGTCGTGGATCTGCCGCAGGCGCACGTGCGTGGGGTCCTTGGCCGAGGTGACGATGCAGCCGTGGCCGAGCGACTTGAGGCGGCTGCCCTCCTGCTCGACCACGCCCCAGCCCGTGCTCGCGGTGCCCGGGTCGAACCCGAGGACGATCATCCCCGGTCCCCCGCACTCGGTCCTGTATCGCGGCCGCGCCCCCCGGCCTGCTTCACCGGTCAGCCCGCCAGGGCCTCGAGGACTTCCTCGGGGATGTCGAAGTTCGCGAAGACTTCCTGGACGTCGTCGCTGTCTTCCAGCGCGTCCATGATCTTCATGGTCTTGCGGGCGTCGTTCTCCTCGAGCTTCACCGTGTTCTTGGGGATCATGGTGAGCTCCGCGTTGTCGATCGCGATGCCGGCCGCCGCGATGCCGTCGCGCACGGCGGCGAAGTCGGACGGCTCGGTGAGCACCTGGAACTGCTCGCCGTCCTGCACCACGTCCTCGGCGCCCGCGTCGATGGCCGCGGCCATGACGTCGTCCTCTTCGTACTTGGTGGCGTCGACGTAGATCGACCCCCGGCGCTCGAAGCCCCACGCGACCGCGCCGGGCTGCGCCAGCTGGCCGCCGTGCTTGCTGAAGATGTTGCGCACCTCGGCGGCGGAGCGGTTCTTGTTGTCCGTGAGGACCTCGACGATGATCGCCACGCCGGCGGGGCCGTATCCCTCGTAGAGGATGCTCTCGTAGCTGACGCCCTCGGCGCCGCCCGTGCCGCGCCCGATGGCGCGTTCGATGTTGTCCTTGGGCATGGACTCGGCCTTGGCCTTCTCGATGGCGTTGGCCAGAGCCATGTTCATCGCCGGGTCGCCGCCACCCTCACGAGCGGCGACGGTGATGGCGCGCGACAGCTTGGAGAAGAGCTTTCCACGGGCAGCGTCGGTCTTGCCCTTCTTGTGCTTGATGGTCGCCCACTTGGAGTGCCCGGACACGGTGCACCACCTCCCTGTTCAGCGGTGACCGGCCGCGGCGGCTGCCCGGCCGGGCGCGCCGGCGTCGCAGTCGGCCGGCGCTCCGGAGAGCCCGGCCGCCGCGCCCTGCCGGCGGCGGATCATGGTGATGAAGAGCTCGTGCAGACGGGTGTCGTCGGTGAGCTCGGGGTGGAACGCGGTGACGAGGACGTCGCCCTCTCGCGCCGCGACGATGTGCCCGTCGTGCTCGGCGAGGACCTCGACGCACACGCCGGCGGACTCGACCCACGGCGCGCGGATGAAGACCGCGCGCACAGGGCCGCCGGCCACGCCCGCCACGTCGAGGTCGGCCTCGAAGCTGCGCACCTGGCGCCCGAAGGCGTTGCGCCGCGCGACGATGTCCATGAGGCCGAGCGTCGGCGGCCGGCCCTCCACCGTGCTCCTCGCGACGGTGATGAGCCCGGCGCAGGTGCCGTACACGACCCCGCCGGCGGCCGCGAAAGCCTTGATGGGCTCCGCCAGCCCGTACTGGGCCATGAGCTTGTGGATCGTCGTGCTCTCGCCGCCGGGGATCACCAGCCCGTGGAGGCCGGCGAGGTGGTCCGGGTGGCGCACCTCCCGCGTGCGCGCGCCGAGCTGCTCGAGCATCACCCGGTGCTCGCGGAAGTCGCCCTGAAGGGCGAGCACGCCCACGAGGAGGCCGGCGCCCGGACCCAGCGGGTCGAGCGCCGGCTCGGGCGACAGGATCCAGTCCAGCCGCTGCTTGCCGCTCTGCGGAGTCACGCTGGGGCCTCTCCCGTCACCAGCCGCGGTGCTGGATCTTGGCCTCTTCGGGCATGCGCGCCGCGTCGATGCCGGCCATGGCCTCGCCGAGGCCGACGCTCACCTCGGCGAGGATGGCCGCGTCGCGGTAGTTGGTCGCCGCCTTGACGATGGCGTTGGCGCGGCTCTGCGGGTCCTCGCTCTTGAAGATGCCGCTGCCGACGAACACGCCCTCGGCGCCGAGCTGCATCATGAGGGCGGCGTCGGCCGGGGTGGCGATGCCGCCGGCGCTGAAGTTGACCACGGGGAGCTTGCCGTTCTCGGCGACCCACTTGACCAGCTCGAGCGGCGCCGGAAGCTCCTTGGCGGCCACGTACAGCTCGTCCTCGTCGAGCGTCTGCAGGTGCCGGATCTGCCCCATGATGGTGCGCATGTGCCGCACGGCCTCGACCACGTCGCCGGTGCCGGCCTCGCCCTTGGTGCGGATCATGGCCGCGCCTTCGCTGATGCGGCGCAGCGCCTCACCGAGGTTGACGGCGCCGCACACGAACGGCACGTCGAACTTCCACTTGTTGATGTGGTTGGCCTCGTCGGCCGGCGTGAGCACTTCGCTCTCGTCGATGTAGTCGACCTCGAGAGACTGCAGGATCTGCGCCTCGACGAAGTGGCCGATGCGGGCCTTGGCCATCACGGGGATGGACACGCAGTCCTGGATCTCCTGGATCTTGGTGGGGTCGGCCATGCGGGCCACACCGCCCTGTGCACGGATGTCTGAGGGCACCCGCTCGAGGGCCATCACCGCGCACGCGCCGGCGTCTTCGGCGATCTTCGCCTGGTCGGCGTTGGTGACGTCCATGATGACGCCGCCCTTCAGCATGTCGGCGAGGCCACTCTTCACTCGCATGGTGCCGATATCAGTCACGGGGTACCTCCGGTTGCATTTGCACCCCAATCCTACCGCAGCACCGCGGCCGGCAGCCACCGGCAGGGCGCCACGGAATGCCCACCTTTGCGGGGAAAAGTGGACGGATTGGACTCAGCTCTTCTGCGCTTCTTCCTTGTCCTTCTGGGCCTGCTCCACGATCTTGGCGGTCAGGTGCGCCGGCACTTCGTCGTAGCGCAGGAGCTCCATGTGGTAGTCGCCGCGGCCGCCGGTCATGGACGTGAGGTCGGGCGCGTAGGTGAGCATCTCGGCGAGCGGGACCTCGGCGGCGACGATGTTGTTGTGGCCGCGCGGCGTGGTGCCGAGCACCCGGCCGCGGCGCGAGTTGAGGTCGCCGATGATGTCCCCGACGTTCTCCTCGGGGATGGTGATCTCGACGCTCATGATGGGCTCGAGCAGGGCGGGCTGGGCCTTCTCGCAGGCAGCCTTGAAGCCCAGGGAGCCGGCGATCTGGAACGCCATGTCGCTCGAGTCGACGGGGTGGTACTTGCCGTCGTAGAGCTTGACGTGGACGTCGACGACGGGGTAGCCGGCGAGGAACCCGTCGTCCATGGCGGCGCGCACGCCCTTCTCCACCGCGGGGATGAAGTTGCGCGGGATCGCGCCGCCGACGATCTTGTTCTCGAACTCGAACCCGTCGCCGCGCGGCTGCGGGCGGACCTCCATCCAGGTGTCGGCGAACTGGCCGCGGCCGCCGGTCTGCTTCTTGTGCTTGCCTTCGGCCTTGGCGGTGCCCTTGATCGTCTCGCGGTACGGGACCCGCGGCGGCTTGAGCTCGACCTCGACGCCGAACCGGCGCTTCATGCGCTCCACGGTGACCTCGACGTGGACCTGGCTCATGCCGCCGACGATCATCTCGCCGGTCTGGTCGTCGTGGTGCACCTCGAGCATGGGGTCTTCTTCGGAGAGGCGGCGGAGGGCGGTGATGACCTTGTCCTCCTCGCCCTTGCTCTTGGCGGTGATGGCGAAGCTCATGAGCGGCGCCGGGAAGTCGATGGCCGGGAAGCTCACCGTGTCGGCCTCGGCGCACAGCGTGTCACCGGTGACGACGTCCTTGAGCTTGGCGATGGCGCCGATGTCGCCGGCGACGAGGTCTCCCGAGGCCTTGCTCTCCTTGCCCATGGTCTTGAGCACCTGGCCGAGACGCTCCTTGTGACCGTCGCGGGCGACCACCATCTGCGAGTCGCTCTTCACCGTGCCCTGGAACACCCGGAACACGTTGACGTGGCCGCTGAACGGGTCGGCCAGCGTCTTGAAGACGAACGCGACGGCCGGCGCCGAGGGATCGCAGTCGAGCTCGACTTCTTCGTCGCCCTTCATCGCCTTGGGGTGGGTGACGTCGACGGGCGACGGCGCGAGCGCGAGCACGTCGAAGATGTGGTCGACGGCGATGTTGGCGGTCGCCGACGCGCAGGCGACCGGGAACAGCTGCGCCGCGGCGACGGCGGCGGCGAACGCCGCGTTGAGCTCCTCCGCCGTGATCTCCTCTTCCATGAGGTACTTCTCGGCGAGGTCGTCGTTGGTGCTGGCGACGGCGTCGATGAGCTTTTCGCGAGCGGCCGCGGCGGCGTCGGCGAGCTCCGCGGGGATGTCGCCCACGGTCCCCTTGCCGCCCTTGTACGTGTGCGCCTTCATGGTGAGGAGGTCGACGATGCCGCTGAAGTCGTGCTCCTTGCCGATCGGCAACTGCACGGCCACGACCTGGGGGCCGAACGACTCCTGCAGCAGCGAGAGAGCGTGGTCGAAGTCGGCGCGCTCGCGGTCCAGCATGTTGCAGACGATCACGCGACCGAGGCCGCGCGCCTCCGCGCGGTCCCAGAGCCGCTCGTGCTGGACCTCGACGCCGAGCACGGTGTTGACGACCACGAGCGCCGTCTCCACGACCTGAAGGCCGGCGATGGCGTCGGCCAGGAAGCTCGAGTCGCCGGGAGTGTCGATGAGGTTGAACGAGAGGCCGCCGCGGTCGGCGTGCGCCAGACCGGCGGAGAGGCTCATCTGGCGCTTCTTCTCGTCGTCGTCCCAGTCCGAGACGGTGGTGCCGTCGGCTACGGAACCCAGACGCGTGATCACTCCGGCGTCGAACAGCAACGCCTCGAACAGCGACGTCTTGCCGGTACCGCGATGGCCGACGAGAGCGATGTTCCTGATCTTGGCTGGGTCGTTCATCCGGGGTCTCCTCGTTGTGGTTCGACGGCCACCCTGCGCGGCTGCGCGCGAGGCGGCCGTTCGTCTCCTGTCGGAAGGATGAAGTCTAGCACAGGGGCGGCTTTGAGCGGTGGGCCGGACAGGCTCGGACGGCGCCTCTCAGGAGACCAGGGCGACCAGCTCACCGGCCGCCGGGGTGGCACCGCTCACTGAGGATCGAGGTGCCGGCGGGCCGGTGCGCCGCCGGCCAGGGTGAGCGCCTTGAAGCCGTACTTCTGGCGCACCTTGTCGACGGCCTCGCCGAGCGCGACCTCGCGCCAGCCGTCGTCCAGGGTGAGCTGGAACGCGTTGTGGGTGAGGCTGCTGACGCTCACCCCGACGAGACGCACCCAGCGGGCGCCGACGTCGAGCTCGTCGAGCAGCTCCGCGGCCGTCTCGTAGAGCGGCCGCACGGCGCTGACCGGGTGTGGCAGCGTGCGCCGCCGGCTCACGGTGTGGAAGGTGTTGAAGCGCACCTTGAGCGTGACGGTGCGCGCCGACAGGCCCTTGCGGTGCAACTCGGCGACGGCGTGGTCGGTGAGCGAGAGCAGCGTGGCGCGCAGGAGGTCGCCGTCGTTGACGTCGTCGTCGAACGTGAGCTCGCGGCCGACGGACTTGGGCAGCGGCCGCTCGCTGCGCACCGGGGAGAAGCTGCGCCCCAGGGCGAGCTGGCGCAGCCCGTGCGCACCCTTGCCGAACGCGGCCGCGAGCAGTGGGAACGGTACGTCCTGCAGCATGCCCACGGTGGTGAGGCCGAGGGCGGCGAGCCGCTCCTGGGTGACGGGGCCGATGCCGCAGACCTCGCCCACGGGCAGATCGCGCAGGCGGCCGTGCACGTCCGCGTGCGTGAGCTCGCCGATGCCGGCCGGTTTGTTGAGGCCGGCGGCCAGCTTGGCCAGCAGCTTGGTGGGCCCGATGCCGATGGAGCAGGTGACGCCGTGCGCGTCGTAGACCTGCTCCTGGATGCGATGGGCGATGGTCCGCGGCGGACCGAACAGCCGCCGGCTGCCGGTGACGTCCAGGTACGCCTCGTCGACGGACGCCACTTCGACCAGGTCGGTGTACCTCTCGAGCAGCGCGACCAGCGCGCGGTGGACCTCGAGGTACGCCTTCATGTCGACCGGCAGGAACACGGCGTGCGGGCAGAGCCGCTCGGCCTGCATGATGGGGAGCGCGCTGTGCACCCCGTAGACGCGCGCCTCATACGAGCAGGCCGAGACCACCCCCCGCCCCCCGCGTTCGCCGCCGACGATGACCGGCTTGCCGCGCAGTTCGGGGCGGCGCGCCTGCTCCACTGAGGCGAAGAAGGCGTCCATGTCGAGGTGGAGGATCGCTCTGGATGACGACGCGAACATATGTTCGTATCTTACCCCCGGACGAGGACGGATGACAACGTTCCGTCTGGAGGAGCGACCGCCGGAGCAGGGCGCCGCCCAAGGGTGCTACTGCACGCGCCGCCCGAAGTCGGCGGTCCACATGCGCACGCCGCTCACGCCCTTGAACGTCCCACGGCTGCAGCCCACCCCCACGTCGCGCCAGCGCTTGGAGAGGATGATGGTACGGTGCCCGGGAGAGTGCATCCACGCCTTGAAGATGGCTCGTGGCGTGCCCAGCGTGCCGCTCCCCCACGCGATGACCTCACCCACCGACCACTGCGACCACCCGCCCAGGTTGTACCCGGCCCGCCGCGCCCGCGTGCCGATGCCCAGGCCGCTCAACGAGGAGTGCGCGAAGTAGTCGCGCCGGACCATGTCGGTGGAGTGCGAGCGCGCCGCCCGCCGCAGCGCCGCGTGCATGCTCACCGCGTGCAGGCCACGGCTGGTACGTGCGTGGTTGATGAGGCGGAGCATCGTCTTCTCGCTTGCTGTCCGGTCGAACGCCAGCGCCGGGACGGCGCCGGCGACCAGCAGCGCGAACGCCACGGCCAGAGTCGCCAGCGCGACCTTGACCCTGCGCATCGCCAGTCTGCGCATGGTGGACCTCCCCATGGCCGGACCCTTTGCGGGCCCATTTCAACGTGCGGCCGCTCAGCCCTCCCCGGAGACGTCGAGTCTGGGGACGTCACCCCAGAGCGTCTCGAGGCGGTAGAAGTCGCGAGCGGCGGTGGTGAAGATGTGGACCACGACATCGATGTAGTCGATGAGGATCCAGTCGCCCTCGCGCTCCCCCTCCACACGAGCGGGACGGTGTTCCTTGCGCAGGCGACTCAGGATCTCGTCGGCGATGCCCTTGGTCTGGCGCGTGTTGGCGCCGCTGAGAAGCACGAAGTAGTCGGTGTACGAGACGGCGTCGTCCATGCAGAGGACGACGATGTCCTGGGCCTTCTTGCCGCCGGCGAGCGCGACGATGTCGCGCGCCAGGCGTTCTGAGGTCGTGGGTTCGGGCAGAGCTGCTACTTCTCGTCCTTTGGGCTGGGTTGCGGGGGCTGGAAGTCGTCGCCGACGATGACCTGTATCGTGCCTTCGGGCAGGTCTGTGCCGTCCAGGACGACGCCGCGGCCGAGTATAGCACGGATGTCCCGCGCCACCGGGAGCGTGTCGCGGCCGGCCAGGATCTGTGTCTGTTTGTACGAGAAGCTGTCGGCGTTGAGCGGCGACGGGAGGTTCACGTCGAGGCTGGAGAGACGATCGACGACGGCTTCGCCCACTCCGACCTTGCCGCTCCCGTTGAGGACTTCGACGGTGACGTCGGCCCGGTAGGCGGGAGAGCGCCGGGTGATGCCCGCCATGATCGCCTCGGGGTCCGGCACGAAGGCGAACTGGCCCTCGGCGACCCGCGCCCCGGCCGGGAAGGCCTCCACGATCGCATCACCCGAGGTGATGCGGGAGACCACCTCGGAGAGGGCCGGCCCGGTCGTCGGCGAGGGGCTCTCGCCGGTAAGGCGCCGGCGCTCGCCGTCAGGCCGCAGGGCGGCGGCATCGAGCGCCGCCTGGACCAGCGACGCCTGCAGTTGCGTGAGTTCGGGGCGATTGCTCCCGGGCGACGTGAAGATGGCGGGCAGGTCGGCCGCCGCAACGAGGTCCCCGTCCTCGAGCGTACGTGTCTCGCCGGCCACGTCGACGGAGACGGGCTGCTCCAGTTCGACCTGCAGGTAGCCGCCCCCGGCCCAGGAAGCCAGCGCCGAGGCGGGCACGGTGTAGACGGCGTCGACCGGCACGTGGATGACCCGGCCGAGGTCCTTGGCCAGCACCCCCTGGGCCATCGCGTCCGCGGCGAACACGTACTCGCCGTTCGGCCCCTCGAGAAGCACGTCGGGCGGGACCAGATAGACCCCCGGGTCGCCGCCCTCAGGGTCCTGCACGACGAGGAGCGCCGCCACGGGCGCCTCCTGCTCCGGGACCGTCAGCTGGATGGCCGCGACGTAGCCGCTCTTCTCGGGCGCCGCCTCTTCCCCGAAGAACCGCGAGGAGAGGTACCAGGCGCCGAGGACGGCCGCGAACGCCACGACGGCCGCCAGCCCGTAGAGGAGCCAGGCCTGCGAACGCTCGACGCGCGACCGCCGCCGACGGCGCAGCCGGTCCGTCCTGTAACCCTTACGTTGCGGCATGGGTCTCGTTGTACAACGCGAGCGCGCTGGGGACCACCCCGCGCCCTCGTCGGATGATGTCGAGCAGGCTGAGCCGCGCGGCGGCGCCGACCGCCCCTTCGAGCGAGGTCCGCGCGAGCGCGCGCACCTCGTCCACTCCGGGGAAGTCACGCGACGGCTCCACGTAGTCGGCCAGGTAGACGACCTTCTCCAGTACCGACATACCGGCGTCCCCCACCGTGTGGAGCGCGATCGCCCGGCAGACGTCGTCGGCGACGCCCAGCTCGCGGAGCTCGGCGGCGGCGACGGGGCCGTGCAGGATCTTCCGGGGGCGGCGCGCCTCGACCGGGCCGACGGGGATCCCGTACCGCCGGGCGGCGTTCAGTATCTCGGCGTCGGGGAGTTCGCGGCACAGGTCGTGCAGCAGGCCCGCGAGCTCCGCCAGGTCCGCGGCGGCGCCGAACCGCTCCGCCAGGGCGACCGCCTCCGCCGCCACACGGTGGGCGTGATCGCGGCGGCGCGGGGACAAACGCTCGCCGATGAGCTCCTCCGCCCGCGCCCGGTCCATCCCGGTCACCGGTAGAGCCCCGTCTCCTGGATGTACTGCTCCACGCGGCGCGGGACCAGGTACCGGATGGGGCGGCGCTGCGCCGCGCGGGCGCGGATCGCCGAGGAGGAGACGGCGAGCGCCGGCAGGTCCAACACGGCGACCCGGGAGGCGCCCCAGCGCTCGGCGGCTGCGGTGATCGCCTCTGGCGAGTCGCCCGGCCGCGGCGCCACCGCGAGGCTGCACAGGGAGAGCAGTTCCTCGGGCTCGTGCCACGCCTCGAGTTGGAGCAGCGAGTCCGAGCCCATGACGAACACCAGCTCGTGCTCTCCGTACCGCTCGCTCAGTGCGCGCAGCATGTCGACCGTGTAGACCAGACCGCGCTCGATCTCGATGGCGGAGGCCGTGAACCGCAGGTCGTCGTCGATGGCGAGAGAGGTGAGCTCCAGTCTGACCTGCGCCGGGGTGCGCTCCTCGCCGCTCTTGTGCGGCGGAGCCGCCGCGGGCACGAACAGCATCCGCTCCAGGTGCAGGGCGTGACACGCCTCGGAGGCGATGGCGAGGTGCGCGACGTGCGGCGGGTCGAAGCTCCCGCCCAGCACGCCCAGGCGCGCCTGCGGCGTCGCCATGCGCCTAGCCTCTCACCTGCCCGTCGCCCCACAGCTCGTACTTGACGCACGTGAGCTCCTGCAGCGCGATGGGGCCGCGGACGTGCAGCTTCTGGGTGGAGATGCCCATCTCGGCGCCCAGGCCGAACTGGCCGCCGTCGGTGAATCGGGTGGAGGCGTTGACGTACACACAGGCCGCGTCCACGCGGGCGGTGAAGGCGCGCGCGGCGGCCAGGTCTTCGGTGACGATCGCCTCGGAGTGCCGGGTGCCGTAGGTGGCGATGTGCTCGACGGCCTCGTCCAGCGAGGCGACCACCCGGACGGCGAGCTTGAGCGCCAGGAACTCGGTGTCGTAGTGCGCCTTGGTGGCCCGCTTGAGAGCCGGGTCGCCGATGGCGTCCCCGGCCGCCTTGTCGACGACGAGCTCGACGCCGCGCCGTTTGAGCTCTTCCGCGGCGCGCGGCAGGAACGCCGCGGCGACGTCCTGGTGCACGAGGAGCGTCTCGGCGGCGTTGCACACGCCCGGGCGCTGGCACTTGGCGTTGACGATGATCGGAAGCGCCTTGTCGAGGTCCGCCGCCGCATCGACGTACACGTGGCAGTTGCCCCCGGCGGCATAGATGACCGGCACCTTGCTGTGCTCCAGCAGGTACTCCTTGAGCTCCTCGCCGCCGCGGGGGATGACGAGGTCGACGTACTTGCGCTGCTTGAGCAGTTCGGCCAGCTCCCGCCGGTCCGGAGAAAGGTAGGAGACGACCTCGCGCGGCAAGCCGGTCTCGATGACGGCTCCCTGTACGACCTCCGCCAGGATGCGGTTGGTGTGCAGGGCGGCGCTGCCGCCGCGCAGGATCACGGAGTTGCCCGATTTGAGGCAGAGAGCCGCAGCGTCGACGGTGACGTTGGGACGCGCCTCGTAGATGACCGCGATGACGCCCAGCGGGACCCTGACCTTGCGCAGCTCGACGCCGTTCTCCAGACGCCAGCCGTCCACGAGCTCGCCGACCGGGTCGGGCAGCGCGGCGACGTCGCGCACCGCCTGCTCGACGTCGCGCAGACGGTCTTCGTCGAGCAGCAGCCGGTCGACGAGTGCGTCGGCCAGCCGGTTCTCTCTCGCCAGGCGGACGTCCTCGTCGTTCTCGGCGAGGATCTCGGCGGAGCGCCGGCGGAGCGCGTCGGCCACGGAGGAGAGGGCTTCGTCCTTACGGGAGCGGGACAGACCCGCGAGCACGCGCGACGCGCGCTGCGCGTCGGAGCAGAGCTGCTCTACCTTCATCCCGCCTCCTCGCGGACCAGCACCAGGCGGTCCCGGTGCACCACTTCGTCGTCGAGGTGCGGGCTGAGCGCCCGCAACTCCTCGCTGCGCAGCCCGCGCACACGGCGCAGGTCGCGCGCGCTCATCGTCGAGAGTCCCCTCGCGACCTCACTGCCGTCCGGGCCCACGATGGCCACGGCGTCGCCGGCCACGAACGCGCCGTGGACCCCCTTGACTCCTACGGGAAGCAGGCTGCTTCCCCCGCTTGCCAAGGCGCGAGCCGCCCCTGCGTCGACCTCAAGCGTACCACGCACGGGTTTGGCGTAGCGCAGCCACAGCTTGAAGGCGGAGACGCTCGTGGCGCGGGCGAGGACGTGGGTGCCGACCTCCTCGCCCCCCACGACCGCCCCGAGCACGCCCGGCCGCGACCCGTTGGCGATGACGGTGGGCACGTTGGCCGCCGCGGCCATGAGCGCCGCCGCCGTCTTGCCGCGCATGCCTCCGGCGCCCCGCAGCGACGCGGCGCCGACCTCGAGCGCCGCGAGCTGGGCCGGATCCGAGACCCTGCGCACCAGCTCGGCTCCGCTGTCCGCCCGCGGGTCGGCCGTGTACAGGCCCTCCTGGTCGGTGAGGAGCACCAGCAGGTCGGCGCGCAGCATGATGGCCACCTGCGCGGCCAGCACGTCGTTGTCGCCGAAGCGGATCTCGTCGGTGGCCGTGGTGTCGTTCTCGTTGACCACGGGGACGACGTCCCACGCGAGGAGGCGGCGCAGCGTGTTGCGCGCGTTGACGTAGCTGTCGCGGCGGTTGAAGTCCTCGCTGGTGAGCAGCACCTGGGCGGCGGTGAGCTCGTGGTCGCCGAAGAGGCGCTCGTAGTGCGCGAAGAGGCGGCCCTGGCCGACGGCGGAGGCCGCCTGCAGGGCCGGCACCTGGCGCGGCCGCTCCGTGACGCCCAGAACGTGCTGACCGCAGGCGATGGCGCCGCTGGACACGAGCACGACGCGGCCGCCGCCGTGCACGAGCGCGGCGATGTCGGCGGCGAGCCCGGCGAGAAGGCGGCGGCGGATGCGCAGGTGGTCGTCGGCCACCGTGCTGGAGCCGACCTTGACGACGATGGTCTTCACGGGCGGGATTGTAGCAAAGCAGGGCGCCCGCCCCGAGGCCGGGTCACGCGAACTCGAACTCGTGCTCGCCGACCACGACGGTGTCGCCCGGCAGCGCGCCGGCGCGCCGCAGCGCCTCGTTGAGGCCGGCGCGATCGATCACCTGCTGCAGGTACGCGACGGCGTCGGGGTTCTCGAGGTCGGTCTTGGCGAAGAGCTTCTCCATCTGGACCCCGTGCACCACGAAGTAGTCGTCCACGGCCTCCACGCTGAAGGCGTCGAGCCGCCCGTCGGCGGGGCGCAGCACGGTCGCTTCGCGGTCGGCCTCCGCGGCCGCCTCCGCCCGCTCCTGGGCGGCGCGGGCGTGCTCCATGACCTGCGAGAGCTCACGCACCAGGTCCTTGAGGCCGTCGCCCGCCTGAGCCGAGACGGCCACGGTCGCGGACGCCCAGTCCAGCCCCGAGAGGAACTCCTGCGACGCCTTCTCGTCCCGCCTCGTCCAGCAGGTCCGTCTTGTTCACCACCACCACGGCCGGCCGCTCGAGCAGCTCGGCGCGGAACGCCCCGAGCTCGCCGCGCAGCGTGGAGAGCGCGGCCGGCCACGCGTCGGGCCCGTCCGCGCCGTCCAGGACGTAGACGAGCAGTGCCGTGCGCTCGATGTGCGCCAGAAAGCGGTGCCCCAGGCCGGCGCCCTCACTGGCCCCCTCGATGAGCCCGGGGATGTCGGCGATGACGGCCGTCGTCTCGCCGAGACGGAGCACGCCCAGATTGGGGTCGATGGTCGTGAACGGATACGCGGCGATCTTGGGGTGGGCACGCGTCAGCGCGGCGAGCAGCGAGGACTTGCCCGCGTTGGGCAGTCCCACGAGGCCGATGTCGGCCAGCAGCTTGAGCGAGAGCGTGAGCCAGAGCTCCTCGCCCTCCAGCCCCTTCTCGGCGAACTTGGGCGCCTGCCGCGTGGAGCTCTTGAAGCAGACGTTGCCGCGCCCGCCTTCGCCGCCTCGCGCGACGAGCAGGCGCTGGCCCTCGTGGACGAGGTCGCCGAGGAGCCGGCCCTCGGCGTCGCGGACCTCGGTGCCGACGGGGACCTGGACGAGCAGTTCGGGGCCGTCCGCGCCGCGCTTGTTGGCGCCGCGGCCGTGGCCGCCGTTGGCGGCGCGGAAGTGGTGCTTGTGACGGAAGTGGGAGAGGTCGTGCAGCTGGCGCGTCGCGACCAGCACGACGTCGCCGCCGGGCGCCCCGTCCCCTCCGTCGGGCCCGCCCTTGGGCACGTACTTCTCACGGCGGAAACTCATGGAACCGTTTCCGCCGTGGCCACCGCGCACGCAGATGCTTGCCCTGTCGAGCATGTGAAGAACGAAGCCGGCGAGCGCCGGCCTCTGCTCAGCCCTCGGGAACGACCGAGATGAAGCGGCCGGCGCCCTTCTCGGTGAACACGAGCTTGCCCGTCACCTTGGCGAAGATCGTGTGGTCCACGCCGATGCCGGCGTTCTCGCCGGGACGGAAGCGTGTGCCGCGCTGGCGGACGATGATCGATCCGGCCGGGACGACCTGGCCGGCGAACGCCTTGACGCCGAGACGCTGGGCCTCGGAGTCACGGCCGTTACGGCTGGTGCCGGCGCCCTTCTTGTGGGCCATGCCCTTACTCCTTGGTGCTCTTGAGGGTGATCGAGTCGATCGTCAACTTGGTGAGACGACTGCGATGACCCTTCGTCTTCTTGAACGTGCTCTTCGGCTTGTACGTGAAGACCTTGATCTTCTCGCCGAGGATGTGCTCGCCGACCGTCGCCTCGACCCTGGCGTCTTTGGTCGCGTCTGCGTCGTACGTACCCTTGCCGTCGCGGACGGCGAGGACGTCGAGCTGGATGCTCTTGCCCTCTTCGGCGTCCACGCGGTCGACGACGATGGTGTCGCCGGCGCTCACTTTGAACTGCTGGCCACCGCAGCGGACGACCGCGTAGGTGTCGTTAGGCTTCGTCATTGGTTTCTCCCTCAAGACAACGGCAGGAAATGATAGCCAAACCGCCTGCCGCGGTCAATTCGCGTCCTTCTCTTCCCCGGCGCTCCTTCTCGTCCTTCACGTCCTTCTTGAGGACGGTCGCCCTCGCTCCCGTGCGCGCGATCTCGGTGATGCGCACCTTGCGGCGCTTGCCCAGGTGCTGGCGCCCGCCCTCCACGATGACCATGTAGCCGTCCACGTAGCCGACGGCGTCCCGCGGGCTGTAGGTGAGGCTGAACTCCAGCTCCACCGTGACCTCCTGCCCCTCCCGCACGGGCACGCGCTGCTCCTGCACGTGCGCGACGCTGCCCTCGCTGATGACGCGGAAGGAGTCCACCGGCAGCACCGAGCCGCCCTCGAGGAACACCCGGCGTCCGGTCTGCTTCTCCAGACGCTTGAGCCGCGGGCCGCTCAGACGGTCGGCGACGGCGGCGTTGACCTCGATGAGCCACGCCTTGGCCTGCGACTTGCGCGCCAGGGCGCGCACGCGGCGCTCCACGCTCAGCGCCATGGTCTCCTCGCTCAGCACACGACCCTTGCCGGAGCAGGTCGGGCAGGCGCGCGTCAGGATGCCGCGCGCGCCGTCGGTCGTGTTCTGGCGCGTCATCTCGACGAGGCCGAGAGGCGAGAGCTCGACGACGTACGTCTTGGTGCGGTCGGTCTCCAGCTCGGCCTCGAGCGTCGCCAGCACCAGCTCGCGGTTCTTGGCGTGCGCCATGTCGATGAAGTCGATGATGATGATGCCGCCGATGTCACGCAGGCGCAGCTGGCGCACGACTTCCTTGGCGGCCTCGATGTTGGTCTTGGTGATGGTGTCCTCGAGCCCCTTGCCGCGCGTGAAGCGCCCCGTGTTGACGTCGATCACCGTGAGCGCCTCGGCGTGGTCGATCATGAGGTTGCCGCCGCTCGGCAGCGGCACGCGCCGTTCGAGGGCGCGGCTGATCTGCTCGTCGATGCCGTAGGCGATGAAGAGCGGCTCCTCGCCCGTGTGCAGGTGCACCTTGGGCAGGAGCTCGGGAGCCTCCTTGGTGAGGAAGGAGACGATCGCCTTGTGCCGCTTGGGGTCGTCGACGATCAGGCTTTCGCAGCTCTGGTTGAAGAGGTCCCGCGTCACCTCGAGCGAGATGTCGACCTCCTTGTGCACCAGCCCCGGCGCCGCGACCGTCTCGGCCTTCTTCTTGAGCCGCGTCCACAGCCGCGAGAGGTACTGCAGGTCGCGCTTGAGGTCCTCGAGGCCGTGTCCCTCGGCGATGGTCCGGACGATGAGCCCGGCGTTCTTGGGCTTGAGCTCCTTGGAGATGTCGCGCAGGCGCTCGCGCTCGCTCTGCCGCAGGCGGCGGGAGACCCCGACGCCGCTCCCGCCGGGCACGTACACCAGGTAGCGCCCGGCCAGGGAGATCTTGGTGCTCAGCCGGGCGCCCTTGTGCCCCATCGGGTCCTTGGTGACCTGCACCAGGACCTGCTGCCCGTTCTTGAGCGCGTCGGTGATGCGTCGGGCGCGCTTCTCGCCCTCCGGCACCGTCACCTCGTCCACGTAGAGGAAGCCGTTCTTCTCGAGCCCGAAGTCCACGAACGCGGCGTCGATGCCGCTCATGACGTTCTCGACCTTGCCCTGGTAGATGTCTCCCAGGTACGACTTGCGGTCGGGGCGCTCGATGTAGATCTCGGAGAGCCTGCCGTCCTCGACCAGCGCCACGCGCAGTTCCTCGCCGTCGTCGGTGACGAGGATGATCTTGCGCTCGGGGCGCTCGGCGACGACGCTGGGGCGCCGCTGGCCGGTGTCGCTGGGCACCGTCGCCAGCCCGCTGCCTTCGTCCTGGCGGACGATGGCCCTGGGCCGCCGGTGCTGCTCGCGCTGCCGGCGCGGCTTGGCCGGCGCCTTGCCGGAGGTGGCCGGCTCCGCCGCCGCCGGAGCGGCCGCATCTGCCGACGCCTCAGCAGACTCCCTGGCTTCGCCCTCCGCCTCGCCGGCGCTCTTGCCGCGCGTCCGGCGGCCGCCGCGGGCGCGGCGGCGGCGCTTCGGGCCGGACTCGTCGCCCTCCTCGTCCGCCGCCTCGGCGGCCTCGGGCGTCTGAGCCGGCTCTGCCGGAGCCTCGGCCGCCGCCGTCATCCGAGCCTCAGCCGCCTCCACGGCCGTCTCGGGCTCGCCGGCGGCCTCCTCGGCCTCGCGAGTCACCTCTTCGTGTTCGATCTCGGCGTTCTTGCGGCGGCGGCGCCCGCCGCGGCTGCCGCGTCTGCGCCGCTTCGCGTGCTGCTCCTCGCCGTCTCCTGAGGGCGTCTCCTTGCTCTCGCCTTCGGCCGGCTGTGCTTCGGCAGGCTGTGCTTCGGCCTCGGCGGTGACGCCCGAAGCGGGAGGCGGCGCGCTCGCGGCGGCGCTTGCCTTCCGGCGCCGGCCCGAGCCCTCCGCGGCCTGGCGGGGGCTTGCGCGACCGGCGCGGCAGAGGCGGCTGGGCGTCTCCGCGGCGGCCGCGCCCGCTGCCTCCTCCGGCGTGGCCGTGCGCTGCCCGGCCGCCCCGTCTCCTGGGAGCCTCGCGCCCCTCCTCCGCCGGGGCGCCCTGCGGCCGGCCGCCGCCCCCGGCCGCCGGGATGAGCGGCGCGGTGGGCAGATCGCTCAGCCCGCTCCCACCGGCGACGTAGGCGTCCCGCGGCGAGGGGGCCGCCTGCGCCTGTGCCGTCTCGGCCACCGCCGCGGCAGGCTTCTTGTGCCGGCGGCCGCCGCGGTTGCCGCGCCGGCGCTTGGGCTGGGCCTCACCGCCCGGCTCCTGCTCGCCGGACGCTCCGTTGTTCACGCCCTCGGGCGTGGCCGTCGTCGCCGGCTCGTCGCCGGGCGCGCCCTTCTTGTTTGTGCTCACGTCGTACTCCTTCCGCCCATGCGCCGCGCGGCGCAGCAGGCACTCATTCCCAGGTGATGCGCACGCGTTCGAGGCTGCGCATCACCGGCTCGACCTGCGCCCACTCGGCGATCTGGTCGATCAGTTCCTGTGGCCGGGCAGCCCCGTCGCTCCGGTGGCGGATGGTGAAGCCCAGGCGGGCGCCACCCTCCTCCGGTGTAGCCGCGACGGACCCGGCGTACTTCTTCAGGTCCAGCGTGCGCGTGCCTTTGGGGCTCACGCGCCGGCGGACCGCGTTCTCTGCGTCGTTGTAGCGTTCGACGGCCGCGGCGATCGCGCCTGCGTCGCCGTCGAGCACGCACCTGTACTCGGCCTCCCGAGCCTGTGGCCGCGGGTGACCCTCACGGACCTCGGCGATCTCCTCCAGAGCGACGCCGGGCGGGCTCGCCTCGCGCAGCGTCCTCAGCACCGCCGCCGTGGCCTCCGTGCCCTCGGGCACCTCTACCACGGCGAGCTCGGCGGACCCGGCCGCGCCCACCGGCAACGGGAGCGGGAGCGACAACCTCGGCTTCGGCCGCATGCCCTCCGACAGCGCGATGGGCACCCCGGCGCGCGCGAACGTGCGCTGCACCACGCGCGCCGTGTCCAGGTGCGAGAGATACCGCGCCGGGCCGCGACGGGAGAAGGTGATCAGCCACCAGGTCATGAGATGAGGTCCATGCCGATCTCGCCGGAGCACACGCCGCAGGCGCCGCAGGCGCCGTCGCGGCAGTCCTCGGTGAGCTCGCCGCGGCGGCCACGCTCGAGCTCGCCTGCGAGGAACTCGTCGCCGAGGCGCGCGTCGACGGCGTCGCGCCAGGAAGCACGCGCCACGGTGGGCTCGCCGAGGCCGATGCCGGTCGCGGCCGCGGCCTCCTCCCAGCGCCGCACGTCGAAGTGCTCGCTCCAGCCGTCGAAGCGGGCGCCGCGCCGCCACGCCTCCTCGACCAGGCGGTCCGTACCGGGGCCGCCCCGGGCCAGCGTGGCCTCGACCAGGGAGGCGGCGACGTCGTGGAACGCCACCCGGACTCCTCTGGGGGCTGCGGCCCGCACCAGTTGCTGGCGGCGGCGCAGCACGGGTTCTCCTGCGAACGGCTCGAGCTCGAAGGGCGTGTGCGCCTTGGGCACGTAGGACGAGACCGCCACCGAGACCCGCGCCCTGCCCTTGCCGATCTCCTTGGCCAGGCGTGTGGCCGAGCCCGCCATGCGGGCGATGCCGAGCACGTCGTCGTCGGTCTCCCCCGGGAGCCCGATCATGAAGTACAGCTTGAGCCCGGTGAAGCCGCCCTCGAACGTCGCCCGGACCGCCTCGTCGAACTGCTGCTCGTCCACACCCTTGTTGATGGTGTCGCGGAGCTCCTGCGTGCCGGCCTCGGGCGCCAGGGTGACGGATCCCCGCTGGTCGGCGGCGAAGCTCGCCAGGCTCCTCCCCGCGGAGTCGATGCGCAGCGACGGGAGCGAGACGCGCAGGCCCGGGCGAAGCTCGCGGATGCGGGTGAGAGCCTCGGCCACCCCGCCGTAGTCGCACGAGCTGAGCGAGAGCAGGGAGACCTCGTCGCAGCCGGTCTCGTCGAGCAGCCGGTCGGCGGCGGCGACCACGAGGTCCACCGGCCGTTCGCGGACGGGGCGGTACCACATGCCGGCCTGGCAGAAGCGGCAGCCGGCCGTGCAGCCGCGCATGACCTCGATGACGACGCGGTCGTGGACCGCCTCCAGGACGGGCACCACGGGGCGCAGCACCGGCTGGCCGGCCGAGAAGCCCATGAAGACCTGCCGCTCGGCCGGCCCGGCGCTGCGGCCGGGCACCCACACGCCGGGCACGGCCGCGAGCGCCCGCAGGCGGGCCGCGCGGCCCTCCTCGTCCATCGCCGCGACGATGGCGCCGAGATGGTCCTCCACCTCGCCGATGAAGAACGCGTCGAAGAACGGCGCCAGCGGCCACGGGTCGGCGACCGCCGGGCCGCCGCCGAGGACGATGGGGTCTTCCCCATCCCGCTCGGCCGGCGTGCAGCGGCACGCCGGCGAGGTCGAGCATCTCGAGCACGTTCGTGTAGCAGAGCTCGTGCGGCAGGGTGAAGCCCCAGAGGTCGCACGCGCTCACGGGCGCGAACGTCTCGAGGGTCCACAGAGGCACGCCGGCCGCGCGCATGGCGTCGGCCATGTCCGGCCACGGGCAGTACGCCCGCTCCGCGAACGCGGGCGTGGCGTCGTTGATCACGCTATAGAGGATCTGCAGCGCGGGGTTGGAGACCCCGATCTCGTACACGTCCGGATAGGACAGGACGACTCGGGGACGGGCCCCGGCCTTGACGCGGGTGTTGAACTCGCCACCCGCGTAGCGCCCGGGGCGCGTGACTCGCGCCAGCAGCCTCGCTACTTCATCGGGAGGCCAATCGCTTGAGCGGCCCGGGAAGCCGGGAAGTGACTTTTTCAACCTGGTTATTGACCCTTTGCATCCGCGAGACACGGAGCGGCGCCCCGTTCTCGAAGTACGCGATGGCGGCCTGGCCCAGCGCGACCGTGCCCGAGAACCCGACTGCGCCCTTGACGGCCCAGCCGAACCCCGGCACGAAGTCGAGCGCCTGGCGCGCCAGCGTGCGGAGGACGAACGCTGCGCCGACGATGGAGAGGATCTCGACCGCGCGGTCGATGCTCAGCTCTTCGCCGTAGGCATGTGCGATCTTGAGGACCATGCGGATCTGGTTGGCGGTCATGGCCGGCATGTCCGCGCCGGGGATGATGACCACCACGCCGATGACGCCGTTCTGGGCGGCGTTGGTGATGACCACGTGGTCGCAGTACGTGCGGCGGATGGACGGCAGCAGCTGCGCCAGCGCTCCGGCGCCGTCGCCGGCCGCCTGCACGATCTGGTGTTCGAGTGTGGGCTTCTCGGACGAGTCGCGACCGAGGCCGCGAGCGATCTCGTCGTCGAACAACCCGGTCTCCCCCGTCCAGGCGGCGTCCTGGGACTCCGCGAGGCCGATCACGGTGGCTCCGGCACGCCGCGCGGCGTGCACCACCGGGGCGGCCTCGGCGGCCGGGCAGCCCTGCGCTACGAGGATGACGATGTCCCAGCGCGCGGCGAGGCGCTGCTCCCGCGGGAAGTCCGCCGGCGCGAGCGCGTCGATGTGGGCGGAGATGCCGCCGGCCTCGTCTTTGGCGCCGGCGGAGAGCACACCGACGACCCGCGCGAGCTCCGCGCCGGCGCCGACCACGCAGATGCGCGGAGCCTCCGTCGTGCCGCGCGCCTCGCTCACGGCTTTGAGGATCCTCGAGAAGCTCAAACTACTGGCCAAACCGTCCCCTCCGTTCAGGAGTGATCGTCGCCCTCAGGTGGATCGCCTCGAGCAACCCGACGAGGATCAGGAACGCGATCATCGCCGTGCCGCCGTAGCTGATGAACGGCAGCGGGATGCCGGTCACAGGCATGATACCAATCGTCATCCCAACGTTCACGAACACCTGGAACAGCATCGTGACCGCGATGCCTCCGGCCAGGATGCTCCCGTACATGTCGCGCGCCAGCACCGCGATGCGCAGCGCACGCCACACGAACAGAGCATAGAGCACCAGCAGCACCGCCGCTCCCACGAACCCGTTGCGCTCGCTGATCACGGCGAAGATGAAGTCGGTGTGGTGCTCGGGCAGGAAGTCCAGTGTGGTCTGAGTGGCCATGTTGCCGCGCCCCATGAAGGCGCCGGATCCGACGGCGATCATGGACTGGATCACATTGTACCCCGCTCCGCTCGCGTCGTGTCCCGGGTTGACGAACACGAACAGGCGATCCAGCTGGTACTGCTGGATGAGGTTGATCCCCGCGAGCGGCAGCACCTTGAGCGCGACGACGAACGCGGCCACCGTCGAGCCCGCCAGGACGACGAAGTGCGTCCACGGCGTGCCGTAGAAGTAGAGCATCGACAGGGCGAGCACCATGATCACCATCGCCGAGCCGAAGTCGGGCTCGCGGTACACGAAGAACGCGGGGACGGCCGCCAGGACCAGCGTGAAGAGCGTCACGCGTTTGGCGCCGAGCAGTTCCATGCGGTCCGAGAGGAAGGCGCCGATGCTCAGCGCCAGCAGCAGGACGGCGGCCGACGACGGCTGGAACCGCGTGACGCCGAGGTCGATCCAGCGTGTGGCGCCGTTGACGTTCTGGCCGAGCGGCAGCACCAGCACGACGATCAGCAAGGCCACGGCGTAGAGCAGCCACTGGAAGCGCCGGTAGATCTCGTAGTCGAGCCAGGAGACCACGACGGCCGCGAGCAGACCGACGGCGAGCGCGATCAGCTGCTGGCGCACGTAGTACAGCGGGCGCCCGGCGATGTCGTGCCGGCTGGCGAAGTACACCATGGTGACGCCGTACGTGATGAGCCCGGCGGTGGCCAGGATGAGCAGGTAGTCGAGGTGCCGCAGGTACGCGCGCCAGTCGGCCACGCTACTCCGTGCCCCGCTGGACTGGCCGCGTGTGGGCTCCGGACGCCGCCGTGCTCAAGAGCTCTTCCGTGCATTAGTCCGTGGCGCGGGGCACTGCGTGCCGCGCCCCGCTCAAGAGCTCTTCCGTGCATTAGTCCGTGGCGCGGGGCACTGCGTGCCGCGCCCCGCTCAATAGCTCTTCCGTGCATTATCAGTCGCCCCTGACCGGCCCGCTGAACTCGCCGCTGTCGAGATGGAAGAGAGCGTCATAGATCGTCCGTGTCGCCGGGGCGGCCGTCGAGGCGCCGTGGCCGCCCTTCTCGATCATCACGACCACCGCGTACTTGGGGTCGCTGGACGGTGCGTAGCTGGCGTACCAGGCGTAGTCGACCATGCGGTTCTCGCCCGAGTCCCAGACCTCGGCCGTGCCGGTCTTGCCGGAGACCTCGACCTTGTAGCCGGAGAAGACCGGCGCCGAGGTGCCGGCGGGGTTGTGCGTCGCCTCGTACAGGCCGTGACGCACGGCGTTGAGCGTGTCCTGCGAGATGTCCACCTTGCGCGAGGCGGCGGTCGGCTCCAGGCTGCGGACGGTCCGGCCGGTAGAGTCGGTGATCTTGAGGCCGAGGTGCGGGGTCACGATGGTCCCGCCGTTCGCGACCGCCGCGTAGGAGACGGCCAGCTGGAGCGGCGTCGCCTCGAGATTGCCCTGCCCGACGGCCAGGTAGATCGAGTCGCTGGGCTTCCACAGCTTGTCGACCTCGGTCTTGAACCCGGGCCACGTCTTCTTCCACCCGGGAGTCGGCACGCGGCCCGGCAGCTCGCCGGGGACGTCGATGCCGGTCACCCTGCCCATGCCGAGCCGCTTGGCCCAGTCCTCGAGCGCGTTGGCACCGGGGCCCTTGCGAGCGTAGAAGAGGTCGCCCACGTGATAGAAGTAGGTGTCGCACGACTGCGTGATCGCGCCGGTGAGGTCGAGCGTCCCGTGCCCCGATTTGGCCCAGCAGCCGAACCGCGTCTTCTCCTCGGCGTTGTCGTAGGCCGACGTGTAGTACCCGGGGCACCAGACGGTGGTGCCCGAGCTGATCACGCCCTCTTCGAGGCCCGCCACCGACGTGACCGCCTTGAACGTGGACCCGACGGCCTTGGCCTCCGCGATGGCACGGTTGATCTGCGGGTAGTTCCGGCTCCTGGTGACGAAGAGGTCCTTGTACTTCTTGGTGCTGATGCCGCCGACCCACACGGAAGGGTCGTACGTGGGGTAGCTGGCCATGCCCAGGATGTCTCCGTTGCGCACGTCAAGCACCACCGCCGCGGCGCCGTTGGCGTTGTACGCCCCGTCGCGGTGCGCGAGCGCGATGCCCTGCACCAGGGCCTTCTGCGCAGCCTCCTGTACCTTGGCGTCGAGCGTGGTGACGAGCGTGTGCCCGGGCTCCTCCATACGGCCGCCGGGGACGGGCGCGCCGGCCTTGGGGTGGCCCTGCGCGTCGACTTCGACCTTGGCCACGCCGTCGCGCCCGCGCAGCCACTTGTCGTAGGTCCACTCGAGACCGGTGTAGCCGACGGTGTCACCGCCCTCGTAGCCCTTGAAGTGGCGCTCCTTGAGCTGCTTCGCCGAGATGGGGCCCACGTAGCCGAGCACGTGCGCCGCCAGGTCGCCCTGAGGGTAGGCGCGCAGGTACTCGTCGGAGACCTCGACCCCGGGGTACGACGGCCGGTGCTCCTCCACGTAGGTGCGCACGCGGTCGCTCACGTCCTCCTTGAGAGGGATGAGGTCGACGCCGGTGATCTCGCCGCTGGCCACCTTGTCCCAGGTCAGGAAGCTCACCCACTTGCCGTCCTGCAGCTGGAAGGTGCTCGGCCGGAGGTAGTCCTTGATGGCCGCGCGGAGCTCGGCCTCCGTCACCTTGAGGTGCGGGGCGAGTCTCGCGAGCTCGTCGTCCAGCCGGCCCTGCGGGACGTCCATGAGGCGGATGCCGACGAAGGTGCCGCCGCGGTTCTCGACGATGGTCTCTCCGTTGCGGTCGACGATGTTGCCGCGCGGGGCGGCGATCTTGACCGACTTGAGGCGGTTGTCGTTGGCCTGCGCGACGAACTCCTCGCCGCTCAGGATCTGCAGGAACCACAGGCGGAAGAAGACGATGCCGAACATGACCACGGCGAGTCCCATGATGACCGCCACCCGCAAGGCGACGGACGGCAACTGGATGATGGGCTTGTCGCGCCGTCCCGTGCGGATCGGCCGGTCGCGGCGAGCCGGATCTCTACCGAGAAGCGGCAAGGCCGGCCTTTCCTTTCAGCCACAGGCGCGCCGCCAGGTACACGGGCGCGGCCAGCAGCGTGTTGAACACGAGTGACGGGACGAGCACGCGGCCCAGGAAGAACCCGAGCGGCACCTGACGCCCCAGGAGGAACTGGGCGAGCGCGAACAGCAGGTTGGCGACCAGTGTGGCCGCGAACACGGTGAGCAGCGGCGCGAGGCCGGCCGGCAGGTCCGCCGTCTCGGCGTACCGGCCGGCGAAGTAGCCGACGAGCACGAACACGAACGCGGCCAGGCCGAAGGGCTCCATGAGCGCGACCGCCGTGATCATGCCCGTCAGGAACCCGAACACGGCGCCCATCTCGGAACCCTTGATCAGCGCCACGCAGACGACCGCGATGAGCGCGAAGTCGGGGTTCGCGCCGAGCAGGCGCAGGTGCGGCGCGACGGCCGTCTGGAGCAGCACGGCGACGAGGAGCACGGCGGCCAGGCGCGCCACCTCACCCCAGGTGGGCCAGGCGCGCTCCTCCTGCTGTCGAGCGGTACGGACGATGGTCATCGCGTGATCACCGCCACGATGTCGAGCTTGCGGAAGTCGACGAACGGCTTGACGGCGATGGACTGGTACAGCTCCACCTCCTGCGCTCCGACGCTCTCCACGGTCCCGATGGGGATGCCCTTGACGAAGATGGACCCGTTCCTGCCCGACGTCACCACGTCCTGCCCGACCTCCACCTTCTCGTTCTTGTCCACGTAGTCCAGCGTGACGTCTCCCGTCACGCTGCCGCCGACGATGCCCTGGGCGCTGCCCTTCTCGGTCCCGGGCACGATCATGGCGTCGACGAAGCTCTGCTGGTCAGTGACGAGCATGACCTGCGATGCGTTCAGCGTGACCTTGGTGACGCGGCCGACGAGGCCCTGGCCGTTGACGACCGGGTCGTCCACCTGGACTCCCTCCGTGCTGCCCGCATTGATGGTGGCGGTCGAGTACCAGGCGCTGGTGGAGCGGTCGATGACGCGCGCCGTGACCAGGTTCGCGCCCTTGGGGAACACGTAGTCCTTCTTGAAGTCGAGCAGCGCGCGGAGCGCCTCGTTCTCGTTCTGGATGGTGAGCTCCTGCGCGAGGCCCGCGCGCAACTGCTGGACCTCCTTCTCGAGCGCCTCGTTCTGCGACTTGGCGCTGAGGAGGTCACCCACCCAGTTCCAGGCGTCGCGGAAGGGTTTGGTGGCCGTGGCGGTGCCGCTCTGCAGCGGCGCGACCACGGCCATGACGCCGCTCTGCACGCCCTGCGCGACGCCGCTGTCCGACTCCCGGAAGTACGCGGTGAGCAGCGCGACCGACAGCAGCAGCAGCACTGCCACGACGATCCGCCGCCGGAGTACGCGCCGGCGATTCACGGGTCAGCGAAGGGCGGGACTACCGGCCGCGCGGCCGGGAGTTGCGCTTGCTCTTGACCAGGACATCGAACTCCTCGAGGTACTTGCCCGAGCCCACGGCCACACAGGTGAGCGGCGATTCGGCGAGATGCACCGGCATCTGCGTCTCGTCACGCAGGCGCTCGGCGAGCCCCTGCAGCAGCGAGCCGCCGCCGGCCAGCATGATGCCGCGGTCCATGATGTCGCTGGCCAGCTCCGGCGGCGTCTTGTCGAGCGTCGCCTTGATGGCGTCGACGATGGCCTGCGTGGGCTCCTCGAGCGCCGTGCGGACCTCCTCGGAGGAGAGCACGACGGTCTTGGGCAGCCCGGTGACCAGGTCGCGGCCGCGGATCTCGGCCTGCTCCTCCTGCGGGAGCGGGTAGGCCGAGCCGATCTCGAGCTTGATCTCTTCGGCCGTCTGGCTGCCGATGAGGAGCTTGTACTCCTTCTTGACGTAGCTGATGACGGCCTCGTCCAGCTCGTCGCCGCCGACCCGGATGGACTGGCTGACGACGATGCCGCCGAGCGAGATGACGGCGACCTCGCTGGTGCCGCCGCCGATGTCGACGATCATGCTGCCGGTGGGCTCGGCGACGGGCAGGCCGGCGCCGATCGCGGCGGCCATGGGCTCTTCGATGAGCGTCGCCCAGCGGGCGCCGGCGGAGTACGTCGCCTCCTCGACGGCGCGCTTCTCGACCCCGGTCACGCCGCTCGGCACGCAGATGACCACGCGCGGGTGCGCCCAGCGGTTCTGCATGACCTTGCGGATGAAGTGACGGAGCATCTGCTCGGTGACGTCGAAGTCGGCGATGACGCCGTCCTTGAGCGGGCGGACCGCACTGATCGTGGCGGGCGTGCGGCCGAGCATGCGCTTGGCCTCCGCGCCGACCGCGTGGACCTCGCCCGAACGGTGGTCGATGGCGACCACGGACGGCTCGCTGAGCACGATGCCGCGACCGCGGAGGTAGACAAGCGTGTTGGCGGTACCGAGGTCGACCGCCATGTCCCGGGCGCCGAAGCCCGTGACGAAACCGAGGAAGCTGATGGCGAGCTCCTTTCACAGCGAATCTCGAACGACGATTGTATACGCTGCCTCCGGGCCGGGCCACCGAGCGCGGGGGCCGGGCGTCCGGGAGCGGACGGCGCGCAGTGGGCGCCGGATGCGGTGACGCCGCGGCCGGCGGAACGCACCGCCGGGTCGTGGCTTCGCCGCTCGGGAGCTTGCCTGCGGAGGTGTTTTCGCCGCCCGGGGTCCCTACCCTTGCCGGGGCGGCGAGGAAGTTGTCAGACCGCCGGCGGCGAGGCCGTCAGACGGACGGCGTGAGCCACGAGAACGGCGTGATGCCGAGCGTGGCCAGCATGCGGACCAGCTCCGCGACCGGGAGGCCGACGACGTTGAAGTAGTCGCCGTCCACGCGCTGGACGAGGCCGGAGCCGATGCCCTGGATGGCGTAGGCGCCGGCGCGGTCCTGCCACTCGCCGGACTCGATGTACGCCTCCAGTTCGGCGTCGGTCAGAGACCGGAACGTCACACCGGTGACGACGTGGTTGGCGAGCGCGACCTTGCGCGACGTGAGGTAGATGCCGCTGTACACCTCGTGGCGGCGGGCGGCGAGCCGGCGCACGAACCTCGCCGCCTCCTCCGCGTCGCGGGCCTTGCCCAGGATCTCGCCCTCGCTGACGACGACGGTGTCGACGCCGAGGACCAGCTCGCCGGGCTGCAGCGACTCCCGCGTGAGCACCTCCTCGGCCTTGCCGCGCGCGTTCTGCTGCACGGTGTGCGCGGGGTCGCCGTCCCTGACGTTCTCGTCGTGCTCGCTGACGACGATGCGGAACGGCACGCCGAGCTGCTCGAGCAGGTGCTTGCGCTGCGGCGAACGCGAGGCGAGGACCAGGCCGGCGAAGCCGAAGGCGGCGTCGCCGGCGTCCGGCAGGACGCGGTCCCAGAAGTGGCTGGGGACGGGATCAGACAAGCTCGGACTCGTCGAAGAAGAGGGCGATCTCGCGGGCGGCGCTCTCGGGGCCGTCCGACCCGTGCACGACGTTCTCTTCCTTGCTCAGTGAGAAGTCACCGCGGATGGTCCCCGGCGCCGCCTGGGCGGAGTCGGTGACGCCCATCATGGCGCGGGCCACGCTGATCGCCTCGCGGCCCTCCCACACCATGGCGACCACCGGACCGGAGGTGATGAACTCGGCGAGGCTCTCGAAGAACGGCTTGCCGATGTGCTCGGCGTAGTGCCGCTCGGCGAGTGCGCGGTCGATGCGCAGCGCCTTCATGCCGCGCAGCGCGAACCCGCGGCGCTCAAACCTGGCGACGACCTCACCGACGAGGCCGCGGGCGACTCCGTTGGGCTTGACCATGATGAACGTGCGCTCCATGAAGATCCTCCGGATGAACGTGGATGAGAGAGTGGCGGCGCGCCTCCGCGGCCCCGCCGCCCCCTGCGTGTGCGTCAGACCCGGCCGTAGGCCGGCGGCGTGGCGTGGACGTCGGCCTCACAGTACGGGCAGACCCTCCACTGGGGGTCGATCGGCTTACGGCACTGAGGGCACGAGGTACGCAGACGGCGGCCGCACGTGGGGCACACGAGGAAGTCCTCCTTGACCGGCGTCTTGCAGAACGAGCAGCGCTCCTCGCTCCCGATGCGCGCCTCCATCATCGCCACCTCGAGCTGGTGCTCCTGCCGCTCGGCCAGCGTGACCGGCGGCCTGACGATGGCGTAGACGATGAGCCCGACGGGCCCGAAGACGATGCCGGTGAGCACGGCGACCGTGAGCACGATCTTGTCGTCGATGCGCCGGCGCGCGTCCTTGAAGACCCAGTAGGCGCAGGCGATCCAGAGTACGGCCAGGAAGAAGTAGAACATCAGCGTGAAGAAGTGCCACGTGGGCGACTTGAAGAAGTCCAGCACGCTCTGGAATGGGTTGCTGCTGTCGCTCGACGTCGTGGTCGTCGTCGCGGCAACGCTGATCCAGTGAGGCACCCTTCCTCCTTGAGAGCTCCGTCGAGGGCGCCTCCGGCGCCTCCATGCAGTGACGGCCGCGCGCGCGGACGGAGGCGATCAGTCCTCCGGCGTGGCCGGCCGGCCGGCCTCGGCGGCCAGCGCCGCAATCATACCCGAGAATATCCGGCTGTGGACAGGCAGCAGCGCGTACCAGTAGGCGAGGCCGGGTACCCCGCGCGGGGCGAAGTAGGCCGTCTGGACCAGCAGCGCGCCCCGCTCGTGCGGCAGCGTCTCGAACTGGAGCCAGGCCGCGCCCGGCACCTTCATCTCCGCCCGGAGGCGCAGCAGGCGTCCCGGCTCCACCGCCTCCACACGCCAGAAGTCGAGCGCGTCCCCCACGCGCAGGTCCACCGGGTCGCGGCGGCCGCGACGCAGGCCCACGCCGCCGACCAGCCGGTCGGCGGCGCCGCGCACCGCCCAGGCCCAGTCCCACGCCCGGTAGCCGCGCCGGCCGCCGATGCTGAGCACCACGCGGAAGACGTCCGCCGGCGTGGCGTCCACCAGCGCCTGGCGGCGCTCGATGAGCTTGCCCTCCTGGGCGGTGAGCACGCGCGGCTCGACGTCGCCGTAGCTGGTCACCAGAGCGTCGGCCCAGCTCGTCTCCACCTCGCCCGTGTCGAGGCCGGCCACCGCGGCGCGGACCGCGGCCGCGTAGCTCACCGGGTGGATCGATGGGAACAGGTCGTGGGCCAGGTGGTCGCGCACCACGGTCTCGTTGCGCAGCCCCTCGATGAGGGGCCGCGCGATCTGCGACGGGATGGGCGTGACGAGATGCACCCAGTACGACGAGAGGGTCGGCGTGAGCACCGGCACCGGCTGCAGGTGCCGCGACAGCCCGCGAGCCTCCGCGTAGCCGAGCATCATCTCGCCGTAGGTGAGCACGTCCGCGCCGCCGACCTCCACCACCCGCCCCGCGCTCGCGGGTACGTCGAGGGCGGCGATCAGGTACTTCAGCAGGTCGTCGACGGCGATGGGCTGCACGCGGGTGAACACCCACTGCGGGCAGATCATGACGGGCAGACGCTCGGTGAGGTAGCGGATCATCTCGAACGAGATGCTCCCGGACCCGACCACCACGGCGGCGCGGAACTCGGTGACCGGCACGCCGGCCTCGCGCAGCGCCTCGCCGGTCTCCTGCCGCGAACGCAGGTGCTTGGAGAGGTCGGCGGCCGGGTCGCCGAGGCCGCCGAGGTAGACGATGCGGCGCACGCCGGAGTCGGCGGCGGCGCGGCCGAAGGCCCTCGCCGCCGCGAGGTCGCGCTCGTGGAAGCCCTCCCCCCTCGCCATGGAGTGCACCAGGTAGTAGGCCACGTCGACGCCGTGCAGCGCCGCTCCGAGCGTCTCGGACCGCAGCACGTCGCCGGTGGTCACCTCGACGCGAGGCACCCAGTCGCGACCCTGCAGGCGTACCGGGTCCCGCACGAGCACGCGCACGCGCTTGCCGGCCTCGAGCAACCTGGGCACCAGACGCCCGCCGACGTACCCGGTGGCCCCGGTGACGAGGATGAGTGGATCTTGGGGGATCGAGGCGGTCAGGGTACCTCCCTGCCGTGGGCGACGAGCCCGAGAGTCGCGCTTAGAACAGCCCCGGCACGGTGACGCCGGCGCCGAGACGCATGCCGATGAGGTAGCCGGCGAAGAAGGCGACGGCGGCGACGGCGATCACGATGAGGAACGCCACCAGGAATCGCAGCGCCGGATGCGCCTTGTTCGTCACCATGCACCCCTCCAGAGGTTTGCGCCAGTATATCCGAAGCCCGGCACGGGCAAGCAGGGCGCGAGAGGGTCTCAGCCGGCTGCCGAGAGCACGTCGTTCAGGTCCTCCAGCAGGTAGAGCGAACCTCCCACGAGCACGCTGCCGTCCGGCCCGGCCAGCTCACGTGCGCGAGCCAGGGCGGCGTGCGGATCGCTCACCGTCTCGGCAGGCGCAGCCCTGCCCCCCGATCCCTCCGGCCTGGTGACCTCCCTCACGGCCTCCGCCAGCTCACGGGCCGTGAGGCTGCGCGGCTCGCTCGCCTGCGTGCACACCACGCCGTCGAGCAGCGGCAGGAGGCCCGCGAGCATGGCTGGATAGTCCTTGTCACGCATGATCGCGAGCACTCCGATCGTGGGCCGCGGCACCTGCACGGCCGCCAGGCTCCGCGCGAGCACCCGCACGCCGTCCGGGTTGTGGGCGCCGTCGGCCAGCACCAGCGGGCGCTCCCCGATCACCTGCAGCCTGCCGGGGACGGCGGTGCCGGCCAGCGCCTGCCGCACGGCGGTCTCCTCGAGGCGGCCGAGGAGCAGGCGCACGGCGGCCACGGCGAGCGCCGCGTTCTGCACCTGGTACAGCGCCGGCGTCGGCACGCGCAGGCCGCCCCAGCGCTCGACCGACCCGCCGGGCGCGAAGTTCACGACGACGGCGAACTCGTCCGGAGCGCCCGTGACGGAGACGTCGCCCGGACCTGCCCGGTCGCGCAGGAAGTGCGGCTCCGCGCCGGCCGCGGAGCACGCCCGGCGCGCTTCCTCCTCGAGCCCGTCGAGCGGCCCGAACAGCGCGTGCCCGCCTTTGATGACGGCGGCCTTCTCGGCGAAGATGAGCTCGCGCGTGTCGCCGAGCACCTCGGTGTGCTCCAGGGCGATGTTGGTGAGCACCACCACGGGCGCCCGCACCACGTTGGTAGCGTCCAGGCGCCCGCCCAGCCCGGCCTCGAGCGCCACCGCCTCCACCCCGCTCTCGGCGAAGGCGAGCAGCGCGGCCACGGTGAGCACCTCGAACTGGGTGGTCTCGCCGAGATCCTCGGGCAAACCGGCGACCTCCGCGCGAACGCGCTCCACCGCGGCCCCGAGCAGGGCGTCGTCCACCGGCCGCCCGTCCACGATGACGCGCTCGGACCACCCCGAGATGTGCGGCGAGAGATACGCCCCCGCCCGAACGCCGTGAGCGCGCAGCAACGCCTCGCAGTACCGCGTCGTCGACGACTTGCCGTTCGTACCCACGACGTGGATGGCGCGGTAGGCGTCCTGCGGGCGGCCGAGGCGGTCGAGCAGTGCACTCACCCGCTCGAGTCCCGGGCGCATGCCGAACGCGGCCAGCGACTCGAGGTAGGCGACCCAGCCGCTCACGTGCGCCCCGTCACCGCCGCGCACGGCCGCTCCTCAGCCCTCGCGCAGGTGCGCGAGCCGAGCCGCCAGCCCGTCACGCTCTGCGCAGTAGCCCGCGAGCTTCTCGCGCTCCTTGACGACGACCGCCTCGGGCGCCTTGCTCACGAACTTCTCGTTGCCGAGCTTGGCCTCGCCGCGCCTCACCTCGGCCTGAGCCTTTGCCAACTGCTGCTCGAGGCGGGCGATCTCCTCCGCCTTGTCCACCGCGGCGGCCACCTCGATCCGGCCGCCCGGGACGACCACGGCGGTGGCGCCCGCCTCCGGGTCTCCCGCGAAGGCGACGGCCGTCCTGGCGAGGGCGCGGAACGCGCCGGCGTAGGGCGCGTAGCGCCGGCCGGCCCCGGCGACGTCTTCGACGAACACGCCGTCGAGCACCTTGCCGGGCGGGATCTCGGCGTCCGCGCGGAAGCGCCGCAGGGCGTCGACGGCGTCCTGCAGCTCGCCGATGGCCTTCTCGTCGTCCGGCGCGAGCTGCGCCTCGTCATGGCGCGGGTGGTCCTGCCTCAGCAGCGGCGCCGCTCCGTACTGCTCGGCGATCTCCTCGGTGACGAACGGCATGAACGGGTGCAGCAGGCGGACGATCTGGTCCAGCATCCAGCGCGCGTGACCGGCGGCCTGCGCCTTCTGCGCCTCGTCCTCCCCGTACAGGCGCACCTTGACGAGTTCGAGGTACCAGTCGCAGAACTCGTCCCACACGAAGTGGTAGAGCGCGTCCACGGCGGCGGTGAAGTCGTACTCGGCGACCGCCGCCTCGACGGTGCCCAGGCAGCGCTGGAACCGGCTGGCGATCCAGCGGTCCACCGGGTCGGCCTCGCTGCGCTCGGCCGTGTGCCCCTCGCTGCCGAGCAGCACGAACCGGGCCGCGTTCCAGAGCTTGTTGGCGAAGCCGCGGCCCATGGCGATCTTCTCTTCGCTGAAGCGCACGTCCTGGGTGCTGCTCATGAGCAGCAGGCCGAAGCGCGTGGCGTCGGCGCCGTGCTCGTCGATCAGCTTGAGCGGGTCGATGCCGGTGCCGAGGCTCTTGCTCATGCGCCGGCCGTCCGGCGCCTGGATCACCGAGTGGATGTAGACGTCGTCGAACGGGACGTCGCCCGTGAACTCGATGCCCATCATGACCATGCGCGCGACCCACAGGAAGATGATGTCGCGCGCCGTGCTGAGCACGCTGGTCGGGTAGAAGTAGGCGAGGTCCTCGGTCTGGTCAGGCCAGCCGAAGGTGGCGAACGGCCACAACGCCGAGCTGAACCAGGTGTCGAGCACGTCGGTCTCTCGCGTGAGCTCCGGCGAGCCGCAGGTGGCGCAGGCCGGCGGCTCGGTCTCGGCGACCGTGATGTGGCCGTCCGGGCAGTACCACACCGGCAACTGGTGGCCCCACCAGAGCTGGCGGCTGATGCACCACGGCCGCAGGTTGTCCATCCAGTCGATGTACACGCGGCCCCAGCGCTCGGGCGTGAACTTGACCCGGCCCTCGCGCACGACCGCCGTGGCCGGCTTCTTGAGCTGGTCCATGTCCATGAACCACTGCTCGCTGATGAGCGGCTCGATCGGCGTGCCGCAGCGGTCGCAGGTGGCCACGCTGTGCGGGTAGTCCTCGACTCTGACGAGCGCGCCGCGCTTGCGCAGGTCTTCGACGACCCGCTCGGCGGCTTCCTCCACCTCGAGGCCGGCGTAGGGACCGCCGGCGTCGGTGATGCGGCCGTCCTGGCCGATGGCCTGGACCGCCTCCAGCCCGTGCGTGCGGCCGATGTCGAAGTCGGTGAGGTCGTGCGCCGGTGTGATCTTCAAGGCCCCGGTCCCGAACTCCGGGTCGACACGCTCGTCCGCCACGATCTTGAGCTCGCGCCCCAGCAGCGGCAGGATGGCCGTCTTGCCGACGACGCCACTGTACCTCTCGTCGTCGGGGTGCACGGCCACGGCCGTGTCGCCGAGCATCGTCTCCGGACGCGTGGTGGCGATGGTGACGCTGCCGCCGCCCTCCACCTCGTAGCGGATGAAGTTGAGCGTGCCGGGCATGTCCCGGTACGCCACCTCGAGGTCGCTGATGGCCGTGCCGCAGCGCGGGCACCAGTTCACGAGGTAGCTGTCCTTGTGGATGTAGCCCTTGTCGTAGAGGGCGACGAACACTCTGGTGACGGCGCGCACGTAGCCCTCGTCGAAGGTGAAGCGCTCGCGTTCGAAATCGCACGAGCAGCCGAGGCGCTTGAGCTGCTCGATGATGGTGCCGCCGTACTCCTTGCGCCACTCCCACACGCGGGCGATGAACTCCTCGCGGCCGAGGTCCTCCTTGGTGAGGCCTTTGGCGCGCAGCATCTTCTCGACCACGTTCTGCGTGGCGATGCCCGCGTGGTCGGTGCCGACCAGCCAGCAGGCGTTGTCGCCCAGCATGCGGTGGTACCGCGTGAGCACGTCCTGGATGGTGTCGTTGAGCGCGTGGCCCATGTGCAGCACGCCCGTGATGTTGGGCGGCGGGATGACGATGGAGTAGGCCGGGCGCTCCGGGTCGGGCTCGGCGTGGAAGAGGTGCTCTTCCAGCCACTGCTTCATCCAGCGCGCCTCGACGGCGGCCGGCTCGAAGCGCGTGGTCTGCTGCAGGTAGTCGTTCATCTAGCCTCGTCGGTCGGGAGGCTCAAGTATACCCAAGAGCACCTGGCCTCCGGCGCACGGGAGGGGCAGGCTGCGCGCCGCGGTAGCACGACTCCGCGCCGCGGGCCGCCCCCTCGTCAGAAGGGGCGGCCCGCGGCGTCGTGCTGGCCGGACCGTCGAGCGGCCGGTGAGTCAGTCCTCGTCTTCCGGGACCTCTCCCCCGCTGTACTCGATGGCACAGACCTGGCAGAACTCGTCGGAGCCCTCGATCAGACCCCCGCACTGCGAGCAGTGCTTCTCGAGCGTGCCGGACCCTGCGTCGACGCCCGGCTCCTCGGTGGAGCCCGGCGTCTGGTGATCGTGCTCGTGATCGTGCTGGTGCTCGTGGTCGTGGTGGTGATCGTGCTCGTGCATCGCGTGTTCCCCCAACGTGCCTTGGCCCGGTTCTCCGCGGCCTTCAGTGATTGTGGCCCCGGGAGGCCCGCCGCCTAACCCTCGACTCTGCGAACACATGGGGCAGCGCCTCCTTGAAGGACGCAACATACACCAGATCGAGCTTCTGCGTAAGGTCCTCGGGCAACTCCGCCACCGTGCCGCGGTTGCTCTCCGGGAGGAGCACGGTGCGGACGCCGGCGCGCCCGGCGGCCAGCAGTTTCTCCTTGAGGCCGCCGATCCTGAGGATGCGTCCGCCGAGCGTGATCTCGCCGGTCATGGCGACGCGCGGCTTGACCGGCACCCCGCCGAGCGCGGACAGCATGGCGACGGCCAGCGCCAGGCCGGCGGACGGGCCGTCCTTGGGCACCGCGCCCTCCGGCACGTGGACGCGCACGTCCTGGCTGGCCAGATCGAGACCTTCGGACGTGACGAACGCCGAGCCGGCGATGAGGCGCTTGAGCTCGGCGTCGCGCTCCACTCGAGACAGGAGGTAGCCCCAGGCGGTGGACGCCGACTCCTGCATCACCTCGCCCAGCTGGCCGGTGAGCACGAGCTCGCCACGGCCACGCGCGATCGCCGCCTCCACCGTGAGGACCTCTCCGCCGTCGGACGTGTAGGCGAGGCCGAGGCTCTCCCCCACGCGCGCCGACCGCGGCAGCTCGGTCTCGAGCCAGTGCGCCTCGCCCAGGTACCCGAGCAGGTCGCCGGGGGCGACGGTCACCGGCAGGCCGAGGCCGTCCTCGAGGTGTCTGCGCGCGACCTTGCGGTCGACGCGCCGCAGCGCGCGTTCAAGCTCGCGCACCCCGGCCTCTCGCGTGTACCCGCGCACGATGGCCTGGAGCGTGCCGCGGGCGAACCTGACGTCGCCGCGGCCGAGACCGGTGTCGGCCGCCACCCTCGGCAGCAGGTGCCGTTTGGTGATGGCGAGCTTCTCCGGCAGCGTGTAGCCGCTGAGACGGATGACCTCGAGCCGGTCGTACAGCGTGTCGGGGATCGCGTCCGTGTCGTTGGCCGTCGCGATGAAGAACACGCGGCTGAGGTCGTACTCGGCCTCGAGGTAGTTGTCCCGGAACGCGTGGTTGTGCGCCGGGTCCAGGACCTCCATCAGCGCCGCCGCGGGGTTGCCGCGCCAGTCGCTGTCGAGCTTGTCCAGCTCGTCCAGCAGCATGACGGGATTGTCCACGCCGGCCTTGCCGAGTCCGTCGACGATGCGTCCGGGCATCGCTCCCACGTAGGTGCGGCGGTGCCCCCGGATCTCGGCCTCGTCGCGCACGCCTCCGAGGGCGACGCGGACGAAGGGCCTGCCGAGCGCCTCCGCGATGCTCTGCGCGACGCTGCTCTTGCCGGTGCCCGGAGGGCCGGCCAGGCAGAGGATGGTGGCCGGCTGGTCGGCGGCGCCCGCCGCCGCGCCTCCGGCGACCCCGCGCGCCCTGGCCGCGTCGGCACGCATGCGGCACACGGCCAGGTACTCGAGGATCCTGTCCTTGACGTCTTTGAGCCCGTAGTGGGTGTGTTCCAGATGACGCGCGACCCGCGGCACGTCCACCTCCGCGGGGGCCAGCTTGCCCCAGGGAAGGTCGAGCACCGTGTCCAGGAACCCGCGGATGACCGCGACCTCGGGGCTCATGGGCGGCGCCTGGCGCAGCTTGCCGAGCTCGCGGGTGACGAGCTTGCGCGCCGCCGGCGAGAGCTGCCGGGAGGCCAGGCGCTCCGCGTAGCCGGCGAGGTCCTCGTCGGCCTCGGCGCCGGACTCCTCGATCTCGTCGCGCAGCACGCGCATCTTCTCGTGGAGCAGCAGCTGTCGCTGCGCGCCCTCGACGCGCTGCTGTACCTTGACGGCGATCTCCTGCTCCACGCCGAGCACCGCGTTCTCCTCGGCGAGGCTCTCCAGGAGCGCGGTGAGGCGCTGCTGCGTGCTCTCGATCTCCAGCAGCGCCTGCTTCTCCCCGGCCCCGATCTGCAGGTGCGCGGCGACGATGTCGGCGAGCTCCTCCGGGCCGTCCGCCTGCTGCACCACGAACTGCGCCTCGTCGGCGAGCTGCGGGTGCAGTTGCACGTACCGCACGAACTCGTCGGCCACGCGGCGTGCGAGGCTGCGCGAACGCGCCGTGCCCGCGTCCGCCGTCTCGAGCGGCGCGTACTCGACCAGGAAGTGCGGATCGGTCTCGAGCGCGCGCTCGGCGCGCACACGCTCGTCACCCTCGACCAGCGCCTTGATGCTCCCGTCGGGCAGCTTGAACAGCTGCAGCACGCGGGCACGCACGCCGACCGGCCGCAGGTCCTCGAACCCGGGGTCCTCCAGAGCGGCTTCGCGCTGCGCGCAGAGGATCAGCGGGCTCTGCGCGTCCCAGGCCGCCTCGATGGCCGAGATGGACTTGTGGCGGCCGACGAAGATCGGCGCGACCATCTTGGGGAACAGGACCAGCTCGCGAGTCGGCAAGAGGGGCAGGGCGGCACTGCGGCCACCCTGCCCCTCTCCAGGTCGCGCGGTCTTCTCAGGCTGATTCTGCGTCACGCTCCGGCACCGACTTGTCCGCCTCGGTGAGAAGCGTGGGATCGATGCCCTTCTCGATCGTCTCTTTGGTGATGACGCACTTGCGCACGTCCGTGCGGCTCGGCAGGTCGAACATCACGCCGAGCAGCGATTCCTCGATGATGGAGCGCAGGCCACGTGCGCCGGTGCCACGATCGAGCGCCTTGTGCGAGATCGCTCCCAGAGCCTCCTCGGCGAAGACCAGATCGACCCCGTCGAGTGAGAAGAACTTCTGGTACTGGCGCGTGAGCGCGTTCTTGGGCTCCGTGAGGATGCGCTTGAGGTCGGTCTCGTCCAGGTTGTGGACGGCGCTGACCACCGGGAGCCGGCCGATGAACTCGGGGATGAGGCCGAAGTCGAGCAGGTCCTCGGGCAGCACGTGCGTGAACACCGTGCCCGGATCCTTGTCGGCCTTGCTCACCACGTCGGCCATGAAGCCCACGCCCTGCCGGCCCATGCGCCGCTCGATGACCTTCTCGAGGCCGGCGAAGGCGCCGCCGCAGATGAACAGCACGTTGGTGGTGTCGATGGTGAGGAACTCCTGGTGCGGGTGCTTGCGCCCGCCCTGCGGAGGCACGCTGGCGACGGTGCCCTCGAGGATCTTGAGGAGCGCCTGCTGCACGCCCTCACCGGAGACGTCGCGCGTGATCGACGGGTTGTCCGCCTTGCGCGCGATCTTGTCGATCTCGTCGATGTAGATGATGCCGGTCTCGGCGCGCTTGACGTCGAAGTCGGCCGACTGGATGAGCTTGAGCAGGATGTTCTCGACGTCCTCGCCCACGTAGCCGGCCTCGGTGAGGGCCGTGGCGTCCGCGATGGCGAACGGGACGTTGAGGATGCGCGCCAGCGTCTGCGCCAGCAGGGTCTTGCCGCAGCCGGTGGGACCGAGGAGCAGGATGTTGCTCTTCTGGAGCTCCACGTCGGTCTCGCCGCTCGCGACGGCCTGGACGCGCTTGTAGTGGTTGTACACGGCCACGGCCAGAGAGCGCTTGGCCTCGTCCTGGCCGACCACGTAGTCGTTGAGGATGGCGTAGATGTCACGCGGCTTGGGCAACTGCTCGAGGTCGAGCGCGGCGGGAGCGGTGAGCTCCTCGTCGATGATCTCGTTGCAGAGGTCGATGCACTCGTCGCAGATGTACACGCCCGGACCCGCGATGAGCTTCTTGACCTGCCGCTGTGACTTGCCACAGAAGCTGCAGAGCAGCTGGTCGTTGCCGTCAGTCGTTCCCGCCACTGCGGTCCTCCTCCTGCGAGGCCGTCGTCGCCGGCGCCATCAGCGGTGGGCGATGACGTCGTCGATGATGCCGTAATCCTTCGCTTCGGCCGCGCTCATGAAGTAGTCGCGCTCCGTGTCCGCGCGGACCTTGTCGATCTCCTGACCGGTGTGGTCGGCGATGATCTCGTCCAGGCGGCGGCGGAGGTTGAGGACTTCTCTGGCGTGGATCTCGATGTCGGTGGCCTGACCCTCGTAGCCACCGGCCACCTGGTGGATGAGCACGCGCGCGTTGGGCAGCGCGAACCGCTTGCCCTTGGCGCCGCCGGAGAGCAGCAGCGCCCCCATGCTCATGGCGCTGCCGACGCAGATGGTGCTGACGTCCGGCTTGATGAACTGCATCGTGTCGTAGATCGCGAGCCCGGCGTACACGCTGCCGCCGGGGCTGTTGATGTACAGGCTGATGTCCTTGTCGGGATCGTCGCTCTCGAGGTGGATCAGCTGGGCCACGATGAGGTTGGCGATCTCGTCGACCACCGGCGTGCCCAGGAAGATCACGCGCTCGTTGAGGAGCCGCGAGAAGATGTCGAACGACCGCTCTCCGCGGCTGGTCTGCTCGATCACGAACGGAACAAGTGGAGTCACGTACTCACCCTCTTAATCTCGTATGCCTTGTCTCTCTCACAGGGTTTCCCCACTGCGAAACCCTTAGTGCATTAGTCGGCCTCGGGGTCCACCACGTCGGCGGACTCCTCGGCGGCTGCCTCCTCGGCCTCCGTCATGGGGACGGCGACGGCGTTGTCGGCGACGAAGTCGGCGGCCTTGGCCACTAGCATTTCGTCGCGCAGCGCCTCACGCCTGCCCGACTTCTCAAGATCGGAGAGGAGCTGCAGGTAGTCCCTGCCGAGTGCCTCGGCGTCACTCTTGACGACGTCGGTGATGTCGTCGTCGGTCACCTCGAGGCTCTCCGCCTCGGCGATCTTCTCGAGCACCAGCTGCCGCTTGATCACGAACTCGGCCTGCGGGTGCATCTCCTCTTCGATGTCCTCCTCGGACTTCTGGAGCACGCCGAGGTAGACCTCCATGGTGAGCCCCTGCTCGCCCACGCGCTCCTCGAGCTGGTGGTACAGGCGGTGGGCTTCGCGGTCGACCATCGTGGACGGCACGGCGACGGTGGCGTGCTCGACGGCCTTCTCGACCGCCGCCGCCCGGAACTCGCGTTGCACGCCGTCTTCGGCGGCCGCCTTGAGCCGCTCCCTGACGTCGTTGCGCAGCTCCTCCATGGTCTCGAACTCGCTGACGTCGGCGGCGAACGCGTCGTCCAGCTCGGGGACGACCTTCTCCTTGATCTCCTTGATCGTCACCGCGAACTGAGCGTCGGCGCCGGCGAGATCCTCGGCGTGGTAGTCCTCGGGGAACGAGATGTCGAACGTCTTGTCGTCACCGGGCTTGAGGCCCACGAGCTGCTCTTCGAAGCCGGGGATGAGGTTGCCCCGGCCGATCTCGTACATCTGGTCCTTGCCCTGGGCGCCCTCGATGGGCTCTCCGTCACGGCTGCCCGAGAGGTCCATGAGCACGAAGTCGCCCTCCTGTACCGAACGGTCCTCGACCGGCTGCAGGCTCGCGAGCCGCTCCTGCAGCATCGCCAGCTGAGCGGAGACCTGCTCGTCCGTGACCTCGACCTCGCGCCTGGGCACCTCGAGGCCCTTGTACTCGCCCAGCGTCGGGACGGGCATGGTCTGGACCTTGATCGTGAAGTTGTAGTCCTGGGTCTCGTCGAGGGGGCCCACCTGCAGGTCAGAGGTGCCGACCGCGTCGTCGTACAGCCCGGCCTCCTTGAGCGCCTCGTCACCCCACTCCGGGATGGCGTCCTCGAGCGCCTCGCCGCGGATGAAGTCGGCGCCGACGTTCTGGACGACGAGGTTGACGGGCACGCGTCCCTTGCGGAAGCCCGGCAGCTGCATCTCGTTGCGGACCTTGGCGACCGCGCGGTCGTAGGCCTTCTTCACGGCCTCGGCCGGGACCTCGACGCTGAGCTCGACCTCGTTCTCGCCTGTAGGACTGACCTTCGTCTTCACTGTTGATTCTCCGTCTGTTGCTGGAGCGGCCCGCCCTCGCCCTTGTGGGGCACCGGGGACCACCGAGTGTCAATGCGGGGATGTCATGGGCAGGTGGTGCGGGTGAGAGGACTTGAACCTCCACGAGCAGAGCTCACCAGATCCTAAGTCTAGCGCGTCTACCAGTTCCGCCACACCCGCATCTCTCGTTAACGTGGACGGCCGGCGCGGAGCGCCGGCCGGTGCATCGCGTGGTTGGGGTGAAGGACGGGATTCGAACCCGCGACCGCCGGGACCACAACCCGGAGCTCTACCAGCTGAGCTACCTTCACCACCGGTCGCCGCGTGAAGGAGCCTCCCGGATCGAGGCACCGCCGACGCAGCCGACGCAGAAGGATACCACGCACGCCGCCGGCCGTCACCACGCGGCCGGCGCGGCGGCGACGCGTCAGCTCTGCGGGCCGACGTACTCGTTGCGCACGTCCTGCAGCAGCGCCCCGTCGCTGATCTCCAGGATCCGGTCGGTCTGCTGCGCGACACCGCGGTCGTGGGTGACGATGATGAACGCCGTGCCGAGCTCCTCGTTGATCTCGCGGAAGAGCCTGTAGACCGCCTTGGTGTTCTCGGTGTCGAGGTTGCCGGTCGGCTCGTCGGCGAGCACGAGCGCCGGCCGGTTCATCAGCGCGCGCGCGATCGCCACGCGTTGCTTCTGACCGCCGGAGAGGTCGTTGGCGTTCTTCTTCTCCAGCCCCGCGAGGCCGAGCAGCGCCAGGTTCTCCTCGGCGCGCGCCGCGAGCTCCGACGCGGGGCCTCCCGCCGATGCGCCCGGGCATGAGCACGTTCTCGAGCACCGAGAACTCCGGCAGCAGGTAGTGGAACTGGAACACGAACCCGATGAAGTCGTTACGGAGGGCGGCGCGCTGCTTGCGGCTCGCCGCCGTCGTGTCGTGGCCGTTCAGCACCACCCGTCCCGTGGTCGGTGTGTCGAGCAGCCCGATGAGGTTGAGCAGGGTCGACTTGCCGGAGCCGGACTGGCCGATGACTGAGGCGAACTCCCCCGCCTCGATCGTGAACGACACCTCGTGCAGGGCGACCGTCTTGGCGACGGTGCCGTAGGTCTTGCCGATGCCCTCGGCGCTGACGAGAGTCTCAGCCACCCTGGATCACCTCGATGGGGTCGAGCTTGGAGGTCCGGCGCGACGGGATGAAGGACGACACGACGGCCACCAGCACCCCCACGACGAACGAGAGGACGACGAAGCCCACCTGCGGCGTGATCGGGAACAGCGACTCGGAGTTCCGCCCCAGGAACGTGAACAGGGCGATGAGGCCGAGGCCGCCGGCGACGCCGACGGCGGCGCCGCTCACGCCGAGGATCAGCGCCTGCCAGAGGAAGATGCGCCCGGACTGGCGGTCCTTCATGCCCATCGCCTTGAGGATGCCGATCTGGCGGGTCTTCTGCACCGCCGAGATCGCCAGCGTGGAGGCGATGCCGAGGGCGACCGCCACCAGCACGAAGAACTGGATCATGTAGCTCGAGGAGCTCTGGCTCTGCAGCGCCGAGAGCAGGTCGGCGTTGTCCGCCTGCCACTCGGTGACCCTCAGGCCGCCGAGCGCCGGCTCGGCCCTGAGGGCGTCCGCCACCTGGACGGACGAGAACACGTCGCTCACCTGGGCGTCGACCGCCGAGTACTGGCCGGCGCCGTAGTCCAGCACGCCGGCCGCCTGCCCGGCGCCGACGAAGGCGGTCGCGCTGTTGGCCGCGGCGGACCCGAAGTCGAACACGCCGGAGACCTTGAGGTCGGCGGGAGCTCCGCTGGGGAGCACGAACGAGGCAGTGTCCCCGGGCTTGAGCCCGAACTTGCCGGCGAACTCCTTGCCGACGATGACCTCGTCAGGCCCGAGGGAGGCGGTCCCCGCCACCAGGCGGCCCGAGATGTCGTAGATGCTGTCCAGCTTCGCGAGGTCGCCACCGGTGATCTGCAGCGGGGCGCTCTCGCTGCCGCTGCGGAAGATGGCCGAGTAGGCCAGCGTCGGCACCACGGTGGTGATCTCGCTCTGCGCCTTCATGGCCTGCTCGAGCTCGGGGGTGAAAGCGACGGGCTGCCCGTCGCGGCCGGCCGTGACGACCACCTGCGGGCTGTTGCCGATGGTCTGGTCGACGAGGCTCGACTGCAGGCTGGTGATCAGCGAGCCGAGGAACACCTGCACGCCGATCCCCACCGCGATGCCGGCGGCGATGAGGATCGACTGTACGGGACTCTTGCGCAGGAACCGGGTCGCGATGCTGAGGCTGAGCACTTCTCAGCCTTCCTCGTCGGCCGGCGCTTCCGCGCCCTCTGCGGGCGGCGCCGGCTCGCCCAGCAGTTCGTCCAGGTCGACCATCTCCTGGGGGAGCCAGCCGGTGGCGGCGCCGATGAACGCGGGGCCGCCCACCCAGATGTCCGTGTCCGGCAGTTCCTTCTTGAGCGCATCCACGGCGTGCCGCACCGCCAGCCGGTGGAAGTGGGTCGACGAGCTCATGACGATAGCATCCACGCCGAGCGCCCTGGCGGCCGCGGCGACCTCCTCGACCGGCGTGTCCGGCCCCAGGAAGTACGTGCTCCAGCCGGCCATGTCGAACCGGTCGGCGACCATGCGCAGACCCAGGTCGTGGGCCTCTTCGGGCGGGCAGGCCAGGAGCACCGTGCGCCCGGACGGGGCGACCTCCGCCTTCGCCTTGAGCACGCCGGGGTACACGATCTCGACGATGGTGCGCACCGTCGCGCTCGCCAGGTGCTCCTCCCAGATGGCGGTCTCTCCCCGGTGCCACGCCTCCCCGGTGTCGGCCAGGATACGGGAGAGCACGTCCCGGTAGAGCACGGGGATGGAAACGGCGCCGGACGTGACCGCCTCGACCGCGGCCCGCACCGCGGTCGCCTTGTCGTGGTCGGCCAGCGCCTCGGCAACAGCTTGGTACGCGGCGCGAACGGCCGCAGCCTCGTCAGCCATGGATGCCCTCCCGGTAGTGCCGTCGGAGTCGCTTCTACCCACTGTCCTTTTAGTGGTAACCGCGATCAAGAGCCGGCGAGAACGCCCTCGGACGTCGGCCGCGGACAACGGCGCCGACGAAGGGTGAGACTCCGCGCGGTACCAGCGAAGGTAAGCGGCAAGGGCGGCGCCGGGCGCCGGCGCGGCGCCGCGACGAGAACGGAGGTGAGCTCATGCTCTCGCTGAAGGAAGTGGCGCACGCGGTGCGAGAACAGTTCGACCGCGAGCGCCGCGACGCCGAATCTGATTGGGTCACCGCCCAGTACGTGCCCGAACGCACGCCGTGACGCTGGGCGACGCGAAGGTCGCAGAGGCGGCGCACTCAGGCTCCGGGGACGCCGGACTGTATCCAGAACTGACAACGCTCACCCGCGTACTAAAGGGACTGCACCCAGGGCCCGAAAGAGAGGTTGGGCCGGCGGAAGGCGCTAGGAGGGGATGAGGTCCCCTTGCTCTGTCCCCGCTCCGCCGGCGCGGGCGGCCCCGGGCTTCGGCTCGGGGCCGTTCCTCGCTCCGGGATCGTCGACCTCAGGAGCGGCTGGCGCGCCCGGCAGGATTCGAACCTGCGACCTGAAGATTAGAAGTCTCCTGCTCTATCCAGCTGAGCTACGGGCGCGGGAAAGGCAAGTATACGGGCCGGCGAGTCGCGGAACGAGTACGGCGGCAGGCCGAGGAAGAAGTGGAGCGGGAGACGGGTTTCGAACCCGCGACCCTCAGCTTGGAAGGCTGATGCTCTACCAACTGAGCTACTCCCGCTCGAGAGGCTGGTCGGGACGGCGAGATTTGAACTCGCGACCCCCTGCTCCCAAAGCAGGTGCGCTACCAGGCTGCGCCACGTCCCGGACGCCGCGCAAGTATACCCCATGCCCCTCGTGGCGGAGCCTCGAGGTCGGCAAGCCTCCCTTAGGTCGCTACTCCTCGAGGTACGGAAGCTGCAGAAGGTCTCCCGGCTCGACGGCCGAGCCGTCGAGCTGATTGGCTTCGCGGATGACGTACACCGCTCTGCGCAGGTCGATCGTCTCGCCGTAGCGAGTCGCCGCGATCGTCCACAAGTCGTCGCCGTGCTGCACCACGTACTGGTCGCCCGTGTACGCGCGGCCGTTCTCGCCGGCGTGGGCGACGCGCACGCCGGCCCAGACGGCGATGAAGATCAGCAGCAGGAACACGGTGAACCGCACCAGGCCTGCCAGGCGCCGGCGGCGACGCTGACGGCGGCCGGCGCGTCCCAGTGAGCGCGAACGCGGCGTGCGGGACGGCTGCGTGCGCGAGGCCTCCGCGACCGCGCACTGCCGGGCGCGCCCGGTCACCGCGGCACCTCACGCAGATGGCGCGGCACGGTGCCTTCGAGCTCGGCGCCGCAGTGGCGGCAGCGCATGACGACGGCGCCGCTCCAGAGGTCCGCCGAGCGCACCTCGATGTCGTGACCTCCGCACCACAGGCAGGCCGCTTCGCGCCCGTTGAGGGCGGCGGCGAGGGACTCGTCGACGGCGTCGGCGAGCGTTGACTGGACGGCTGTGGCGAGAGGCACGGTACTCATAGCTGGCGAAGGACCCCCACGACTCGGCCGACCACTTCGACCTGGTCGGCATTGACGATGATCGGCTCGTAGTTGTCGTTCGCGGCGACGAGCTTGACGGTGTCGCCGTCGCGGTAGATGCGCTTGGCGGTCGCCTCGTCGTCGCCGATGCCGCTGACCCGGGCGACCACGATCTCACCGTCGCGCGGCTGGGCGACCGGATGGACGACGATGAGATCGTCACTGAAGATGCCCGCGTCGATCATGGAGTCGCCGCGGACACGGAGGACGAAGTCGTCGTCGTCGCGGCGCAGGAAGACCGGCACGTCGACGAGCTCCTCGATGTTGTCCTCGGCAATGATGGGCGCGCCGGCGGCGACGCGGCCGACCAGCGGGAGCGGCCTGGGACGGGACTCGCCCACCACGTCGAGGGCGCGCGGCTTGGTGGGGTCGCGCTTGATGAATCCGAGGCGCTCGAGGTTGGCGAGGTGCGCGTGGACGGTGGACGGCGACGAGAGGTCGAGCGCCGCGCAGATCTCGCGGACCGTGGGCGGATAGCCGTTGACGCGCACGCTCTCGCGGATGAACTCCAGCACCTGCTCCTGTCGTGGCGTGAGACCTTCCACCCTTCCTCCTCCGGTAGCGAACATGTGTTCGCGTTGAGCCTAGAGCGAACCCCTGTTCGTGTCAAGGAGCATGATAGGGACGCCCGCGGACGGAAGAACTGACACTCCCCCTCGGAGGCAGGGCCCCTCCGCGCCCGCCGCGCGCCCCACCTCCTTCAGGAACGGCCGAGGGGCGCCGTCACCCTGCGGTGGCGGCGCCCCTCGGCGCTCCCCTGAACGGCCCGCGCGGGCCGTGCGAGTCGTGTTACTTCTTGTGCGGCCCGATCGGAAGCACGACCTTGCCGTAGAGCTCGTTCCACACCTGGGCGATGGAGCCGTACACCGCGCTGAGACCCACGAAGATGCCCTCCCAGCCGGCGATGTGCGTGATCGTCTCGTTGCCCGTCCAGTCGCCGACGGCGAGCAGGACGAACAGGATCGCGAGGCTGCCGAACACGATCTGCAGCGAGCGGTTGATGCGCAGCGTGCCGATGAACATGAGACCCGTGAAGATGCCCCAGGCCATCAGGTACCAGCCCATGGCCACGTCGTCGGGGCCGTCGACGCCCATCCACTTGGGGAAGACGATGAGGCCGACGAGCGTCAGCCAGAAGAAGCCATACGAGAGGAAGGCCGTCATGCCGAAGGTGCTGTTCTTCTTCCACTCCATGGCGCCGGCGATGACCTGGGCGAGGCCGCCGTAGAAGACCCCCATCGCGAGGATCATGGTGTTCATCTCGTAGAAGCCGGCGTTGTGGATGTTCAGCAGGATGGTGGTCATGCCGAACGCCATGAGGCCGAGCGGGCCGGGGTTGGCCGTCGCGTCGCGGAGCGTGGCAGTGATGGTGCCGCGCTCGCCCATCGGGCCCGTGGCGCCGGCGAACGTCCTTGGTTCGTCACTCATCTAGCGAAGTCCTCCACTCTCGATAGACGTCAGGGAGTCGTCCGCGCGTCGCCCCCGGCTCCAGCCGTCGACGCGCCAAACTCGCGGAGTTCTATCACGAAGCGCGCGCCAAACCAAGTGCTCGCGTGCACAAGCGGCGTGCGCAGGTCGCGAAATGAGAGCAGCAAGCGGCTCGTGACTGGTCGGCTCCGGCGGCTCGCGGGAGAAGCGTCAGCGGGTCACGACGGTGCGCTTCACCAGCGAGTACTCGACCGGCAGACCGGGCGCCGGCTGGGCGACCGCGCGCCACCGCGTGGTGCGGAGCACGCGGATGCTGAGTCGCCAGGCGCCGCCCGCACCGGTACGCACGGCGCGGACCGGCGTCCAGACGGCGCCGACCTTGCGCTGCACGGTGACGTGCGTGCCGGGCGCGGCCCAGCGCACGGGCGCGGCCGGGGCGGCGCTCTCCGGTACGGCCAGAGTACCCTTGAGAGTGGCCCTGCGGCCCTTGCGCACCTTCGCGGTCGCCGAGGCCAGCCGGAGGTTCTGCGGGATGAGCAGGGTCGCCTTGTAGCCGACCGTGCTCAGGCCGGTCGCCGGCGGGCCTACGGCCGCCGGCGCGAGCGAGAACGGCTCGCGGGCAGCCAGCCACAGGACGGGCACGTAGTGGTAGGTCGCACGCGGCAGCCACGGCCCGGCGGCGCCGACAGTGAAGGCCCCCTGCAGGCCGTACCAGTCGTCCCCCTGCAGGGGAGCGGCGGCGTGGCGGTTCTGCCCGAAGAGGTCCCAGTGCGAAGCGTCGGTGGGCTGGCTCAGGGGGATCTGGTCGTCCAGCGGCTCCCACAGGTACGGGTACACGTACTGCTCGAAGCTCGCCGCCAGACCCGGGGTGACCGCCGGGACCTTGCGGCGGACAGGGTCCGCCGGGTACTGCAGACGGCACTCCACACCGCCTGCGGAAGTGGGCGTGATGGCGCAGGCAGCGCCGTAGGGCGCCCCGGCAACGGTGATGGACTTCCTGCTCGAGGACGGCGCACTGAACCTCAGACGCGTGAAGGAGTCCTCGGACGTGGTGTCCGTGGAGCCGCTGCGGGTACGCGGCAGGTAGCCGGTGAGGCGCACGTGAGACACGCCGCCGGCGGCCTGGACGACCGCGTAGTAGACGTCGCCCGTCACGCTCTCGTCGGTGGGCGTCTGGTCGAGGACCTCGGGCACCGCGTAGTCGACGATCTCCTTGCCGGGGACGAGCGAGAGGAAGCCCTGCGTGAAGGTACCGGGGCAGACCTGCCACTCCCGTGAGCCCTTCGCGACGGGGCCGAGCAGGTACAGGAAGCAGTCTCCGTCGGCGGGTGTGTAGCTGAGTTCCACGTGCAGGGCGCCGGTGTGCGTGACGTTCCTGGGCAGCCGGTACACGTACACCTGCCCGCGCCCCCAGATGGTGCGCTCGGTGAGTCCAGGGACCGTCTGGCGCTCACGCCAGGAGGCCACGGCGCCGGCGGCGGCCGAGCCGGCCAGGACACCGCTGCACGCCAGCAGTACGACCAGGAACATCCCCACCACGATCGCCTTGCGCACGCCCGACCTCCTCCCGCCCGCGGATTCACTATACTGTCGGCGCACTCGCGGGATACTTGACGAGAATCGGACCCGATGCTCACAGCGCCTCGACTCATCCAGGACCCCACGCGCCGCCACGGCTACGCCCTCGCGGTGGCTCTCATCCTGCTCATCTCCGCGGCGCTGCGCCTGTGGCAACTCAGCACGCCGGCCGAGATGATGTTCGACGAGATCTACTACGCCAAGGACGCCAAGGCCATCGTGGACGGGCGCGTGGGCACCCACGGGCAGTACCGGTGGGCGGCCGGGGACGAGGTCTCGTGGCCGCACCCGGAGATGGGCAAACTGGCGATCGCCGCCGGCGTCCTGCTGTTCGGCGACCGGTCGTTCGGCTGGCGCATCCCGGCGGTGGTCGCCGGCATCGCGCTCCTCGTCTGCGTCTACCCGCTTGGCCGGCGGCTCGGCCTCTCGCCCCCGTGGGCGCTCCTCGGCCTGCTCTTCGCGGCCGCCGACCCGCTGGGCATCACGCAGTCGCGCATCGCGACCCTCGACATCTTCATCGCGGTGTGGACGGTGGTGAGCGTGCTGTGCGTGCTCAAGTACGTCCAGGACGGGTGGAAGCCCCGCTGGCTGCTCCTCGCCGGCCTGGCCGGAGGGATGGCGACCGCCACCAAGTGGTCGGGCGGGCTGGCGATCCTCGCCGCGCTGCTCATCGTCGCCCTCTCCTGGCTGCTGCAGCGCCGCGCGGCACGGCGTCCCGCCGAGGACGACGAGCAGGAGGCCGCGCCCGCGGACGAGAACGGGGCCGTCCTCACGCGCGGCCGCGTGCCGCTCACGCCGCCGCTCGCCGAGCAGGTGCGCGCGGAGGCGCCCGCCGGCTCACCGTGGCGGCGCGTCGGACTCGTGGCGGCGGCCCTCGTCGCGATACCCGTCGGCGTGTACTTCCTCAGTTACACGCAGTACTTCCTCGCCGGGCACACGTGGGCCGACTTCGTCGAGCTGCACCGCCAGGCCATCCACTTCAACCTCAGCCTGCGCGCCACGCACACCTACGCGTCGATCGCGCCCAGCTGGATCATCGACTACCGTCCCGTCTGGTACTACTTCGAAGGCAAGAAGACCTACCACGGCGTGATCGCCATCGGGAACCCCTTCCTGTGGTGGATGGCGACGCTCTCGCTGCTCCTCGCGGTGCTGCTGGCGCTGCTGCGCCGGTCTTACGCGCTGCTGCCGGCGGCCGCGATCGTCGCCGTGCTCTACCTGCCCTGGTTCGCGACCTCCAGGACGTCGTTCCTCTACTACATGACTCCGGTGGCGCCGTTCATGGCCATCCTGGTGGCCACGGCGCTGTGTCTCTTCGCCGGCGGCGTGATCCCGCGCCGCGGCTGGCTCTGGGCCGCCGGGGCCGCGGTCCTCACGGCGGCGCTCTGGCAGCCGGCCGGCTCCGGCGCCAGCTGGCTGTTCTGGACGCTCCCGCGCCGCGCCGGAGACGCTCTCGGCTGGGTCGGCGTGGTCGTGGGCGCCGTCCTCGCGGCCGCCGTGGTGGTCTTCCTGCTCTCGTCGCGCATGAAGCGCTACCGGCCGTACACGACCCTGGTGGTGGCCGGCATGATCGTCGGCATCGTGGTCGCGTTCGTGCCCATCGTGCTCGGCATCGGCATCTCGCCCGCGCACTGGGAGCACATCATGTGGTTCCCCAACTGGGTCTGACCAGCTGAAAGGGCGGTGCGGTCAGGCTACGACGGCCGCCAAGATCGCCTTCTGCGCGTGCAGCCGGTTCTCGGCCTGGTCGAACACCACGGAGTGCGGCGAGTACAGCACCTCTTCGGTGATCTCCTCGCCCCAGTGCGCCGGCAGGCAGTGCATGACCTTGACCTGCGGGCCGGCCCGCTCGATGAGCGCCATGTTGACCTGGTAGTCGCGCAGGGCGGCCAGGCGCACGTCGTGCTCCGCCTCCTGGCCCATGCTGGTGAAGGTGTCGGTGTAGATGACGTCCGCGCCCTCGACGGCGGCGACGTCGCTGGTGAGCTCGACCGACGCGCCGGTCTCCTTCGCGTCCTCCTGCGCGCGGGCGATGATCTCCGCGTCCGGCCTGTAGTCCTCGGGCGTGCAGATGACGACGTGCATGCCGGTCTTGGCGCCGACCTCGGCCAGCGAGTGGGCCACGTTGTTGCCGTCGCCGATGTAGACGAGCCGGGCGCCCCGCAGCTTGCCGACGTGCTCGCGCACGGTCATGGCGTCGGCCATGCCCTGGCACGGGTGGTGGCTGTCGGTGAGCCCGTTGACGATCGGGATCTGCCCGTGCTCGGCGAGATCCTCGACGTCCTGCTGCGCGAAGGTGCGGATCATGATGCAGTCGACGTAGCGGCTCATCACGTTGGCGGTGTCCCTGATGGTCTCGCCGACGCGGAGCTGGATGTCGTTGGCGTTGAGGAAGATGGGCTGGGCGCCGAGCTGCTCGATGCCCACCTCGAAGCTCATGCGCGTGCGCGTGCTGGTCTTCATGAAGACCATGGCGACGGCGCGGCCGCTGAGCACCGGGTGGGGGGCGCGCCGTCGCTGGGCGCTCTTCATGGCGTCGCCGAGGTCGAGGAGCGTGACGATCTCGGCCGCCGTGAAGTCGTGGATGGTCAGGAAGCTGCGGCCCGTGATGTCGAGCTCGGACAGCCGCGCGTTGATGGTCTCGGGCATGGGGACCCCCTCGTCGGTCGGCTTGCGGAGAGCAGTGTACAGCCGCGGCGGCCGCGGCCGAAGAAGGGCGGGGACCGGAGGCGCCAGAGCCGCCGGTCCCCGCCGGGTCACTCAGTGCTGCCGCTCAGATGAACTTGTGCTCGCGCAGCACGTCCTCGAGGGTCGGGCTGCCGATCTCCTGGAGGTCGTAGCCGACCTGCACGGCCGGGATCTTGATGTCCACGATGCGGCGCAGGTCCATCGGCGTGCCGATGACGACGACGTCGGCGCCGGAGGCGTTGATCGTCGTCTCCAGGTCCTTGAGCTGCTGCTCCGAGTAGCCCATGGCGGGCAGCAGGATCCCGACGTTCGGGTACTTGTCGAACGTCGCCTTGATCTCGCCGACGGCGAAGGGGCGCGGGTCGATGAACTCGGCGGCGCCGTACTGCCTGGCGGCCACGGTGCCGGCGCCGTACTTCATCTCGCCGTGCGTGAGCGTCGGGCCGTCCTCGACCACGAGGACGCGCTTGCCCTTGATCATCTCGGGCTTGTCGACGGTGACCGGCGAGGCGCCCATGATGATCTGCGCGTCCGGGTTCACGGAGCGCACGGCCTCGAGCTCGGCCTGGATGCCGGCGCGGTCGGCCGAGTCGATCTTGTTGAGGACGATCGCGTCGGCCAGACGGATGTTGACCTCGCCCGGGTAGTACACGAGGCCGTCGCCGGGACGGTGCGGGTCGGCGACGGTGATGTACAGGTCGGCGGCGTAGAAGCTGAAGTCGTTGTTGCCGCCGTCCCAGAGGATGACGTCGGCCTCCTTCTCGGCCTCACGCACGATGGCCTCGTAATCCACACCGGCGTAGATGACGTTGCCGGCCTTGACGTGCGGCTCGTACTCCTCCATCTCCTCGATGGTGCACTCGTACTTGGCGAGGTCCTCGACCGTCGCGTAGCGCTGCACGCGCTGGGCGACGAGGTCGCCGTACGGCATGGGGTGACGGATGCTGACGACCTTCTTGCCGGCCTCGCGCAGCATCGTCTGGATCTTGCGCGTGGTCTGGCTCTTGCCGGCGCCGGTGCGCACGGCGCAGACGGCGATCACCGGCTTGGTGCTCTTGACCATCACCTTGTCCGGCCCCATGAGCATGAAGTCGGCGCCGAGCGAGTTCACCAGGGCGGAGCGGTGCATGACGTACTCGTAGGGCACGTCCGAGTAGGCGAACACGACCACTTCCACGCCGTGCTTCTTGACCAGCTCGGGCATCTCGGACTCGTCGTGGATCGGGATGCCGTCCGGGTAGAAGGGCCCGGCGAGCTCGGCCGGGTACTTGCGGTCGTTGATGTACGGGATCTGCGTGGCCGTGAAGGCGACGATCTCGTACTCCTCCTTCTCACGGAAGTAGGTGTTGAAGTTGTGGAAGTCGCGCCCGGCGGCTCCCATGATGAGGACTTTCGTTCGGTCTGCCATGCTCACTCCTGTGGTTGCAGGTCCCTCCGCGCCACGATCCTTGTGTCAGGCCGGCGGAGTGAACACTTTGTGGACGTAGGGCGACGTGCACAGCTGCAGGGTCGCAGCGTAGGTGGGCGTGAAGCTGAGGCTTTCGCCGAGGGCCGGCGGGGGTTCCAGGCCGTCGACGTCGACGATGAGGTGGTCGCTCGACGCGCCCAGCACCTCGACGCGAGGGTCGACCGGCACGAGGCCCTCGGGCTGCGCGTCCTGGCGCCCGAGGGCGAGGATGGCCCGGCGGCGGTCGCCGCGGTCGGTGAACGTCGGTGAGTTGCCGAACGCGTCCTGGGCGACCGTGCCCCGCGGCAGCGACGGCTTGACGAGGCACTCGATGACCGGGGCCTGCACGGTGAACGCGTCGAGGTGCAGGCCGAGCGTGGGCTCGCGGGTGAGCGTGTCCACGCCGAGCAGGATGGTCTCGCCGATGCGCAGCGTGTCGACGGCGCGCGGCATGCGCCCGGAGACGACCATGCCGATGGACCCGGAGTTGCCGCCCGAGACGAGCAGCGGGCGGCCGAGCTGCCTGGCGCTGCGCGCCGCGAGCTCGGCCAGGCGCCCCATGTTGTCGTCGTCGGGCACGATCGCGCCGTAGCAGGTGAGGTTGACCCCGATGCCGGCGATCGCGATGTTGTCCATCGCGTTGACCCGCTCGAGGAACGCCGGCAGGTCCTGCGGCAGCATGCCCTCGCGCAGGTCCCCGAGGTCGACCATGGCGACGATGGAGTGCCGCCGGCCGGCAGCGGCGGCGGCGTTCTCGAGCGCCACCACGGTCTCGAGCTCGCTCTGCAGCGAGACGTCGGTAAGCCGTACGGTCTCGCCGGCCAGCTCAGGGACCGGCGCGCGCAGCAGCCAGATGGGCGCCGTCAGGCCGGCGTTCCTGAGGCGCTCGGCGTTCTCGAGCCGCGACTCGCCGAGCGCCCTCGCCCCTCCGGCCAGCATCGCCCGGGCCACCTGGGGAGAGCCGCACGTGACCTTGGTGACGGCCACCACGGAGATGTCCGGCAGGTGGGCGACGACGGTCCGCGTGTTGTCGCGGACTTTGCCCAGATCGACGGTGAGTGTGGCGCGCGCCGGCATGACCCTCCCATGCATAAGATGTATGCACGAGAGTATCGTTCCGGGGTGCGAGTGCGCAAGCCCGATCGGCGTTCAGGGCACGCCGGAGGCGCGCCGGCGGGGCGGGAGTCAGCGCTGGCAGCTCGGGCACCAGTAGGTGCTGCGGTTGTCGTCCCCCTGCCCCCGCACGCGTACGAGCGCGGGAGCGCCGCACCGCGGACAGGGCAGCCCCGCCTTGTCGTAGATGACGCGGTAGTCGCTCTGGCGCCCGTGCCGGGCGGACTCCTGCATGAGGGGGCGGATGCCGAGCACCACGGACAGCGCCTCGGCGTCCGCTACCTCCGAGAGCCGGCGCCACGGGTCGACGCCGGCCAGCCAGCAGCCCTCTGACTTCCAGAAGTTGCCGACGCCGGCCACGATGTGCTGGTCGAGCAGAGCGTCGCCGAGCCCGCGGGTCTGGTCGTCCTCCCGCAGGCGGCGCAGGAACCTGGCTTCGTCGAACGGGGCCTGCGCGACGATGTCCGGACCGAGGCCGGCCATGCGCGGGTCGCTGCGGGCGCGCGCCGCGGTCATCAGTTCCAGCACGGGACCGTTGAACTGGATGACCTGGTGGTCGCCGCGCCGGATGACGAGCCAGGCGGAGCGCGGCGAGCGCGGCCACCGCTCGCCCGTGCGGAGGACCCGCCACGCCCCGGTCATGCGCAGGTGCGAGTGGATGACGAGATCGCCCTCGAAGCGGATGAGCAGGTGCTTGCCCAGCGCCTCGACGCCCTCGACGCGCCTCCCCGCGAGACGCTCCGGCCAGCGGTCGCGGCCGAAGCGTGGGTGCGGCGTCTCGACGGCGTCCGGTACGTGACCGGTGAGCACCGAGCCCACGCGGAGCGCCGCGTGGTGGAGCGTGTCGCCCTCGGGCATCAGGCCTCGCCCGGCGCGAGCGCGAAGTCGTGCAGGCCGCGCCGGAACCCGAGGGCGACCAGGCGCTCGGCGAGCGGACTGCTCACGGCCGGCTCGCCGTCGATGGTGTCGATGACGAGGCGACGGAGACGGCCGCCGCGGACCGCCGCGGCGAGGGCCTCGAGCGCCGGCGGCACGTCGTCGGGCCGGCCCAGCACGCGCAGGCTCTTGCCGCCGGCGTGGACGGAGAGCGCCGGCCGGCCGCCGACGGTGACGAGCTGCGCGCCGGCGCGGCGGGACGGCGCACGCACGTCCGCGTCCGGCCAGCGGAGCCCCGCGCCGTAGAGCTGCGCCGGGTCGGCGGTGGCGATCACCAGCGCCTGCTCCGGCGCGCCCTCCAGCGCGCGCAGGCGCTCCACGGCGCCCGGCAGCGCGAACTGAGCCCCGCCGAGGCCCTCGACGAAGTAGCCGCGGCGGGCGGCGCCGAGGGTCTCGAGCGCCGAGAGCGCCGGGTAGAGCGCCGCGAACCCGCCGGGGAGCCCCTCGGCGCGCACGAGCTCGCGCGTGAGCACGCCGTGCCGTTCGAGCAGCAGCTCCGCCCAGGCACGGCGCCCAGCCTGGGGGTCGTCGGACCCGGCACGGAAGATCCCGCCGGTGAGGGACCAGCGGCCCTGCAGCGGCGGCGTCCCCCTCGTGCGGCGGCGGAAGCGGCCGGAGGCCGGGCGGCGGGCGGCCGCGGGAGCGCCCGCCGCCTTGAGCCCCCGCGAGCGCAGCGGCGCGAACGCGTCGTTGGTCACCTCGCCGGCCCACGCGAGGTCCCACAGCGCCTCGCGGAGCTCTTCTGAGCTGACGTCCGAGAGCTCCACCAACAGGTCGGAGTAGAAGCAGGCTCCCTGCGCCAGCCGCTCGCGCAGGGCGTCGTGCAGCGCGCCGCCGGGAGCCTCGGCCGGCGCCGGCGGCGGGCCCAGCAAGGGCGCGTCCTCGCGGAAGTACAGCGCCACACGCCCCGTCCGCGCGCCGAGCGGCCCGGCCCCGACCCACACGACCTCCCCGCCGGCGCACAGCTCGTCGAGCCAGTAGGGCGAGTAGGTGCCGAGGCGGCGCGGAAGCACGTCCTTCTCCCACACCTCCGGCGCGAGCGGCAGCCCCTGCAGTGGCGCCAGCACGTCCCGCAGCCGCCCGACGCCGGCTCCGGCGGCGGCGAAGCGGTCGACCCCCTGCCACGCCGGAGCGAACCTGGCGAGCGTCTCCTGCCCCACGGGCTCGATCTCCTTGCGCAGCACGGCGAGCGAAGCCCGGCGCACGCGGCGCAGCACGTCCGGGTCGCACCACTCACGCCGCGTGCCGTTGGGGCGGAGCTCGCCGCGCACCAGGTCGCCGGCCCGCTCGAGCTCCGCGAGGCCCGGGCCGGGGTCCACTCCATAGCGCTCCCGGACCTCCCCGGTCTCGAACGGGCCGTGCGAGCGCGCGTACCGGCGCAGCAGGCCGAGCATCGCGCCGGGGACGTCTTCGAGGAACGCGTCGGGCAGGCCGCCGGGCGGGACGACGCCCAGGGCGTCGCGGTACAGCCCGGCGTCCTCGGCGGCCAGCCAGCGCTCCTCGCCGCCGAGGCGGGCGCGCACGGCGCGGCGCTCGTCCTCGAGCCGCGCCAGCCACGCGCCCGCCTGCGCCGGCGGCTCCGTGCGCTCCGCCGCCTCCGCCGTGGTCAGGTCGCCGACGCGGCGCAGCACGTCGTGCAGGGCGTCGGCGTCGCGCGCCCGCAGGTGCTCGGAGCGGTGCTGCAGGTCGTCCTCCACCTGCTCCAGCGCCGCGGGGTCGATGAGGTCGCGCAGTTCCTCCTGCCCGAGCAGCTCCCGCAGCAGTTCCCGGTCCAGCGAGAGCGCCACCGCGCGCCGCTCCGCCGCCGGCGTGTCGCCCTCGTACATGTAGGCCGCCACGTAGTCGAAGAGCAGCGACGAGGCGAAGGGAGACGCGCTCTGCGTCTCGACCTCCACCAGCGCGATCTCCCGCGTGCTGAGCTTGCGCAGCAGGTCCTGCAGCCCGGGCACGTCGAGCACGTCGCGCAGACACTCCCGGTAGGTCTCGAGGATGACGGGGAACTGCGGGTAGCGCCGCGCCACCTCGAGCAGCGACTGGGCCTTGAGGCGCTGCTGCCAGAGCGGCGTGCGGCGCCCCGGATAGGCCCGGGGGATGAGCAGCGAGCGCGCGGCGTTCTCGCGGAACCGCGCGCCGAACAGGGCGCTCGAGCCCAGTTCCGCCACGACCAGGTCCTCGGCCTCCTCGGGGTCGACGAGGACGAGCTCCGCTCCCGGCGGCTCGTCCGCGTCCGGCAGGTGCACGATGATGCCGTCGTCCGACCAGATGGCGTCCGGCTCGAGCCCGAAGGTGTCGCGGATGCGCGCCGAGAGCGCCAGCGCCCACGCCGCGTGCACGCGCCCGCCGTAGGGGGAGAGCACGCACAGCCGCCAGTCGCCGATCTCGTCGCGGAAGCGCTCGGCGACGAGCGTCCTGTCTGACGGCACGACGCCGGTCGCCGCCTCCTGCTCTCGCAAGAACGCGAGCAGGTTGGAGGCGGCCCGCTCGTCCAGGTCGTAGTCCGCGCGCAGCCCGTCCTCGTCGCCGCGCACCGCCTCGCGGGCGAAGGCGCCGATCGCCTCGCCCAGCTCTCGCGGCCGGCCGATGCTGTCGCCGTGCCAGAAGGGAACCGCTCCCGGCATACCCGGCGCCGGCGTGACGACCACGCGGTCGCGGGTGATCTGTTCGATGCGCCACGTGGTGGCGCCCAGCAGGAACGTCTGTCCGGCCCGCGCCTCGTAGACCATCTCCTCGTCCAGCTCGCCCACCCGGCGCCCGTCCGGCAAGTTGACGCTGAACAGCCCGCGGTCCGGGATGGTGCCGGCGTTGGCCACCGCGAGCGAGCGTGAGCCCGCGCGCGCACGGACGGTGCCGGCGACCCGGTCCCAGACGATCCGGGAGCGGAGCTCCGCGAACTCCGCCGAGGGGTAGCGGCCGTCCAGCATGTCCAGCACGTTGTCGAGCTGGCGCCGCTCGAGCTCGGCGTAGGTGTACGTGCGCCGGAAGAGGGCGTGGAGCTCGTCCACCGCCACGCCCTCCTCCCCGGCGCTCGCCGCGATGGCCACCACCTGCTGCGCCAGCACGTCGAGCGGGTTGCGCGGCACCACCGTGGCCTCGATGAGGCCCTCGCGCATGCGCCGCGCCACGACGGCGCACTCGAGCAGGTCGGCGCGGAACTTGGGGAAGATGCGCCCGCGCGACACCTCTCCCACGCCGTGGCCGGCGCGGCCGATGCGCTGCAGCCCGCGCGTGACCGACTTGGGCGACTCCACCTGGATCACGAGGTCGACGGCGCCCATGTCGATGCCGAGCTCCAGTGATGAGGTGGCGACCAGGCAGGGGAGCTGCCCCGACTTGAGCTGGTCCTCGATGACCACGCGCTCCTCGCGGGCGAGCGAGCCGTGGTGGGCGCGGGCGATCTCCCGGACCCCCTCCCCCGCCGCCTCCGCCTGCTGCGCGGCGAGGTCGTTGAGCCGCAGTGCGATGCGCTCCGCGGCGCGGCGGTTGTTGACGAACACGAGCGTCGAACGGTGCTCGCGCACGAGCTTGAGAAGCTCGGGATAGATGGCCGGCCAGATGCTGCGGCGCGTGGCCTCGCTCCCGCCCGGCAGGTGGTCCAGCTCGAGCGTGACGTCCGGCTCGACCATGGACTCCACGGGCACGTGGATGCGCAGGTCGAGCGGCTTGCGCACCCCGGCGTCGACGATGCTGCACTCTCGCGACGGCCCGACGAGGTAGCGGGCCACCTCCTCCAGCGGCCGCTGGGTGGCGGAGAGGCCGATGCGCTGCACGTCGCGGCCCGCCTGCTCGGCCAGCCGCTCCAGCGTGACCGCGAGGTGCGACCCCCGTTTGGTCTGCGCGACGGCGTGGATCTCGTCGACGATGACCCACTGGGTGCCGGTGAACAGCCGCCGCGCCTGCGAGGTGAGCATGAGGTACAGGGACTCGGGCGTGGTGATGAGCACGTCGGGCGGCGTGCGCAGCATGGCCGCCCGCTCCTTCTGCGGCGTGTCGCCGGTGCGCACCGCGACCCTGACGTCGGCGCCGATGCCGCGGAGCGGCGCGCGCAGGTTGCGCTCCACGTCGTAGCCGAGCGCCTTGAGCGGCGAGACGTAGACCAGGCGCAGCGCGCGCTCCTTGGGGTTCGCCGGCGAAGGCTCGGCGACGAAGCGGTCGAGCGCCCACAGGAAGGCGGCAAGGGTCTTGCCGGAGCCCGTGGGCGCGGAGACGAGCGCGTGCGCGCCGGCGGAGATGGCGGGCCAGGCCAGCACCTGCGCCGGCGTGGGCTCGGCGAACGCCCGCGTGAACCACTCACGGACGCGCGGCGTGAAAGGCGCGAGCGCCGGATGTGCTTGAGCTGCAGTCATGTGTTCTGTGCTTGCCCTCGGACCCGGCAAGCATCACACGGCGCAGGGACGGATGGCGAGCGGGCGTTATCCGCAGGCCAACGCTCGTCAGGACGGCCGCCCGCGGGGACTATGGAGACGCACAGTCCACTTCCTCGGAGGGAGGAGCCATGGCAGGCAGCGTGTACAAGGTCATCGAGATCATCGGCACCAGCGACGTCTCGTGGGAGGAGGCGGCCAGGACGGCCGTCGAGGAGGCCGCCGGCCACCTGGAGGACCTGCGCGTCGCCGAGGTCGTCCAGCTCGACATGCACATGGTCGACAACAAGGTCGCCGCGTACCGCGCCAAGGTGAACGTCTCCTTCAAGTACCACACGGACGCGTGAGCGTACGCGCCGAGGCGCCGCCGGCCCGGAACAGGCGCCGGCGGCGCCTCGGCGCACTGCCTCGCGCGCTTCAGAACACCTTGATGACGCCGAGCGCGCGCCTCGCCTGGACGTTGCCGGCGTCGTCCCTGCAGGTGACGTAGTACCTGTACGTACCCCTCGCCCGCGGGCGCCACCTGATCGCGTGCCAGGAGCCGACCGACTTCAGCGCCCGCGCGTCGAGGTTCTTGCGCCACACGATGCGGCCGGCGCGGTTCTTGACCCTCACCTTCACCGTCCGGACGTGGGCGCTGTACGCGTCCCGGAACAGGTAGCGCAGCTTGACGTACCTGCCCTTGCGTACGCCGGCGCTGCGGCCGGAGCCGACAGGCCCGCGGGTGTCCATCGTGATGCTGAAGGTCTCGTCGCCACCCTCGTTGCCGGCCGCATCCCGGCCGTGGTACGTGAGGACGTGGAACCCGTTCGGCACGGCCGGGATCGAGAGCTGGACGCCTGCGCCGCTCTGCTCGTGGAGCGCGCCGTCCAAGGTGTAGTGGATCGCCGCGACGCCCGAGCCGCCGGGCTCGTCGGTCGCCGTCAGGGTCAGGGTGACGTCGTGATTGGAGTACCCGCCGCCGGACGGGCCGGTGACGCCGACCGTCGGTGGGGTCGTGTCGCCGACGCCGGACGTGTCGATCCTGACCTGGCAGGTGTGGTACGTCTCCACGTTGCCGGCCTTGTCGACCGAGCGGTACTTCACGCTCCAGATGTGGACGGTGTCACCATCGGCGGGGACGGTGACCGACGTGCCGCGCACCCACCCCCGGTCGTCCAGTTCGTATTCCGTGTAATCGACTCCGCTGCCGCCGGCGCCGTCGCTCGCGGAGAACGTCACTGTGACCGGCGTCGCGTGCCAGGCGTCGTCACATCCGGAGGCCGTCGTGTGCGGCGGCGTCGTGTCGGCGACGACGCCGCCGCCGCCGGACCCGAGGCGCACCGACATGGTCGCGGCGCTGTCGCCGATCTGGTCGACCACGACGTTGGACGCGGCGCCCGAGTAGGTGCGGGCGCTCGGGGTCGTCGAGTCGTTGAAGGTCCGGCTCGCGTGCGTGCCGGGATAGGGGTCGTCGGCCGTCGCGGGGTTCGGCAAGCCGAAGGCGTCGAGGGAGTCGAGCGATTGCGTGCCGGCCGCCTCCTCGAGGTCGACGAGCTTGTGCGACTCCGTGTCGTTCTGATAGCCGTCCGGGTACTGGTTGCGCGTCTCGTCGACGTGCCAGACGAGCAGCCCGGAGCCCGGCAGCGCCGCGTCCGTGCCGGCCCGCTGCCGGTTCTCGACCAGGAAGTACTCGCTGCCGCTCGTGCCGCCGTCGGGATACAGCTTGCAGGCCGCCGTGCGAGAACCGGCGACGCCGCCGAGCGAGAGCGTCGCGGGGGCGCCGGTGATCGTCTGCGGCTGCAGCCAGCCGAGCCGGCTGGCGCACCAGGCGTCGAAGCGGGCCGGCGATGCGCCGAGACCTCTGGGGCCGTTCCAACTGCCGGCGGCCATCACGCTCCACTCGCCGATGCCGGCGCTGCTGTAGTCGCGGTCGTAGAGGTCCGGCAGGCCCAGCACGTGGCCCATCTCGTGCGCGTACACGCCGATGGTCATGTCACCGGGTTCGACCCAGTACTCCGGCTCCGTCGAGTAGACCGAGACGTGGACGCCGTCGACGGGGACCGGCACTTTCGTGCCCCAGGAGTGCGACCAGATGTCGCCGGGACTGCCCGTGAACTCGGCCCCGCGGCCGGCGTGGACGACGAACAGGTTGTCCACTTCTCCGTCGTTGTCGTTGTCGTAGCGGCTGAAGTCCACGTACGGGTCCGCCAGCGCGACGGCATCCTCGACCATCTTCTGGCAGTTGTTCGGGTACGAGCCGGTGCCGTTTTCGCCGCCGGCAAGGTAGTACGCGAGCGTGTGGGGCAGGCGCAACCAGCCCGAGTCTATGGCGGACGGCGCATTCTCCGTGGTCAGCGTGAGCAGGCCCTGCGCCGCTGGGTGACCCGTAGGACACTTCACGGAAGTAGCCGCGCAGGCTCGAGGGGCCGAAGACGTCGCCGAAGAGAAGGCTGTCGAAGCCGGATGCCGCGACGGTGTGCCCCTTGTCGGAGAAGTCGACGAGCAAAGCGATGGACCGCAGCGTGCCCGTGGTCGCGACCACGCGCACCGCCGGCGCCAGGTCCACCGCGCCCGGGAGCGCCGCGGCCGGCTTGCCGCGCGGCGCGTCGATAGCCTTTGGCTCGAGCGTTCCGTTCGAACGCGGCGATCCGCGCCGCCAGCGCTTTGTCCTGCCGGGCGCGGTGCAGCAAGCCTGGGCTTGCCGGCATCGCCCATCGCGGCCTGCGCCGCTGTGAGCGACAGCAGGAGGACGAGAGCGCCCAGAAGCGCTCCACGAACTCGCGACTTGACGGCGCCCTGGCGCGCGCACATGGACTACCCCTCTCCCCCTCTGGCTCTGCCGGCATCTACCTCTATCGGCAGGAGGTCAGGGCGACCTTCGTTGCGCCGTGAATCGGCGTTGTCCGGACTGACAACGCCGGCGAGGCCGAAGGTCTACACGCCGGCGCTGGCGCGCATGAGCGCGGTGACGGCCTCGGGCGCGAAGTGCTGCAGCAGCGCGCCGCAGCAGGCGAAGATGTAGTCGCGGTCGAGCACGACGCGCGCGTCCGGCGGCGGCAGCAGGCGCTCCCCGCCGCCGCTCCTCGCGCGGGCGTCCGCCAGCACGGCCTCGCCGCCGGGCAGGCGCGTGAGCGCGCCGCCGGTGCCGATCAGCAGCCGGCAGGCGGTGAGGTCGCGCCCGCGCGCGACCGTCTGCCGGCCGGTCGGCGTGTAGAGGTGCGCCAGCCGGCCCGCGTGGCGCTGCACGCCGGTGACGGCGGCGAAGTGCGTCAGCGTCAGCGCCGCCGCGATCTCCTCCTGCGTCCTCGGCAGCGCCGGCGGCAGGCGCACGGGCCGCTCCTGCGCCGCCAGCATCTCGACGACGTGCGGCGCGCTGACGTAGGTGCCGAGGTCGCCCTCGACCGTCCGCTTGCTGTGCGGCTGCGGCTCGATCATGAGCGCCGCGACCTCGGGGCTGCCGTCGGTGATGGAGTGCACGTCGGTGGTGGCGCCGCCGACGTCGACGACGACGAGGTCGCCGACCTCTTCGGCGAGCCGCTCGGCGGCGATCAGCACCGCCCCCGGCGTCGGCAGGATCTTGCCGTTCACCACCTCGCCGATGCGCTCCATGCCCGGCGCGTGGGTGATGTGCTCCTCGAACGCGTCGTGGATCACGTGGCGGGCCGGCACGATGTCGAGCTCGTCCACCGCCGGATAGACGTTGTTGGTGAGCTTGACCCTGAAGCCGGCCCGCTCCAGCACTTCCTGCGCGTCGCTGCAGACCACGGAGTTGCCGGCGTACACGACGATGGGCCGCGCCGCGAGCCGGGCGAGCTGCTCGGCGTTGAACAGGACGGTGTCGCAGTCGCCGCCCTCCACCCCACCGGCGAGGAGGATGAGGTTGGGCTTCACGGCGTCGACCTCGCGCAGGTCGTGCGCGCGGAGGCGGCCGGCGGTCTGGTACTTGACCACGGCGCCGGCCCCGAGCGCGGCCTCCCGCGCGGCCATGGCCGTCATGCGCTGCGTGAGGCCGTGCACGGTCATGCGCAGGCCGCCGGCCGCCGAGCTGGTGGCGAGCGTCAGCTCGGCCTCGACCGAGAGCGCCGAGCGGCCGCCTCCAGCTCCGCGCGGGCGGCGTCCACCCCGAGCGTGACGTCGCCGTCCGCGACCGACGTGGCGGCGACGCCCTGCCCGACGAGGGAGGGCGTCGCCGCCGGGTACTCGCGCAGCCCGGCGAACGCCGAGACGACCGTGGTCGTCGAGCCGATCTCGGCGACGAGCGCGTCGACGGGCAGCCGCTCCACGTCACATCCCGCGCTCGCGCATCGTCTCGACGATGAACGAAGCGACGTTGATGCCCTTGGTGCCCCGTCCGAAGCCCGCGTCCATGCCCCAGCTCCTGGCGAGCTCGTCGGTGACCTGGGTGCCGCCGGAGACGAGCAGCAGCCTGTCGCGCACGCCCTTCTCCACCGCCAGGTCGGCGAGCTTCTCCATGTTGTTCCGGTGCATGTCGCCGTGCGTGATGATGGTGCTGATGAGGACGATCTGCGCCGCGTGCTCGATGGCCGCGTCCAGCACCTTCTCGACCGGCACGCTCGTCCCCAGGTACTCGCACGAGAAGCCCCACTTCTCGAGGCCGCCGTGCTTGATGTCGATGATCTCGCGCATGCCGACGGAGTGCTCGTCCTCGCCGACCGTGGCGGCCACGCACTTGAGGCGCTTCTCGGTGACGAAGGCCTTGATCTCGTCGTCCTTCATCACCACGGGCTCGGGCGGGATCACCAGGCGGGCCGGGTCGACGACCACGTCCAGCCGGCCCTTCATCTCGATGTAGGTACCCTCGGCCGGGTGCATGACCTGCTTGTTGATGACCTCGCAGTCCTGCAGGTTCATGGCCTTGCCGAACTCCAGCGCCGCGAACTCCGCGACGCGCGGCGCCGCCGGCAGGAACAGCGTGACCACGACCCAGCCGTCGGCGGCCCACTCGACCTCCGGCTTGAGGAGGCCCTTCTCGCGCAGCTCCTTCGTCTGCGCCAGCCGCGCGTTCACGTTGTCCTCGGGGTCCAGTTCGTCGATGAACGGCACCTTGTCGGCGTCGCACAGAGTGCAGCCGCCGATGAGGTCGCAGGGCCTGGCGGCCTCGCCGCGGCCGGGCCGCCCTCCGCGTCGTACCCCTCCGGCAGGTGGTTCTCGCCGAAGTGGTGGCACACGGGCGCGAGGTAGTCGGCGGCGCGCGGTACGATCGTGCCCGCCGCGACGCCGCCGTCGCTCTTGCGCGCGATGCCGTCGTCGTGGGTCTCGGGGTAGATGCCGGAGTCGACGAAGTACGCCTGCTCCACGGCGCCGAAGTAGCCGCCGTCCTCGAGCATGGCCTCGAGGAAGAGGACGGCGCGCTCCTTGATCTCGCGCACCTTCTGGTCCAGCTCCGGCGCGTCGCGGTCGAGCTTGACCATCTCGCGCAGGCCGTCCATCCCGATCAGGCTCTGCTTGGCCGTGTTCACGGCGGCGACGTTGTTGTAGTGCCAGGGGACGTTGCGGCCCTCGTCGGGCGTGATCGTGCTCTGGATGTCGGCGCTGGTGAGGCGGCTGATCATGAGGTTCATGACGTGGCTCACGGTGGCGTCGCGCCCGTCTGCCTCCATGTACCGCGTGTTCTCCTGGGCGCGCATCCTGTAGTCGCCGAAGAGGTCGCGCAGGGCGACCGCGTAGGGCAGGTCCATGCGCATGCACGGCGCCGGGGCGGCGTCGGGCGGCACGGTGCTCAGGCAGATGTCCTCCGCCGGCATGCCCACGGAGACCGAGTACCTGGAGTTGATGGCGTGCTGCACGAGCAGCTCCGGCATCACGTTCCAGGCCTCGACGGCGGTGGCGTTGGCGTTGTGGGCGCCGTCGATCTGCGCCATGCGGACGCTTGCCATGACGTGCTTGGCCACGGCGGCGTCGACGAAGCTGCGGTACATGTTGATGTTGCGGTAGAGGACGTTGTACTGCGGGTCCTGGTGGGCCCCGTTGACGCCCTCCTCGGCGAACATGACGGCCATCTCGGGGCCGGCGACTCCACTGACGTAGCTGTGGAAGTTGATCGGCCGGCCCACCTCGTCCTCGATGAGGTCGAGCGCCTTGCGCGTGGCGCGCACCTGCTTGCGCGTGACGGCGATGCCGCCGACGCCCTCGGGCGTACCCTCGAGCAGGCCGTCCATGTGGCTCTGCCCAGCCGTGCGGATGACCATCATGTGGTCGGCGCCGTGCCAGGCCGCCATGCGCATGCGGCGGATGTCGTCCTCGAAGCGCCCGGAGGCGATCTCGGTGGTCACCACGCAGTCTGGCTGCGGGTCGATGTCGCCGAAGTAGTGGGCCGCCGGCAGCGGGATGCTGCGCTCGAGGCCCTTCGACGTCTCCTTGTAGACGAACTTGTGCAGGCGCTGGTCCGGCACCTGCTCGCGCCAGTGCCAGCCCTTGCGACGCGGGCGATAGCTCTCGAGGTCCTCGAGCAGGGCGCCGACGTCGAGCTTCTCGTTGGGGTCGAGGGGAGTCATGCCGGCGCCGGCGCGACGCTCAGTGACATCGGTCATCGCGCCCCTCCCCACTTCTGCTCCACGACGTCCCAGCCCTCGCCGGCGGCGAGCCGGCGGGCGGCCTCCGGCGCGGCGCAGTCCCACGTGGTCATGCAGTGCAGCACCACGTGGCCGGCACCGTGCCCCAGCAGGCCGCGCTTCTCGCACTCGCCGACCACCGCCATGCAGGTCGGCGAGTCGACGCCCATGCGCATCAGCACCGAGCGCTCGATGCTCGGCGAGGTGTGCGTGCGGGCGAGCTCGACCATCGGGTCCACGACCCGCTGCGCGAGCTCCCAGAAGCGCGCTTCGAGTTGCTTCGTCCGTCAGCCCGGCCAGGTGGCCGCGGACCTTGAGATAGGTGTCCTCGCGCGCCATCTCAGGCCTTCGCCAGCTCGGCCAGCGTCGCCTGCACCGTGTCCGGGTCCGACTTGGTGTCGGCGGCCAGGAACTCGATGTCGTCGGACGTCGGTACGTAGCCCTCGGGCGCGTGCTTGAGCGCGTTGCGGATGTAGCTCTTGCGCATGCGCGCCACGTCGAAGTCCTTGGCGCGGATCTGCTCGATGCTCTCGGGGATGACGATGACCTTGCCCGGCACGTTGTTCTTGGGGTCGCCGGAGCACACGCCGACGCCCATCTCCTTCGCGAAGTTGAGCTGGCTCCAGTGGTGCTTGCCGGCGCCCGTGTACTCGGTCTCCTGCACCACGACGGTGGCGTCGCGCGGCAAGTCGCGGGCCAGGCTCACGGCGGCCGTCATCGCCGTGTTGCCGGCCGGGCCGCGCTCGAGGCCCTCGAGCTTGGCCATCGCCTCCGTGATGTAGAACGTCTCGCCCTGCGTCACCGTGAGGTAGCGGTCGATGTAGCGCAGCGGCCGCGCCGCGTTGCGGGGCACGTCGGCGCGGTCCGGCCAGGTGGCGAACGGCACGCCGAAGCCGGTGTGGCCGGTGGTGAAGCTCTTGCGGTTGAAGTCGTCGTCGCTGGCCATGTGCAGGCCGCTGAGGTCGACCGAGGCGCTGATGATCTGCGTGTCGGTGGCGCCGGCACGCTCCAGGCCACGGGCCGTGCCGGTGGTGTTGCCGCCGCCGGCGTGGGTGACCACGACGTGCGTCGGGAACGCGCCCGTCAGGTGCTCCATCTCCCGCGCGATCTCGAGGCCGAGGGTCTCGATGCCGCTGACGCCGAAGCTGCTGTAGAGCGAGGCGGCGAAGTAGCCCGTCACGTCCAGCAGTTCCACCATGTGGAAGAACAGCTCGGGGCCGACGGTGAGCTGCACGACCTCGGCGCCGTAGGCCTCGCAGATGCGGCCCTTCTCGACGATCTCGGGCTGGCCGATGTGGCGGCTGTCGAACGTCTCCTGCACGATGATGCACTTGAGGCCGTTGCGCGCCGCCTGGCTGGCGACGGCGGCGCCGTAGTTGCCCGACGTCGCCGCGATGACGCCCTCGTAGCCCTTCTCCCTGGCGACGAAGATGCTGACGCTGGCGCGCCGGTCCTTGAAGGCGCCGGCGAGGTTGGCGGCCTCGTCCTTGACGAAGATGCGCGCGCCCTTGCCGGGCTCGCTCACGCTGCGCACGAGGTCGGTGAGATTGTGGAGCTCGAGCAGGGGCGTGCTGCCCACGCCGGCGCGCGCCTGGATGGCGACGATCTCGTCCAGCGAGTAGCCGTGCGCGCCCATCATGCCCTCGTAGTCGAAGGCGATCGGGCTCTGCTCGAACACGCTGTAGTCCATGCCCAGCGCGTTCAGCATGATCTCGCCGCGGCGCGCCATGATGGCGTCGAACTTGGTGGCCATCAGCGCTCACCGCCTTCGGCCGGCGCGCCGGAGGTGAGGCCGGCCTCCTTGCGCCGGAAGGCCGCGAGCCGGGCGCGCAGGTCGCGGCCCACGTGCGTCAGTTCCGGGATGGGGTTGCCGTAGGTGATGAAGTACCCGGGGTTCACCGCCGAGAGCGAGCCGGTGACCTTGCGGCCGGTGATCGTCTCGATGGTGAGCTCCTCGCCGAGCGCCGCCTCGCCCTCGGCGAAGCCCTTGACCCACATCATGAGCGGCTTCTCCGCCGTCTCCGGCGGCAGGTTCTTGCTGCGGTCGGCCGGGTCGAGGAGCTTGACCTCGACCTCGACCCAGTCGCCCTTGCGGGCGCGGATCTCGTCCGTCATGGAGCTCACTCCCCTCAGACCGTCGGCGTCCAGAAGCGCGGCAGCGGCATGTCGACCACGGTGAGCATGCCGGGCCTGGCGTCCTTCATCAGCGGGATGTAGTTGCCGGTGCTGGCGTAGGTGCCCTTGCCGCCGGGGATCTCCGGCGAGTTGACCATGTTCACGTTGGGGTCGCCGGTGATCTTGATGTAGTCGCCGGTGCCCTGGCCGGCCATCTCCGGGTGGATCTGCTGCGGGTGGATGAGGTGGATCTTGAGCTCGCCGTTGCTGTAGCCCTTGCCCACCTGCTTGCAGCCCGCGACCCAGCCGGCCGGGACGTGCACGTGCGGGGTCGAGCGCTCGACCTCGGTCACGATCGGCTCGCGGGTCTCGACGATCTCGTCGATCTTCCAGTTCAGCGCCTTGGCGATGAGCTCGATGGACTCGGGGAAGCCGATGTGGCCCACGATGCTGCCGTCGGCGACGCCCTTCTCGAACTGCTCCACGGTGGTGCCGACGCCCTGCCCGATCATCACGGTGGGCCCGAAGGGCGAGAGGTCGTTGACGCGCGAGGCCTCGATGGAGTCGACGCGCAGGCAGACCGAGCTCCACATGACGATGAGGGCGTCGAGGACGAACCCGGGGTTGATGCCGGTGCCGAGGATGCTGACGCCGTTCTCCTTGGCGACCTTGTCGAACAGCTCCGCGCGCTCAGGGTCGCTGGCCCACGGGTAGCTGATCTTCTCGGCGATGCAGATGACGTTGCAGCCGGCCTGGAGCGCGGGCAGGATCTGCGGCTCGACCTCATCGAGGTTGCTCTGCGTGTTGATGCAGACCACGTCCGGCTGCCTGGCGAGCACGGCCTCGAAGTCGGTGGTCATCTTGACGTCACACGGGCGGTCGAGCAGCTCGCCGACCGTCTTCCCCTCTTTGGCCGGGTTGGTGACGATGACGCCGACGAGGTCGATGTCCTTGGGACGGTCGAGGATGTAGCCCAGAAGGCCCTGGCCCATCATGCCGGTGCCCCACTCAGCGACCTTGATCATGTCTCGCTCCTGTTCGTGTGCCTGCGCCCCGAGGGCGCCGGTTTTCACTCATGCATACGGAATATGCAGCGCTGGGTGGGACTCTACCACGGCCGGGTCAAGACGCCGCGAAGGGCGCTTGAGGCATGTGGGAGGCCGCCCCGGACTGCGGGCGGGGTGAGCCGGAGCCGCGCCCCGCAGGGGCGCTCAGCCGGCGTCAGATGCTGGTGGCTGGGGGAGGCTGGTCGACCGTGTCGTGCGCGAGGATGGCGAGCTCTTTACCCATCACACCCTCCCCTCGGCCGACGCGCCCGCGGCGAGCGCCGGGGCTGCCCTCAGGGTATGTGGGGCGGCGGTGGACAGTCAACCATCCGCGCTACGACGCCCACCCACCGGCGGGCCGGAACATCTCCCCCGTCCACACGGCGAGGGTCTACGACAGGCGCCGGAGGTTGCGCCTCTCAGGCGACGGCCAGGGCGACGGTGCCGGCGACCATGCACGCGACGCCGGCGACCCGAAGAGCGGTGACACGCTCGTGCAGCAGCCAGACGCCGAAGAAGACGCCGACCATCATGGAGACCTCGCGGAGGGGCGCGACGTACGCCAGCGGCGCCAGCCTCATCGCGAACAGCACCAGCGTGAACGCGACGGGCGAGAGGATGCCCACGACGAGGATCTGCCGTCGGTTCTCCCCCCACTCCCGTCGAGCCGGCGAGGCGTCGCGGAGCGCGAACGGCGCCAGGACCGCCGCGGTGACCACGAGTGACAGGAAGAAGTAGACGAGCGGGTCGAGGCGCAGGCGGGCGACGGCCCACGCGTCGATGACCGTGTAGGCCGCGATCCAGGCGCCGGTCAGGGCGCCCCAGCCCACGCCCGCGGACCGCCCTCCCCGTGTGCCGGAGGCGGCGAAGACCCCCGAGACGAGCACGATGCCGGCGAGGATCGCCGCGATCCCTGCCACCCCGGCCGCGTCGGGCCGCTCGCCGAGAAGCACTACCGCGGCCACGACCGCGAACAGCGGCCCGGTCCCACGGGCGACGGGGTACACCACCGAGAGGTCGCCGCGCCGGTAGCCGTGCTGCAGCACGAGGAAGTACACGCCGTGGACGACGCCGCTCGCGAGGATGGCCGCCCAGGGGAGCAGGCCGAGGGACGGCGGGTCGAGGGCCCACGAGAGCAGGCCGAAGGGCAGCGCCAGCGCCGCGCTGACCAGGCTCATGAGGAACACGAAGGCCAGGTCGTCGCCGCCGGCGGCCCGCTTGGCGCTCAGGTTCCACGTGGCGTGGAGGACGGCGCCCGAAAGGACCAGCGCCAGCGCGAGAGTGCTCACGGAGGCCGGCGGTCAGCCGTCGCCGAAGAGCTCTTCGTTGGCGTCGGCGACGGCCAGCGCCCGGTCGCGGTCGGTGACCGGGCGGCGGCGCACACCGCGGGTCGCGCCCGGCCGGAAGAGCTCGTGCGTGACGACGGCCAGCGTGGCGAGGCGGATCGGCTGGCGCCGCGCGGCCTCGCCCGGCAGGCAGGCCGGCGTCTCCCGGATGAAGCGGATGGCCGCGAGCACCGCCTCCTGCCGCTCGCGGTCGTCCTCAGCGGGGTACGTGAAGCGCCAGCGCCGTACCTGGGCCGCGATGTCTGCGCGGTCCGGCTCCACGCCGGTCGCCGCGTACAGCCGGCAGTCATAGGTGCGGCAGACGAGCGGCCGGTCCTCGTAGATGGTGCACCGGCCGCCGACGAGCATCGGGCACGAGCCGTCCTCGGTGTAGCCCAGCAACAGGTAGCCTGGAGGGAGGCCGCGGGCCACCGAGAGGTGCTCTTTGGGGAGCCGCCTGCGCGCCCGCTTCTCGCCTGGCCTGATGTGGAGCTGGTGGAACGTGCGGCAGCAGGCGTTGCACGAGCCGCACGGCACGTCGGCCGGCGCGTCGCGCAGCAGGGTGCCCAAGGTGGCCGTCACCCAGGAGCCGAAGGACACCGGGGGCTGAGATCCGTCGCGCAACGGGTCTCAGTCCGTCGTCCCCCACGGCGGCGTCCACCCGAACGGCTCGCCGATGACGATCCCGTGCGGAGTGATGAGGAACTGCCGCTGCCCCGGGTCATGACTGCTGGCGCGCGTCTTGATCACGGCGATCGAGCGCTTGATCTCCGCGGCCTCACGCACGAAGTTGAGCAGGAGCACGTTGTCGGACATGTGGCTGATGCCGTACCGCGAGAAGACCGTGGTGGAGAAGAGGTCGCGGATCTCGTGGGTCATGAACGCGGTGATCCCACTCACGGCCAGATACTGCACGAAGGAGTACATGAAGTCGCGGAAGCGGGTGTCGTCGGTGCCCACGGCGAGGTCGTTGATGCTGTCCACGAGGACGCGCTGGCTGCCTTCCCGGTGCGCGTCTTCGCTCACCCGGCCGACGATCTCGTCGATGTAGGAGCCGACCGGCGAGATGTAGCGCAGTGTGAGCATGCCGGAGTCGATCGCCTCCTGCAGGTCCCAGCCGAACCCCTGGACGATGCGCTGGAGCTGCGTGGGGTTCTCCTGCATGGTCGCGATCAGCCCCTTCTCCCCGCGCTCGATGCCGCGGAAGATGAAGTGCAGCCCGAGCAGCGTCTTGCCGCTGCCGGGCGGGCCGAAGACGACGGTGGAACTGCCCTTCCAGATGCCGTCGGAGAGCATCGCGTCCAGGGCCTCCACTCCTGTGGCCAAGCGGGAGGTCGCGAGCTCGTAGCTGATCGGGGCCTCAGGGGTGACGATCCGCGGGAAGAGCTGGATGCCCTCCCGGTCGATCTTGAACGCGTGCTCGCCGACCGCGAACCCGCTCCCGCGCTGCTTGGTCACGCGCAGGTAACGCACGTCGCCCGTGCCGGTCTTCTTCAGCACCAGTTCCACCACGCTGTCCGCGACGGCGAACTCCGGCAGTTCGACGATCTCGTCGCTCGAGTACTCGCCCACCCAGAAGGAGGTGATGGCGAGCGAAGAGAGCACGGCCGAGAGCACGGAGAGAGCGGTGCGGAACTCGTGGGCCGACGTCGAGAACGAGTGCAGCGCCTTGAAACTGTCGATGACCAGGAACGCCGGCCGCTGCTCCTTGATCAGCGCGACGACGTGGTCCACGGCCGCCTGGAGGTCGCCGCGCCGCAGCGTGTCGCTGAGGTCCTCGTACAGCACGGCGCTTCCGATCATCTCCGGGTCGAAGTACTCGAACCGCTGCACGTAGCGGAGCATGCGGTCCAGCGGCTCCGAGACGGTGGAGAGGAACAGCGCGGGGCGCTCGGGCGTGGCGGCATGGAAGATGATGCTCTGCGCGAGTACCGTCTTGCCCGTACCCGGCATGCCCATGATGAGGTTGGTGGAGTCGCGCACGTATCCGCCGCCGAGGATCCGGTCGAGGGCGGGGTTGCCGCTGTCTACGCGTTCCATCCGTCACCTTCCCTTGGAGATCCCCGCCGCGGCGCGGGGCAGCATGCTGCTGATCAGGTCGATGAGCCGCGGCTGCTCGAGCGGCTTGAGCAGGAACGCGTCCGCGCCGGCGTCGAGGGCGCGCTCGCGCACGTCCAGGACGCTGAACACCACGACCGGGATGCCGGCGGTCAGAGGGATTCGACTTGAGGCCGCGGCAGACCTGAAGGCCGTTCACGCCGGGCAGGATGACGTCGACCACGATCAGATCGGGCTGCATCGCCTCGGCCTCCTGCACCGCGGTACGCCCGTCGAGCACCACTCTCACGTCGTAGCCGGCGTTCTCGAGGAAGTACCGCTCCAGGTCGGCGGTGATCGGGTCGCGGTCCGCGACCATGATCATCAGCGCCCCGCGCCGGGCATGCTCGCGGGTGACGCTGCCGACCCGCGCCAGTTCGGTCTCGAGGAGCTGGTGCGCCACGCTGGCCTGCACTCCGGAGTCGATCTTGGCCTTGAGCCAGCGGAGCCGCTCGATGTCCTCCTGGCTGTACAGGCGGTGACCGCCGCTCGTGCGCGTCGGTCGCACGACGCCGAAGCTCCTCTCCCACGAGCGGAGCGTCGTCGCCGGGATGCTCGTCATCTCGCTGACGGCGGCGATCGAGTAGACCCCGACCTCCGACTCGGACTGCCGCACGCTGGACCTCCTGACGCCCGCTCCCGCGAGGGATCGCCGCTCGGCGGGCTCACGGACGAACCTGAAGAGAAGTTGGACCTATCCTCGTCTCAATGTAGACCCAACTTCCATGGGGCGGCAAGAGCCGCAGAGCGTTTTTCTGCGACGCATGAGTCGGGCGCCGAAGCCGACGTCCCTCTTCAGCGTGCTGCCGCCTCGACGACCGCGTCCGCGACGGCGGCCTCGTCCCCCGTCGCGCCGGGCGCGGACGCCAGGAAGACGTCCGCGACGCGGACGGCGAGCACGGCGAGCTGCGGCGGGTCTTCGGGCACCACCCCGCCGGGGAACGCCGCCGCGTGCTCGCGGATCCAGCGCGCGGCGGCGCGGACGGCGGCCTTCTGCTCGGCGTCCTCGGGCGCCGGGCACGAGAAGCGCCAGCGCCGCGCCCGGGCCGTGATCTCCTCGCGGTCCGCGTCCAGCCCGGCGGCCGCGAACACGCGGCAGTCGTAGGTGCGGCAGGTCAGCGGCCGGTGGTCGTAGATGCTGCAACGCCCGGCCTCGTCCAGCAGCGGGCACCGGCCGCGCTCGTCGTAGGGCAGCACCAGGTGGCCGTCCGGCATGCCCGGAGCCGGGAACAGGAGCGAGTGCGGGACCACCGCCAGCGTCTCCACCTCACCGGGGCCGATGTGCACGAAGTGGGACGTCGAGCAGCAGGCGCAGCAATCGCCGCACGGGACCTCGGAGTCCCGCTCGTGGCGCAGGGCCAGGCGCATCTGCGCAAGCCAGGCTCCGAACTCGCCGGCCGGCAGGTCGCCGGGCCGGATGTCGTGGGCGGCAGTCACGTTCCAGACGGTGCCGCCCCTCGTGCCTCACGTCAACCCGCGGTTGCTCAGCGAAGCGCGGGACGGACTTCACTCCCGGCCGTCGTGCGCCCGCCGCAGGCCCTCGATGTCGAGCTTCTTCATCTGGAGCAGCGCCTGCATCGTCCTCCCCGCCTTCTCCGGGTCCGGGTCGCTCATGTACTCGGAGAGCTGCCGCGGCACCACCTGCCAGGAGACGCCGAACCTGTCCTTGAGCCACCCGCACTGCTGAGCCTCGGGGTCGCCGCCCTCACCGAGAAGCCTCCAGTAGTGGTCGACCTCCTCCTGCGTCTCGCAGTCGACGACGAACGAGACGGCCGGGGTGAACGAGTACTCGGGGCCGCCGTTGAGCGCCGTGAACCGGTGGCCGGCCAGCGTGAACTCGACCACCAGGGTCGTGCCGTCCGGCAGTCTGCTGACCGCGTCGATCGAGGAGTCCGGGAAGATCGAGACGTACTGGTCGGCGGCATCTTGGGCCTGGCCGTCGAACCAGAGCATGGGAGTGATCTTGTGCTCGAAGGTGGGCATGTGCGCCTCCTGAAGTCGCTGCCGAGGTTGTTCCACAGGCGGGGCAGGACCAAGCGAAGCGGCCACGCCGCGGGCGCGACGGCCGTCCGCCGGACTCAGGCGCCGACGGGAGCGTGCTCCTCGGGGGACAACTCGTCGGGACGCAGCGCGCGACCGGCCTCAGCCGCCAGGGCGATCTCGTGGCGAGCCTCCGCGCGCAACTCGTGGTCGACGGCCACGGTGATCACGAGCGCGGCGCCGTCCGACAGCGGCGACCGCGCGGCGACGAAACACACGGCGTGTACACTGCCCTCGCCGAGCAACGCCTCCGCCGCAAGCGCGTAGGCGGCGCCCTGCGGCCGGTACCTCGCGAGCAGGAGGTCGGGCTCCGCGGCACGGTCGGTCTTGAAGTCGACGACGATCCACCCCTCCTCACCCCGGTAGAGCAGATCGACCGCCCCGCTGAGGACCACGCCGTCGAGCAGCGCGCCGACCGGGATCTCGCGATGCACGTCGTCCGGGTCTGAGGCGGCCGCCCTGGCGGCCGCGCGCACGGGCGCGGAGCGCCAGCACGCGGCGGCGAGCTCGGCCGCCTCGTCGGCGAGGTCGGGCCGCTCCAGCTCTCCGGCGGCGGCCCCGGCCGCCCGTGCCAGCGACGTCTCGTCGTCGAGGTCGCACACCTCCATGATGCGGTGCACGACCGAACCGAGCGCCAGCGCCCTCGACCGCCCGGGCGGAGCGCCCGGGCCACCGGTGCGGACCTCCTCATCCACGTGCTCCAGCCCGCTGGGGCTCGTCGCCGCTGCAGGACGACAGGCGCCCTCGAGCAGTCCCTCGCGCCGCCGCACCCAGTCGAGACGAGCGCCGGCGAGGTCGCCGGCGTCCGGCGCGCCGTCTCCGGCGCTCGCCGACGGCGGGACCCCCGGCGGGATCACCAGCAGGCCGCCGTCCTCGTACGCTTCGTCGAGCGGGGCCGGCGCAGGCAGCGCGTCGGCGATGGGGCCGAGCAGCACGGCGGAGGCCGCTCCGTCCTTGTTGCGCAGGCGCCCGAAGCACGTGACGACCAGCCGGTCGCGGGCGCGCGTGGCGGCCACGTAGAGCAGCCGGCGCGCCTCGCTGGCCTCCATGAGCTTCTCGCGCTCCTTGAGCGTCGTGTACCGCCGCGGCTCGAGGTCCCTTGCCGGCGCCCCCGGCAACTCGGCCTTCAGCTTGATGACGAGCCGCCGCTCCTCGCGGTCGACGATCGGCTCGCCGCCGCCCCCACCGCCGCCGAGCGCGCCGCCGACCAGGACGACGATGGGGTACTCGAGCCCTTTGGCCTTGTGGATGGTGAGCAGGTGGACCACGTCGCCGTCGTCGTCTACCGGCGACTCCTGCTCGCCGGCGGCGTCGCCGGCCTCGGCCGCCCACGCCAGGAACGCGCCGAGGCCCAGGCCGCCCGCGCCGGAGAACGCGCGCGCGCGGTCGACGAGCTTCTCCAGGTTGGCGATGGCCTGTGCTCCGCCCGGTCCGCCGGCGGCGAGCACCTCGAACGCCCTGGTGACCCGCAGCAGCTCGGACGCCAGCTCGTGCGGCTCGCTCGAGGCGCGGCGCACGTGCAGCGCTCGCAGTGTCGCAAGCGCCTCCGCGACGGCCACGTGCTCCTCCGGCTGCGCGGCGAACAGGTCGAACCGCCCGCCGGCCGCCCAGAACAGGAAGAGCTCGTCGTCGCTGAACCCGAACAGCGACGAGTGCAGCGCCCCGTACACCGCCGGTCCGTCCGCGGGGTCGTCCACCGCGCGGAGGCAGAGCAGCGCGTCGTCCACCTCGCGCCGGGCGAAGTACGCCTTGCCGCCGTCCACGCGATACGGGACCCCGGCCTCGCGCAGCGCCTGCTCGTAGGTCTCGAGGCCGGTCGTGGCCCGGAAGAGGAGCGCGACGTCGCCCCAGCGCGGCGGCCGCAGCGCCTCCGCGCAGCCGTCACCCGCGTCGCGGTCCTGGACCGCCCAGCGGTCACGCTCCTCCCCCTGCATCGCGAGCAGGAGCGCGGCGAGCGCCTGTCCTTCGGCTCGCCGCGCCGCCTCGGCCGCGCCGGCCGCGGAGCCGAAGTCGTCGCCCAGGAGCACGGCCACGCGCGGTCCCTCCGCGGGAAGCCGGTACGGCTCGACCCACTGGTAGCCCGGCTGCCGCCCCTCCTCCCTGTCGTCGTCGAACACCCCGGCGAACACGTTGTTCACCCAGTTGACCACGGCCGGGGTGGTGCGGAAGTTCTGGCGGATGACCTCGAGCGCGCCGCTCCCGTCCGGCTGGCCCGCGACCAGGCGTTTGACCTGGTCGTACATGCCGATGTCGGCGCGGCGGAAGCGGTAGATGGACTGCTTGGGGTCGCCCACCACGAACAGCTTGCCGGGCTGCAAGACCACCTCGCGCCAGTCGCGCGCCACGGGAGCCCGCTCGCACAGGAAGAAGACGATCTCTGCCTGCAGCGGGTCCGTGTCCTGGAACTCGTCCACGAGGAGGTAGGAGAAGCGGGCCTGGAGGGCGGCGCGTGCGGAGAGGTCGCCGGTCAGCAGGTCGCGCAGCCGGCCCAGCAGATCGGTGAAGTCGAGGCGGCCCTGGGCGAGCTGCGCAGCGGCCGCCCAGCGCGAGAACGCGTCGGCGACCGCCACCGCGAGGCTGGTGACGAACGAAGCGTACGCGTCGCGTGCTCCCGTGACCGCGCCGACCACCTCTCGATACCGGGCCTGCAGCTCGTCCTTGCCTCCTTGTCCGGCGTCCCAGTTCCCTTTGGCGCCGCCGGGCGCGGTTGCCGCCGACCTGGTGGGAAGCGCAAACAGCGCCGCAGCCAGCTGGTCGATGTCCTCCGGCGGTCGCTCGACCAGCGCGAGGCCGGCGGCGACCAGGTCCATGGCCGCGCCACAGCCCTTGTCGGCGGGGTTGCTGCACGCAGACCCGCAGTACGCGGCGAGCCGTTCCAGCGTCGCAGCGAGGCCGGCCAGTGCCTCGTGCAGGTCCGGTTCTTCGAGCAGCGGCGGCACGGGCTCGAGGTCGTAGCGCTCGCCGAACACGCCACGCGGGCCGACGGCGAGCTCGCGCAACCACTCGAGCCGCACGCCGGCGCGCAGCAGGCGAGCCAGCCCCCCGCGCTCGGGGTGCGCGTCCGGGTCTCCGGCGGCGAGCTCGGTGAGCCACTCGTCCCAGTGCCGGGCGCGCTCGAGATCCGATCCGAGCTGGTCGAGCTGTTCGAACGCCGGGTCGACGCCGGCCTCCACCGGGAACTCCCGAAGCAGACGCCCCGCGAAGCCATGGATGGTGCTGATCGGGGCCTCGTCGAGCGCGTCGAGGGCGGCGTGGATGACCGCGGTGCGAGAGGCGTCGCCCGCTGCCGCGACCGCCAGCCGCTCGAACTCCTCGCGCACGCGCTGGCGCAGCTCGCCCGCCGCCTTCTCGGTGAACGTGATGGCGGCGACCGTGCGGACGTCGCCGGTGCCGCGACGCGGGTCGAGCACGCAGCTGACGTAGCGGTCCACGAGCACGCGCGTCTTGCCGGTCCCCGCGCCGGCCTCGAGCAGGAAGGAGGTGCCGAGATCGGTGGTGACGCGCTGCCTGACGGCGGCGTCGCAGACGGGCCGCTCAGACATCGGCCTCCTCCTTCGGCGCCGGCGCCTGGAGCGCGACCACGGCTCCGAGAGTCTCGTGCTCGCGCTTGCGCGCGCGGGCCCAGGCGGACACGCCGCACGCGTAGCGCACGTCGCAGTACTCGCAGCGCTGGCGAGTGGCGCGCGGGAACATGCCCTGGTCGACCAGCGCCGCCGCGCCGGCGACCAGCTCGGCCAGGCGCCGCGACGACGCCGCCTCGTCCTGGGGCAGGTCGAGGTCCTCGAACCCTCCACGGCGCGTGATGAGGCGGTAGAGGCAGGCGATGGAAGCGTACTGCTCGTCGCCCGCCTGCCGGAGCGCAAGGCGGTAGACCGGCAACTGCACGCTGAGCCGTTCCTTGATCCGGTTGCGCTCGGTGCCCCCCGCCCCCGACTTGTAGTCGATGACGCGGGCGCCGGCCGCCGTGACGTCCACCCGGTCGAGGCGACCGGCGAAGCGGACCCTCCTGCCGCCCTGCAACTCCAGCGTCACCGGCCGTCCCACCGCATCCCCGAAGCGCCACTCCACCCCGATCGGGCGCCCCTGGCGGTCGGCGAACACCGAGTCGCGACGCACGGTCTCGAGCAGGTCCTCAAGCAGGAGCTCGCGGCGCACCTCCCAGGACAGCGCGGCGCCGGTGACGCCCCGCGCCTCGGCCTCGGCGCAGCACTCGCGCCACGCCGCGACGACGGCCGCCTGCGCCTCGTCGCGGCCCAGGTCGCCGTCGATCACCGCCTGGTACGCGCACTGCAGGATGTCGTGGGCCAGCGTCCCGAACTCGAGCGCGTCCATCTCGAGCGAGTCGCCGGGCTCGTCCGGAGCCTGCAGCTCATAGACGTCGCGCAGCAGGAACGAGAACGGGCACGAGATGAAGCGCTCGAGGCGCGTGGGGTGCATCTCGCCGTCAAAGGGGTGCGCCGCGGCGAGCGCGGCGCGGGCCTCGGCGCCGAAGAGGCCGTCCCACGCGCCCGGGACGGCACTCCGCGCGGAGCGCCAGGCGGCGGACCTGCGAGCGGCGGCGTCCTGATCGCCGAGGACGGCCGCGGCGTAGGAGCTCGCGGCGCCCCTGCGACCGGCCGCGCCGAGCGACAGGAGCAGCGCGACGTCTCTCTCGCGTGCGTCCACCCAGACGGCGCCGTCCGAGAACGCCGGCGAGCCGGCGAGCCGGCGCCACACCGGCGGAGAGCCTCCCCGCCGAGGAACTCGTCGAGGCCGACCGGGTGTCCGGCCAAGCGCGAGGCCAGCCGCAGGAGCAGCCGCGACGGCAGCCGCGGCCGGCCGTCGGCTGCGCCCGAGCGTGGCGCGAGCAGCACCAGGCGGTCTCGCGCCGCCTCGCACGCGAATGCGAACAGCAACTGCGACTCGGCGTCTCGCTGCTCGGCCAGCGGCAGCCTGACGCCGAGCGTTTGAGCGACGCTGCGCCGCTCGGCGTCTCCCAGCAGCGGGTCCGGCCTGCCCCGAGAGGGGAATCCACCCTCGGCGAGTCCGGTGAACACCACCGTGTGGAAGCTGAGCCCGCGCAGCTCGAGCGGCGTGAGGACAGCCACGCCGTCCCGCCCGACGCGGCCGATGGGCACCCGCGACCCGGCCAGAGACTCGCGGAGTACGGCGGCGGCCTCGGAGAGCTCGACCTCCTCGCCGAGCACCGCGAGGCTCGACAGTCGCGACGTCGCATCGCGTGCCTCCGCCGCCGCCTCGGCGCAGAACACCGCCTCCGCGACGCTCGCGAAGAAGTCGGCCCACCGGCCCCACGCGCCACGCTCCGGCGCCGCTGCGCACGCCTGCGCCAGATCCCGGCTGACGTGGAGCAAGCCGCCCACGGCGGCAAGCCGCAGACGCACCGTGTGGACCTTGCCGGCGACCTCGTCCTCGTCGTCCACGGCCTCCCTGCCGCGCGCCCCGAGGCTCTCGAGCCTGGCCTGCAGACCGCGGCGCCTGCCCGCGAGGCGGGTCGTCCACTGGTCGATCCCGGCCACGATCCCCGCCTGCCGGGCCTCGTCCAGCCAGACCGCCGTCTCCCCCGGCTCGCCCGGGTGACGGAGCGAGCCGGCGGCGAACAGGTCGATCACCGCACGCCGCGAGAACGGCGCACCGGCCGGGGGCGCGAGACAGTCGGCCAGCCGGGAGAGCACGCGCACTCCCGCGCTGCGATCGGGCAGACGGCAGGCCACGGGGAGCCCGGCGTCTCGCAGCGCCGCTGCCGCCCGCTCGACGTCCTCGCCGTGAGGGACCACCACCGCGCAGTCCCTGGCCGAGGCCCCACCCTCCAACGCCGCGAGCACCGTACGCGCCGCCTCGCGTGCCTCGGCGCGTTCGTCTGAGACCGACACGACCCGCAGGCTGCCGTCTCCGCGGAACGCCGCGGCAGGAGCGTCCTCCAGCCACACGGCGCGCGCCAGGTCGCGGTCGCTCTGCGCGGGCGGCGCCGTGAGGGCGCGCGGCGCCAGTCCCAGCTGCCGCGCGACCTCGAACACGGGGTACCCCGCGGCGGACCTGCCGGCCGGCGCCGGCACGAACGCGTCGGCGCCGGCCGTGAGGAGCGCGCGAACGAGCAGCTCCTGCGCCTGGTTCACGTCGTACAAGCCGAACAGCACGACCGCGCCGCCTGCGGGCTCGCCGTTGATGAGGTCCGCCGCGGCCCGCTGAAGGCCGGCGCCGTCGAGCAGGCCCCGTGCGTCCAGCGCTGCGCAGTACGCGCGGTACAGGGACTCGAGATCCCCGGCCTTGGCCGCTGCCGCCTCCCGCACGCCCGCGGGCGCGTCCGGACCGCGGGCCTCCGCGGCCGCCTCGGCCCAGGCCGGGCCCGGGTCGACGCAGGCCTCGCGCAGGTCCGAGAACGTGGCCGCGAGCGCCTGCGCGAAGTGCGGGCGGTCGAGCACGGGTCCGAAGTAACGCATCTCGTGCGCACGGTCCGCTACGAGCCGGCGCGCCAGGCGCTCGCGCGCCAGCGCGCCGAGCATCGCGTGCGGCGACCCGGCGTGCAGGGCGTAGACATCGCCGGCCAGCCGTCCGAGCGTGACCACCGACACGTTCGCGACGGCGCCGAGCCGCCGGATGAGCAGGTCGAGGACCCGGGTGCGGACGACCGCAGACCCGACGACGACGGTGACGGGTGCGAGCGGACGGCCGCTCTTGAGCTCGGCGACGCGCTCGCAGAGCGCGTCTTCGAGCTCGGGAAAGCGGCCGCTGACGAGCATCCCCTGATGTGTGCCGGCCCCAGTGCTCATGATCGTCGCGAGGGTATCACGCGCCCCGGACGGCTCCGGCCCGACCGGATGAGCCTCGGGCGCGGTCCGTCTCAGGTGAGCTCGCGGATGAGCCCGGCGTGCGCGGGGAACTCGGCCAGCAACGCCTGCCGCTCGCCCAATTCGAAGTCGGCGAAGTCGAACCCGGGCGTGACCACGCAGCTCACGAGCGCCCAGGCGTACTCGGCCGGCAGGTGCGGACCGCCCGCGAGGCGGGCGCCCTGCCAGCTGCCGGCCGGCACCAGCGCCTGCGGCAGCCAGCCGAGCGACCCTTCGGGCACGGTCACCGGGGACTCCGCGGCCTGCTCCTGCCCAGGGGCCCAGCCGCGCGCGATCCCCTCGAGGTCGCCGAGCACGCGCCGCCGCAGCTCGCCGTCCGGCGCGATGGTCACGATCTCGAGCGGCAGCCCGCCCTGGAACACCCACAGCTCATCGCTGCTCAGCCGGTGCAGCCTGCTGACCGAGGTCTCGGTGATGAGGAAGAGGATGGCGCTCGAGGCGACGCGCTCGCCGCGCGGCGTGCGCAGCTTCTGCGCCGCGCGGTACGTCTCCAGGTAGTGACCGCCCTCCGGGTGAGGCTCGAGCCCCAGCGAGGCGGCCATCTGCGCGGCGGTGGGTCGCATCGGGTGAGCATACCAGCGGCTGGTAGGATGCTGCCGCCGAAGGGAGTCCTCATCCAGCTCACCAGCTACACGTTCCTGTTCGCGTTCCTGCCGGTCACCCTCCTCGTCTACTGGCTGCTGCCACGCCGCGTCTGGCGCCTCGCGTTCCTGGTGCTCGCGTCCTGGGTCTTCGTCGGCTGGTTCGACTGGCGCTTCGTCGTGATCATGGTCGGAGCAAGCACGATCGACTGGATCGCCGCGCTCCTGATCGCCCGCGTGCCGGTCCCCGCCGAGGGCGACGCCCACGCGGCGCGCCGCGCCGCGCGCCGCCGCCGCACGATCCTCGTCGTCGCCCTGGTCGCCAACGTCTCGATCCTCGGCTACTTCAAGTACCGCGGCTTCTTCCTCGACTCGCTCGACGGGCTGGGCGCGCTCGCCGGCCTCGAGCTCGGCCTGCCGGCGCTCACCGTGCTGCTGCCGCTCGGCGTCTCGTTCTACACGTTCAGCGCCATGAGCTACGTGATCGACGTCTACCGCGGCGACGCTCCCGCCACGCGCAGCTTCCTGCGCTACGCCGCCTTCATCGCCCTGTTCCCGCGCGCCATCGCCGGCCCCATCCTGCGCTGGCGCGACGTGGAGGGCGACTTCGGCGACCAGCCGCGCCGCCTGACGACGCGTCTTGCGGCGCTCGGCCTCTTCTTCATCGCCTGCGGCATGGCCAAGAAGCTGCTCATCGCCGACGTCATGCTGCCGCACGTGGACGCACTGTTCGCCAACGCCGCCAACCTCCGCTTCTTCAGCGGGTGGGCGGCCGCGCTCGGCTACACCCTCCAGCTCTACTTCGACTTCAGCGGGTACTCCGACATGGCGGTCGGCATCGCCTACCTGCTCGGGTTCCACTTCCCGCAGAACTTCGACTCGCCCTACAAGGCCGCCAACCCCAGCCAGTTCTGGCGCCGCTGGCACATGACGTTGTCCTTCTGGATGCGCGACTACCTGTTCATCCCACTCGGCGGCTCGCGCCGCGGCATGGCGGTCACGGTGCGCAACCTGATGGTCACCTTCATCCTCGTCGGCTTCTGGCACGGCGCCGGGTGGACGTTCATCGTCTGGGGACTGCTCCACGGCCTCTACCAGTCGGTCCACGCGGTGGCGCGCCAGAAGGGCCTCACGCCCGGGGCCGCGTGGCTCAACCGGTCCCTGACGTTCGTCGCGGTGGTCGTGGCGTGGGTGTTCTTCCGCGCCGCGACGTTGCGGCAGGCCGGCCACGTGCTCAAGGCCATGGCCGGCCTCAACGGTCTCGGCGGCCTCTCCCCGCGCGAGCCGCAGGTCGGTTACGCGCTGACGCTGCTGATCTTCGCGGGCCTCGCCTGGGTCAATCTCGCGCCGAACACCTGGGAGATAGAGCCCAGGCCGACCTGGCGCTACGGCCTCGTCTTCGGCCTGCTGCTGGGTGCGGCGGTGCTGGCCATGGGCAAGCCGGCCGCCTTCGTCTACGTGCAGTTCTGAGGCGGCGGGGCGGCGGTCCCGCTGCTCCCCGCCGCCGGGCGTTGAAAAGGTCCCTGGCATTGGAAAGGCCCCTCGTCCAGCTGGACCGAGGGGCCTTTCTGTAGCAAGCCGTAAGCCGGATCCTGTCGTGGGTGACCATCCATCTCGGGCCGCCCGTTGCCGGACGGCTCATGCGGCCGGAACCCGGGAGTCTCGGGCGAGCAACCCTCAAACACTCCCCTATTTGGCCTTGCACCGGGCGGGGCTTGCCGAGCCGGCCTGTCACCAGGACCGCTGGTGAGCTCTTACCTCACCGTTTCACCCTTACCCGCACCCCTCGAAAGGGGCCGCTGGCGGTCTGCTCTCTGTTGCGCTTTCCCTCGGGTTTCCCCGGCTGGCCGTTAGCCAGCGCCCTGCTCTGTGGTGTCCGGACTTTCCTCGACGGGCGCCTCGCGGGCTTCGAGAAGCTTCGCGACGCGGCACCACCGCGGCCACCTGGCTTGCCTCAGGAGTGTACCACCGAGGGCGGTAGCCCAGACGTACGAGGGTCAGCGGGCAGGCACGTAGTGGAGCTGGACCAGGCCGCCGGGGAGCGTGCGGTTCTCTTTGAGTTCGACCCACAGGTAGGCCTCGCCGCCCCGCGGGAAGAGCGGCACGCCGGCACCCAGCAGTACCGGGATGACCGTGACGATCCACCGGTCGATGAGGCCGGCGGCCGCGAACGAGGCGAACAGCCGCCCGCCGCCGACCAGCCAGGCCGTGCCCTCGCCGTCCCGCAGCGTCGGGGCGAGGTCGTCAGCGGGGCCGGGCGTGACGGTCACGTGCTCCGCCCGGCCCTCCGGCAGGCTCGTGGAGAGGACGTACGTGGGGATGTCGCCGTAGGGCCAGGCGCCCGCGTGATCGCCGATCCACTCGAAGGTCCGGCGGCCCATGACGATGACGCCGACCTCCCGGAAGAAGTCGTGGAATCCCGTCTGGTCGCCGTCGAACTCGGGCAGCCAGCCCATGTCGTCACCGGGGCCGGCGATGAACCCGTCCACACTGCTGGCGAGATAGGCGACGATCTGGCGCATGTCAGCCGGGTTCCCGGCGGGCCGCCTCGTTGAACCGCTCGGCGTCCACCTGCATGACGATGTCGGCGTAGGCGACACCGTCGAGCGTCACGGTGTCCGGCTCGCGGTCCACCGGCTCGAAGCCGCAACGCTCGTAGCAGGCGATGGCCCGCGCGTTGAACTCCAGGACACGCGCGCCGACCTCCGTGAGGCCGAGCTGCCCGAAGGCGTAGGCCAGCACAAGCCGGGTGACCTCAGTGCCGAGCCCGCGGCCCAGCACGGCCGGGTCCAGCAGGCCGACCGCGTAGGCCGCACGCTTCCCGTCGTCGCTGAAGCTGTGCAGAGACGCCGACCCGATGAAGCCGTCTCCCGCGTCCACCACCCAGGTCACGCGCGCGTCGCTGGCGGCGAGCGCCTCGAGGAGGTCCTCGGACTCCTCACGCGTCAGCTCGCGCCACTCGCTCTCCGCCTCTGCGCCGAAGAGCCTCTCGATCTCCGGATGCAGGCCGATGCGCCTGGCCGCTCCGGCGTCGCGCGGCACGGCGGGACGCAGCGTGACGCGCGGCCCCCTGAGTACGGGGACCGGCCGGGACTGCGGCCGTCCGTCCTTGCTCACGTCAGACGACCTGGCGGCCCTCTTCGCCGGGCTTGAGGCGCCCGAGCACGTAGACCACGATCTCGGGCGCCTCCTCAGGCGGCGTCACGGTCTCAGTCAGGGCCTGCTTCCAGGCCGCGCGCGGCTTGGGCACGTCGCCGGTCCGCACCTCCTCGTCGAGCGCGAGCCAGCCCTCGCTCACGAGCTGCTCGTGCTCGGCGCGCGTCTCGACCCGGCGGATCTCGGCGAACTGGTCGGCGCGCAACTCGAGCACGGTGCCGTCGAGCTGCAGGACCTCGTAGCTGTCGGCCATCGTTCCCTCCTCGTCAGGCGCGGGCGTCCGGGCTGAGCTCTGCGGCACGCTGCTTCATCCAGGAACCACGTGAGCGCGCCGTGCACGGGAGCGATGCCTTGAGCGGGCACCGCGTTGGGCACGCGCAGCCCTTCGATGACCTCGGCCACCATGCCGGCCTTGCCGGCGCCGCTCACCAGGAACCACACGCGGCGCGCGGCGTTGATGACCGGCGCCGTCACGGTGAGCCGCGGCGAACCGTCGGGCGCCAGCGTCGGCACGCAGAACTCGTCCTCGACGGTGAGCGCGTCGCTGTGCGGGAACAGTGAGGCGGTGTGGCCGTCGTTGCCGAGGCCGAGCAGCACGAGGTCGAAGACCGGCACGTCGACGCGCGGGCGGGACTGCGCGGCCAGGCGGCGCAACTCACCGTCGTATTCTTGCGCCGCCTCCTCCGGCAGGTCCTCCCCGCGCATGCGGTGGACGTTCTCCGGCGCGATGGGCACGTGCTTGATGAACGCCTCGTGCGCCATCCCGTAGTTGCTCCGCGGGTCGCTCGGCGGCACGCAGCGCTCGTCGCCCCAGTACAGCTGCGCGCGGCGCCAGGGGACCTTCTGGCTGAACTGCTGGCGCGCCAGCAGCTTGTACAGCGCGCGCGGAGTCTCGCCGCCGCTGAGCGCGACGGCGAACCGTCCGCGCGCGGCCGCCGACTCCTGCGCGGCGAGCGCGAACAGGTCGGCGACGCGCAGGGCGAGCGCGTCGCCGTCCTTCAGGATCTCGAGACTCACGGTTCTCCGTCCTTCAGGATCTCGATACAGAGCGGTGCACCTCCGGCGACCCGCTCCATACCTCCGCTTCGTCGGGTATTCATGCCTCGTCGGCCTCCTTCGTCGGCCGTCGCCAGGAGTGACCGTCGCGGGCGATGAGCGCGTCCGCGGCCTCCGGCCCCCAGCTGCCGGCTTCGTAGATCGAGATTTCGCGTTCCGGGCGCTTGGACCAGGCCTCGAGCACCGGACCGACGATCCGCCAGGCCTCCTCGGCCTGGTCGCCGCGCGTGAACAGGGTCATGTCGCCCTCCATGGCGTCCACGAGCACCGTCTCGTAGGCGCTGAAGGGCAGCTCGTGCAACGTGGTCCCGTAGCGGTAGTCCATCGACACAGGCTGCAACGCGACGGCGTGGCCGGGCAGCTTGGACTCGATGCTGAGGCTGAAGCCCTCGTCCGGCTGCACGTGCAGCACGAGCACGTTGGGCTGCAGCCCGCCGCCGGCCATCGCGTCCTGGAAGAGCAGCACCGGCGGTCGCTTGAAGTGGATGGCGATCTCTGTCACCCGCCGCGCCAGGCGCTTGCCGGTGCGCAGGTAGAACGGCACGCCCTGCCAGCGCCAGTTGTCGACGAGCAGCTTGAGCGCCGCGTAGGTCTCCGTGTACGAGTCCGGCGCCACCCGGTCCTCGCGACGGTAGCCGGGGACCTTCTCGCCCTCGACGACCCCGGCCACGTACTGCGCGCGCACCGCCCAGTCCCCCACGGAGCGCGTGGGGATGGGCCGCACCGCGCGCAGCACCTTCATCTTCTCGTCGCGCACGGCGTCGGCGTCGAACGCCGCCGGCGGCTCCATGCCGACGAGCGTGAACAGCTGGATGAGGTGCGGCGTGATCATGTCGCGCAGCGCGCCGGCCTCCTCGTAGTACGGGCCGCGGTGCTCGACGCCGAGCGTCTCCGCGGCCGTGATCTCGACGAAGTCCACGTAGCGCCGGTTCCAGACGGGCTCGAAGATGCCGTTGGCGAAGCGCAGGACCAGCAGGTTCTGCACGGTCTCCTTGGCCAGGTAGTGGTCGATGCGGTAGACCTGCCGCTCGTCGAACACCTGCCCGATGATGCGGTCGAGTTCGTGCGCCGTGCGCAGGTCGCGGCCGAACGGCTTCTCGATGACCACGCGCGTCCAGCCGGGGCGGGCCCCGTCGCCCTGGGCCTGGTCGCCGTCGAAGGCGCCGCGCCGCGCCAGACCCGCGGCGCCCAGCTGCTCGACGATCACTTCGAACTGGCTGGGCGGGGTCGCAAGATAGAACATGCGGTTGCCTTGCGACCCTCGTCCGTCCAGTTCGTCGAGCGCGGCCGAGAGCCGCTTGTAGCCCTCCGGGTCGTCGAACTGGCCGTGGATGTACCGCGGGTTCGCGAGGATGCGCTCGCACATCGAGCCGTCCACGACCTCGGCGCCGTAGTGGTCGTCGATGGCCTGCTGCATCAGGTCCCGGAACTGGTCGTCGTCCATCTCCTGCCGTCCGTAGCCGACCAGCGTCGTGCCGAACGGGAGGATCCCGTGGCAACCGAGGTCGTACAGAGCCGGGATGAGCTTGCGGTGCGCCAGGTCCCCGGTCACGCCGAACATGACCAGGCTGCACGGGTCCGGGTTGCGGTCGCCTCCGAACGGCGACGCCGACTCGGACTTCGGTTTGCCCGTGACCTTGACGCCGCCTTCGCCGTAGTCCGGCTCGTCGTACCTCAGGTGTTCGCCGCCCTCACGGTCCACCGTCACTCCTTCTCCTTGACGGCGTGGCCGCCGAACTCGTTACGCAGCGCGGCCAGCACCTTGCCGCTGTACGTGTCCTCTTGCCGGGAGCGGAAGCGCATGAAGAGCGCCGAGGCGATCGCCGGCATGGGCACGGAGTGGGCGATCGCCTGCTCCACCGTCCAGCGGCCCTCGCCGGTGTCCTCCACGTAGCCCGTGATGCGCTCCAGCCCCGGGTCCTTCTCCAGCGCGTCGGCGAGCAGCTCGAGCAGCCAGCTGCGCACCACGCTCCCCTGGTTCCAGAGGTCGGCGATGGCCGCGAGGTCGAGGTCCCACTCGGTCGCGTTGAGCAGCTCGAACCCCTCGGCGTAGGCCTGCATCATCCCGTACTCGATACCGTTGTGGACCATCTTGACGAAGTGCCCGGATCCGTGGCCGCCGCAGTACTGGTAGCCGTGCCCGGGAGGCGCGAGCGTCCTGAGCAGCGGCTCGACGATGTCGAACGCCGACTTGTCGCCGCCCACCATGAGGCAGTACCCGACCTCGAGACCCCAGACCCCGCCGCTGGTGCCGGCGTCGAGGTAGCGGATGCCCTTGGCTCCGAGCTGCGCGCCGCGCTCGATGTCGTGCTGGAACGGCGAGTTGCCGCCGTCGATGAGGATGTCGCCCTCGTCCAGCAACGGCGTGAGCTCGTCGATGGCCGCCTGCGTCGCCTCACCGTAGGGCAGCATGATCCAGATCGCCCGGGGCGCCTGCAGCGCCTTGACGACGTCGGTGAGTTCCTTGACCGGCTCGGCGCCCTCGCCGCCGAGCTCCTCGGCCTTGGCGTACGTGCGGTTCCACACGACGACACGGTGCCCGTCGCGCAGCAGCCGCCGCGCCATGTTGCCGCCCATGCGGCCCAGCCCGACCATCGCTACGTCCATCTCGTCCTCCTCTTCATGCCGGGCGGACCCGGCGTTCGACATCACCGTGGGAGCGCCCCCGCCACGAGCGCGCCGAGCCGCCCGACGCCGGCCGGCACGTCGTCGCCGAGGTCCACGCGGAGCGCGCGGCAGCCGTGCGCCCGGAGGGCGCCCAGGTCACCGCGCGCCTGCGCCCGCTTGAGCACACTGAAGCTGAACGGCTGGCCGGGGATGTCCACGTCGCGCTCGTCGTGCGCCACGAGTTGCAGGAACAGCCCCGTGTTCGGACCGCCCTTGTGCAATTGTCCGGTGGAGTGCAGGAACCTCGGCCCGTAGCCGAGCGTCGTGGCGAGCTTGAGCCTGTCGCGCACGTCGAGGCGTACGGCCTGCAGGTCGTCCCAGACGAGGTGCCCGGGAGCCACGTAGGCCTGGAACGCCACGTAGTCGCCCGGGCGCGCCTGGGCGAAGAACTCCTTGAGCGCCCCCGGCAGGTCGTCGTCGTGCACCGGGAAGGCCAGCCGGCCCTCGCCCTCGGGCAGGTCCTCGAGCAGCTCGCCGCTCGCGATGTAGCCGGCGAGCAGCCGCTTCGTGTTGTCCTTGCTCTCCTGCACGTTGGGCTGGTCGAACGGGTCGATGCCGAGCACGCGTCCGGCTGTGGCCACGGCGATCTCCCAGCGCAGGAACTCACCGCCGAGGCCGTAGGCGTCAGTGAGCTCGTGGCTGGTCACCGGGTGGCCCGTCTTCGCGAGCGCCAGGAGGTCCTCGGCCGTGCCCGTGGCCGCCACGCTCTCCAGCCCGACCAGGGCGAACACGCGGTCGCCGCCGTAGACGGCCGGGTCGCCGAGCGGTTCGAGGTCGACGGGCAGGATGCCCTTGCCCTCCTTGCCGGTGCTCTCGGCGACCAGCTGCTCCACCCAGGCGCCGAGCGCGCGCAGGGGGCGCTCGGCCACGATCGTCAGCTTGTCGCGGCCGGCGAGCGCGGCCTCGCCCAGCATGGCGCCGAGCCGCAGGGCGGGGTTCTCGCTCGCCCCGACGTCCGGACCGCACTCGACCGCCATGGCGCGCACGCCGTCGAGCAGCCGCTCGAGGTCGACGCCGATCAGGGCCGCCGGGACGATGCCGAAGAAGCTGAGCGCCGAGTAGCGGCCGCCGATGTCGCCGGGATTGACGAAGATGGCGCGGAAGTCCTGCCCGAGCGCCTCCTCCTGGAGCGACGTGCCCTCGTCGGTCACCGCCACGAAGTGGTGACCGGCGTGGTCGCCGTCGAGCTCCCGGAGGCGCTCGTAGAAGTAGGCGTGGAAGCTCGCCGTCTCCGTGGTGCCGCCGGACTTGCTCGAGACGACGAACAGCGTCGTCTCGAGGTCCACGGCGGCCTCCACGGCGAGCACCGCCGCCGGGTCGGTCGAGTCGAGCACGTGCAGGTCGAGGTAGCCCTCGCGCACCCCGAGGACCTCGCGCATGACCTCGGGGGCGAGGCTGGAGCCGCCCATGCCGAGCAGCACCGCCGAGCGGTAGCCCTCGGCGCGCAGGTCGTCGACGAACTCCGTGAGCCCGTCGATCTGCTCGCGCACGCCCTCGAACACGCTGAGCCAGCCGAGGGCGTTGCCCACCACCTGCTGGTGCTCCGCGTCCTCCGGCTTCCACAGGGTCGCGTCGGCCTCCCACAGCCGCTCCGCGTACCCGTCGGCTCCCAGCGCGTCCAGCCGCCTGGCCACGGCCTCGTCGAGCCAGGCCGGCAGCAACCACTGGTCCATGGGTCAGCTCCCTTCTTCGAGCAGCTTCACGCGCTTCTCTTCCACGATCCGCGTGAGGCCGTCGAACGCGTCCACGAACAGGTCGATGCCCTGGTCCTGCAGCTGCGCGCCCACGCGCTCGAGATCGATACCCGCATGAGTGAGTTCGCGCACCAGCCGGTGGGCGTCGTCGAGGTGGCGGTCGACGGACCTGACGACGGTGCCGTGGTCCTTGAACGCCTTCCAGGTCTCCTCGGGCATGGTGTTCACGGTGTGCTCGCCGATGAGCTCGTCCACGTACATCGTGTCCGGGTAGTCCGGGTTCTTGACGCCGGTGCTGGCCCACAGCACGCGCTGCACCTTTGCCCCGGAGGCGGCGATCAGCTGCCACTCACGGCTGTTGAGGTAGCTCCGGAACCGCTCGTAGGCGACCTTGGCGTTGGCGACGCCGGCACGGCCCTTGAGCCCCTGCAGGCGCCGCCGCTCCGCCTCGTCGGCGGCGGCCGCGATCTTCTCGTCCAGCTCCTTGTCCACGAGCGTGTCCACGCGCGAGACGAAGAAGCTGGCCACCGACGACACCGCGCGGATGGTCTCGTCGGTGCGCAGCCGGTACTCGAGCGCCTCGATGTACGCGTCTGCCACGGCCTCGTACTGCGTCAGCGCGAACAGCAGCGTGATGTTGATGTTCAGCCCGTCCTTGAGGCACTGGAGGATGGCCGGGACGCCCTGCCGCGTGCCCGGGATCTTGACGAACACGTTGGGGCGGTCGACGGCCGTGAACAGGCGGTGCGCCTCGGCCACCGAGCCCTCGGTGTCGCGCGCGAGGTGCGGCGAGACCTCGATGCTGACGAAGCCGTCCTCGCCTCCGCTCGCGAGGTACACGGGCGCGAGCACGTCGCATGCCGCGCGCACGTCCTCGATGACCAGATGGTCGAGGATCTCCGGCGCCTGCATGCCCTGGCGAGCCAGCGAGAGAATGGCCTCGTCGTACTCCTTGCCCCCGCCGATGGACTTCTCGAAGATCGCCGGGTTGCTGGTCACGCCTCCCAACCCGTCCCGGTCGACCATCTTCTTGAGCCCTCCGCGCTGGATGAGCGCACGGTTGATGTAGTCGAACCACGGACTCTGACCCAGACGGTGGAGCTCGGCGAGCCGGCTCTCAGGGGGCACGGCGATCACTCTCCTTTCGTGGGCGTGGGCCCGGACACATCGCTTGCGGCAAACGTCAGGAGGGCCGCGCGGGCCGCCGGCGCAGCAGCGCCGGCCCTCGCGCGGTCCTCTCCCGTATCCAATTCCCCCAACACGGGGTTTTCAAGGTTACGCACGAAGGTCATAGTCGTCCGCGAGTCGGCGCGAGGCTGCGGCTCAGTAGTCCCCGCCCTCGGGCACGATGCACACGAACGACAGCGGGCTGTCCGGCGCGGCACGGAACTGGTGCTCGTGATTGGAGGGCACGTAAGCGTACGACCCGGACTGCAGCGGGTGCTCCTCCCCGTCCAGGAACAGCACCCCCCTCCCCGCGGCGACGAAGTTGATGTGCGGCCAGTCGTGGCTGTGCCTCGGGCGTGTGGCCGCCCGGCTCCACGTCGAACAGGCGCATCACCCACCCGTCCCACCCCTGGTCGGGCGAGACCAGTACCCGCTTGACCACCCCTTCGATGCCGTCGCCGGCCATCTCCGTGGCGGCGACGCCGTCCTTGTCCCCTACCACCCAGCGGTCGCTCATGCGTGACTCCTGACGTTCGCGGATCTCCTGCGGCGTCTCTACCCGCAGAGGCGGATCGACTAGCTTCGGCCGGCGCGTCTTCATCGTCGCGCGCCTTCTCCCGCCCCCCGCCCACGGTCGCCTACTTCTCCCCCGCCCGGACCCGCTCGACCCGGTAGCGCACCATGCGCCGGATGAGGTCGAGCGGCAGCGGCTCGGAGTACGGGAACTGGACCGTCCCCCTGCCGCCCTTGTACGCCTTGAGCTCGTCGGCGAAGGCGTCCGCCCCCTGCCCGGTCGGGAAGAAGCTCAGGTGATCCTTGAACGCCGCGAAGTGGCAGAGGTGCCGCCCCTCGAGGTCGAACGTCGGGATCGCGTAGCTGATCGTCTCGGTCGCGCCGGGCGCCTCCTCGCGGCAGGCCGCCCTGATCTCCTCCAGGAGCGCCCGGGTCTCCGGAGGGAACCCGGTGACGTACTCGTCGATGGTCCCGGCCACAGGCCGGGCTCTCTGTTGCGCCATGGTCGCCTCCCGTCTGCCTGGTCGTGCTTCGGCTCGCCGTGATGAGCGCGGACAGTGTCTGGAAGAAGATGTGCCGCTCACCGAGGATGCGAAACGCGCGCGAGGCGACGCGGTCACCGCGAGAGCATCGTGGTACGTGAAGGCGCCGGCAGGCTGGGCCCGGAGCGCTACCGCGCGTGGCGCGGGCCGGGGGCGCCGGTCATGAGCCGGCCCCTTCCTGCCCGGACGCCGGACGCGCCGCGCGAGTGCCGGTCACCGCGCGAGACAGGCGGTCGATGCGCTCGATCTCGTCCGCGCTCAGCCGCACGTCCATGGCCGCTGCGGCCTGAGCGGCGTGCTCCGGGCGCGAGGCGCCGGGGATGGCGACCACGGCCTCGCCGTAGTACGTCACCAGCCAGGCAAGGGCGACCTGGCCGGGCGTGGCTCCGTGGGCTTCTCCGACCGAGCGGAGCTCGGCGATGAGCGGCGCCGACCGCGCCAGTCCCTCTGAGCTGAGGTGCTTTCTCGACGGACTGAGCAAGGATCTGCGCCCGGAGGGCAGCGCTCGCACCCGGGAGGGGTCGTCGTGGTAGACCCCGGTGAGGACGCCCTGGGCGAGCGGCGAGTAGGCGATCAGGGTCACCCGGTGCTCGCGAGCCATGTCGAGAACGCCGTTCGTCTCGATGGAGCGCTCGAGCAGGTTGATGCGCACCTGGTTGGAGGCGAGGGGCAGGCCTTCGGCCTGGAGAGCCGCGCCGGCCTTCGCCATCTGCTTCGCGGAGAAGTTGCTGACGCCGACGGCGCGCACCTTGCCGGCACGGACAAGCGCCGCCATCTCTCTCATCTGAGCGCCGATGGACGAGCGACTCCACGGGATGTGGACCTGGTACAGGTCGACAGGGTACGGCGCCAGGCACTCGATCCGCGAGTCGATGTTGCCGCGGAGGTCGCGGGCGGGTTTGAGGAACGGCATCCATTTGGTCGCGACGACCACCTCGCCGGGCTCGACGCCGGCGTGGCGCAGGCCGGAGGCAAGGGCACGCTCCGACGCTCCGTTGCCGTACACCTGCGCGGTGTCGTACCACGAGATCCCGCCCTGGAGCGCGGCCGACACGATCGCATCCATGGTCTGCTGGTCCAGGACCGACCACATCTTGCCGGTGATGCCCTTGCCCTGCTGCAGCTGCCAGCAGCCGAGCCCGATGGGAGTGACGGTGAGGCCCGTGCGGCCGAGATCGCGCAGTTCCATGCGCTCAGCGTACACCGGTAACGACAGCAGAGTCGTACGCTGGGGGCGTAGCTTCCTCAACCACGGCGCCTCTCAGGAGGGGCGCCGTCTCGCCCTGGCCTTCTGAAGCTCCATCTAGGCGCACAGGGCCGCGAGCTTCCTCGCCGTGTTGACGTTCCGCGTGGTCATCCGGGCGTAGGCGCTGTGCCCCACGATCTTCGTGATCTGGCTACGGTTGTAGTCCGCTCGCTTGATGTTCCAGACGATGGCCCCGGGCGTGTAGAAGATGCTCATGAACTGCCTCTTGACCGGCAGTTCCGACACGAGACCGGGCTCGTCGACATCACTGAACAAGTACGCGACGTAGGTCTGTTCTTCGTCGTTGCTGCCCCACTCGCTCGGTATCGACTCCGCGATCGCGACCACTTCCGACGACGTCTTCACCAAGGTAGGGATGTTCTCGCCGAACGTCCGCTCAAGCTCGTGTTCGATCAGTTGCGTCAGCTGGGAGGCGCCCAGGTCTGCGTCGAACACCACGTTCCCGGAGTTCAGGTAGGTCACCACATCGCCGAGCCCGAGTCCCTCAAGGAGAGCCTTCAGGGTCTTCATGGGCACGCGACAGCCCTTGCCGACGTTGATCCCACGCAGCAAGGCGACGTACTTCAAGGGCGCCTCCACCCACTGTCTCCCGACTTTCTTGCGAAAGCTATTCCCTGGACGCGACAGGTCGGTGCGCTCGTCAGGCAGGTGCGGTCGCGGAGGCGCCCGCTCATCACCGCGGCATCAGCGCGAACGCACCCCAACCAAGATACTCACGAGTGAAAGCGGCGTAGCGCTCGGGCTCCGAATGCAGTCGGGCTCGAACATCTTCCGCCAGCTCGTCGTCGGGATTCGCTTCAAGCCATCGCCGCATCGTGAGCCATTTGGCCGCCTCGTATCGGTCCCAGTCAGCCTGATCGGCCAGGACCATCTCTACGACGTCGTAGCCGAGCCGGCCGAATGACGCGAGGAGTGCCGGAAGCGTGAGGAAATCGGAGGTCGAGTCGGCACCACACCCCTTGGCGATCTCCTCCGTGGGCGGTGGCTGTCGCCAGTAGGGCTCGCCGATGAGGATGATCCCTCCGGCGCGCAGGCTGCGCGCCAGAAGCTCGACGGTGCCGGCGACGCCCCCGCCGATCCATGTGGCTCCCACACAGGCGGCCACATCGGCCTTCTCGTCAGAGACAAAGCCGGCGGCATCGCCATGGACGAACTTGACGCGGTCGCCGACGCCGAGTTCTTGAGCACGGAGTCTCGCTTGCCGAGTGAACAACTCGCTCATGTCGATGCCGGTGCCGACGACGCCGTGATCGCGCGCCCAGGTGCACAGCATCTCCCCCGAACCGCTGCCGAGGTCGAGCACTCTGGCCCCCGGTTCCAGACGGAGCGCGGCGCCGAGAGTGGCGAGCTTCTCGGGTGTGATGGGGTCGTGGATGCGGTGAGCGGCCTCAGTGATGTTGAAGATCCGTGGGATGTCCACCGTGGCAGACCTCCTTGCCGGCACTCTAGCGGCGGTCACTGTTCGATGAGCCGTGAGCTGGAACGTAGGTCAACCGGAGCACATTCTCGTCAATCCTGTCATACGCCATGAGGCGGAGCGGCGGCCGGGGGCCGGCGAAATAGGGCTTACCGTGACCGAGCACGACGGGGTGCAGGTACATTCGATACTCATCGATCAGGCCAAGTTCAGTGAGGCTGTGCGCCAGGTCCGGGCCGGCAACTTCGATCTCCCCGTCGCGCTGGGCCTTCAACTCGCGCATCGCGCCCTCGAGATCATCCTCGACAAGGCTGGCGTTGGGGCCGACGGACTTCAAGGAGCGCGAGACGACCCACTTCGGCTGGGCCCGCCAGGCCGCCGCGAAGGCGTGTTCCTCTGCATCCCATTCAGGATGATCGTCGTCCCAGTACCGCATGACCTCGTACATCCGGCGACCGTAGACACTGCCCGCCTGCCCCTGAGCCTCCTCGATGAAGTGGCGGAAGAGCGTGCGGCTGGGCGAAAACGACGTATGGTCGACGTAGCCGTCCAGGGACTGGTTCATTCCGAACACGAGCGTAGCCATTTCACTGCCTTTCCTCGCGGCCGCGACTACCCAACGGTCACGGCGACGTTCCCCAACTTCTGCCCGGTCTCGACGTACCGGTGAGCCTTGACGATCTGCTCCAGTGAGAAGCGTCGGTCGATGACCGGGCGCAGCTTCCCGGCTTCGGCCAGGTCTCTCAGGTAGGCCAGGTCCTCGTTCGTCCCGCTCGATGCCGCGAACGACACCCGCTTGTTGCTCCTCCTCGACGCCCACCTGGCGCGGACGATCTGCAAGAAGCCAGGATTGGCCATGAGCAGGCATCCCGTCTCGCTAAGGGACCTCACCATGCGAGCGGACGGTGTGCCGCGGACCACGTCGAAGATCACGTCGTAGGTCTCAGGTCCGTCGGTGAAGTCCTCCTGAGAGTAGTCGATGACGCGATCCGCGCCGATCGCGCGCAGCATCTCCAGCTTCGGCGCGCTGTCCACTGCGGTCACGTGCGCCCCGAGGACCTTGGCGAGCTGGACCGCGTACGTGCCGAAACTCCCTCCCGCTCCGTTGACCAGGACTCTCTGTCCGCTCCGGACGTTGCCCTTTTGCAGGAACTCCAGGGCCTCGCCTCCCCCATAGGGTACGGTCGCGGCCTCCTCGTAGCTGAGGTTCGCCGGCATCGTCGCGATCGCCCCGGTCCGCGGGTTCTCGCGCAGACAGATGTACTCCGCGTAGGCTCCCAGCCCGATGCCCGTCGCCGCGAAGACCTTGTCACCCTCCGCGAACGACCTGACCTCCTTGCCCACCGCCTCGATGTCGCCGGCGAGCTCCTGCCCGAGCACCGGTCGTCGGGGCCGGCGGATGCCGAATCCCAAGCGCAAGGGCAGCCAGATCCAGGGAGCGAAGTCGAACCGCCGCAGCTCGCAATCGGCCGCGCTCACCGTCGTGGCGCGGATGCGCACCAGGACTTCGTTGTCCTTCGGAACGGGCTTCGCCACGTCTCTGAGCTGGAGGACATCCGGCGGTCCATAGGCCGTGCACACGATTGCCCTCATGAGTTCCTCGTCAGTCGTCCCGATTCCAGGTCAGGCGGACTTGATGACGCGGTCCAGCGCGGCCCCGCGCTCGCGCGCCTCGTCGTCGCCGGGACCGCTGCGCTGACGGGTCATGAAGCGCACGAAGCCATACAGCCACAGCGCGAACAGCACCACGAACTCGACCACGAAGGGCCACACCGGCCAGGTCACGTCGCCGACCAGCGAGCTGGCGAGGAGGAACTGCAGGAGGAAGAAGACGCCGCCGACCGCGAGGCCCGCCTGCAGGTAGCGGTTGTGCACGCCGCCCTCCCACTCGCGTGCGGCGTGGCGCACGAGGAGCCCGGCGAGGCCGGCGAACAGCAGCAGGATGAGCAACTGGCCCGGCCAGGACGTCATCACGTCCTGCAGCCACCTCGCCCAGGCGGCGCTGTCGGGGTCCACCGCGGCGATCAGGAGAAGCGGCTTCATGTGTCCTCTCTCAGAGGGCCCGCACCGCGCGAGCCGGTCGTCCTTTGCAGCATACTCCGTCCGCGCCGACTCTCTCGTTCAGCGATCCTCTCTCTTGTCGGATCGCGGTGTGCCGACTCACAGCCACAGTCGGCACAGCCGGCTCTACTCGCGGCCGCTTCTCGAGCGCCGAGCTGGCTCTCCCGCTGTCGAGTTGGTTGACAGTATGCTGACAATATGACAGCATTCTGTCGTAACGTAGCGTACCGTGACAGGAGGCCAACGACCATGGAGGAAGTCCATCTCTTCGTGCTCGACACGATGGCGGATTGGGAGCCCGGCTTCGCGATCGCGCACATCGACAGACCGATGCCCGGCATGTCGTCCGGATTCCGCGTCAGAACGGTGGGGCAAGACCGGACGCCGGTTCGTTCGATGGGTGGGCTGACGATCGTGCCAGATCTGAGCCTGTCTGAGATCTCCCCTTCTGAGAGCGCGATGCTCATTCTGCCCGGCGCCGACTTGTGGAGCGACGAGAGCACGGACCCGGCCCTGTCAATGGCGAAGGAGTTTGTGGCGGCGGGTGTTCCTGTGGCCGCGATCTGCGGGGCGACGTTCGGCTTGGCCCGGGCAGGCCTCCTGGATGACCGGCTGCACACCAGCAACGACCCTGGCTGGCTTGCCTCCAGCGGATACGCAGGTGCCGCTCAGTACGTTCAGGAACCGGCGGTCGAGGACGGTGGAGTGATCACAGCCTCCGTGACGGCATCACTCGAATTCGCCCGACTCATCCTCGCCAGACTTGGCATCTTCAGCACAAGGGCGCTTGACGCTTGGTACGGCTTGTACAAGACCGGAAACCCGGCGTGCTACGTCGATCTCATGGGGGCGTTGGGGCATGGCCAAGACGACTAGGGGCACGCAAGACCCACTGTGGGATCTTGTGCAGAGCATCTTCCGGCTGAATGGCTTCTTTCTGCATGCGGGCGAGCGTCTGACAGCAGAGTGTGGACTCACGACTGTGCGGTGGCAGGTGCTGGGCGCGGTGCTTCACGAGCCGCTTACGGTGTCGGCTATCGCCCGAGACATGGGACTGACTCGCCAGAGTGTCCAGAGGACTGCAGACCTGCTCGTGGAGGAGGGATTGTGCGAGTACGTTCCCAATCCCGCGCACCGACGGGCAAAGCTCCTGTCGGCCACGGACCAGGGCCTGGACTCCATCAGACGGTTGGCCCCAAGAGTGACCGCGTGGTCGAAGCGAGTGCGGGAGTCGGTGGGCGACGACGTCATAGACGCGGCGACGGTCTCCGTGAGAGAGCTCATGTCGGCGCTTTCGAGAGACGAAGCACGACTGCTGGGAGACGACTGACGCACGGACACTCGCGGTCCGCCCATGCTCTCTCGTCGCGGCGCCGCCGGGTCGACGAGCATGAAGGCTCAGCACCTTCACGGTTCAGGCCTTCGCCGCATCACGTGTTAGCTGTGCCCAACGTCATCACTGCCGGTCGGGGTCGGCGAGCACTGCTCGTGCGTCGTCAGCATCGGTGGCCGAGACGTAGAGCTCCGCGGGACCGAAGACGTCGAGACCGGTGAGCTGCTGCACGTGCTCGCCCGAGGCGACGTAGGGGATCCCGGCGGAGCGCAGGAGCGACTCGGCGAGCGGCAGACGTCCGCGCTGCGTCGAGCGGTAGACGCAGACCGGGTCGATGAGCGCTGCCGGACCACGCTCGGCCGGCGCGGGAACGGCCTCGGGCTCGGCGCCGGGCTCGACCAGGTCGACCAGGTCAACCAGACAGTCGGAGCAGCGCGTGTACCCCGGCTGGTACTCCGCGCCGCACTCCGGACAGATCATGTGCGCCTCCCTTCCGGCCTGCCACAGCTAGTCATCATGCAATGAGACGGCCGGCCCATTTCCGCGTATACCGTGGATCATCCGCGGGGTTCGGCCCGCGGCGCCACACACGGAGGGACCGGCCATGCAAGAGCTTACACACATCGGGCTCGACGTCCACAAGGAGACCATCGCCGTGGCGGTGCTGCGGCCCGGCGACCGCGAGTGCGAGGAGCGCGTGATCGCGAACACCCCCGAGGCGCTGCGCCGGCTCTTCGCGCGCTACCCGGACCGCGCGGCGCTGCGCGCCTGCTACGAGGCCGGGCCGACCGGCTACGACACCTGGCGCCTGCTCGCGATCTCGGCGTGCCCTGCGAGGTGATCGCCCCCTCGCTGATCCCCAGGCGCAGCGGCGCGCACGTGAAGACCGACCGCATCGACGCCCGCAACCTCGCGCGCCTGCATCGGGCCGGCGAGCTCACGGCGGTGCGCGTGCCCAGCCCGGCCGAGGAGGCGCTGCGCGACCTCGTGCGCGCGCGCGAGGACCTGAAGGAGCGACCGCCGCGTCGCCCGGCAGCGGGTGAAGAGCTTCCTGCTCCGCTACGGCAAGCGCTAGCCCACGGGGAGCGGCCGCTGGGGCGTGCGCTACGAGCTCTGGCTGCAGGCGCTCGCGCTTCGAGGAGCCCGCCGCCCAGGCCGCCTTCGACCACCTCATGGGCGCCGCCTCCGTGCGCGCCGCGCAGCTGGCGGCGATCGAGCGCGAGATCGAGGCAGGCGGCGCTCTCGGGGCCGCTGGCCGGGCCGGTCGCGCGCCTGCGCGCCTTCCGCGGCATCGACACGCTCACGGCGGTGACCATCGTCACGCGAGACCTGCGACTTCCGCGCGCTTCCCCACGGCGGCGCAGCTACATGGCCTTCACCGGGCTCGTGCCGCGCGAGCACTCCTCCGGCGCGGTGCGCCGCCAGGGATCGATCACCAAGGCCGGCAACGCGCACGTGCGCCGCGTGCTCGTCGAGGCCGCCTGGGCCTACCGCCACCGGCCCGCGGTGCGCGGCAAGCTGGCCGTGCGCCAGGAGGGGCTCCCGCCCGAGCTGCTCGCCTACTCCTGGAAGGCGCAGGTGCGCCTCCATGCGACCTACCGCAAGCTGGCGGCCGCGGCGCGGCGCGAACAAGGCGGCGGTCGCCGTCGCGCGCGAGCTCTCCGGCTTCGTCTGGGGGGCGATGACGGGGCGCACGGGCGTGGCCTGAAGGTGAAGGGAGCGATGCGAGCAGGCGGCGATGCTGCGACTCCGGAGCGATCCTCGAGTGCGTTATGCGTCGCCGATCCGGCATGCGCGTGCCTAGTGGGAGGCAGGCTCCGGTCCGACCTTAAGATGTGCGGTCCCGATCCGCGGATATCAGCATGGTCGAACGCCGAACCCATGTGCCGCCTGCTCGCAGCGTTCCCCGGCCTCGAGGAGGGCGCGCATAGGAGCGGTGGCGTTGACAAGCGAATCTCATATCAACGCACCGCGCGATAAGCTGCGAGCGCCGCCGGCCTCCGTAGCCGCGACGCTTCGGCGAGTCAGCTTGATCCGCTTGTTAGCTGCCGCCCGCGGCTAGCTCGCTTTGGCGCGCACCTGGACCTCGCGCTCGAGGCGCTCACCGAGTTCGTCGGCGGCCACGTCGAGGTCGTAGTCGGCCTGCAGCCCGAGCCAGAACTGCGGCGTCGTGCCGAAGTAACGCGCCAGGCGCAGGGCGGTCTCGGCGGTGATGCGGCGCTTGCCGAGCACGATCTCGTTGATGCGCCGCGGGTGCACGCCGAGGGCGAGCCCGAGCCGGTTCTGGCTGAGCTCGAGCGGCCGCAGGAATTCCTCGAGCAGCACCTCGCCCGGGTGCGCCGGGGCGAGTCTCTCTTCGGACATCGTCACCCCTTTCAGTGGTAGTCGCAGATCTCGACTTCGTGCGCGTCGCCGTCATGCCAGACGAAGCAGACGCGCCACTGGTCGTTGATGCGGATGCTGTATTGGCCGGTGCGGTCCCCGGCGAGCCGCTCGAGGCGGTTGCCGGGGGGACTCCGCAGGTCGATGACGTCGTGCGCGTTGGCAAGCATCCGCAGTTTGCGCAGCGCGGCGGCCTGGATGTCGTTCGGCAGGCGCCGAGAGAGGCGGCGGTTGAACACCTTCTCGGTCTCGGCGTCACGGAACGACTTGATCATGCCGACATTGTATAGCGCTCCACGTTATACGTAAAGGGTGATGCTGCGTCAGCAGCAACGCGTGGGGTGGGTGCAGCTAGTCATCATGCAATGAGACGGCCGGCCCATTTCCGCGTATACCGTGGATCATCCGCGGGGTTCGGCCCGCGGCGCCACACACGGAGGGACCGGCCATGCGAGAGCTTACACACATCGGCCGACGACCACAAGGAGACCATCGCCGTGGCGGCGCTGCGGCCCGGCGAACGCGAGTGCGTGGAGAGCGTGATCGCGAACAACTCAGAGGCGCTGCGACGCCTCTTCGCGCGACTGCGCGAGCGCGCCGACCTGCGCGCCTGCTACGAGGCCGGGCCACAGGCTACGAACCTCGCGCCTGCTCAGTGGATCGCGGCGAGCCCTGCGAGGTGATCGACACCGCGCTGAGCCCGAGGCGCAGCGGCGCGCACGTGAAGACCGACCGCATCGACGCCCGCAACCTCGCGCGCCTGCATAGGGGCGGCGAGCCGCGGCGGTGAGCGTGCCAGCCCGGCCGAGGAGGCGCTGCGCGACCTCGTGCCGCGCGGAGGACTGACGGCCGGCCGTCGCCCGGCAGCGGGAAGAGCCCTGCCCGCACGGCAAGCGCGAGCCCACGGGCGGCGGCCGCGGGGCGTGCGCTACGAGCTCTGGCTGCAGGGGCTGTGTACGCACCGCAGATAAGCTGCGAGCGCCGCCGAACATCCTAGCCGCGACGCTTTGGCGAGTCAGCTTGATCCGCTCGTTAGCTGCCCCCCGCGGCTAGCTCGCTTTGGCGCGCACCTGGACCTCGCGCTCGAGGCGCTCACCGAGTTCGTCGGCGGCCACGTCGAGGTCGTAGTCGGCCTGCAGCCCGAGCCAGAACTGCGGCGTCGTGCCGAAGTAACGCGCCAGGCGCAGGGCGGTCTCGGCGGTGATGCGGCGCTTGCCGAGCACGATCTCGTTGATGCGCCGCGGGTGCACGCCGAGGGCGAGCCCGAGCCGGTTCTGGCTGAGCTCGAGCGGCCGCAGGAATTCCTCGAGCAGCACCTCGCCCGGGTGCGCCGGGGCGAGTCTCTCTTCGGACATCGTCACCCCTTTCAGTGGTAGTCGCAGATCTCGACTTCGTGCGCGTCGCCGTCATGCCAGACGAAGCAGACGCGCCACTGGTCGTTGATGCGGATGCTGTATTGGCCGGTGCGGTCCCCGGCGAGCCGCTCGAGGCGGTTGCCGGGGGGACTCCGCAGGTCGATGACGTCGTGCGCGTTGGCAAGCATCCGCAGTTTGCGCAGCGCGGCGGCCTGGATGTCGTTCGGCAGGCGCCGGGAGAGGCGGCGGTTGAACACCTTCTCGGTCTCGGCGTCACGGAACGACTTGATCATGCCGACATTGTATAGCGCTCCACGTTATACGTAAAGGGTGATGCTGCGTCAGCAGCAACGCGTGGGGTGGGTGCAGCTAACGCACCGCGCATGAGCAGACGCGGCTTGCCTGCCGGTTCACGGCAGACCTTCTGGAGTCCCGCTCGATGCGCTTGTCGGGAAGTCCCTGACTGGTAGCGGTCCGAATGGCCATCCGCTCGCGGCAACCGTAAGAGTGGCCCAATTCCAGGATCGCATGCATCACGTCGCCAACCTAGCGCGCGGCTCCCGGAGCTGCCGGCCGCACGAACTCGTCAACGATCACAAGGCTGCCGCTCGACGTGGTCTGATGCCGCAGAATCGAGGCGCTCTGATACTCGGCGGAGGAGTACCATGCTTCGGCAGCCTCGCGCGACGGAAACTCGACGATTGTCGTGAAGCCTCCGCTGAGGTCGCCCTCGCGCACATCGGTGTTCGCCGACGCGACAACGACCCGGCCGCCGTGGGCCGCGACGACAGGCGCGGCGGCCTGAGTGTACCGGCGGAAGCCGTCGGCGTCGTCGATGGTGAACTGGAATAGGGCATAGACATTGGGCATGGTGATCTCCTTCGCTTTGGGGAAGCGGTGTCGATACTGCGTTGCCGCGGTCGCGGAGAGACGCCTCACGCATCTTCCCAACGCACCGCGCGTAACCTGCGCGAGGTGCGGGTCGAACTTACTACAGGAACCGTTGACCGCGTCAGGTTGACGCGCCTGTTGGGCAGCCCGGGCACAGCGACAGGTTCGTCAGCGACGACGAGCGCCGTCACTCCTCGACCATGGCGTCAGCGAGAAGTGGGATCTCATCACTGTCGCGATGGTCTCCTGATCGAACGGCGACGCGGCGATCGCGTCATCGGCGAGAGCGAGGATGCGCTCCGCGTCACCCCAGGTGCGCCACACGGCGTAGTCATCGTGGCGAGCTACGCCGGCAGCCCTCGCCAGGACGTGGATCCAGTTCTCCACCATGATGTCGAAGCGCCCTGCGTCCGGTAGGAAGACGTGATGGCAGTAGTGGCAGACGTCGATCAGCAGGTCCGCTCCTGTCTCGCGAGCCTCCTCGAGGCGCGCGTCGCGGACCTCGGCGCCGATGGAGGGGAACCACGTGAAGGCGCCGGACCCGCAGCAGACGGTCTCCGCGCCGCTGCGCGGCATCTCGACAAGGTCCAGCCCCGGAATCCCGCTGAGGAGCGGCCGCGGACCCTCGAGGTCGAGCCCGGTGAAGGCCGCCTTGCACGCCTCGTGGAGGGTCGCGCGAACGGGGACGGGCTCGGCGAGGTCCAAACGGTCCAATCGTTCGGTCAGGAACTGCGCGAGCGACACGGTCCGGAAGGGGAGCCGCTCCGTCGTGAGGGGGTCCGTGTTCATGCGGCAGAGGCAGGTCGGACACCAGAGGACGACCGTGTCGGCCTCGTAGGCTCCCAGAGCCGCCACGAGGTCGTCCGCAGCACGGGTGCCCTCACCGTGGTCGCCCATGAAGAAGGGCGTGTCGCCGCAGCAGTGGTCGAGGCCTGGGAGGAAGGCGACGTCACCGTCGACCAGCGCGAGCACGTCCAGGGCTTCGAGGAGACGAGCGGGCTGGGCGTAGACGTTGCAGCCGGGAAAGAACACGGTCCCGGCCGGCCCCGGCGGCGAGGGGGTGAAGACGCGGCGGTAGTCCTCGGGCGTCACCTGCATGCTTGCCAGAACCCGCTGCGGCGCTCGCGGGTCGCGCGCGGGCGTGTAGGCGGTCACATCGAGACCACTCCGGCGGTAGAGCGCCTTCACGATCTCGTTGACCTGCATCACGTCGAGCCCCTGAGGACAGACGCCCTCGCAGCAGCCGTAGCAGCCCATGCACGAGAAGGCGCGGCGGAACACCGCCTCGGTGGGGTCGCCCCCGGCCAGATAGGCGCGTACCTGGGCCTGCACGTCCTTCGGACTGAGGCCAGCGAAGTCCAACCGCTGAACGGCCGGACACGTCCGGAAGCACGTGCCGCAGGCCGTGCAGGTGTCGGCGACATGGACGCGCTGGATGCTGATGTCACCTTCGCGGGCCCTGTCGGCGTGCATCATTGCTCATCCCCAACCATGCTGCCTGCCCAACGCACTGCGCATAAGCTGCGAACGCGCCGGCTTCTGATAACAACGTCGGCGCCGCGGCGAGTCAGCTTGATCCGCTTGTTGGACAGACCCGCCACCCCCTACGCCGCCGACTCCCTCCACGGCTTGATGCGCTTCAGCTGCTCGGCCAAGGCCACTTCGGCGATCTCAGTGTCGTAGGCCGCCTGGGCGCGCAGCCAGTAACCGTTGGAGAGACCGAAGAAGCGGCACAGGCGCAGGTCGGTGTCGGCGGTGATCGTGCGCCGCCCGGCGACGATCTCGCCGATGCGCTGCGCCGGCACGCCGATCTCCTTGGCGAGGCGGTACTTGGTGATGCCCATGGGCAGGAGGAACTCCTCGAGCAGCAGCTCGCCGGGAGTCACGGGACTCAGCTTCTCGTCCATCGCATGCGCTCCTAGTGGTAGTCCACGATCTCGACGTCCTCGGCGCCGCCGGCGGTCCAGCGGAAGCAGACGCGGTACTGGTCGTTGATACGGATGCTGTGCTGGCCGACGCGGTCGCCTCTGAGCGGCTCGAGCCGGTTGCCCGGCGGCACCCGCAGGTCGTCCAGGCGCCCGGCGACCTCAAGCTGGCGCAGCTTGCGCCGCGCGACCGCCTCGATGCTTTCGAACCGCGCGACGCGCCGGCCGCGGGCCAGCTGCTCGGTGTCGCCGTCCTTGAACGAGACGATCATACTGAGATAGTAACGCTACGCGTTATTAACGTCAAGCAAGAATAACGGGTGACGACGGCAACGCCTTGGTTCTGTCCAACGCACCGCGCATGAGCAGACGCGGCTTGCCTGCCGGCTCACGGCAGACCTTCTGGCGTCCTGCTCGATGCGCTTGTTAGCAGTCAGCAACAGCGACCCTAGCTGGCCTTCTCCTCGAGGCGCTCGGCGATCCAGACCTTGATGATCGACTGGCGCGTGACCCCGAGGCGCCTGGCCTCGCGGTCGAGCGACTCGACCATCCAAGCGGGGAAGTCGACGTTGACGCGCCGCTGCTCGCGGCCGGGCCTACGTGCGCCGGAGAGATCGAGCTCGCCGCTCACGTCCTCGCCGGCGTCGAAACGCTTGTCGAACTCGCTAGCCTTCATAGAGCGCCACCTCCTCGGGGCGCGCCCGGCGCACCGAGATCAGGCGGATGGCCTCACTGCGGTAGGTGATGACCGCCGACCAATGCCTGCCGGCGATGAGCCCTACGACCAGGAACCGCGACTCGTCCGTAGTGCGGGCCGGGATCTCGATGAGCTGCTCGTCGAGCCAGAGGGACTGGGCCTCGACGAAGTCGAGGCCGTGCTTGGCCTTGTTGGCTCGGCTCTTGCGCTCATCGAACTCGAACTGCAATGCGGCCTCCGCTGCCGTTACGGTATGGAAAGTATACCTTTACGGTGCACAACGCAACCCTTGCCGACCGTGGAGAGCTATGCTGCCAACGCACCGCGCGTAAGCTGCGAGCGTCAGAGGAACAAGTGTTGCACTTCGTACTTGAACTCAGGCGGATGCGCCACCACCGCTCAGTGCACCACGTTCATGGATGAGAACAGCGGCGCTTACAGGAACGGCACGTAGGCGCCGGCCGCGATGGCGAGCACGCCGACCGGGACGAACAGCACCCACGGACGTGTGCGCCGCGCGACCAGGCAGGCGACGCCGAAGAGCGCCGCGTCGAGGGCGACGATGAGCAGTGCGAGGCCGGGGCCGTGGCTGAGCGAGAAGACGAGTCGCCAGAGCGCCGACGGGCTCTCGATGCCGGCCTCAGCGTACATGTCAGCGAAGATCGGCGTGACAAAGACGGCGGGCGCGAGCTGGGCGAGGACGAACGGCACACAGATAGCGGCCGCGATGAGCAGCAGACGCCGGAAGCGCGTGCCCTCGGCCTCCGGGAGCCGATCCGCATCCTGCTGTGTCACGGCCTGCTGCAACCCCTTCGCCCCTATTCCGCCCAACGCACCTCGGATAAGCTGCGAGCGCGCCGGCCGCCCGTGAGGCCGCCGGCGCCGCGACGAGCCAGCTTGCTCCGCTTGTTGGGTGGCGGCAGCGTCATCGCGCGCTGAGGAACTCATCGACGGTGAGATGTATGTCTGCGGCGATCTTGCGCAGCAGCGCGGGCGAGATATCGCGGCCTGCGTGGAAGGGCACCGTCGTCGTGCGGCCGTCAGGATGACGGAACTGCTTGTGCGAGCCGCGCTGGCGGACCTCCGCGAAGCCGAGAGCCTCAAGCAGGGCCACCACCTGCCGCGGCTTCAGGACCGGCAGGCTGCCCACGGCGGGTCAGGCTACCTGGATGGTGCGCACGTCGACGAACTCGGACTCGAGTGCCGGCTCGCCGTCCTCAAGCAGCATCTCGATGACTTCGCGCAGGTTCGCCTGCAGCTCGTCGATGTCGGCGCCCTGGCTGTGGGCACCGGGCCAGCCGGGCACGTAGCCGATCAGCACGTTGGTGTCGGGGTCACGCTCGACGACGAAGTTGTACGACCGCATGGTCACGCCTCCTTGCGACCCTTCTACGATAGCCCAGCCTCAGGCGAGGACGCCAGACCTACCGGCGAACGTCCACCCAACAGCATTTCGGCAGAAGAGATAAGACGCGTACGTCTGGCTGCCGATTCTGCGTAAGAAGGTACCAGGAAGCTAGCAGAGATGGTTATCGAGTCTGCGATTGGAGTTAGCCTCCTCACCGTTCAGGTGCGCCGTTGTTGACTGACTAGACGGCCCTCGGCTCTGCGCGTGCTCGTCCAGGTTCTGGTCGAGCCAAGACCCCGGGCCTTCATGGAGGCGATCACCCTCATCCGCGACCTCTGCCCAGCTGCGGCGGGCCGCCGCTGGAGTTGAGCGCGTCGAGTGGGCTGCGAACGCCCTGGCCGCCGCGCTGCAGCACATGCGTGTAGATCATGGTGGTGCCCACGTCCTTGTGGCCGAGGAGTTCCTGGATGGTGCGGATGTCGTGACCGGTCTCGAGCAGGTGTGTGGCGAAGGAGTGGCGGAGGGTGTGGCAGGTGGCGTGCTTGTCGATGCCGGCGCGCCGCACCGCGTCCTTGACGGCGCGCTGGACGATGGTCGCATGGACGTGGTGACGGCCCTGGCGGCCGGTGCGGGAGTCGGTCCAGCGGCGCTGTTGCGGGAACACCCACTGCCAGGGCCACTCCTACGGCGCGTGCGGGTACTTGCGTGACAGGGCCGTGGGGAGCTCCACGCTGCCCCATCCCGCGGCGAGGTCGCTCTCGTGGAGCAGTTGCGCGCGGCGCAGCTGCTCGCGCAGGGCGGGGACGAGCGCCTGCGGGAGCGTGGTTGCGCGGTCCTTGCCGCCCTTGCCCGAGCGGACGATGAGTTCGCCTCGGGCCAGATCGAGGTCGAGCACGCGGAGGCGCAGGCACTCGTTCAGGCGCAGGCCGGCGCCGTAGAGCAGCGAGGCGACGAGCGAACATTGGCGGTCGTCGCGCTCGAGCTGGTGGAGTGCTGCGCGGACCTCCTCCCTGCTCAGGACTACCGGGAGGCGAGGCTGCTTGCGGGCGCGGACGAGCTCCTGCAGCTCGCCGATCTCGCGGTGCAGCACCCGGCGGTAGAGAAACAGGAGCGCGCTCAGCGCCTGGGTCTGCGTGCTGGCGCTGACGTTCTCCGTGACGGCGAGGTAGGTGACGAAAGCATTGATCTCGGGCTCCGCCATGTCGGCGGGGTGGCGGAGCCCGTGAAAGCGGATGAACCGCCGCACCCACCGGCAGTAGGCCTGCTCGGTGCGGCGGCTGTAGTGGCGGGCCCGCAGCGCCCGCTGCAGCTGATCGATGAGCTCGGACACCGCTCCAGCGTGGCCACGCGCGTCCCGCTGTTCAAGGGGTGACGAGCAAATGTCATCCCGTCTGCCTTGGGCGCGTCGCGCCGCCCGGGCAGTCGCAGGCGAGCTTGCGCAGACCGCGCCGGTCAGGCGGCGTGGGCCTTGCCCTCCGCGAGCACACGCTCGAGGAGCTCGCGGAACGCGCGCAGGCCCGCGACCTCGTCGTCGCCGACGTCGACGCGCAGCACCCGCCGGCGACGGTCGCTGAGCGCCTGCAGATCGCCCAGGGACTGGGCGAGCTTCAGAAGACCGAACGTGTACTCCTGCCCGGGTACCTGCAGCTCGGGACCGCCACGGCTCACGAGCTGCAGGCACACGCAAGTGGCCGGCCCGCCCTTGTGCAGCTGGCCGGTGACCGGCAGCAGCCGCGGCGCGAAGCCCTCGCTCGTGGCCACGCCAAGGTGCTTGACCAGCGCCTCGCGCATGGCCTGCAGCTCGAGCCACGCATCGTTGCCCGGTGGGACCCACGCCTGCAGCGCCACGTAGTCCGGCGGCGCCAGGCCGGCGAGCAGATCGCGCAGCGCCGGCCCGATCGGGACGTCCTCGCTCGCCAGGGAGGCCTCCGCGAGCTCGTCGTCCGCGGCGCCGGGGCCGGCCGCCGCAAGCTCGCCGGCAGTCTCAGCGGCCGCGCCGCCGTCCTCGTCGTCCAGGGCGCGACCCTCCTCCAGGTCTACCAACGCCTGCAGTTCCTCGAACTCCGCGCCCGCCGCATCGGGTTGAGCGAACGGGTCCACACCGAGCACGGCCGCCGCCGTCATGGAGGCGACCTCCCACAACACGAACGCCGCGCCGATGTCGTAGCGGTCGCGCAGCGCCAGGCGGTGCACGGGGAAGCCGGCCTCCTCGAGGCGCCGAAGCGCCTCGTCCTGGCCGGCGTCCGCCTCGTCCTCCAGGCGCAGGTACGCGAACTGCCGGTCGTCGCCGTACATCTCGGGCGGCTGCGGCGGCTCCACGTCCACCGGTACGATCCCCGTCCCGTCCTTGCCGGTGCTCCCGGCCACCAGCCCCTCGACCCACGAGCCGAAGTTGCCGATGCCCGGCGAGCAGACGATCGTCAGCTTGTCGCGGCCCTGCTGCGCCAGCCAGGCGACGCCGGCGCCCAGCTCCACCGCCGGGTTGACCGGCGCGTCGTCGCCGAGGGCGGGCGCCCCGTCGCCGGTGTCCGGTCGCCAGGCGGCAGTCGCGCCCTGCGCCCGCGCCAGCAGGCGCCCGACGTCCACGTCGGCGAGCGCCGCCGGCACGATGCCGAAGTACGAGAGCGCGGAGTAGCCGTCCGGGACCTCGTCGTCGTTCAGGAACAGGGCGCTCATGCCCTCCTCGTGCACGCGCCACTCCAGCGTGGAGCCCTCGTCAGTGATGGCCACGAACTGCCGTCCCGCCTCGTCGCCGCGCAGCGCCCGCACCTTGTCCAGGAAGTACGCGTGCAGCGCCGAGGTCTCGATGCTCTCCCCCTGCTTGTCGGCGACCACGAACACGGTCCGGGAAAGGCTGATGCGTGACTCTGCCGCGGCGACGGCTCCCGGGTCCGTCGTGTCCAGGATGACGAGTTCCGGCCCCCTCCCGCGCAGCGCCAAGGCGGAGCCGATCACCTCTGCCGGAAGCACGGCGCCGCCCATGCCGAGCAGGACGACGTGGGTGAAGCCCGCGTCGCGCACGTCCCCGGCGAAGTCCTGGATCTCGTCCAGTTGCGCGCGCACCTCCTCGGCGGCGCGCAACCACCCGAACGGCTGGTCGGCGAGCCGGCGGCCCGCCTCCTCGAGCACCTGCTTCGGCAGCTGAGCTCCGACGCGACAATCCATGATCGCCTCCCAGGTCGACGTGCCTCAGGGGGCGGAGGGCCGCAGGCGGCCGGATTCCGCCGGGCGACCGTCGGCTCGCCCTACCGAAGTGATGCCCGCGTCGCAGGCGCTCACGCTGTCGCAGCCGCCGAAAGTCCCTGACGGCACGCCTCGCCGGCGGCGAAAGTCGGGGGGCATCGGCCGCCGGCCGGAAGACAGGCAGCGGTGGTCGTCGTGCGGCCACGTACGCGCAAACGTACGTGCAAGCACCCCATAGGACGTCTGCACGTACGCTTGGTGGTACTCCTCAGGAGAGCGCATACTGCTCCCCGCAAAGCTGCCCCTCAGCCGGGGCTCACACTCTCTTGACGCCGGCGATGAGCTTGCCCGCGACGTCCTGGGCGTCGCCGTACACCATGCGCGTGTTGTCCGCGTAGAACAGCTTGTTCTCGATGCCGGCGAACCCGGCGCCCCGGCCGCGCTTGATGACGAACGCCTGCTGCGCCTTGTCCACGTCAAGGATCGGCATCCCGTAGATCGGGCTGCCGGCCTCGCGGGCGGCGGGGTTCACCACGTCGTTGGCGCCGATGACGATGGCGGCGTCCGCAGTCGGGAACTCCCCATTGATCTCGTCGAGGTCGTAGATCATGTCGTAGGGCACGCCTGCCTCGGCGAGCAGCACGTTCATGTGCCCGGGCATGCGTCCGGCCACCGGGTGGATGGCGAACTTGACCTGGATGCCGCGGTCGCCGAGCAGCTTGGCCAGCTCCCAGACCTTGTGCTGCGCCTGGGCGACGGCCATGCCGTAGCCGGGCACGATGATGACCTTCTGGGCGAAGGCGAGTGTGACCGCCGCGTCGTCGGGGCTGGACTCCTTCATCGAGCCTTCGATGTCGGCCATCTCCTGGCCGGCGCCCGAGCCGAACCCGGCGAAAAGGACGTTGCCGATGGAGCGGTTCATGGCCTTGGCCATGAGCTGCGTGAGCAGGGTGCCGGCCGCGCCGACCACGATGCCGGCGATGATCAGCGCGCCGTTGCCGAGCACGTAGCCCTCGAAGCCGACGGCCAGGCCCGTCAGGGCGTTGTAGAGGCTGATGACCACGGGCATGTCGGCGCCGCCGATGGGCAGCGTCATGAGCACGCCGTAGAGCAGCGCGACGACGTAGAAGGCGATGAGCGTGAGACCTTCTGAGCCGCCCAGGTTGCCGGTGTGCTGGAGCGCGATGACGATCGCCAGGGCGACGGCCGCGGCCAGGACCAGGAGGTTCAGGATGTTCTGGCCCGGGAAGAGGAACGACTTCTTGATGATGCCCTGCAGCTTGGCGAAGGCGATCATGCTGCCGCTGAAGCTGACGGAGCCGATGAGCGCGCCGATGATGCCGAGGATGGCGAAGCTCGCCGGCATCGTCTCCGGCTTCATGAACTCGGCGGCGGCGATGAGCGCCGCCGCGCCGCCGCCCATGCCGTTGTAGATGGCCACCATCTGCGGCATGTCGGTCATGGCGACGCGGCGCGCCGCCACGTAGGCGACGGCGCCGCCGATGACGAGCGCCACGGTCATCCAGACGAAGTTGCTCATCTCGGGCGTGGCGAAGGTGATGGCGACGGCGACGGCCATGCCGACGCCGGCCCAGATGATGCCGCGCCGCGCCGTGCGCGGCGAGCTCATGCTCTTGAGGCCGAGGATGAAGAGGACGGCGGCGGCGACGTAGGCGATCTGGATGAGGTCGTCACGCATCGCCGGCGCCCTTCTCAGACGAGCCGGAGGCGGCGCCCTTCTTCTGGTCGCCGGAGCTCTTGAACATGTCGAGCATGCGCTCGGTGACGGCGTAACCGCCGACGGCGTTGGCCGCGCCGAGCAGCACGGCGAGGAACCCGACGATGCGCTCGGGCGTCGTGGTCGCCGCCCCGAGCGCCACCATGGCGCCGACGACGACGATGCCGTGCACGAAGTTGGAGCCGCTCATCAGCGGCGTGTGCAGGATGACGGGCACGCGGCTGATGACCTCGTAGCCCACGAAGGCCGCGAGGATGAAGATGTAGACCGCGGCGAAGCCGGTGATGGTGGTGCTCACGACGCGCCCCCTTCTTCGTCGGGCGCGTCGCCGGGCGCTTCGTCGTCCGCGAGCGGGTCGGCCGGTGGTTCGTCACCGGGCGGGTCGTGCGCCGGCTCGCCTTCGCCGGGCACGTCCGTGTGGATCGGGCCCTCGCCCGGCGCGTCTTCGCGCGGCTCGTCCCCGGCCTCGGGCGCGTCGGGGCTCTGCAGGGATGTTCTCGTCCGGTTCGCCTTCTGCCCCGGCCTCCCGGCTCGCCTGGTCCGGGGCCGGCGGCGCTGCCGCTCCCGGCCCCTCGATGCGCTCGCGCACCTGCGCGTTCACGATCGCGCCGTCACGGGTGAGCACGCTGCCCGCCAGCACCTCGTCGTCCCAGTCGAGCTGCAGCTCGCCGTCCTTGAGGAACGGCGTCAGGAAGTGCATGAGGTTGCGCGCGTACTGGTCGCTCGCGTGCACCGGCAGCATGCCGGGGATGTTGAGCGGCCCGTAGATGAACACGCCGTTCGAGTGGTTGTACTGCTCGCCGGGCCGGGTGAGCTCGCAGTTGCCGCCGCCTTCGGCGGCCATGTCGATGATCACGGCGCCCGGCTTCATCCTGTCGACGACGTCGGCGGTGATCAGCTTGGGCGACGGCCGGCCCGGGATGGCGGCCGTGGTGATCACGGCGTCGGCCTCGACGATGTGACCGTCGACGATCTCCTTGGCCTTGGCCTTCTCTTCGTCGGTGAGCTCCCGCGCGTAGCCCCCCTCGACCTCGGCGTCGATGCCGGTGTCGATGAACTTGCCGCCCAGCGACTGCACCTGCTCGCGCGTGACGGAGCGCACGTCGTAGGCCTCGACGACCGCGCCCAGACGCCGGGCGGTGGCGATCGCCTGCAGCCCGGCCACGCCCACGCCGAGCACGAGCACCTTGGCCGGCCGGAGGGTGCCGGCGGGCGTCGTCAGCATCGGGTAGTACCGGCCGGCGAGGCAGGCGCTCATCAGCACGGCCTTGTAGCCGGCGATGGAGGCCTGGCTCGTGAGCGCGTCCATGGACTGCGCGCGACTGATGCGCGGCAGCAGCTCGAGCGAGAAGCTCGTGACCTTCCGGTCGCGCAGGGCCGTGATCGACTCGTCCGCCTTGTACGGCTGCAGAAGGCCGACCACGACCGCGCCCTCGCGCATCTGCGCGACCTCCTCCGGCTTGGGCGGGTCGACCTTCAGGATGACGTCGGCGCCGAGCACCTGAGCCTCGTCGTCGACCAGGGTGACTCCCTGGAACTCCTCATCGCGGAGGTGGCTCAGCTGACCGGCGCCGCGCTCGAGCAGCACCTCGGCGCCCAGCCCGACGTACTTCTCGGCGACGGCGGGGACGAGCGCGACGCGTGTCTCTCCCGTCGCCCGCTCCCGGGGCACACCAATGCGGACTGACATCGAACCCTCCTCGTCGGCGGAGTCCGGTTCCGGACCCGACTCGTCACTTCCCGTGCGCTGATTCACAAAAACCTTGGGCCGGAGTGAAAACCGTCACGGCGCAGCACTCCGCCGTCCCGCGCGGCGACGAGGAGGCGGCGGTGAAGCCGCGGAGAGGAAGCGGTCAGTCGGGGAGGCGGCGGACCGCGGCGGTGACGCAGCCGAGGCCGACGTGCGTGGTGAGCACGGCTCCGGCGCGCACGACGGGGACGTCGCCGCCGAGGTGCTCGCGCAGGCGGGCGGCGACGAACGCGGCGCCCGCCTCGTCGCCGCTGTGCACGACCATGGCGCGCGCCGGGTGGCCTTCGGCGTACCGGGTCACCCGTTTCACGACCCTGTTCAGCGCCCGGTCGAACCCCAGCGCCACCCCCGCCTCTCCGGCCTTGCCCGTCTCGTCCAGCGTGATGATCGGCGAGAGGCGCAGGCGACCCACGGTCTTCGCCAGGCTCGGGCTCAGCCGCCCGCCGCGGACGGCGAAGTCGAGGGAGGCGACGGCGCCGAACACCCTGATCTCGCGCTTGGCGCTCTCGGCGAGGCGCTCGACCTCGTCGAGGTCGGCGCCGCCGGCGATCGCCTCGCCGACCGCCTGCACGAGCAGTCCGGCGCCTACGGAGACCGAGCACGAGTCGATGACCCGAATGCGCTCCGGGCTCACCTCCTGCGCCGCCGCCCGCGCGGACTGCACCGTCCCCGAGAGCGCTCCCGCGATGTGCACCGACACCACGCCCTCCCGGCACTCGAGGAGCTTGCGGTAGGTCTGGGCGAAGTCGGCCACCGCCGGCTGCGACGAGCGCGGTGCGTCCGAGCCGGCGAGGATGCGCTGGATGAACCCGTCGAGCGTGATGTCCACGCCGTCGAGGTACTCCTCGTCGCCGAGCGTCAGCGTGAGCGGCACGGCGATCGTCCCGAGCGTGACGGCGTCGTCTTCCGGCAGGTCGGTGGTGGAGTCCGTGACCAGCCCGAGGTCGGTGGTCCTGCAGGCCAGCTGCTGCAGCACCATGTCGTCGACCTTGGTGCGCTCGATGTGGGCGATCTCGGCGAGAGTGGCGAAGAACCGCTGGGGCTCGTTCGAGTGGATGTGTGCGCGCAGGCGCGTCTCGCCGCCGGCGACCACGAGGGACTCCCCGAGCTCCGCGACGCGGATCATGACCTCGTCGCGGGAGAGCGGTATGCCCTCGCGCGGCGTGAGCAGCGCCTCGGTGCAGAAGCGGTAGCGCTCGTCGATCTCGTCGTGGACCTCAGAGAAGGGCGGCAGGCCGTGAGGCGGCGCCTCGACGGGCACCCAGGCGGGCTCGTTGCCGGTGAGCGAGTCGATCAGGCCCTCGAGGAAGAAGACGAAGCCCTGCCCGCCGGCGTCGACCACGTGGTTGCGGGCGAGCACCTCGAGCTGGCGAGGGGTCGCGGCAAGCGCTTCGCGGGCCGCGACCAGCCCGCTGTGCAGCAGTTCGGGCAGGTCCTCTTCGTGGGCGCGCCGCCCCAGCTCGTGCGACCAGGCGCGCAGCACGGAGAGGATCGTGCCCTCCCGCGGCTCCTGGAGGGCGGCGTACGCGGCACGGGTGCCGCTCTCCGCCGCGTCGGCGAACTGGCGCCCGTCGGCGCTCCGCAACCGCTCGAGGGAGGAGGCGAGCCCGTGGAGGAACTGGGCGAAGATCGCCCCGGAGTTGCCGCGGGCTCCGTCCAGGGCGCCCTCCGCGGCGACGCGCGCGGCCTCGCCCACCGAGCCGGGAGCGGCGCTCCCGAGCCTGGACGCCGCCGCCCTGAGCGTCGCCGCCAGGTTGGCGCCCGTGTCCGCGTCGCGCACCGGGAACACGTTGATCCGGTTCAGCGCCTCCTGCTCGCGCACCACGGCCAGCGCGCCGGCGCGCACGAGGCGCGAGAACGACTCACCGCTGAGCATCGTCGTCATGTCATCGCTGCCGGTCATGTCAGGGAACGTTGTACCCGCATTCACACACCAGCCCGCGGACCTCCACCTGCCGTCAGGTCGTACCCGCCGCACCCATCTTCTTGAGGGCCTTGCGCGCCGCCCCGGCCACCGACTGGTCCACGTCGAGCGTCGCGCGCCGCAGCGTGTCGGCGGCGCGCTTGTCCCCTATCTTGCCGAGCGCCTCGACGATGATCAGGCGCAGCAGGGGGTCGGGGTTGTGCATGGCCAGGCAGAGGGGCTCGACCGCCTCCGGGTCCTTCATCATGCCCAGCACGTAGGCGGCGTCCTGGCGCCGGTGCAGGTGCCCGTTCTTGACGATGAAGATCAGCTTGTCCCGCGCCGCCGGCCCGATGACCACCAGCGCGTCGCGCGAGGTGTTGAGCTGCACGATGTTCTTGGTCTGCAGCCGCTGGATGATCTGGTCCAGGTAGCCCTCCAGAGCCACCCTCGCAGCCTCCGCGACCGCCGGGTCCTTCTTGTACTTGGCGGCCTTGACGAGGCCGTCGATCTTGCCTCTCGCGTCGAGCTTGGCGACGTTGGGGGGGCCGAACAGGGCCACGGACACACTCCTCAGATCGGAAAGGCCGGGCGGCGCAAGCGACGTCCGGCCGGAGACGACGACCGCGTCAGTCTACCGCACCCGCCCGGTGAGCGCGGCGCCCGGTCAGCGCAGGATGCGGTTGGTGACGTCGAGCAGTCGAGCCGGCAGGTCGCGGAAGGTGCGCACCGGGAAGACGTCGCCGCGCCCGGCGTCGGCCAGCTCGCGGCAGAGCTCCGGGTTCATCTTGTAGTCCTCCGTGAGCAGGACGACGAGGTGGGGGAACCGGTGGGCCAGCGGCCGCGGGTCTCCGCCGGCGGTGACGACGCCGTCGGTGATGAGGAGTCCGCTCCGGCGCGGGTTCCGGCCGCGCTCCAGCTCGGCTGCGCCGAGCGCCAGCGCGGCCTCGACGTTGGTGTAGCCGCGCACCGGCTGGTCGAGCATGCGCCGGACCACCTCCTCCGGCGCGTCCGGCACGTCCAGGTGCGTCACCGCGTTGGCCTTGTCCTCGAACACGACCACGCTGAGGTCCTCGGGGTGGAGCTTGAGCGCGAGGACCGCGGCGGCAACGGCGGCGACCGCCATGTTCTCGCCGCTCATGCTGAGCGACGTGTCGACCATGAGCACCACCTGGTGGCGGCGGTCGACCCGCCGCCGCACGACCCAGTCGCCCTGTTCCGGGTACGGCTTGCCGAGCAGGTTGTCGAGCGTCGACTCCACGTCCAGCTCGCCGCCCCAGGGCTCGAGCATCGGCTCGCGCACGGTGTGGGTCGCGGAGCGCAGCGGGCCGACCAGGCGCGCGGCCTTCTGCAGCACCGCGCGCGCCGCCAGCCGCTCCGCGTAGTAGCGCAGGCCGGGGTCGACGATGCGGCAGCCGCTCCGCGTGAGGTTGGTCGCGATCGTCCAGCCGTCCAGCGCCTCCGGGTCGACCCGGTACCGCTCGGCCAGCGCCTGGAGCGGGGCGTCGCCGGCCGGCGGTTCCGGGGCGCACGTGGGCAGGCCGCGGACTTCCACGCGGCCTCCGTGCCGGAGCGGAGCCCCGGCGGATGAGCTCAGGCTTTTGGGGGGGACGCCGCCGGCGCGAGGGCGACGTCCGGGTCTTCGCCGCGCTCGACGACGAGCTCCATGAGCTCGTCGAGCGCCGCGGCGAAGTCCGCGTCGATGTCGTCGCGCAGGTCGACGCGGGTGGTGAGCGCGGCCTCGGCCGCGCGGCGCAGCGTCTCGCGGCTCACGGCGCCGCAGGCGTCCCGGCTTTCGGCCCAGAGCCGTTCGGCGATGGCCACCGTGGAGATGGCGCCGCGCACGGACGCGCCCTTGCGGAAGCGCGGGTGCAGCCGCGTCGCCCGCGTGAGCCGCACGGCCGAGAGCACGAGCTGGGCGTCGTCGGAGCCGGTCTCGGCGACCACGATCGACGCTTCCTCGTCCGCGCCCTGGTAGTCCAGCGCCAGGTGCTCGAACCGGTCGCGCAGCGCCTCGGAGAGGTGGCCCGTGGCGACGTACTCCACGGGGTTCTGCGTCGCCACCACCTGGAACCCTTCGGCCGCCCGGATCTCGCCGATGTGGGGCAGCTGCAGGAGCCGCTCGTCGAGCGCCGGCAGGAGCACGTTCTGCACGCTCTCCGGCATGCGGTTCAGCTCGTTGATGAACAGCACCTTGCCGCCGCGCATGGCCTCCACCAGGGGACCCGCGAAGAACGCCTCCTCCCCGTACCCCTGCTTGAGCACCAGGGGCGGGTCGAACCAGCCGGTGAGCTTGCTCTCCGAGTAGCGGTCGTCGCCGTCCACCCGCACCGTGTCCCGCCCGAGGTGGCCGCAGACGGCCAGCGCGACGGTGGTCTTGCCCACGCCGACAGGACCCTCGAGCAGCAGGTGACGCCCCGCGCCCAGCACCGCGAGCGCCGTCGCGAGCTCGTCCTCACGGCCGATGATGCCGTGCTGCTCCTGGATCTGCCTGATGGGGGTCATGTCGTCACCTGTCGTCCGCGTGTCAGTACGCTCTCGCGATGTCGCCTTCGGCGCGCTCGGCGCTCACTAGCTCTTCCGTAGATCAATCCACAAGGATGAGTGCGTAGCGATGATACGGCTCACCCTGCGCCGCGACCACTTCGAGGGGCCAGCCGGCGTTCGCGCTGGTGCCGAACACGTCGATGCCGCAGCCGGCGAGCCCCGGCCGCAGGCGCTCGCGGCTCGCGCAGGTCTCGGGCGTGCCGCACGCCTCGTCGAGGTCGCACGCCCGCCCGCCGGCGATGGCGAACACCTTGTGGTGGCCGGCCACGAAGAGCTCCTGCTCGAGGGCCAGGGCCGTGCCCAGCACCCACGGCGCCGACTTGAGCCACTCGGCGCGCTCGGGGCGCACGTCGAAGCGCAGCAGGAGCACGCTCTGGTACTCGTCGAGCACGCGCCGGGTCTCCTGAGGAGCCGGCGAATGTGGCGGGCAGGTCAGGCAGCGGCCCGCCACAGGGCACCCGTACAGGCACTTCCAGCGCACCCACTCGGCCGTCACGACCTGGTCCGGCCGCAGCAGCGCGGCGGCGCTCGCGCCGGCCGCGAGGCCGCGCGCGATCAGATCGGCGGCCGGGCCGCGCGGCCCATCCTGGCCGCGTCCGTCACCGTCCGCTTCGGTCATCGCTCCACTCCTTCAAAGCTCCCTTGTCGCCCCTGCGCGCCGGCACCCTATCGCAAGACGCGGTCCGCCACCTCGAGCATGCGGCGCGGCAGCGCGGAGAAGCCGTCGACCCGCACCAGGCCACCGTCCGCCGCCCGGGCGATAGCCTCGCCCACCGCCAGTCGCGGCGAGATCCAGCTGGTGACCGGCGCCTCCGGCTCCCGTCGCTCCCGCTCCTCCATGAGCAGCACGTGCAACTCGCCGAAGCGGCCCGCCGCCGCCAGCGGGTCGGCGCCGCTCGTGAACACGCCGTCGCTGACGAGCAGACCGCAGCGACCGGGGTCGCGGCCGTGCTGGAGCTCGGCGTGTCCGAGCCGGAGCGCGGCAGCGATATCCGTGCCACCGCCGCAGGGCACCGCGAGCATGCGGCGCACGAGCTCGGCAGGCTCGACCTCTTCGCGGAACCGCAGCACCGTCCGCGCGCCGTCCGCGAACAGCACCACGGCGAGGTCGCCCGTCCGAAGCTTCAGCGCGAGCACGGCCGCCGCAACCGTGGCGAGCGCCATCTTCTCCCCCGCCATGCTCAGCGACGTGTCGACCATGAGCACCACCTGATGCCTGCGGTCGACGCGCCGCCGCACGATCAGGTCGCCGGGCTCCGGGTACGGCTTTCCCAGCAGGTTCTCGACGGTCGCCTCCACGTCGAGCTCGCCGCCCCAGGGCTCGACCAGCGGCTCGCGGACGCTCGTGGTCGCCGCTTTGAGCGGCCCCACCAGCCGCGCTGCGCGCTGCAGCACCGCCGAGGCTGCGAGCTGCTGCGCGCACAGGTAGGCGCGCTGCGCCGGCATGGCTGAGCGCGCCCGCGCTCAGGTCGCCGGCGAGCCGCCAGCCGTCCAGATCCTCGGGAGCCGCGCGCAGCTGCTCCGCCAGCACGCGGCGATCCTCCAGCGTGCAGGCGACCGGCTCGAGACGGCGCTCCGCCACGCGCTCCTCCGCGCCGCGGCGCTCGCCGCGCTCGGGCGCGGCCGCTCCCCGCGCCGGCCGCCCGTCGGCAGGCCTGCCCCACAGCACGGCGGCGACCTCATCCGGGTCCTCCCCACGCACGACGACCAGCTCCACGAGCTCGTCGAGCACCTCGCCTAGCCCGACCTCGCCGTCGCGCAGTTCCACGCGGGTGGCCAGCGCGGTCTCCGCCGCCGCCCGCAGCCGCTCGGCGAGCGCGCCACGGCGCCGCGCACGGTCATCCTGCGCGCCGCCGCGGCGTGCACGGTCATCCTGCGCGCCGCCGCGGCTGCCCTTGCTTCTCGCCGCCCTCGTGCACGGCGCCGTCCTGCCGGGCGGCCAGGTCCACGATCGCGAGCGCGCCGCGCACCGACGCGCCGCGGCGCACACGGGAGTGCAGCCGCGTTCCCCGCACCACGCGCACAGCGGCGCGCACCAGCTCCGCGTCGGCGCAGCCGGTCGCGGCGACCACGATCTCCTCTTCCTCCGCGGCCGTCTGGTAGCCCACCGCGAGGTGCTCGAACCGGTCGCGCAGCGCCTCCGAGAGGTGCCCGGTCGCCACGTACTCCGCCGGGTTCTGCGTCGCGACCACGAGGAACCCGGCGGCCGCCCGCACCGGCCCGAGGTGCGGCACCTGCACGACCTGCTCGTCCAGCGCCGGCAGCAGCAGGTTCTGCGCCGCCTCCGGCAGCCGGTTCAGCTCGTTGAGGAACAGGACGCTGCCCTCCCGCATGGCGCGCACCAGCGGACCGGGGACGAACGAGCCCTCCCCGTAGCCCAGACGGAGCACGAGCGGCGGGTCGAACCAGCCGGCCAGCCGGCTCTCGGAGAACCGCTCGTCCCCGTCGACGCGGATGGTGTGCCGCCCGAGCCGGCGGCAGGCCTCCACGGCCAAGGTCGTCTTGCCCGAGCCGACCGGGCCCTCGAGCAGCAGGTGCAGGCCGCCGCCCAGCGCCGCGCACGCGGCGGCCATCTCCTGCTCCCGTCCGATCATGCGCCCGACGGTAGCACGACCGCTCGGGAGTCGCCCAGGCGCGGCGGCGACCGGAGCGGCGTTCAGACCTCGAACGCGAACCCGAACCCCGGCCCCTGCTCAGCCAGCGGCTCCAGCGGGCTGGCCGGCACGCCGGCGTGCGCCTCGCCGTGGTACTCGCGGGGCGCGACGTCGTTGGGCCCGTCCGGGTAGAGGAGGCTGGCGAGGGCCTGGATCTGGTCGCGGCCGATGCCCAGCTCGAACTGGCCGCCGCCGTACAGGTCCATGCCGGCGGCCTGCGCGCGCTCCACGCAGTCGAGCAGCGCGCTCACGCTCCCGAACCTCGACGGCTTGATGTTCAGGTGGCGCAGCACGAACCCTTCGCACGCGGACCCGCAGACCGCCCGCACCCGGGCGGTCACAGACTCCACGTCCTGCCAGGAGTGGATCGGCGCGTCGAAGCTGAACCGCGCCTCCTGGCCCTTCAGCACGTCACGCGCCGGACCCTCCAGCACCGGGTCCTCCAGCACCGCGCCGGGGAACGTCGCGCTCACCAGTCCGTACTGCACGGGATCGGGCGGATTGTCCACGGGTGAGCCGGTGTAGAACGCTTTGAAGTCGAGCTGGCGGACGCGGTCGGTCGCGGCGATGTCGCGCATCAGCGTCTCGTCCCACTCGGGCGTCGGGTCGAGCTTGAACTCCAGGCGCGGGTCGACGGCCAGCCACGGCTTGATGTCGAGCCGCGTGCTGACCACGAAGCGGACGGGCTCGTAGGGACGCGCCAGCGCCTCGCCCAGCCCCAGCCGCTGCTGACGCAGGGCGAGGTCGAGCGCGGCGCTCTCGAACGCCCAGCGCCGGTACTGGCGGAAGAACTCCTGCTGGGGCGGCCTGCCGGGGAACAGGTCCAGGCCCCCCACGTGGCGCGAGAACGCGTCGAGCGTCCACTCCCCGGCCAGCGGAAGCTCCGCCGGGTAGTCGTCGTGGTCCTCGGCCGCGTAGGTCACGTCCTCCCCGCGACCCTCCAGCCCGCCGCCGGCGAGCACGATCTCGGTGGTCACGCGGCGAAAGCCGCTCGAGACGTCCAGGTCGCGCCGCTCGATCCGGTATCCCGCGATCTCCAGCCCGAGCCCGGCCACCCGCGCGTACAGTCCCTGGTCCAATCCCTCAGCCATCGCCCACCAGCCTCGTCCGGTCCGCGACGGCCCTCACGGCCGCCTCATGCGCCGCTTCTACCCTGCCCGCCGCAACGACAAGCCGCGCCGTCCGGCCCCACCCCGTCATCGCCGCGACGCCAGCGGCCTCAGCCGGTCCACCGGCGCCACCTCCCCGGCCACACCCAAGCCTCGCCTCTGGCATACTGGAGCCTCGTGAGCGACCTCCCCGACATCGGCATCTCCACCAGCGCGTACGCGGACCAGTTGCTGCCCGTCGCGCTCGAACAGATCTCGGAACTGGCCCCGGCCGCCGAGATCCGCTCGTTCGGCCTGCACACGCTGCTCAGCAGGCGGAACCGGGCGGAGGCGCAGGACTCCGGCCTCCGCTACACCGTCCACGGACCGTTCGGCTACACCGGCATCTGGGACCCGGACGATGCTCTCCGCCAGAAGGCCCTCGACGAGCACCGCCGGCACCTGGAGGCGAGCGTCGAGATCGGAGCCCGCCTCTACGTGGTGCACCCCGACTGGCGGCCGGGCGCCCGGCCGCGCGACCCGGCCGTGGTCTCGCAGCTCTCTCGTTCGTTCGACCTCCTTCGCACCTGGCAGGACGAGCTGGGCGTGGAGGTCGTGGTGGAGAACATGCCGGGCGCCGGGATGAGTCACTTCACGCACCCCGGCGACCTCGACCTGCGCGGCCTCGGCCTGATCCTGGACGTCGGGCACGCGAGCATCAGCGGCTGCCTGGACGAGTGGCTGGACGACCCCGGCGCGAAGCTGCGTCACCTGCACTTGCACGACAACCACGGCGAGGGCGACCACGACGACCCGCACCTGGGCCTGGGCGACGGCGTCATCGACGCGGCGGCGGTCGTGGCGGCCGCGCGCGCCGCCGGGGCCAGCATGGTGCTCGAGCACGACAACCCGGACTCCATCAGGACGAGCCTCGCCCACCTCCGGGCGCTCGGCCTCCTGTGAGGACCCGGATGGCCGGAGTCCGGCGCTTCGCCTGAGCACCGGCGCTCCACGCGGGCGGTCCGAGCGTCGCGTGGAGCCGACAGACGATGGGCGAGGACCCCTCGAGCGAGGACCCCTCTGCGGTGAGACCTCATCTCGAGGGGTCGATGTGACCACAAATCGCTTCTCACGCCGGCCGGTGTGGTCACAGACCACAACAACGCCAGACGAAGCGCTCTTGTGACCACAATCGAGCACCGAACTGTGACCACCGGCAGAGCGACCCAGCGGCGAGAGTCGACGTCGGCGCTCGCCGGCGTGTTCAAGCTCGCTGCCACTTCCTCCGCTGCCACCGACGTCCGCGCTCGTCCGCGCTCGCCTGCGTCGGCGCGGCCGTCGGCGGCCGCCGCGCCCGCCGCCGCTCACGCCTCGCGCGCCTCTACCTCGCGAGCGCCGCGCCCGCCTCGTAGGCGCGGGCGCGCAGGGCCTCGTCGCGCTCCGCGCTCTCCGGATCGTTGGCGTTGACGCAGACGATGTTGTCGGCCCAGTCGAACCCGAACGATGGGTACATCGCCGCCGTGTACTCGAAGTACGAGTCGTAGGCGTGGGGGTCGTCCAGGCTCTGCGAGTACACCGTGACCAGCTTCTTGGCGCCGAACCGCGGCCGCCCCTCCTGGTCCATCAGCGGGAACAGCCGGTCGTAGAGATTCTTGACGGGGCCGGACATCTGCATCATGTAGACCGGCGAGCCGATCACGACCGCATCCGCCGTCTTGACCTTGCGCACCGCCTCGCGCACCTCGTCGTTGATCACGCAGTCGTCCTGCATGCGGCAGGCGAAGCAACCCTGACACGCCATGAACTTCATCTTGAACAGGGTGTAGTACTTGACCTCCGCCCCCCGCTCGCGTGCACCCCGGGCGATCAGGTCCAGCACCGTCACCGTGTTGCCGTCCTTGCGCGGACTGCCGTTGAACACCACGATCTGTCTCATCGCGCGCACGCGCCCCTTCCGCCGGCCGCCGAGGGCGCCCGAGCGACTCGCTCCCTCAAACGGCTTACAGTTCGATGAACCCCAGGTTCCGCGACTCGTCGGCGATGGTGACGCCGGCGCTGTGCAGCTTGCCGCCGGCGTCCACGTCGACCCTGTACTCGCCGTTCTCGAGGCCGTCGAACTTGAACTCGCCGAAGAAGTTCGTGGTCTGCGTCTCGACCACGCCGGCGCCCGAGCTCAAGGTCACGCTCGCGCCCTCGTGGCAGTCGCCGTCCACCAGCACCCCCGCGGTGATGAAGTTCCTGGTGAACCGGTGCAGGTTCTTGTACAGCGTGTGCGGCCTGGTGCCGTGCTCCGGCAGGTACTCCTGCAGGCCCTCCTCCGCGATCATCCGCTGCATCTCCTCGGGCTCGACCAGGTAGGTCGCCATCGCCTCGGTCGGGCACGAGTGCGTGCAGCGCGTCGTGCAGGGCGTCCACGAAGGGTCGTCCAGCAGGTGGGCGCAGAAGATGCACTTCTGCGGGACGTCCTTCTCGTCGTTGTACCAGATGGCGCCGTAGGGGCAGGAGCCGAGCACGTCCTTCTGCCCCTTGGCCTTCTCCAGGTCGATCAGGACGATGCCGTCGTCACGCGCGATAGAAGGCGCCGCCGGAGGCCTCGATGCACGGCGCCTCCTCGCACTGCTGGCACGGCACCGGCAGGTACGCCACGTCGTTGCGCGCGTACTGGCCGCGCTCGCGCCGGAGAATATCCACCCAGCGGTGGCCGTGGCGGGGCTGCGCGTAGGTGTAGCCCGGCCAGTCGTTGCCGACGAACTCGTCCTTGTCGGCCATGAAGCAGTTGTTGCAGTCGTGGCACTTGGCCACGTCGATGACTTTGTACCATTGCTTCACTTCACTGACTCCTTGTCGGTCATGCTCGGACGGCAGCCTCGACGGCCCTGCCTCAAGCAGTCTCGTAGATGCCGCCGTCCCACTTCTCGACCTCGACCTGAGCCGTGTTGGGAGCCATGGCGCAGGCGTACTTGGACATGTACCGGTCGGGCGACAGGATGTTCATGCACCCGCCGCGGTCGGCCGACTTGCCGGGTGTGCCCAGCGGGTCGTAGACGGCGCAGGACTCGTAGGTGTGCACGGTGCCGGGCTGGACGCGCTCGCCGACCTGGGCGCAGACGATGACGGAGCCGCGGTCGTTGTAGGCGCGGACGAGGTCGCCCGCCTTGATGCCGCGGGCCTCGGCGTCCACCTTGTTCAGGCGGATGATCCAGTAGTACCAGCCGTCCACGAGCACGCGGTGGTCCTTGATGTCGTTCATGAAGCTGTCCTTGCCGTCACCCATGGTGTGGAACGAGAAGCGCGGGTGCGGGGAGAGCATGCCGAGCGGGTACTTCTTGGCGAGCTCGCAGGCCGGGCCCTCCCACGCGGGCACATAGGTGTGCATCGCCGGGCGGTGCTCGTCGACGTAGCCCTGGTCCTCGAAGTTCTTGATGCTCGAGGCGATGAACTCGACCTTGCCGGTGCGCGTCTGCAGGCCCTTGCGGCCCACCTGGTTGTTGAGACGCGGGCCCCAGTCGGGGGTGTCCTTCTCGCGGTCCTCGGCGAACCAGCGGAGCGCAGGCGTCTTCTTGCGCTCCGGGTTGTCCGGCACCACGAAGTAGCCCTTCTCCTTGAACTCGGCGAAGGTCATGTGCCTGGGCATGTCGGTGGCGTTGTAGTACTGCTCCACCCACTGGAGCTCGTCCTTGCCCTCCGTGAACATCGGGCCGATGCCGAGCTTCTCGGCGAGCATCGCGTAGATCTGGTAGTCCGACTTGGACTCGCCGAGGGGCTCGATGCACTTGGCCTGGAGGGAGATCACGCGGTGGTTGCACTGGCCGTAGGTGTCCGGGATGTAGCCGGAGCAGTTGGCGAACTCGCTGATGTCCCAGCGCTCGAAGTTGGTGCAGGCCGGCAGGATGATGTCCGCGAACGGCACCTCGCCCTCGAACCAGATGGACTGGCTCACGACGAACTCGAGGCCGGGATGCGTGTACATCTGCGCGTAGCGGTTGGTGGCCGTCATCGTGCCGATCCACGGGCCGCCGTACTTCCAGAGCATCTTGATCCTCGGGTAGCCCGGAGCCGGGTACTCGTACTGGTGCATCTGGTGCTGGATGTCGCCGCCGGCGAAGCCCTTGCCGGACCACTTGAACTGGCCGTCCATGATGCACTCCGGCACCTTCAGCCGCGGGATGTGCTGGCCGGCCGCGGTGTTGATGTTCGACGGGCTCGGGAACGTGGTCTTGCCGTCGAACATGCGCCAGGCGAACTTGAAGCCGGCGGCCGAGTTCTCGGCGTCGCCGGAGATGCCGCCCTCGGCGTACCCCGGGAAGTAGAAGTCGTAGTCGACCGGGGTGCCCTGCGTGGTCGAGTAGATGTTGCTGCCCGGCTTGCCCATGCCCTGCATGGTGGCGAGGGCGATCATGCCGCGGCTCCACTCGATGCCGTGCGAGGCGCGGCAGGCGCCGCCCCAGCCGCCGAGGCCGCCGGCGGCGAGCATCGTCTTGCGCTTGGCCCACTCGCGCGCGAGCGCGCGGATCTCGCAGGCGGGCACGCCGCTCTCGGCCTCGGCCCACTCGCAGGTCTTGGGCACGCCGTCGGTCTTGCCGAGCACGTACTCGGCCCACTCGTCGAAGCCGTGGGCGTGCGTGGCCACGTACTCCTTGTCGTAGGTGTCCTCCGTGAGCCAGGTGTAGGCGATGGCGAAGGACAGCGCGTGGTCGGTGCCGATCTTGGGCGAGAACCACTTGTCGCCGATGAGGCCGGCGGTGTGGTTGTAGAACGGGTCGATGAAGACCATCTTGATGCCGAGGTCCTTCATCCACTGGCGGCGCACCGTGGATTCGTGCGCCGCGTAGATGCCCGTGTTGGTCTCCGGGTCGGAGGACCAGAAGACGATCATCTCGGTGTTCTGCAGCGTGTCCTCGAGCAGGTCGTACTGCTCGGGGTTGCCCAGGCGCCAGCTGAAGCCCCACATGTGCATGCCGCCCCAGTGCCAGCCTTCCCAGCTGTCGGGGTTATGGTCGGCGTAGGTGAAGCCCATCATGTTCATGAAGCGGAAGTAGGTGCTGTGGCGATAGCCCACATTGCCCCACATGTGGTGGGAGCTCGGGCTGGAGAGGATCGCCGCGGGGCCGGCCTCGCGCTTCACGCGGTTGATCTCGCTCACCACGATGTCGGTGGCCTCGTCCCAGGAGATGGGCTCGTACCCGCTGACACCGCGGTTCTGGATGTTGCGCTCGCCGCCCGGGTCGAAGTCGACGCGCTTGAGTGGCGTCATGATGCGCTTGTCGGAGTAGATCATGGACTTGAAGCCGGCGGTGTAGACCGAGTAGGTGGTCTTGCGCGGGGGCTGGAAGGCCCGCCCGCGCGCCTCGATCTTCCAGGACGACGCGTCGACCGCGTCGTCGAAGTCCATCGGCGTGATGCGGACGATCTTGCCGTCCTCGACGTAGACGAAGACCGGCCCGCCGGTCGACGAGTTCGTCAGTCGGACTACCTCTCCCATGTGGTCCTCTCCTTCAGCTGGTACGCGCTGGCCGGCGGTCTGTCTTGTGCTTGAGCCTGAGGGATGCGCAGAATGGCGCGGAGGCGCGGCTCTTCCCGTAGCTCGCATTGCGGACGTCTAGGTCACATTGCGGACATCCTAAGCCTGCCCTCGGCCTCCGTCAAGACTCCTGGGACACGGTCGACTTGAAGGAGATCGCCCGGCGGACCGAGGCAGAGAGCCTCGACGGGCGCTCTGACCGGTGACCATATCTCACACCACCGATGGGGTCACAATTCCGGCCGCACTCGATCAGTTGTGGTCACCGGCCACATTCGCCCCCTCCGCCGGCGAGATGTGACCACAACACAGGCGCTATCTGAGACCTCAGCGAGAGCGGCCCTGCAGGCACTCCCGCCGCCGGCGGCGCTCCGCGGGGGGCGGCCGGGCAGCGCTCCCCGGTGGGTCCGCCGGGCGGCGCTCCCGGGTCCGCCGGGCGGCGTTCCGCGGTGTGCCCGCCCGGCGGCGCTCCGGAGCGGGCGTCAGTCCTCGAGGATCTCGATGAGCTCTTCTTTGAGGTCGCGCAGGCGCAGCGAGACCAGGCCGGCCAGCTTCTTCATCACCTGGTAGCCGGCCTCGGGCTCGCGCAGCAGGATGGCCTCGACCTCGTCGGCTGAGATCGCGGCCACGGCGCTGTCCTCCAGCGCCCAGGCGGTGGCCACGTAGACGTGCGGCGCCACGACGGACGACCATCCGGAGATCCCGTACTGGCCCACCTCCACCACCTCGACGACGCGGCCGGACGGCGCGGCCAGCCTGATCGCCAGCCTCCCGCTGGCGACCACGAACAGGCTGTGGGCCGCGGTGTCCGCGTCGAACAGGGTCTCACCTTCCTTCACCGTGACCATGCGGCCGTGCTCGGCCAGGGCCTCGATCTGTGCCTCGCTCAGCGGCTCGAGCAGCTCGCAGTGCGCGAAGGTGCTCTCGACGGAAAGGTCGGCGGTCGGCGGTCTCATGTCCTCCCCCTCTGGTAGACATCGACGGCTCGTGTGGGTTGTACCCGAAGAGGCGGCGGTCGCCTCGGACGCCCGCCGTTCAGCCGGCCGTTCACGCCGTTCGGCAAGGGGCCTCTGATAGACTTCCGAGGGTGCCGCTCCGGCGCCCCCCGCTCACGTCAACGACCGAAAGCGCACGCCATGAGCCAGTCCTTCACGTACACGGGCACCAGCGACTACATCGCCGCGCCCGACCTCATGCAGACCGTCAACGTCGCCGTCCAGCTCAGCCGCCCGCTGCTCATCAAGGGCGAGCCGGGCACCGGCAAGACGATGCTCGCCCAGAGCATCGCCAAGGGCCTCGACCTGCCGCTCCTCATCTGGAACGTGAAGTCGACGACCAAGGCGCAGGACGGCCTCTACGTCTACGACACCGTCCAGCGCCTCTACGACGGCCAGTTCGGCGACAGCGACGTGAGCGACATCGCCCGGTACATCAAGCTCGGCATGCTGGGGCGCGCCTTCTCCGCGGAGGAGCGTGTCGTGCTCCTCATCGACGAGATCGACAAGGCCGACCTCGAGTTCCCCAACGACCTCCTGTGGGAGCTCGACCAGATGGAGTTCCACATCCCCGAGACCCGCGAGACGATCAAGGCCGCGCAGCGGCCCATCGTGCTCATCACGTCCAACGCCGAGAAGGAGCTGCCCGACGCGTTCCTGCGGCGTTGCGTGTTCCACTACATCGAGTTCCCCGACGACGCGATGATGGAGCGCATCGTGCGCGTCCACGTGCCGGGCCTCGACAAGCGGCTCCTCGACCTCGCCATGCAGGCCTTCTACTGGCTGCGCGACCTGCCCGGCCTGCAGAAGAAGCCCAGCACCAGCGAGCTCATCGACTGGGTGCAGGCGCTGGAGCGCGGCGGGGTCGACCCCCGGGAGATCGCCGCGCGCCTGCCGTTCATGGGCGTGCTGCTCAAGAAGGACCACGACGTGGACGTCGCGCAGCGGGCGCTGGCCTCGAACCGGCGCCGCTGACGCCGGTCCGGCGGCCGTGTTCACCGACTTCTTCTTCCTGCTGCGCTCCTACGGAGTGCCGGTCACGGTCACGGAGTGGCTCGCGCTCATGCGCGGGCTGGCCCTGGGCCTCGTCCCCGCCGGCCTCGACGAGTTCTACGCGGTAGCGCGCAGCGTCCTGGTCAAGAGCGAGGCGTACTTCGACCAGTACGACCAGGCGTTCGCGCACATGTTCAGGGGCATCGAGACGCCCGTGGAGATCGAGGACGAGGTCTGGGACTGGCTCTCCGACCCGCTGACGATGCCGGGGCTCAGCGACGAGGAGCGGCGCACGCTGGCCGCCGCGCTCGAGGACCTCGACCTCGAGGCGCTCCAGAAGCTCTTTGAGGAGCGCCTCAAGGAGCAGACCGAGGCCCACCACGGCGGCAACAAGTGGGTGGGGACCGGCGGCACCAGTCCCTTCGGCCACTCCGGGTTCCACCCCGGCGGCATCCGCGTGGGCGGAGAGAGCCGCAACATGAGCGCCGTCAAGGTCGCAGGGGAGCGCCGCTACCGCGGCTACCGCACCGACCAGGAGGTCGGCGTGCGGCAGTTCGAGCTCGCCCTGCGGCGCCTGCGGCAGCTCTCGTCGCGCAACGAAGGCGTGCCCGACGAGCTCGACCTCGACGAGACCATCGAGGAGACGGCGAGCAACGCCGGCCGCCTCAGCCTCGTCTGGCGCAAGAGCCGCAAGAACGCCGTCAAGGTGCTGCTGCTCATGGACGTCGGCGGCTCCATGCACCCCTACATCCGCCTCTGCAGCCAGCTCTTCAGCGCCGTGAACCGCAGCAGCCACTTCAAGGACCTGCGCTTCTACTACTTCCACAACTGCGTCTACGACTGGCTCTACACGAGCACGCGCATGACGTCGTCGGAGGCGATCTCCACGCGGCGCGTGCTCCAGGAGCTCCCCAGCGACTACAAGCTCATCATCGTCGGCGACGCGGCCATGGCGCCCAGCGAGCTCATGGCCCGTGACGGCATCATCTGGTGGGGCCACGGCAACGACGAGCCCGGCATCGAGTGGCTGCGCCGCCTGCGCCGCCACTTCGACCACTCCGTGTGGCTCAACACCATCCCGGAGGCCGACTGGGACCGCGCCTACGGCAGCGTGACGATCCGCAAGGTCCGAGAGGTCTTCCCCATGTTCGAGCTCACCGTCGACGGTCTCACGGCCGCGACCCGCAAGCTCATGGTGAGGTACTGACGCGCCCGCGGCCGCTCGTCCGGGCGCGCTACTTCTTGTCGCCGAGACAGTAGAAGAAGCCGTCGCGGCAGCCCACGTACACGCGCCCGTCCCAGAGCGTGGGCGTCGACTCGAACCCGCCGCCGGCGAAGAACTGGTCGCGCTCCTCGAGCGTCACCGTCCAGTAGTTGCCGTCGCGCGCCGCGCTCGGGAGCGCGCCGGCGTCCCCCTCCTGCGCCGGCGTGTAGACGATGTCGTAGAGGTGCACGCGCTGGTCGTAGCCGGCGCTGACGAGCGTGTCGCCCACGATGATCGGCGTCGAGATGGCGCCGCCGTTCCACTCCCGCGCGACCCGCACCGGGGTCTTCCACCCCTTCTGCAGCATGGGCCCCGCGACCGTCTTGCCTGCCATGACGTCCTGCGAGACCACGTACAGGTAGCCGTCGATCGCGTTGAACGCGCACAGAGCCGGGTACTCACCGCTCGCGTTGTACGTGTCGTTGACCGCCGCCGAGCCGACCACGCCGCCGGCCCAGTCGCCCACCTTGCGGTCGCCGGTCGGGAAGAACCACACGGTGGCCTTGTCCGGCGGCTTCGCCGGGTCGAGGGCCAGCATGCCGCCCTTGCCCTTGACGTACTGCTTCTCGACGCCCTGCAGCAGGAGCCCCTTCCGGGTCGGCACCGGAGTCGCGTTGACATCCGTGCCGACGTAGTAGTCCCACACGACCTTGAGGTCCGAACGCCGGAGGCCGTAGACGTGGCCGGCGCCGGAGGCGATGTAGAGATTCTCGCCCAGCGCCGCAGCCGAGGCCTCGAGGGCGAGGTCGTCCTTGTGGTTGACGTTACGCTGGTCGCCCAGGAGCAGGGTCTGGTGGTCGACGACCGGCTTCTCGCCGCCCGCCCAGCGGGTGGTCCTGATGGGGTCGAGCGCGTAGAACCAGCCGCTCTCGACGCCGATGAAGAAGGCGCCGTCGTAGTAGAAGCCGCTGCCGTCGCAGTCACGGCTGTAGTTCTTCGTCCGCGGCACCGGTTGCCGCCAGAGCTCGGTGCCGCTGCCGAACGTCACCGCCCGCAGCGGCGCGACCGAGGGGTCGTCCATGGCCTTGGGGTAGCCGCGCCGGGAGCCGGCGACGACGACGTAGCGGTCGTCCGGGCCCGTCGGTGAGGGGTTCTTGAAGACCGACGGGCTGCTCTTGATGATGTCGTCGAACTTGTACGCCCAGACGACCTTGCCGCTGGCGGCGTCGATCTTGCGCAGGTTGTAGTCGTAGCCGCTGGCCACGACGTAGGTCTTGCCGCCGTCGACGACCACGTTGGCCTGCCCGGTCCAGCCGCTTCCCGCGTACTCGCTGGGGTCGTCCTTCTCGTGCTTGCCCGAGCTCAGCCCGCTGCCGAGCCGGACCTTCCAGATGACGTCGAGGTGCTTGGGCGCCGGGCCCTGCCCGTAGTACCGGCGCCCGTAATTGCCCAGGAACGTGCCGACCTTGACGCCGTCGCCGGCCACGGCCGGGGCGGGCGGCGCCGGCACCGGCCCGGCCTGGGCCGGCTGCTCATCCCCGCCGCCGCAGCCACAGCCGCCGCAGGCGGCGGCACGCCAGATGACCAGGACCGCGAGGACGGCGACGAGGAGGAGCGCGACGCCGCGCCGGCGCCGCAGCTGGCGCTGACGCTGGGCTGAGCGGCGGCGTCGTGGCCGCCGGTCCTGTCCGGCCGACGTCTCGATGGCGCGACGATATCACCCCCCGGCCTCGTCGCGCCCTCGCCTCCGCGTCCCGAGCCGACGGCGCCGGATGTCGCCGCGCGACAGGAGCGGGTAGGATGCCTGAGGCCGGCGACGAAGCGCCACCGGCTGCTTCACCACACCACAGACCCCGGAGGGACTCATGGCGACCGACCTGGACCTGCTGCGCGACCTCTGCGCCGCCCCCGCTCCCACCGGCTTCGAAGCTCCCGTGCTGGACCTGGTCCGGCAGCGCCTCGCCGCGCTGTCCGCCCCGGAGGGTGACCCGCTGGGCAACGTCTGGGGCACCGTCAAGGGGGAGGGCGCGCCGCACGTCGTCGTCACCGCGCACGCCGACCAGATCGGGCTCATCGTCACGTACGTGGACGACAACGGCTTCGTCTCGTTCGACAAGATCGGCGGCGTCGACCCGCAGCTGCTCCCCGGCCGCAACCTCGTCGTCCACGGCCGCGAGGGCGACGTGAACGGTGTCGTCGGCCGCAAGCCCTCGCACAAGATGAGCAAGGAAGAGCGCGCCAAGGCTCCGGACCTCAGCGACCAGTGGCTGGACATCGGCTGCTCAAGTCGGGAGCAGGCGCTGGAGCGGGTGAGGATCGGCGATCCCATCACGTTCCCGCCGAACTTCCTGCCGCTGGCCGGCGGCCGCTACGCCTCGCCGGCCTTCGACAACCGCGCCGGAGTCTACGTCTGCCTGCGCGCGCTCGAGCACTACCAGGCGTCCCCCTCCGCGGCCGACCTCACCGCGCTGCTCACGGTGCACGAGGAGACCACGTTCATGGGCGCGAAGGCGATGGCCATCAAGTGGCGGCCGGACGTCATCATGGTCGTCGACGTCGACTTCGCCAGCGACGACCCGGGCCTGGACGCCAAGAAGCTCGGCGGCGAGGTCAGGCTCGGCTCCGGCCCGGTGATCCACCGCGGAGCCGGCGGCAACCTCGCCCTCACCGACCTCGCCATCGAGGTGGCCGAGGAGGAGGGCATCCCGTGCCAGATCAAGGCCATGCCCGGCAGCACTTCCACGGACGCCGAGGAGCTCATGGCCGCCGGCAGCGCGGCGACACTCTCGTTCAGCATCCCGGTGCGCAACATGCACTCCGCGTTCGAGGTCGCGCAGCCCGAGGACGCGGAGGCCGGCGCCCGCCTGGCCGCCGCGATCACGCGGCGCCTCTCGGAGGGCGCCTGGGACGCGCAGCGCTTCGTGCCGCGCGCGTAGCTCCGCGCGGCGCTCCCGCCGGCGCCGCGCCGCGCTTCACGCGCCTGCGCTGGCGCCGCGGCTTCACGCGCGCCTGCGCCTGGCCGCCCTCGAAGGTCCACCAGCGCCGAAACGTCCACCCGCGACGCCACTCGTCATCCTTCCTCGTCCGACGCGGGTCGCGGTAGCGTGCTGTCCGCTACCTCTGTCCACATGTAGCCGGCGGATACAGTCCCGCGGCGAGACGGCCGCCGGGGCGATCTGTCGACATGTAGCCGATGGATATCCGTGAGGAGAGGAGGCAAGTACATGACCACCAGGACCTCTCGCGGCTGCGCCACCAGAAGGATCCTGCGCTGGGGTTGGGGCCTGGGCGTCAGGATCCCCGTCCCGCTCGCGCGACAGGTCGGGCTTGAGGAAGGCTCCACCGTCGAGGTCCACATCGAGGACGGCTGTCTCGTGCTCAGGCCGCTTCCGGACGCCCTCACTCTCGATCGCATGCTCGCCCGCGTGACGCCGGAGAACCAGCACGCCGGCCTGGAGTGGCGCCCGGCGGACGCCAGCCGGGACTGCGGCAGGTGAACGCGCGGGCGGCCTGGACCCCGGGATGCGGAGACATCGTCCTCGTCAGGATGTCACCCTGGGGAGGGCGTTCCCGGAGCATGCCGGGCACGTGCCGGACGCGCCCCGCGTTCGTGCTCTCCCCGGCCGCCTACAGCGCGAAGACCGGCCGCGCCATCGTCTGCCCCATCGCGGACGAGCCGGAGGACGGTCCCTTCGAGGTCACGGTCCCGCCTGCTCTGGGCACGGGAGGAGTCATCCTCGCGGACCGCGTCACCAGCATCGACGTGCGCGCCTGCGGAGTGAGGCTGATGTGCCCGGCGACGAGCGACGCGGTCGCCCTGGTACGCGAGAAGCTCCAGGTCCTGCTCGGCCTCCCCGTCGGCTGACGACAGCCCGGCGGCGGCAGCAGCTCGAGCGGGGCGTGAGGCTCTCCGGCAGGCGTCAGCGCAGGGTCGTGCCGTTCGCCCTCGGGCGCTGCGCGAGCGGCTCGGCCGGGTGAGGCAAGGTCGCGGCGATCTGACGCGCCATCACCGGCTGCCACTTGAGACGCGCCGGGGCGAGCAGGTGGAAGAGGTCGGCGAAGTCCTGGTCCACGAGCTTGACCTTGCGCTCGATGTGCACGTAGGGCACTCCGTAGCGCCGCGCGAGATCCGTCGCGCGCTTGCGGTACGCCGGCACCACGCCGTTCCAGGTGGGTCCGGCCGCCGAGGCGTTGAGCGGCTGGTCGTAGAGGACCACGTCGAAGCCACGCTCACGCGCGAGCTTCAGGATCTCTTCGAGCATGGCGAAGTTGTAGTCGCCGTACTTGCGGTACAGCGTGACGTCCTTGGCGAGCACGTAGAGCACGTTGCGGCGCTTGCCGAGTTGCGTGTGCCCTTTGGCTCCCCAGGGGTAGTAGTGCGTGGCGTAGGTGATCCGGGTGCCCCAGGGCGCGTCGCTGGTCGCGCGTTCGCGCAGGTAGGACCCGACGTAGTCGAAGATGCCCGGGATGGCCCCCGTCCGCGGCGCGGGACGGCCGAAGTACTTGGGGCTGAGCTGCTCGAGGCGGCTGCTGCGCACGAGCAGCTCGTGGCCGCCGAGCAGGGACGCGTCGCGTGCGGGCTTGCCGGTCACGCGGATGGGGGCCAGCCCGATGGCCAGCGTGGCCGGGCCCGCCGGCAGGTTGTCGACGAGTGCCAGCGTCATGCCCATGCTCTCCTGGTGCGCGGCCAGGCTGACGACCCGGACCGGCTGGCCGGCGTCGCGCGAGATCGCCGCGCCGAGCGACGCCTCGCTGACGAAGCACTCCATGGTGCCGGAGCCGCCGAAGAGGTAGACGGTGCGGGTCTTCGGCGGGTCCTTCTTCAGCTCCTGGACCTTGACCGAGACGTGCACGTAGTCGTCGTGGGTGATGCGCAGGAGGCGGCCCTCGTCCACAGCGGTGAGGCCGCCCCGGAACAGCACCCCTTGAAGGAGGAGCAGGGCGAGCACCGTGACGAGGGCCGCCGCGGCCAGCACCAGCGGATGCCGCTGGTGGAAGCCGCGGCTGAACGAACGCCAGCCGCCCGTGTTCTGGACCTCACGTGGACTCACACTGCTCCTCAGCCGGCTTCTTCATGGTCCCACAGGTAAACGCCGGAGCGCGCAGTGCGGTTCACGCCGGCGCATGGCGGGCCGCGCTCACGGCAGCATGCCGTGGATCCACGCCAGCGGCAGGCGCACGGCCATGTAGAAGATCCTGCCCGCCTGCGTGATGCTGCCGGTGGAGACGAACGCGTAGCCCATCGCGACGTAGAGGAACGTCACCGGGTAGCCGAGCCACTTCGTGAACTTCTCGTAGCCCGCCGCCGGCGGCAGGCCCGCCTTCTTCCTCTTCTTCTTGCGGGCCCTCTTCCACCGCTCCCACCTCGCCACGATCACGAGCCCGGTGCCGTGATAGAGGCCCCACATCGTCCAGTTGAGGTCCACGGCGTGCCACAGGCCCATCACCAGCATGCTCGCGTACAGTCCCAGCCAGGTCTTGCGTGTGAGGCCGAACACCGGGAAGTACACGTTGTTGCGCACCCAGGTGCTGAGCGAGATGTGCCAGCTGTGCCAGAACTCGCTCAGGTTCTTCTGCCAGAACGGGAAGTGGAAGTTCTCCATGATCCGGAACCCGAACAGACGGGAGAAGCCGATGGCGAGATCCGTGTACGCGCTCAGGTCGAAGTACGCGCGCACGAACACGATGATGCAGTAGGCGACGGGCCACCACCAGCTGACGTCGCTGCCGTTGAAGTCCGTCTTGCCGACCGTCGTGATGATCTTGCTGAAGAAGATCGAGAAGAGGAAGTCGACGACGAAGACCTTCTTGAAGTAGCCCAGCGCGATGCGCCGCAGACCGTAGTAGAACTCCTGCCGGTCGAACCCGATGGTGCGCTTCTCGTAGAAGCCCTGGTACGTCTCGAGCGGGCCGGCCGGGAACGTGGGGATCCACATGATGAACGCCGCCAGCCGCAACAGGCTGTTCTCCTTGATCACGCCGCGCACGCAGTCGAACACGTACTGCAGCATGCGGAACACGAAGTAGCTGATGCCCAGCGGCATGATGAGGTGCGTCACGATGGGGTCGTTCGTGCCCCAGATCGCGCGCGCCCCGGTCTGGCCGTACTTGCCGACGCCGAGCGTCACCAGGGCGATGATGATGGCGATGAACACCAGCCTGGCGCCGCGCAGTCGCTTGCTCCGGAACGCCTCGACGAGCTGCCAGGTGACGATCACCAGGCCCACCGCGATGGCCGCGAAGATGGGGTTCAGCACGGCCAGCACGCCCACGCTGACGACGAGCATGAAGAACAGCCGGTACGCGTCCTTGCGCAGCAGCAGCCAGAACACCAGCAGCGAGAAGACCACCACCGGGATCAGGTACAGCGTGAAGTAGATCTTCACCGGCCACTCCCTCCAGAGTCCGCGGCGTTGAGGAGCTGGGCGAGCTCCTTCGCCAGTGCATGTTGCCAGACGACGCGCCCGGGCCCGATGAGATGAGAGAGGTCCTGGAAGTCACGGCTGGGGATGTCGACGGTCTTGTTGAGGTCGACGTACGGGTAGCCGTACTTCCCGGCGAGCTTGGTGACGGGGACCTGGTACTGCCGCTGTGATGAGGCGAAGCTGTCGCCGACGATCTCCTTGTTGAGCGGCAGCTCGAGCAGGACCACGTTGACGCCGCGTTCCCTGGCCTGCGCCAGCAACTCCTCGAGCATCTGCAGGTTGGCGACGCGGTTCTTCTCGAAGACCGGCTTGCGGCTCGTGTTCCACCTGGTCACGAGCCGTTTCTTCAGGCTGTCGGAGCGCCGCGTCTTCTCGGAGTACCGGTGCAGCTCGTACCGGGTGCTCGGAGGATCGCCCTCGAGCAGGGATGCGCCGTGCTTGCGCATCCAGTCGGTGATGTACGCCCAGATGCCCGGCAGGATCGTGTACTGGTACTTCTCGAGACCCCAGCGGGACGAGACGAACTCCCGGACCGCGTCACTGTCCAGCAGCAGCTCTCGACCCTGGGCCTGCTGCGCATTCTGGTCGCGCGTGGCGGTGAAGCGGCCGAGGTTGACGCCCACGAGCAGCCAGGCCGGCGTGTCGGGAGCGCCCTCGACGACCGAGAGGCTCTCGGCGAAGTTCTGGTTGATCGAGCCGAGGTCGTAGGCGACGACGTCGGGGCCGCCGGCCCTGCGCACCTCGGCGGCGAGGGAGTCGCCGCCGACGATGCTCTCGCGCGCGCTCGAGCCGCCGAGCAGGTAGAGGCCCGGCACCGAGGGACGGTCCTGCCGGGCCTTGCCCACCTCCCAGGAGATGTACGTGAACGAGTCCTCGCCGCTCCGCAGCGCCCGGTCGAGCGGCAGTACGGTCCAGGCGCCGCTCGTGAACAGCCACTGGAACCCGAGCAGCGCCGGTACCAGGCAGAGCGCCGCGGCGATGAGGACCAACGGATGCCGGTTGCGGAACCCGCGGCGAAAGGAGTCCATCAGGGCGCCGTCCGCAGGGTGCCGTCGTTGTAGAGGCCGGCCAGCCGGCGGGCGAGCTCGGCCTGCCAGACCGCCCGCCCTGCCGGACGCAGGTGCGAGAGGTCGAGGAAGTCCTCGCTGGGGATGGCGACCTGGTCGTTGAAGTCCAGGTAGGGAACGTCGTACTTCTCGGCGATGGCCCGGGTCGGCGCCCGGTAGGCGGCCATCGCCGCGTCGAACGAGCCGCCGATGACGTCACGGTTCCACGGCAGCTCGACGATGACCATGTCCAGGCCTCGCCTCTGCCCCTCGGCGATGAGCCCGTCGAGCATCGCCGCGTCGAACTTGTGGACCTTCTTGAACGCCGGGTAGTACTTGCTGAGCCACTTGCGCACCAGTCGCCGCTTCTCGGCCTCGGGGAGCGTGGCGCGCTTGTCGAAGGCGTGCACCTTGTACGGCTTGGCCTGCTTGCCCTTGAGCCAGGCGTTCTCCTTCTGCTGCAGGTACGAGGCCAGCGCCGAGAAGATGCCCGGCAGGATGGTGTACGAGTACTTGTGCTCGCCGGACTGCTTGACGACCCAGCGCCGCAGGGAGTCGCTCTTGAGGAGCAGCTCGCGTCCGATGACCTGGTTGTAGTTGCTCCGGGGGCTGGTGGTGAAGCGGCCGAGGTTCACGCCGACCAGCACCGTCGTCGGCGTGTCCGGGAGGTTGTCGACGATCGCCCAGCTCTGCGCGTAGCGCTGCATGCGCGAGCTGAGGTTGTAAGCGACGATGTCGGGACCGCCGTCGCGGGCGACCTGGCGGGCCAGGGAGGGGCCGCTGACGAGGGCCTCGCGGCCGCTCGACCCGCCGAGCAGCACGGCAAGCGGTTTGCTCGGCGGGTGCTTCTTGAGGTGGCTGGTCATCCACGAGACGTACATGTAGTCGTCGGTGGAGTTGCGCTCCCAGCGCTGGGCCGCGATCGCGGTCCAGTCGCCGCTCGTGAACCAGCTCTGAATGCCGAGAAGCGCCGGCACCAGGAGTGCCAGCGCCACGACGAGCACGAGCGGATTCCTGTTGCGCAAGCCCCTCCTGAAGCTGCTCACCCCAGCTCCTCGGCGAGCAGCTTCCGCAGCTCCGCCCTGATCGCCTTTCCCGACCCCGTGCGTGGGATCTGCCCGACGGCGATCACGCGGCTGGGCAGGGACGTGGAGGGCAGCACGCCGCGCAGTTCACGCAGCAGCCTGCTGGCCCTGAAGCCGTCCGGCTCGTTGGGGACCACGAACGCGACCGGCACGTGACCGAGGATCTCGTCGGGCGCGGCCACCACGGCCACATCGGCGAACCGGCCGAGACCCTGCAGCGCCTCCTGCACGTGGATGATGCTGACCTTCTCACCGCCGCGCTTGATGATGTCGTCCTTGCGGCCGGCGATCCACACGGCGCCGGTCTCGTCGACCTTGCCGAAGTCGCCGGTCTTGAGGCCGTGAGCGGTCAGGGTCTTCGCCGTGATCTCCGGCTCGTCCAGGTAGCCCTGCATGAGCAGCGAGCCGGTGACGTAGAGCTCGCCCTGCTCGCCGGGCGCGGCCTCAGTGAGGTCGCCGCGCCGGGCGACGACGCGCATGTCGCCGATGGGCCGGCCGACGGAGCCGACTTTGAGGTCGAGCTCGGCCGGCGGCAGCACGCACAGCCGGCCGCTCACCTCGGTGAGGCCGTACATGTTGAACAGCGCGACGCCCGGGAGCACGGCCTGGAACTTCTCGATCACCGGCAGCGGCAGGTGGTCGCCGCTGCTCACCCAGAACCGGAACGCGTGCTCGCGCGGCTCCTGCATCGGCTCGACGACGCGCACCAGATGGGCCGGCGCGCCGCCGAAGCCAGTGCAACCCTCCGCCTCCATCTCGTCCAGCAGCCCCGTCCCGAAGTAGAAGCCGAGCTGCCCGGCGACGCCCCCGCCCGCGGCCATGAGCGTGAGGAAGTGGCAGATGCCGCTGGTGAAGTACGGCGGCGTGTTGATGAACACGCGGTCGCCGGCCCGCAGGCCGAGCGTCTGAGAGACGTACCCGGCGTTGCTCGAGACGGCCCGCAGCGTCTGGCGCACGCCCTTGGGCAGCCCCGTGGTGCCCGACGTGAACATGATCATCGCCGTCTCGTCCTCGCGCACGGGCTCGAGCCGGTCCGCCGGAGCGGCAGCGACGGATCCGCCGCCGGCCGCGCGCAGGCCGTCCACCAGCCCCTCCGCGTCGGCGGTGACGACCAGCCGCGTGGGGCCGTCCGCGGGAGTCGGGCACACCTCGTCGTCCGGCAGCACGATCAGGTCCGGCCGGCACTTGCCCAGCAGCCAGTCGAGGTCGTTCTGCGGCAGGCTCACGTTGAGCGGGACGACGACCTGGCCGGCCAGCCACGCGCCGAGCATGCAGGCGAAGAACTGGTCGTACTCCTCCAGCACGAACGCGACGCGGGCGCCGCGGCGGCCGGCGGCGGCCAGGAGGGCCGCCGCGATCCGCGTCGCCCGCGCGTCCAGGTCCGCGTAGGTGTACACCCGGCCGCGCGTGCGCACGAGCGTCTCGTCCGCGCGCTCGACCGCCCAGCGGCGGAGGCGCGCGACGGCGTCTGTCATCAGTGCTTCGGTGGTCACGTGCCCCCCGGCGATGCGGTCAGAAGCCGACGTAGCGGAACTCGGTGAGCTTGTTGCCCACGAGCACGGCCACGGTGATGGCGAGGAAGAGCAAGAACCACAAGAACGTCTGCAGGCTCAGGCCGAGGAGGTAGTAGAACCACTGGGTCCTCGGCCCCACCGGCCGCGGCGCCTCCGCGCCCTCCGCCGGCTGATCGGGCGCGCCTCCCGGCTCAGCCATCGCCCGCCTTCTTGCGCGCGACGTAGGCCAGCATGTGATTCACGGTGTCGAGGTTCTCGTAGACGATGTCCATGGGCTTCACCTTGATCTCGAACTCCTCCTCGAGAAACGCGATGAGCGCCGTGAGGTTCATGGAGTCGAGCAACTGGTCGCGGAACAGCGAGGTGTCGGGATTGACCTCGTCGTCCTCGAGGTCGGCCTCGTCGCGGATGAACTCGAGGATGGTGTCGGCGTCGGACATGTGGCGATCCTCCGGTGGGAGCGGGAGCGTCAGGTGCGGGTGCCCTGCGAGTACGAGAAGCGCATGTAGTTCTGGTAGCCGGTGCTCTCGGCGCCGGCCTTGACGAGGCCGGCGAGCGTGAACACCCGCTGCGCGGTCTGGAAGGCCTGCTCGAGGCCCCACTCGTCACTGAGGACGTGGCCCTTGGCCCCGGCCCAGGCGTAGGCGCCGAACTGGCAGGTGCCGTCGCCGTTGCCCACCACGAGGCAGCCGTTACGGATGAACGGCAGCCAGGTGGCCAGGATGGCCGTCTCCGCGCCGCCGGAGCGGCGCCCCGCGGTAGCGAGCACGCCGACCGGCTTGTCGGCGAGCTTGAAGTCCTGGTGGCGCAGCGGGCGCGTGCGCATGATGAACTTGCTGAAGAGGTCCGACGGCAGCCCGAAGTACACGGGCGTCGCGACGAGGAGCCCGTCGGCGGCCACCATGGCGTCCAGGATGCTCTGCACATCGTCCTCGTGCTCACGGACACAGGGGATGAACGTGCCGTCCTTCTTCTTGCCGCACACGGCGCACGCCTTGCACGGCTCGATGTGCTGGTCGCGCAGGTGGATGACTTCGTGTTCACACTCGCCGGGGTACACGGCGTCGAGCTTCTCGAACGCGCTCTCGAGCATGATCGCGCTGTTGCTGTTGTCGCGGGGGCTGCAGTTGAGCCCCAAGAGCCGCACCGTCATGCGTCGTGCTCCTCTCCGTGCACAGCCGCCCGCGAGAGCGGGCGGCAGGGAAACGTCAGACCCGCGGGTCGCGTACGGGACGCCATCCTACCAGACGCCGGCCTCGCGCGCGCCCGCGTGAGAGCTCGGGCGCCGCTCGGACGCGCCTGCGACGGGTGCGTTCACAGCAGGGAGCAGGAGGAGTGGTGCCGGAGGTGGGACTCGAACCCACACGCCCTTTCGGGGCACCCGATTTTGAGTCGAGCGCGTCTACCAGTTCCGCCACACCGGCACCGGTGCATGCAGGGAAGCTCCCCGGCAAGCAGAGCGGCCGCTTGCGAACAGACCGCGGATCTTGCTCCGCTTTCGCCGTGGGGCCGCCACTCGCACATTCTGACGCATTCCGGCTGCCTTGTGCATCTTCTGCTCCCGGCGCCCTCGCCTGCCGCCCGCTCCCACAGGACGTTACGTTCCGTCGCACGTCCCCCGGACCGGCGGCAATAAGAAGACCAGAGGGAACGGCGGGGCCGGCAGAGGGTCCTCTGGGCGGGGCCCGCAGAGTAAAGGAGAGCGCACGATGTCAAATGACTACGACTGGTACTCCAGCGAGGCTCTGGAGAAGCAGGGCGTCGATGGGAGCACGCGTCCGCGTCCGGAACAGACACCCGCGTACATGCCTTCCATGTACGACTACGGGCTCAAGCACGTCATCGCCATCAACAGCGAGTACGGCGGGTGGGACACCTGGCTCAAGGTGTTCGGCTCAGAAGATGCGGCCCTGACCAAGCTGACCGATGCAGTCACGGACATCTACCGCAGTCTCGACGAGGCCACGGTCGCGGAGCCCGATCTCATGCCGCATGCGTCTGCGATCATCGAACACGCGTTGAGCGTCGTCGAATACGAGAACCGTGACGCGATGTATGCCGAGCTGCGGGCGATCGAGAAGTCGCACGGGACGTATCGAGGCTAGTCCCCGCTCCGCCGACCGCCGCCGCTCATCTTCCCGGCGCGCCGCCCCCGAGGCGGCGCGCCGGTCGCCCGATCAGTACTGCGACGCGAACGTGGTGGTCCACATCTGCGGGCCCATGCCCTTGTGGATGGCGTAGGCGGTCGCGAAGATCTGCGAGCTGCCGTCGTAGATGCTGTCGCTCCTCCATGGGTTCCAGCTGGCGGACCAGCTCCCGGTCCAGTACTGGAACAGGCCCTTGAAGGCGCTGCCGGAGCCCGCGAACCGCTGCCCGCCGGACTCGCGCATCATCATCCGGTACATGCCTTGGGAGCTGACGTGGTACCTGGCCGCGGCGACCTCGATGATCTTCATCCACTGGTGCTGCTTCTCCCAGCGCACCAGGTTCTGCTCGAGCCGGTACTGCCGGGCGAGCCTGCTGACCCGCTGCCTCCACACGCGCACGGCCTTACGGGCCCTGACGACCTTCGCACGGAGCTCGGCGACGGTCGGGACGGCGACGGTCGCCGCGCTGGGCGAGGGTGTGGGTGTCGGCGTCACGGAGGGATCTCCAGACTCTGTGGTGACGATCGCCAGCCCGGTCTGCACGGCCTGGGCGGCGGCGAGGGCGGCCCGGACGGACCTCAAGCGGTCTCTGGACTGCCGCAGCGCGACTCTGGCGCCGCGCAACTTGCTCTTGGTGGTGGCGGCCTCAGCCTTCTGGGGGAGGGCTACTGCGGCCAGGGCGGTGGCGACGATGAGGATCATGACGATCGCGATCCAGCTCTTGCATCGACTCACAACGTCCTTTCGACGGGGTTTCCCCGAGGGCAGCGGCTTCCAGCCTGTGCCCTGGAGCGTTCGGCGCCCGGTACGCCGCCGGCCAGCATGCGAACGCCGCGTGGGTGAAAGGGAGAAGAGAGGGGCGAACGGATGTGGGGGCGGCAGTGGCGCCTCGTTGTGCGTTCGGGTCGTTACTCAATCAGCCGCGGTGAGCCTGCGCAACCCGGCGCCGTTGACGCGGCCGCGAACACGACTTGCCCTCAACCCGTGGTCGAGGGTCCACTCGGGCCGCTCAGGCGCCCGGCACGGGCCTCCCTCGTCACGACCCTCACCCGCTGCCTCAGCGAGCGTCAGGGCGTGCGAGAGGGGCGCTGACCGGGTGCCTGAGTGAACCCTCGAGCGGTGGCTGAGAGACGGCATCAAGCCCCGCTCGAAGGTTGCCGGAAGCGACATCACAGGGGAATCGGGCCGGAGCCGGCGGACGCGGTCCCGACTGTACGTCGACGCGCGCTCGGAGGGGTCGACGTGGACCCTTCCCGACGCGATGACGACAGGCGAAGACCCTCACGGGGACGGGCTGAGCATCTCCGCCTCGACGATCCATCCGGCGATGTGGCCGGCGCTGCGGACGAGCTGGAACCCGGCCTCGGTCGCCGTCCGCACCGTGTCGCGGTCGAGGCGACAGCCCGCCGCCACGGCGGACCAGGCCGGGGCGGCGGCGGATTGCAGGGCCCGCCCCGGCTCCCATGCGAGGTGGACGTGCTCGAGCAGCAGGAGCGGGCTGCCGGGGACGAGGACCCGGCGGAGCTCGGCGAGCGCCGCCGCCGGGTCGCCCACCGTGCAGAGCGCGAACGCGCTGACGGCCGCGTCGAAGCTCGCGTCGGCGAACGGAAGCGCTTCTGCGCGGCTGCCGACGACGCGCACCCGGGCGGCGGCGCGCGCCGCGCGCGCGGCCAGGCGGGCGCGCATACCGTCGTCCGGCTCCACCGCCGTGACCTCGGTGCCGGGCGCGTACCAGCGCAGCTGCGCGCCCGTGCCCGACCCGATCTCGAGCACCCGTCCGCGTGCCCGCGCGCCGACGCGCCGTCGCCAGGCGCCGACGGCGGCTCGTTCGAACGGCCACATCACCGCGTCGTACACGGCGGCGTGACCTCCGGGAGAGGTTGAGAAGCGTGCGTCCATACCAGAGACTTACTCGGTCACCACGTCCCCGGGTTGATGCCCGCTCGGGCGGCGCCGCACGCATCGGGGGGGATGGATGGGTCTGTTCGACTTCGTCAAGTACGACAGGGACGCGACGGGCGCGGAGGTGGACGAAGCCACGCGGTCGGAGCTCCGCCGTCTGGCCAATCTCTTCCTCCTCTCGTCGGTCACGCTCATCGTACTGCTGCTCGAGGTCTTCGCCCGCGCCCTCGGCGTGAGCTTCATCCCCCAGCCGGTGTACGGCGTCGCCGGCCTCGTCTTCCTGGTCGGCTGGGCGGCGACGTTCGTCTACGGTCTGTACGTCACGTTCCGAGCCGCTCGCTGGGGCTGGTTCGTGCTCTGCGTCATCCCCGTCACCTGCGTGCCGGCGAGCGTGGCCTACGCCTGGATCCGGCGCGGCGAGATCGAGCGCGAAGTGCTCGGCGAGGACGGCGGCAGGAGGTCAGGCCGGACGACCGCCGCGCAGGCGCGGCAGCGCCGCGGCGGCAGGAACAAGCGCTGACCGACGCCTCCGCGCCTCGCCGCCGCCACCCCTGGCGCACGGCGATCATCTTCATGGCCGTGATCGTGGCGCTGTTCCTCGTCGTCCCGCGCCTCGCGGGGCAGCGCCACGCACTCGAACTGGTCGGTGAGGCCTCGCCCGCATGGCTGGCCGCGGCGGTGGCCGTCGAGTGCGTCTCCATCCTTTTCTACTCGCTGCTCTTCCGCCGCCTCCTCGACCTGCTTCGCTACCCGCTCACGCTCGGACTGGCGCTGCGCATCAACCTCGCGGGCCTCGCCGCCGCGCACCTGTTCTCGGCCGGCGGCCTGGGCGGCGCGGCGGTCACCTATCGCGCGCTGCAGAAGCGAGGCATGCCCCACGCCATGGTGCTCATCGCCGTCATCTTCCAGAACGCCTTCGCCTACTTCTTCCTGTTCGCGCTGTTCGCCGCGAGCCTGCTGGTCCTCATCGCGCGCGGCCGCGGCGGAGACGCCGCGACGGTCGTCTCGACCCTCCTCGTGGCGCTCGTCCTCGCGCTCACCGGCTACGGGTTCTGGCTCCTCAACCACCCCACCTCGCTGCGCCGGCGCTCCCGGCGGGTCATCGCCTGGCTGGAGCGGCGCACGCGGCGGGTCCGCGTGGACCGCGAGAAGCTCGAGGAGTACCTCGACGGCGTCATCGACGGCTGGCGCAGACTGCGGCGTGACGGCTGGGGACACCTCCGCACGGTGGGGCACGCAGCGGGCTACTGGGGTTTCGACATCGTCTGCCTGCTCTTCGTGATGCTGGCGTTCCACCAGTACCTCGCCATCGACCTGGTCGTCATCGCCTACGCGGTCGCCTACGTGGTCGGCACCTTCTCCCCCACGCCCAGCGGCCTGGGCGCCGTGGAAGGCGTGCTCATCGCGCTGCTCGTCGGCTTCGGGCTCGCGTCGGGCCCCGCGGTCGCCGTGGTGCTCGTGTACCGCCTCATCTTCTTCTGGCTCCCGATCCCCGTCGGGCTGGGCACGTACCTCACCGTGCGCTGACTCCTCCCCGGCGTCCGGCCTCTCCGTGGCCTGTGGTACTGTCCTGGTCACGTTCAGGCTCGCCGGCGCGCCGTCGCCGGACCGTGGGGGATCGCCATCAGGAAGACGCTCATCCGCATCATCGTCTTCGCCGTCATCGTGCTGGCGCTCTACCTGCTGCTGCCCAAGCTGGTGGACACCCAGCAGACGCTCCAGTACATCTCCCACGCGAGCTACTTCCTGCTCGGCGTGGCGGTCGCGTCCGAGATCGCGGCGCTGGCCGGGTACGCCAACCTCTTCCGCTACATCCTGCGCGTGCTGGACATCCGCATGCGCCTGGGCGAGGTGTGGGCGGTCACGCTCAGCAGCCTCGCCGTGAGCCACATCCTCTCCGCCGGCGGCGTCGGCGGCTGGGTGGTCAGCTACAACGCGCTGATGAAGCACAAGGTGCCGCACGGCATCATCTTCGTCGCCATCGCGGCCCAGCAGTTCTTCAACTACGTCGTGCTGTGGTTCTTCTTCGCCCTGGCGATCGTCTACCTCATCGTCACGCGCGGGGGCGACTCCATCTTCGGCTACCTGGTCGGGATCGTGCTCATCGTCCTCCTCCTCTGGCTCACGTTGTACGGTGTCTACCTCTACAACCACCCCACGCGGCTGCGCCTGCGCGCGCGCCAGCTGGCACGACTCGTGAACCGCGTGATGCGGCGCACCGTGGTCAAGGAGCACCACATCGACGGCTGGATCGACAACCTGCTGATCGGCATGCGGCGCATGACCGGCCACCGCGGGGCGATCCGCAACACCCTGGGCCTGGCCTGCGTGTTCTGGTTCTTCGACATGCTCGCCCTGTGGTGCACGTTCGCCGCGTTCGGGGAGAGGATCACCCTCGGTCACCTGCTCGTCGGCTACGTGATCGCCTACTCCATCGGCACGCTGGCGCCCACGCCGGGGGGCCTGGGCGCCGTCGAGGGCATCATGATCGCGCTCTACGTGAGCTTCGGCGTGCCGTCCGCGGTGGCGGTGGCCGTGGTGCTCGTCTACCGCATCATCAACTTCTGGCTGCCGATCCCGCCGGGGTTCGTCGCCTACGCCGTCGTGCGGCCGGGTCGCAAGCCGATCGCCGAAGGCGAGGTCGAGGAGGCGGCCGTCGAGGCGCCGGCCGAGCTGGGCGGGCGGAGGTAGCCCAAAGCGCCGCCTCCCGCCGCCGGCGTCAGTCGCGCGGGCTCAGGCGGTAGAGACGCAGCGCCGGCCCGCGCTCGCCGGGGCCGGGCCGGAACACCTCGACCAGCTCCGCCTCCTCGTCGAGCCGCCGGTAGAAGCCGGCGAGCTCGGGGTAGTCGGCGGCGGCTGCGAGCACGCGGTCGCGCACGCTGGAGCTCGTCACCACGTACTGCACGCCCTGCTCACGCAGGCGCGCGAGGTCGTGCGTGCGCTCCGGCGTGCCGGGCACCGGCAGCTTGAGACGCACCAGACGGTAGGCGACGGGGTCGAGCCCCCGCTGCCGGTAGTGCGGAAGCTGGTCCTCGCGCACCAGCGGCGGGCCGTAGTTCTCGACGGCGATGAGCGCTCCCTCCGGGATGTTCCGCTGGATCCACTCGCGCGCGATCTCTCTCGTGTCGGCGCCGCTCAGGTCGCGGTCGAACGCCAGCGACGAGGTGAGCGCCGGCACGAACGCCGCCGCCAGCAGCACCGCGGCCGCGGGCAGGGCGAAGCGGCGTGCCCGCGGCCACAGCAGCGCAAGCTCCACGACCATCCGCACCGCGAGCAGGAGGAGCAGCGGCACGATCACCAGCAGGTAGCGGTCGGCGAGCTCCTTCCAGGTCCCGATGTAGACGAAGTACACGACGGCGTAGGGCGCGAGCATCAGGTCGAGGCGCGTGCGGCGCCGGAACGCCCAGACGAGCCCTGCGGCGGCCAGGACAGCCGCGACGACGCCCACCGCGCCGGTCAGGTTGGGCGTCACGTTGTACCAGAACCCGTTGCCGGCGTGCTCGAACCCGAGCCAGCCGCGGTCCATGATCTGGCTCTGGCGGCGGAAGTCGCGCAGGAAGCGCGGCGCGTCGAGCACGACGAACGGCGAGGCGAGGACGAACGCCGCGAGCATGGGCGCGTAGACCCGCAGCACGAGCACGCGCGCCCACAGGAGCGCGGCGCGGCCGCCGGCGGCCGCGCGCCGCGCCACCTCCTCCCTGCAGGCGTAGACCGCCGCCACCGTCGCCGGCAGCACCAGCAGCCCCAGGTTGTACTTGGTGGACGTGGCGAGGCCGGCGGCGAGGGCGCCGAGGACCAGCCAGCGGGCGGCGTGGGCGCGACCTGCGGCAGCCTGCTGCAGCAGCGCCAGCGCCAGCAGCGAGAGAGCGACGGCGGTCACGTCGGTCACCGCCATGTGGGAGTAGGCGACGTGGAGCGGCGCCGCCGCCAGGAAGAGCGCCGCGAGCAGGCCGGCCGCCGCCCCGAAGGCATCCCGGCCGAGCCGCCAGACCAGCCACACGGAGGCGGTCCCGGCGGCCACCGAGAGCAGCCGGGCCAGCAGGAAGTACGGCGTGGGGTCCACGACGAACGACGTCAGCGACAACAGGTCGCCCTTGCCGAGCAGCCACCAGAAGGGCGCGGCGAGCACGTACACTGCTCCGGCCAGGTAGAAGTAGAGCGACGGATAGAAGAAGAACTGCGGGTTCAGATGCCCCCGCGCGGCGGCCACCGCCTTGGGCACCACCGTGCTCTCGTCGGCGTTCACGAAGCTGAAGGGCAGGCCGTAGCCGACTCCCTTGAGACGCAGGGCGAGCGCCAGGAGGAGGATGAGGGCGAGGAGCGCGCCGGTGAGCCCGACGCGGCGCCGGCGGCCGCTGGCCTCCGCGCTCACGCTCCCGAAGGCCGCGTGGCGGCCCCGCCGTTCGCATCGTCGCGGAAGCAGCTCACGCCGCCCGTGTGGCAGGCCGGCCCGGCGGGCTCCACGGTCATGAGGACGGTGTCGTGGTCGCAGTCCAGGCTCAGGGAGACCACGCGCTGCACGTTGCCGCTGGTGCCGCCCTTGTGCCACAGCTCGTGCCGGCTGCGGCTCCAGAACGTGGACTCGCCCGAGACCAGCGTGGCCCGCAGCGCCTCCTCGCTCGCGTAGGCGACCATGAGCACCTCGCCGCCGTCCGCGGCCTGGACCACGCAGGGCACCAGGCCGTCGGCGTTGTAGCGCACGAGCGCGAGGAACGCCTCGTGGTCCATCATGCGATGCTCTCCTTCATGATGGACGCGCCGGCGCTGGTGCCCACCCGGACGGCGCCGGCGCTCACCATGCGCTCGACGTCGGCCGCGGTGCGGATGCCGCCCGACGCCTTGACGCCGATGTGCGCGTCGAGGCAGTCCCGCAGCAGCTCGACGTCCTTGACGGTCGCGCCGTGCGGCCCCACCCCCGTCGACGTCTTGACGAAGTCCACGCCCGCGTGCTCGCAGATCCTGCAGGCGAGCCGCTTGAGCTTCTCGTCGAGGTAGCAGGTCTCGATGATGGCCTTCACGATGATCTGCCCGCGCGCCATGTTGACCCCGCGGACGCGCGCGGCTCGCGCCACCCCGGTCAGCTCGTCACGTACCAGTCCGAACTCGCCGGAGAGGAACGCGGAGATGTTGATCACGACGTCCACCTCGTCTGCGCCCCGCTGCACCGCCTCGTCGGCGGCCAGCGCCTTGACGCGCTGCGTGTCGGCGCCGTAGGGGAACGAGATCACCGTGCAGGTCTTGACGTCGGTGCGCTTGAGCAGCGACGCCGCCATGGTCACGTAGTGGGGGAAGACGCAGACGGCGGCGAAGTGGAACGTCGCCGCCTCGCGGCACAACTTCTCCACGTCCGACGCCGTCGCCTCGGGGCGCAGCAGCGTGTGGTCTATGGTCTTCGCGATCTCCTCGGGCTGCACCCCTCGGCCCCCCTCGACGGCTCCTGGTTCTGGCGGCGCGGAGAGTATAGCAACTACAGCAGGCGGTCGATGTAGCGGTCGTCCCGGCGCCAGCGCTTGCGCACCTTGACGCGCAGGTCGATGAACACGTGCACCCCGAGGATGGCCTCGATCTCGTGCCTCGCGCCGCTGCCGATGGCCTTGATGACCCGGCCGCCCTTCCCCACCACGATCGCCTTCTGCGAGTCGGTCTCGACGATGAGATACGCCTCGATCTCCACCAGCGGGCGGTCCTCGCGCTCGGTGATGGAGGCCACCTCGGCGGCGATCGCGTGAGGGACTTCGTCACGGGTCAGCCTGAGCGCCTGCTCGCGGACGAGCTCCGCCACGAGCAGTTCCAGCGGCTGGTCGCTCTGCTGGCCCTCCGGAAAGTACATCGGGCCGGGCGGCATGGCCGCCGACAAGCGCGAGAGCACCTCGGCGAGCCCGTCCCCGCGCAGCGCCGAGACCGGCAGCACCTCGGCGTTCCCGGAGAGGGCGCGCGCCTCTTCGAGGCGCCCGTTGAGCCGGGGCCCGTTCACGAGGTCGATCTTGTTCAGCAGGACCACTGCCGGCAGGCCGGCCCCGGCGACGGCCCGCGTGATGTACTGGTCGCCGCCTCCGAACGTCTCGTTGGCGTTGAGCAGCACGAGCGCGGCGTCGACCTCCTCCAGCGCGTCGTCCACGGCGGTCTGCATGCGCCGCGTGAGCGAGTCGAACGGCTTCTGGAAGCCCGGCAGGTCGAGCAGCACGATCTGGCAGCCCGGCAGAGAGACCACGCCGGTGATGCGCCGTCGCGTGGTCTGCGGGTGGTCGCTGACGATGCTGACCTTGCGCCCCACGAGGGCGTTGACCAGCGTCGACTTGCCGACGTTGGGCCGGCCGAACACGGCGACGAACCCGCTGCGGAACCCGCCGGCCTGGTCGCCGCCCGGCTGGGCGCCGGCGGGCTCGTCCGGGAGTGGGCGTCGTTCAGCCATCGGATCCCCTCCGAACAGGTGGGAACGGCGCCGTGAGGAGGTCGCTCAGGCGCCTGACGCTCACCTCGCCGCCGCGACGGGCGACCACTTCGGGGTCGCCGAACTCCGCGAGCGCCTGCAGACAGAGCCCGCACGGCAGGCAGTCGGAGCCGTCGAGTGCGGCGACGGCCACACGGCGCACCTCGCGCTCGCCGGAGGTGACGAGCGCGGCGAGCGCGGCCCGCTCCGCGCACAGCCCCGCCGGGTAGGCGGCGTTCTCGACGTTGGCGCCGTGGTGGCCGCGGCCCGACGGGCCGACGACCACGGCGCCGACCGCGTAGCCCGAGTACGGCGCGTACACGTTGACGGCCACGGCAAGCGCCTCCTCGAAGAGCAGGCGCTCGTTGTCTCCCGGCTCACGGTTCACGGCTCACACTCCATCCTCAGATCGGGTACCAGAGCCGGAAGAGCACGGCGGTGACGGCGATGCCCAGAGCCGCGCCGGCGGCCACCTCGCCGAGCGTGTGGATCTTGGCCTGCACGCGGCTCTGCGCGACCAGCAGCGCCAGGAAGAGCGTGATGGCCGAGATCGGCAGCGCGAACGTCGTGTCGGAGGCGAGGAACGTCACCGCGACCCAGGTCCCGAAGGCGACGGCGGTGTGCGCCGACGGCCAGCCGCCGTGGAACGCCGTGCCCCGGTGCGTCAGCGCCTTGAGCGCGATGGCCGCCAGGATGACGAGGACCAGCGCGATGACCATGACGTCGATGGGCGAGCCGCGCAGCTTGCTCAGGATGGTGTACGGCACGTTGGTGATCTTGTCGTAGAACACGAGGTAAGCCACGGCGACGGCGTTGACGGCGGCGACGAGCACGGCGCCCGCCGACACGTCCTTGGCGACGCGGGCGCGGGGGTCGTCCTCGTCCGTCACGAGGTCGACGACGTGCTCGATCGCGGTGTTGAACATCTCGGTGATCAGGACGAACGAGATGGCCACGAGCAGGGCGACGACCTCGAGCCTGGTGAGCGCGAAGAACAGCGCGGCGACGAGCACCAGCGCCGCGATGCCGAAGTGGATCCACATGTTCCGCTCGCTGCGGAGCGAGTGGACGATGCCGTCGAAGGCGTAGTTGAAGCTGGTGAGGAGGTTACCGCGGCGGCGCGCCAACGAGACCCTCCCAGTCGACGAGCTCGAGCAGTTCGGCCTGGCGAAGCGCCATCTGGCCGGCGTCCGTCTCGTGGTCGTAGCCGAGCAGGTGCAGGGTGCCGTGCGCCAGCAGGAGGGCCAGTTCGAGCGACGGCGGCAGCTCGTCCTCGGCCGCCTGCCGGAGCGCCCGGCGCGTGCAGACCACGACGTCGCCGAGCATGAGCGGCGGGCCCGCATCGCCGGCGGCGACCGCCTCCGCGACCTCGCCGAGGTCCGGAGCGAGCGAGGCGACGACCACGGCGGCGGCCTGACGCGCGGAGCCGGAGCCGTCGACCGACGCGTCCACCTCGGCGTCCTCCTCCCACTCCTCGAGCGGGAAGCTCAGCACGTCGGTGACCTCGTCCTTGTCCCGGTACTCGCGGTTGATCTGCCGCATGCGCCGCTCGCCGACGAAGGTGACGTCGACCTCGGCGCCGCGCACGTCCTCCTCCTCGAGCACGCGCGCCACGAGCCGCGCAACGAGTTCCTCGTCGATGACCGTTCGCGTAGCGTTGCTCACCTCGACGACGTTCATTGGCCCGGCTCCTTGCGGCGCTTCTCGGCCTCTGCGCGGCGCTGATCGCGCGCCGCGCCGATCTGGTCGTCGTGCGTCTTGTACGCGTTGACGATGCGCTGCACGAGCTTGTGCCGCACCACGTCGTGGCCGTCGAACTGCACGATGCTGATGTCGTCGACGTCGTCGAGGACCTCGGAGACGGTGACGAGCCCCGAGGTCCGGCTGTGGGGCAGGTCGATCTGGGTGACGTCGCCGGTGACCACCATCTTGCTGCCGAACCCGAGCCGCGTGAGGAACATCTTCATCTGCTCGGGCGAGGTGTTCTGCGCCTCGTCCAGGATGATGAACGAGTCGTTGAGCGTGCGCCCGCGCATGAACGCGAGCGGCGCGACCTCGATCTCGCCCTTCTCGATGAGGGCCGCCAGCCGCTCGCCGTCGATCATGTCGTAGAGCGCGTCGAACAGGGGCCGGAAGTACGGGTCGACCTTCTCGCTCACCGTGCCGGGCAGGAACCCGAGGCTCTCCCCCGCCTCCACAGCCGGCCGCGTCAGGATGATGCGCCCCACCTGCTTGCCGAAGAACGCGTTGACCGCCATGGCCGTGGCCAGGTAGGTCTTGCCCGTGCCGGCCGGGCCGATGCCGAACGTGATGGTGTTGCTGCGGATGGCGTCCACGTACAGCTTCTGATTGACGGTGCGGGGACCCACCTGGCGGCCGCGGTGAGTCCACACGACGTCGCCGTAGACCTCGGAGGGCTTGCCCGACGAGTTGACGGCGATGTCCATGAGGGACTCGACGATGGCGGGGCTCAGCGGTCGCCCGCCCTTCACCACCTCGATCAGCTCCTCGATCGCGGCGCGCGCCTTGTCGACGGCGCCGTCCTCACCCTCCAGGATGAGCACGTTGCCGCGCAGCGTGAGCCTGCAGTCGAGCCGCTGCTCGAGGATCTTGAGGTTGGAGTCGTGCTCGCCCGCGATCTCGAGCGCCAGGCTGTTGCTGTCCAGGTCGATGACGGTACGTGTCGCCGGAGTCACGTCGTCAGCCTCCCAGCCGCCCGCGGACCAGGTCGCTCAGCTTCTTGCCGTCGGCGCGGCCGGCGACCTTGGGCTTGAGCCAGCCCATCACCTTGCCCATGTCCCTGGGAGTGGCGGCGCCGGTGGCGGCGATGCCTTGGTCCACCAGCGTCTCGAGTTCGGCGTCGCTCAGCTCCGCCGGCATGTACCCCGCGAGGAGTTCCTCCTCGTAGCGCTCCTGCTCGGCCAGGTCCTCGCGGCCCGCCTGCTCGTACACCTCGATCGCCTCGGCGCGGCGCTTGCGTTCACGCTTGAGGACCGTGAGCTCGTCCGCCTCGGTGGGCTCCTTGCGGCTGTCGATGCGCTCCTTCTTGAGCGCCGCGACGATGGCGCTGAGCGCCTCGCGGCGCCGCTTGTCGCCCGCCTTGAGCGCGGCGATGCCGTCGTCCTTGATGCGCTGTTCGATCGCCCCCAACTCCCTCACGACGCCTCCTCGTCTCCCCGCGTACACGAGCGGGCCGCCGTAGGCAGACCGCTCATGACGCCTCGTCTTCCCGCGTACACGAGCGGGCCGCCGCAGGCAGACCGCTCATGACGCCTCGTCTTCCCGCGTACACGAGCGGGCCGCCGTAGGCAGACCGCTCATGACGCCTCGTCTTCCCGCGTACACGAGCGGGCCGCCGTAGGCAGACCGCTCATACCATGCCTCCCAGCCGCGCCCCACCGACCAGGTGCCAGTGCAGGTGCTCGACCTCCTGGCCGGCGTCCGGACCTGTGTTCGTGATGACTCTGTAGCCGCTCTCCGCCAGGCCGGCGACGCGGGCGGTACCTGCGATGAACTCGAGCGCGCGGGCCGAGGCCTCCGCGCCCAGGGCCTCGACCTCGTCCAGCGAGGCGATGTGCTTGCGCGGGATCACGAGCAGGTGCACCGGCGCCTGCGGCCGCACATCGGGGAACGCGAGGAAGTGCTCGTCCTCGTTCACCCGCTTCGCGGGGATCTCGCCCGCGGCGATCCTGCAGAAGATGCACTCACTCACTCCTACCTCACTCCTCGTCCTTGCCGGCCGCACCCGCTCGCACCGTACCCGTCACCCCGTCGCCGGCGAGCTCGTCTGCTACCGCCCGGACCAGCTCGCCGCGCCGCGCCGGTCCGCGCACCGCATACCGGATGTACTCCGAACTGTACCCTCTCCAGAGGCCGTCGCGCCGCTCCTCTACGAGCACCTCGGCCTCGCGGCCGAGCGCGGCGCGGCGCGCGGCCAGGGCGGCCGCCTCGGCTGCGGCCAGCGCGCGCCCCATGCGCTCCTTGACCACGGCGGCCGGCAAGGGCGGCAGCTCCGCCGCCGCCGTCCCCGGCCGCGGTGAGTACGCGAACACGTGGGCGCGCCCGAACAGCCCGCTCTCGAGCGCCTCCAGGGTGCGCGCGAACGCAGCCTCGTCCTCCGCCGGGAACCCCACGATCACATCCGTGCTGAGCATAGCCCCGCCGGGCACGTCGCGCAGGCCCTCCACCGCGCGCAGGTACTTCTCGAACGTGTAGGGCCGCTTCATGGCGCGCAGCACCCCGTCGTCGGCCGACTGCAGCGGCACGTGCAGGTGCCTCGCCACGCGGGGGTGGGCGAGCAGCTCGAGCAGCGCCGGCGTGACGTGCCGCGGCTCTACCGACGACAGCCGCACTCGCCGCAGGCCGTCGAGCTCCGCCACGGCGGCGACCAGCTCGGGCAGCCGCGCCGCGACCGGGCGAGACCGATCCCCGCGACGTCGGGCGCCGCGGGGCCCGTCGTCGCGCCAGGCCCCGAGGTCGATGCCGCTCAGCACCACCTCGCCGCAGCCGCGCTCGATGCCCGCGCGCGCGGCTGCGAGCGCAGCCTCCAGCGGCGTGCTCCGCGGCGCGCCGCGCACCAGCCGCACCACGCAGTAGCTGCAGACACCCGCGCAGCCGTCCTGGACCTTGAGCACCAGTCGGGTCCGCGCGCCGGGCGTCGCTCTGGGCGCCGTGGAGCCGGTCGCGACGAGTGGACGGACGTCGCTCGCCGTGCCGTCGTCCGCGGCGCCCGCCCGCAGAGGGGCGCCCTCGCACGCTCCGGGCCGCGGCGTCCCCGGCGGGCCGACGAGGCCAAGTTGGCCGGCCAGCGCCGCCCAGTCAGGCTGCGCCGCCACGGTGACGCCCTCGCCCTGGAACTGCTCGGGGCGCAGGGCGGCGGCGCAGCCGGCCACCACCACGAGCTTGCCGGCCGAGGCCGCGCGCCGTACCAGGCGGCGCGACTTGCGCTCGGCCTCGGCCGTCACGCAGCACGTGTGCACCACGACCACGTCGGCCGCCTCGCGGGACGCGACCGGCTCGAGGCCGGCGGCGGCGAGGCCCGCGAGGGCCTCCTCCCCGTCGGCCTGGCTCACTTTGCAGCCGACGAACCCCGCGGCGACCCGGGCCGGCGTCTGCCCCCCGTACTCGCGCCCGTCGCCGACGCGCGTCACGTGCGCCTCGAGAGGTGGAGCGTGAGCCAGGTGCCGTCGTCGACCCGGCCCGCCTCGGCGAACCGCGGGAACGCCGCAAGCGCCTCATCCGCCTGCTCCACGAGCAGGCCCGAGAGCAGGAGTTCTCGGGGCAGAGAAGCCCGGCGGCCGAGGGGGTCGTCGTCGGCCGCCGCTGCGACCCCATCCTTCCAGCGCTCCGCGAGGCGCAGGATCGGGCGGAGCGCGATGTTGGCCACCACCACGTCGGCCTCGGGCAGGGGGTACGCGGGGTCCGTGGCGTCGCCGACGAGGAAGGTCGGCTCGAGACCGTTCATCGCGGCGTTGCCCGCGGCAGCGTGGACGGCGACGGGGTCGATCTCGATGCCCGTCACCGGCGTGAAGCCCAGCCGCAGCGCCGCGAACGCGACCACGCCGGAGCCGGAGCCGAGATCGAGCAGCGCGCCCGGCGCGAGCGTCTGGAGGAGCTCGAGACACTGGCGCGTGCTCGCGTGACCGCCGGTGCCGAACGCGAGCCCCGCCTCGACGGCGATGTCGAGCAGGTCCTCGCGTGCCGGGTACCAGGGCGGGCGCACGTAGAGCCGCCCGATCGCGTGCGGCCTGTGGAACCGCTGCCACGCGGTCTCCCAGCCGGGAGGCTCGCGGCTGACCTCGAGGCGGCCCCGCGAGCCGATGCGCTTGAGCGCCGCGGCGGTTTCTCCGCCCGGCTCGGCGCCGTCCTCGAGCCAGAACACCAGCGTGCGTCCGCCGTCCTCCTCCTGCCAGCCGGCCGGCTGCAGGGCAAGGATCGACGCCACCGCCTCAGGGTCGGTGTACTCGAGCGTCTGGGCGTCGGAGCCGCGATCGTAGGCCGCCGCACCGGACCAGTCGTCGACCCGTTCGGCGGCGGGAGCGGCCGCGGCGTTCGGAGCGGCCGCCGGCTCGGCCCTCAGACGGAGGGCGTACCGCGTGTACCGGGGTCGTTGCATGCCTGCGACTGGGGGTGCGGTGGGGACGGGGCGAGGCGGCGGTGCGCTCACTGGCGGAACGCCGCCCGGATCTTGTCGAAGAAGCTGTGGTCGGCCTGGTAGTTCGAGTCACTGCTGAGCTCGGCGAACTGCTCCAGGAGTTCGCGCTGCTCGTCGCTGAGCTTGCGCGGGACGAGCACGTTGACCACGACCTTGAGGTCGCCGCGCCCGTACCCCTGCAGCACCGGCACGCCGCGGCTGCGGTACGTCTTGACGTCGCCGGGCTGCGTGCCGGGCTTGAGCTGCAGCTCGATGTCGCCGTCGAGCGCGGGCACGTACGCGGTGGTGCCGAGCGCCGCCTCGATCATGGTGAGGTCGAGGCGGTAGACGAGATCGTCGCCGTCGCGCACGAAGTCGTCGTGCGGCTCGACGCGGATGGCCACGTAGAGGTCGCCGGCGCGCCCGCCGTGGGAGCCGGCGCCGCCCTCACCGGCCAGCCGCAGGCGCTGGCCGTCGGCGATGCCCGCCGGCACCTCGACGGGCACGGTGCGCGTCTGCCGCACGCGGCCGGTGCCGAGGCACTTCTCGCAGGGCTCCTTGACGATCGTGCCCAAGCCCCGGCAGACGTTGCAGGTGCTCGTCCGGATGAACTGGCCGAACCCGCCGAGGCTGGAGACCTCGCGCACGCGTCCGCTGCCGTGGCACTGCGGGCACTGCTCGCGCCCGGTGCCGGCCTTGGCGCCGCTGCCGGCGCAGGTCTCGCACGGCGCGTCGGCCGTGACCTCGACGTCCTTGGTGACGCCGAAGACGGCCTCGGCGAAGGTGAGGTCGAGGCTCGCCTCGATGTCGTCGCCGCGCGGCGCGGGTGCGCTGCCGCCCGCCGCGCCCCACATCCCGCCGGCGTCGCGCAGCACGCTGTCGAACATGCCGCCGCCGAAGAAGATGTTGAAGAGGTCGCCGAAGCCGACGTGCTCGAAGTCGGTCATCTGCCGGCCGCGCAGGCCGTCGAACCCGTAGTGGTCGTAGGCGGCGCGGGTGTCGGCGTCGCTGAGCACCTCGTAGGCCTCGGCGGCCTCCTTGAAGCGCGCTTCGGCCTCCGGATCCTCGGTGTTCACGTCCGGGTGGAACTCGCGCGCCAGCTTGCGGAACGCTTTCTTGATCTCACCGGCGTCCGCGTCTTTGCGCACGCCGAGCACGTCGTAGTAGTCACGCTTCAACGGTCAGCCCCAGTCAGGAGGTGGTCACCAGATGTCTTCAAGATACGCGCTCAGGCCGTCGGCTGTCGCCCGCACCGTCGAGATGACGCGCTGGTAGTCCATGCGCGTAGGCCCGATCACGCTCACGGTGCCCAGGCTGCGGTTGGCGACGCCGTAGCTGGTGGAGACCAGCGAGCACTCCTGCAGCGTCGGTTGCGGCATCTCGTGGCCGATGCGCAGGTACACGCCGTCCTCGCGCAGCGCCCCGGCCAGCAGCTCGAGCAGGTTGTACCGCTCCTCGAGCATCTGCAGCACCTCGTTGAGGTGGCCGGCGCCGGCGCGCGAGAGGTTGTCCAGCAGACGCGACGTGCCGCCGAGGTGCAGACCCTCGACGTCGCCCGGCCCGGGGACCTCGAACGCCGGGCGCAAGGCATCCAGGAACGAGCGCTCCTTGGGCCGCAGGTCCGGGCTGTCGAAGGTGGCGGCCACGCGCCGCGTGCCGAGCTGCGCGCCGACCAGCCGCTCGTTGAGGTACACGCGCGCGAACTCGGCGAGCCCCTCGTCCACCGGCGTGCCGAACGAGAAAGTGCGCTTGGTCACCTGGCCGGACGTGGTGATGAGCACCACCATGACCAGCCGCGGCTGCAGCGCGAGGATCTCGATGTGCCGCACCGAGGATGTGGTGACGGCCGGCGCCGAGACCACGGCGAGGAGCTCGGTGACGCGGGACAGCGCCTCGGCCGTCTCGCGCAGCGCGTCGTCGATCTCGCTCGCGGCGCGGTCGCGCTCGAGCGTGAGCGCCGGGGGGCCCTCACGGCGTTCGGTGACGACGGCGTCCACGTAGTGCCGGTACCCCGCGTCGGTGGGCACTCGCCCCGCGGAGGTGTGCGGGTGCGCCAGCATGCCCATGTCTTCGAGGTCGGCGAGGTCGTTGCGGATCGTGGACGCGGCCACGCCGAAGTCGAACAACTCGCTGAGGTGCCGGGACCCCACGGGGGCGCCGAGCGCGATGTACTCCTCGATGACGGTCCGGAGGACCTGTTCTTGCCTCGACGTGAGTGGCACGTTCACCCCCTTAAATGCGTAGAGCGAAACAGGCGCACGATGACCTCGTCGGCCACGTGCCTCCCCTTTCGCGTCACGCGGATTGTACCACTGTGCAGGGAAACCAATCCAGCGCCGGCGAGGCCGGCGGCCGCCTGCCGGTCCAGCACGCCGGCCACCTCCTCGAGTGGGACGGCCTCGCCGCAGCGGGCGGCGAGCAGGAGGCGCTCGCGGGCGGCCGTCGCCGGGTCGAGCGCCTCCTCGGAGCGGGGCGGCGCCGAGCCTGCGGACGAGCGCCGCCGCCCAGGCGCCGGTCCCGGCCGTGTTGCGCCAGCGCCGGGAGCCCACGGTGCTCACGGCTCCCGGCCCCAGGCCGAGGTAGGGCCGGGCGCGCCAGTACGCCACGTTGTGGCGCGCCTTGCGCCCGGGCAGGGCGAAGTTGCTGACTTCGTACCAGTCGTAGCCGGCACGCGAGAGCTCTCTCACGATGCGCCGGTAGCCGGCTGCCCGCACGTCGTCCTGCGGGTCTGCGGGCATTGCGCCGGGGTCCAGCCCGGCCTCGTGAGTGCCCGGGCCGGGGTCCTCGGCCCCGCCCAGCCGCGCGGCGAGGGCCGTCCCTTCGATCACGTCCAGCTCGTACCAGGAGACGTGGTCCGGCCGCAGCTCGAGCACCGCGGCGATGTCGGCGCCCAGCAGCTCCGGCGTCTGGCCCGGGATGCCGTGGATCAGGTCGAGCCCGGCGTTGGCGACTCCCGCGGCGCGCAGGCGGCGGAAGGCGCGGGCCGGGTCCGCGCGCGCCGTGCGGCCCAGGACGGCGCGCAGCTCGGGAGAGAAGCTCTGCGCGCCGAGCGAGACCCGCAGGCCGCCCCGGGCGGCGAAGCCGGCGTACGCGGCATCCGCGTCCTCGGGGTTGGTCTCGACGGTCACCTCGGCGTGCCGGGTGAGGTGCGGCCGGAAGAGCCCGAGCAACCGCTCGAGCCGGTCCGGCCCCAGCAGGCTGGGCGTGCCGCCACCGAGGTACAGCGTGCGCAGCCGGCGCACGTCGTGCGCCGCGCGCTCCCGCTCCCACTCGGCGGCCACGGCGTCCACGAAGACATCGAGCCGGCGGGCCACCTCCGCCCCGGCCCGCCCGCCGGCCTCCGCGTCCACCGCCTCGGAGGCGAACTCGCAGTAGTCGCAGCGGGCCCGGCAGAAGGGCACGTGGACGTAGACGTGCCGCACGGGCCCCTCGAACGGCCCGCGCCCGGTCACGCGGGCCGCGTGCCGGGCGGGGCCGCCGCCGCTCATCTGCGGGGCGACGTCGGCACCCAGAAGTACAGCTCGTCGTCGTACTCCCCGTCGAGCACACCGCCGTTCTTCTCGATCACCCGCCGTGAAGCGATGTTGCCGGGATCGCAGTCGATGAGGGCGCACTCGACTCCGAGCTCCGCCGCCAGCGGCAACGCCGCGGCCAGCATGGCGGTCGCGTGCCCCCGGCCCCGCGCACTCGGGCGGACCTCGTAGCCGATGTGGCCGCCCTCGTAGAGCAGATGCAGCGTCAGACGATGACGGATGCTGACCCGCCCCAGGTACTCGTCGCCCTGAGCCCACCACAGTGTCGTCTGCGGGACGTAGCCGCCAGGCTGATACGGCGGCTCCTTGCCTCGCAGCGACCACACGTAGCGGGCCGTCGCCCCCGGCGACCTCACGTCATCCCGCAGCGCGGCCACATACCTCCCGAACTCGTCCGGCGCCCGGAGGAGCGTCTCGTCGAGTTCGGGGTGGCGGCCCTCCCGGTGGGCCTCGGCCAAGGCCGCGAGAAACGACTCCCGGAAGCGCGTCGCCGGAGCGGCCAGACGTGGCGACCCCATGGCCCGAGGCTTCTCCGGCCCCGCCATCAGCGGCCGGAGCTCATCGCGTCGGCACCCAGAAGAAGTAGCTGCCGTCACGTTCCTCGTCGAGTACGCCGCCGTTCGCCTCGATGACGCGGCGGGAGGCGGTGTTGGCCACCTCGCAGTCGATGCGTGCGGGGTCGATGCCGAGCTCGGCCGCCAGCGGCAGCGCCGCCGCCAGCATGGCAGTCGCGTGCCCTCGGCGCCGCGCCGTGGGTCGCACCTCGAACCCGATGTTGCCGCCGTGGTACAGCAGGTGCGGCGTCAGCCGGTGGCGGATCGAGAGGCGGCCGAGGTACTCGTCGCCGGCGACCCACCAGAGCGTCGTCATGGGCACGTACCCGTCCACCCACTCGCCGGGCAGCGGGGTGCCGTACAACCCGGCGAAGTAGAAATCCGGCTCACCCGGGCGCTCCACTCCGGCGTTGACGGCCGCGCAGTAGCGCGCGAACTCGTCACGGTCCTCGAAGACCTCGGCCTCGAGCTCGGCGTGCCGGCCCTCGGCGTGGTACTCGTGGATCGCCTCGAGCACCGAGGCGTGGAAGCGCACGTCCGGCCGCTCGAAGTGAGGCCGGGGGTCGGCCGGCGACGAGCCGCCTGCGGCCGGCGGCGCGCTCATCGAGCGGCCGGCCGGAACCGGAGCGCCGACCAGGTGTCGTCGATCGCCACCTGGCGTACCGGGCGTACGCCGCGGGCGGCCATGAACGCCGCCAGCGAGTCGCGGTTGAGGTCGGTGCCGAGCTTGCCGGCCTTGGGGTACGCGACCCAGGAGAGCTCGTCCGCGGCCGCCGCCCTGACGGCGGGGCCGACGCGCTCCTCGGCCTCGGCGAACGTCGTGACGAAGACGAGAGTCGCCGGGGCGGGCGCCACGCCGCCCGCCTCTCCACCCGAGGACAGGTCCTTCTCGAGACCTTCCGGCGCGTGCAGCACGCGCAGAGCCTGACCGGGCTTCAGCTGCAGCTTCCTGGCCAGCGTCGCGTCCATCGGCGGTCCTCTCCGGAGGTCAGCGGTCCTTGTCGGTCGGCTCCAGTTCGAGCACGGCCAGGAAGGCCTCCTGCGGCACCTCGACCACGCCGAGCTGCTTCATGCGCTTCTTGCCTTCCTTCTGCTTCTCGAGGAGCTTGCGCTTGCGGCTGATGTCGCCGCCGTAGCACTTGGCGGTGACGTCCTTGCGCACCGCCTTGACGGTCTCGCGGGCGACGACCTTGTTGCCGATCGCCGCCTGCACCGGCACCTCGAACAGCTGGCGCGGGATCTTCTGGCGCAGCTTGGTCACGAGCGCCTTGCCGCGCAGGTGAGCGCGCTCGCGCGGCGTGATGAGCGAGAGCGCGTCGACCGGCTCGCCGGCGAGCAGCACGTCGAGCTTGACGAGGTCGCTGGGCCGGTAGCCGGAGTACTCGTAGTCGAGCGAGGCGTAGCCGCGCGTGCGCGTCTTCAGCTGGTCGAAGAAGTCGAGGACGATCTCGCCCAGCGGCAGCTTGTAGTGCATCTCCACGCGCTCCGGCGAAAGGTACTTCATGTCGACGAAGTCGGCGCGCCTCCCCTGGCACAGCTCCATGATCGTGCCGACGAACTCGGCGGGCACGAGGATGCTGGCGGCGACGTAGGGCTCCTCCACGCGCTCCACGTAGGTGGCGTCCGGCATCTGCGAGGGGTTACGGACCACGGTCATCGAGCCGTTGGTGAGGTAGGCGTGGTACTCCACGCTCGGCATCGTGGTGATGAGCTCGAGGCCGTACTCGCGCTCCAGGCGCTCGCGCACGATGTCCATGTGGAGCAGGCCGAGGAACCCGCAGCGGAAGCCGAAGCCGAGCGCCACCGAGCTCTCCGGCTCGTAGAGCAGCGCCGCGTCGTTGAGCTTGAGCTTCTCGAGCGCGTCGCGGAGCTCCTCGAACTTGTCCCCCTCGGTCGGGAACAGGCCGGTGAACACCATCGGCTGCACGACCTTGTAGCCCGGCAGGGCTTCGCCGGCCGGGCGCTTCTTGTCCGTGATCGTGTCGCCCACGCGCACCTGCGCCACGTCCTTGACGCCGGTGATGATGTAGCCGACCTCCCCCGTCTCCAGGCGGTCGACCGGCGTCATCGCGGGGTGGAAGTAGCCGAGCTCTTCGATCTCGGCGTCCTGGTCCGTGCGCATCAGCGTCACCAGTTGCCGCCTGGTGAAGTGGCCGTCCACCACGCGCACGTAGGCGATGACGCCGCGGTACTGGTCGTACTCGCTGTCGAAGATGAGCGCGCGGGGCGGCGCGTCGACGTCCCCCTCCGGCGGCGGCGTGCGCTGCACCACGGCCTCGAGCACGTCCTGCACGCCCTCGCCGGTCTTGGCCGAGACGGCGAGGATCTCCTCGTGCGTCGCGCCGGTGAGCTCGTGCAGCTCCGTCTCGGCCTCCCCGACGTCGCTCGCCGGGAGGTCGATCTTGTTCAGCACCGGGATGATCTCGAGGTCGTTCTCGATGGCCAGGTACGCGTTGGCCACCGTCTGGGCCTCCACGCCCTGGGTAGCGTCGACCAGGAGCACCGCCCCTTCGCAGGCCGCGAGGCTGCGCGAGACCTCGTAGGTGAAGTCGACGTGGCCGGGCGTGTCGATGAGATTGAGCTGGTAGGTCTGGCCGTCCGTGGCCGTGTAGCTGATGCGGACGGCCTGGCTCTTGATGGTGATGCCGCGCTCGCGCTCCAGCTCCATCTTGTCGAGGAGCTGTTCCTTCATGTCGCGCGCCTGCACGGTCCCGGTCTGCTCCAGGATGCGGTCGGCCAGCGTCGACTTGCCGTGGTCGATGTGCGCGATGATGCTGAAGTTGCGGATGTGGTCGAGTTGAGTCACGACCGCCAATGATACAGGCTCCGGAGGAGGCGGTCGCGCAGCCCCGCGACGTGGCTGTGGACGACGTCGCCTACGAGGCGTATCGTGGAGCCGTTCCGCGTCGTCAGATGGGAGGAGCGATGCGCGTCGCCGTCAGGATCGCGGGCCTCGTCGCCGCGGTGGCCCTCGTCCTCTGGTGCGCGACCATCGCCGTCCACAGCTTCACGCCGCGGGCCGGCGCCGGGCTTCCCCGCCTCGACGGCGGCGCCGGGCTGCAGATCCTGCTCGGGCTCGCGGCGCTCACCGGCTCCGGGCTCGTCGCCGCGGCGGCCTTCGCCCTGACCAGACGCTCCTGCCGCTTCGGCCAGCCCTTCTGGCTCCTCGTGTGCCTGTTCGGCTGGGCAGCGCTCTCGGCCTCGCTCGCGTCGCGTGCCGCGGACCTCTTCCTCGCCCCCGTCGACTACGAGATGGGCGTCGGCGCGGGAGCGACGTCGTCCGTCGCCGGCGCGTGGGGGACCTACTTCTGGACGATGGCCGCCGTCTGCGCGGCGCTCGCCGGCGCGTTGCTGGCCCGCTGGGGGCTGGCGAGCCGCGCCGCGGCCGGCGTCACGCGCCCGACCGCCTGACCGGCTACCGCCCTCCTTCGTCGCAGCCCGCGTCGACTCATCCCGCGCCGGGCCCCTCGTCCGCGGCCCCCACAGCGGCGGTGCGCCGACGCTTGCGGCTCCACAGCCGGCGCACCGAGGCGAGCTCCTCCAGCTTCAGGACCTTGGAGATGCGCAGGTAGGTGAGCCCGCCGGCGAAGACCGCCACGACCACCGAGAGGAACAGCGGCACGAACCCCTTCGCCGCGAACCAGTGCAGGGCGAACCAGAGGCCGCCGGAGACGGCCGTGAGGCCGGCGGCCGCGAGCACGGCGCCGCCGGCCGACTTCGCGATGCGGCGCCCGTCGATCAGGCCGATCTGGCGCCGCAGGAGCCACACCAGCACCACCATGTTGAAGATCGAGACGATGGACGTCGACAGGGTGATGCCGGCCACGCCGAGCGGCTTGAGCAGGATCCAGTCGAGCACGGCGTTCAGGCCGAGGTTGGCGAGCCCGACGTAGAGCGGCAGCCACGGCCGCTGCAGGCTCTGGAAGCTGCGGTTGAACATGATGTTCACGTTGGCGAACGTCAGGCCCAGGGTGAACGCGGCCAGCGCCCAGGCCACCTCCTGCGTGGCGGCGGCGTCGAAGGTGCCTCTCTGGTACACGAGCCGGACGATCGGCGCCGCCAGGATCGTGAACCAGGCGAGGAACGGCAGCGAGACGTAGATCATCTGCCGCACCCCGAGCGAGAGCGTCTCGCGGAACTCTTCCATGTTCTTCTCCGCCGCGAAGCGCGACAGCGTCGGGAACAGGATCGTGCCGATGGTCACGGCGAAGATCCCCTGCGGCAACTGGTAGAGCCTGAACGAGTAACCGATCTCGGCGGCGGCCCGGTCGCTCACGTACTGGGCGAAGTACGTGTCGATGAGCGCGTTGAAGTTGAGGATGCCGAGCGTGATGGTGATCGGCACCATGAGCGCCAGCACGCGGCGCAGGTACGGGTCGCCGAAGTGGAAGTTGAGGGCGAGCGGCTCCCCGGCCGCGCGCATGGCGAGCCCCAGCAGGATCAGCTCGACCACGGTCCCGACGAGTGTGCCCCAGGCCAGCGCGTACACGCCCCACTCGTCGTGCCAGATCACCATGAAGCCGATGATGACGAGGTTCCAGACGATGCTGACCACGGCCGGCATGGTGAACCGCTCGTGCGCGTACAGCACGCCGGTGAGCACGCCCGCGAGCGCGAGCACGAGCACGGTCGGCACGAGGATCTGCAGGTAGCGCGCCGCGAGCTCCGTCATTTGGCTCGTTGTGGTGAGCTCGGGATAGATGGTCTTGACGACCGGCGTGGCGCCCAGGATCAGCACCACGCACACGGCGCCGACCACGGCGAGCATGAAGCCGAGGAGAGTGCCCGTGAGCTTGCGGGCGCGCTCGACGTCGCCGGCGGCGAGCAGCGCCGTGAGCACCGGCACGAACGCGGCGCTGATGGCGGCGTCGGCGAAGAGTTGCCGGATGAGGTTCGGCACCACCGAGACCGACACGTAGGTGTTGTAGTCGGCGGTGACGCCGTACAGGCCGGCGGTGATGACCTCTCGCCCCAGGCCGACCACGCGGGAGATGGCGGTGGCCGAGGCGACGATCACCGCCGCCCAGGCGAGCTTGCGTCTGTGCTCGCTCATGAGTCCTTTGATTCGACCGCGAGGGGGTCGTTCTCCTGCCCCGCGGGAGGGACGCGGGCGGGTCGCCCGAGCGGAAGCGAGTCTAGCAGAGCGGGTCTCCCCGACAGGGGGCCGGCGACCAGTACATCAGTACGGCCGGCCCGGGCTCGGGGCGGCGCGGACGTGGAGTCCGCGTTCCTCCGGGGGCGCGGCCGGCCGCGCTCCTTCTCAGACGACCTCGACCAGCTCCGAAGCGCCGAGAGTGAGTGACGGAGCGTCGACGGTGAGAGAGGAAGCGTCGACGACGAGCGCCGGGGGTTCCGCGCAGGCGTCGTCCAGCACGCCGTCGAGGAACGCCGTGACCTCGTCCTCGCTGAGCCCGCGGGCGTACATGAGCTCGCTGGCCAGGATCTTCTTGGCCTTGGTGAACAGCTGCTTCTCGCCCGTCGGCAGGTCCTTCTCGGCGCAGCGGAGGGCGAGGTTGCGGACCACCTCCGCCACCTCGAAGATGTCCCCGGTCTTCAGCTTCCCGAGGTTGTGCTTGTAGCGGTGGCTCCAGCGCTCGGGCATCCTGGTGGGATCGGCGCGCAGCACCACGAGCACCTCGTCGACCACGTCCGCCGCCACCACCCTGCGCAGCCCGGCGCGGTCGGCGTTCTCCACAGGGACCATGACGGTCATGTTGTTGTGGAGGATCTGGATGGTGAGGTAATCCCGCCGGCGGCCGAGGACCATCTTCTGCTCGATCCCCGTGACCGTGCCGGCGCCGTGCTGCGGATACACGACTTCGTCTCCGACTGCATACATCGCCTCAGCCCTCCTGCCTTACATGCTCACGCCCTTGCGGCCTGCTCGCATGGCACGCCCTCGGCAACGAGGGAGGCGACAACTCCGCCCACCTGGGCCTGGCGGCGCGCAGGTGCTGCGGACGTACGTCTTGCCTGCAATACTACAGGAAACGAGCGCGCGGCGCTCATGCCGCCCCCACCTTGTTTGCCGGAGAACGCGGGCCCGTGATAGCATCTCCCGTCCGAACGCAGCCCCACTGCATTCCGGGACCGTCACGAATCTAGCCTGAGAAAAGGGATCACGTGGCCAACATCAAGCAGCAGAAGAAGCGTATCCGCCTGGCCGCCAAGCAGCGGCTGCGCAACCGGCACGCCAAGTCGACCCTCAAGACGCTGTTCAAGCAGCTCGAGACCGAGGTCGCCGAGGGCCAGGCCGAAGAGGCCAAGGAGACCGCGACGTTCCTCACGTCGCGCATCGACAAGGCCGCGGCCAAGGGCGTGCTCCACAAGAACAACGCCGCCCACAAGAAGAGCCGCGTCGCGCACACGCTGGCGCGTCTCTCCGCCTGACGCCGGGCTGAGGATCTTGACGAAGCGGGCGGGCCGCCTCGAGCGGCCCGCCCGCTTCGTCGTTCCCGCCGCCATCGCCTCGGGCGCCGGCGGGACCGGCACGGACGACAAGACCGCGAAGAGGCCGCGCGAGTACCCGGCTCACGCGAGCAGGCGCGCCAGCGCCAGCTCGACGACCAGGCGGTCGGCGTCGTTGACGCCGCCGACCGACTCGAGCGTGACGGGCGCGCGGCCGCGCAGGCCGGCCTCGGCCTCGGCCAGAGCCCGGTAGGCGCGGCCCAGACGACGCCTGTCGAAGTGCTCCCGCTGCTGCAGCAGCTTCTTGGCGGTGAACGGGTGCACCTTGAGCTGCTTGGCCGCCGTGGACTGGTCGGCGTGCTGCAACTGCGACGCGGCGTCGAGCTGCTCGACGTGGCGCCTGAGGCTGTAGAGCACCCCGTTGGCGTCGTTGCGCGGGTTGCCCGAGGCGTACAGCGCCTCGAGCAGCTCGAAACTGTGGGCGCGGTCGCGATGCCCCACCGCGTCCATGAGGTCGAAGATGACCGCGTCGTCGTCCGGCGTGCAGACGGCGTCCACGTCGGCCTCGCCGGCCTCGCCGCCGCGGCAGTACACGGCGAGCTTCTCGATCTCCCGGTCGAGCCGCTCGGCGTGACGGGGATCGTTGCCGCAGCGGTCCAGCAGGTGCCTGGCGACGTGCGGGCTCACGTGCAGCCCGTGCGACTTGGCCTGCCTGCTCACCCACCCGGCCATCTCGTACTTCTTCGGCAGGTCCCACTGGAGGATGCCGCCGAGCTTCTTGACCGCCTTGTACAGGGCGTCGGTGGCGGGGATGGTCTCGGCCTCGAACGCCACGCAGGTGTCCGGCATGGGGTCGTCCAGGTACGCGGCGATCCGCTGCCGCGCCTTGGCGTTCCACTTGTGCCCGTTGAGCACCAGCAGCAGCCGCGTGCCGAAGGTGAGCCCGGGGCTGGCGGCGGCGTCGATGAGCTCGTCGACCTTGTCCTGCTCCGCATCCAGGACCACCACGTTGAGGTCGCTGCCGGCCTCGTCGATCACGCGCTTGCGCAGGCGAGCGACCGCCACCCGGACCTTGGGGCGGTCCGTGCCGAGGATGAGGTACGCGGGAAGCAGTGGTGCAGGGTCGGCCATGGTGGCCAGAAGGATAGCACGGGGGCCGGCCGCCGCCGGGTGACTCGGCTCGACTCCGCGGGGCGCCCGCACTAGGATGCTCGAGGCCGGCGATGAGCGGAAGGACACGCTGGGTGCTACCTCTGGCAGACACGACGATCCCCCCGGGAGCGCTGATCGCGCTCATCGTCGTCGGCGTCGCCGAGCTCGCGCTCGTGGTCTTCTGCCTTGTCGACCTGGTCCGGCGGCCGGCCGTGCTGGGAGGCCGCAAGTGGGTCTGGGCGCTCCTCATCGTGGTGTTCGCCATCCCCGGGTCGATCATCTACCTGGCGGTGGGTCGCGTGCCGGCTCCGCACGAGCAGGCGGACGAGAACGGAGCCGCCGCGCGGCCGCGGGCGGACGCGGCGGCGACGGCGCTCTTCTCCGCGGGCGGTGTCGAGGGTCCCGTCAGCCCGCCGGGAGGCGCCGCTGTGCACGCCGCTCCCGCAGGCCCGCCGGCGATCGTCATCTCGGGCCTCACCAAGGAGTACAAGCAGGCCAAAGCTCTCGACGGCGTCGACCTCGTCGTGCCGGAGGGCTCCGTGTTCGGCTTCCTCGGCCCCAACGGCGCCGGGAAGACCACGACCCTGCGCATCCTCGCGGGGCTGGCGCGCCCGACCGCAGGCGAGGCGCGCATCTTCGGCCACGACACGACCACCGAAGCCGACGCCGTGCACGCGCTCATCGGGTTCCTGCCCGACGTGCCCGGCTTCTACAAGTGGATGACGGCCCGTGAGTACCTGGAGCTCTCAGCGGGCCTGTTCGGCATGCCCGCCGCCGAGCGCGGCGAGCGCATCGCGACGCTGCTGGACCTCGCCGGGCTCGGCGGCGTGACCACCAAGGTCGGCGGTTACTCGCGCGGCATGAAGCAGCGCCTGGGCGTGGCCCAGGCGCTCATCAACTCGCCGCGCCTCCTGCTGCTGGACGAGCCGACGAGCGCGCTCGACCCCATCGGGCGCCGCGAGGTCCTGGAGATGATCGCGGCGCTCGCCGGCCGCACCACCGTCTTCTTCTCGACCCACATCCTCGCCGACGTCGAGCGCGTCTGCGACACGGTGGCCGTGCTCGCCGGACGGCCGCGTGATCGAGCAGGCCGGCATCGACGAGCTGCGCGCGCGCCACGGCGGCGCTCAGCGGGTCGTCATCGAGACGTCGGACCCGCAGCTTCTCGAGACCGCGCTCGCGTCCGAGTCGTGGGCGGGCGCGGTTCGGCGAGACGGCCGCGAGCTCGTCGTCGAGGTCACCGACCTCGAGGAGGCCTACCTCGCGGTGCCCGCACTGGTCGCCCGCCTCGGGCTCCCGCTCCGCCGGTTCGAGGCCGACGAGGTCTCGCTCGAGGACGTCTTCGTCGACCTCGTGCAGGGAGCGTCGTCGTGAATACCCGACGGAGTGAAGGTATCGAGCGGGGCGCCGAAGGGGCACCGCTCCGCGCCCTCAACCTCCGCGGCTTCGGCGCCTTCACTCGCAAGGAGTTCCTCGAGACGCGCAAGACGTGGCGCCTCTGGGTGGTTCCCGGCGTGCTCGTGTTCCTCGGGCTCACCACGCCGATCATGGCAGCCGTCACGCCGGCCATCCTCAGGATGACGGCCGAGCGGCAGCCCGGCGTCGTCATCCGCTTCCCCACGCCCACGTCCATCGACTCCTACACCCAGTTCATGGGCAATCTCCTCCAGCTCGCGCTGCTCGTGGTGATCATCACGGGAGCGGCCGCCGTGGCCGGCGAGCGCCGCGGAGGCACCGCCGTCCTCGTGCTCACCAAGCCGCTCTCGCGCACCTCGTTCGTGTGGTCCAAGGCGGTCGCCAACCTCGTGGTGCTGGTGGCCGCCACCGCTCTCGGCACGGCGCTCTGCGTCGGCGTCACGCTCGCGCTCTTCGACAGCTCGCACATCGTCGCCTTGATCGAGTCGGTGGCCGTCTGGCTGGCGCTGGCGGGGATGTTCGTGTGTCTCATGATCTGGCTGTCGGCCGCTCTGGACCGGCAGGCGGCCGCGGCCGGCGCCGGGATCGCCGTGTACGTCGCCCTCTTCACGCTCACCGGATTCCCCGCGCTGCGGGACCGGACGCCGGCCGGCATCTTCACCGCGAGCGAGGCGCTGCTCAAAGGCAAGGACCTCCCGCTGGCGCAGCCCGTCGTGGTCACGCTCGTCCTCGCCGTGGTGTTCCTGCTCCTCGCCGCCTGGTCGTTCCGGCGCAAGGAGCTGTAGGGGCGGCGCTTCGAGCACGAGCGCGGGCGCCGAGGCGCTCACGGACGCCCGTGCTGACCGCACCTCCAATCCCCCGTCGCCGAGCGCGACGGCGACGTCGCCGCGCTGGTCGGTGCGCACCACGGGGACGCCGGCCTCGGCGAGCAGGTCCAGCGTGTCCGGGTCGGGGTGCCCGTAGCCGTTCTCGCCGACAGGGATGACGGCCAGCCGGGGCGCAAGCCCGGCGAGCAGGCTCGGCGTCGAACCCCCCGTCGCTGCCGTGGTGAGGCGCCGCGACCACCACGCAGGGAGCCAGGCCCAGATCCTCCAGCACCCGCCCCTCGGCGTCGCCGGGCAGGAGCAGGCGCTGCCCCCCGAGCGCGGCGACGACGACGAGAGCGTCGTCGTTCTCCTTCTGGTTGTCGTCGACGCCGCCCACGGGCGTGCTCGGCAGCACCTGTACCGCCCAGGAGCCAGCCACCGAGGCGGAGCGGCGCCGTGCAGCGACGGACGTCCGTCCCCTGCGCGAGCAGCCTGCCCTCGATCTCGTCGAGCGCGAGGGCGCTGCTGCTCGAGCCGTCCTCCGGGTCGGGCAGCAGCGCCGCCTTCACGGGGATCTCGCCGATCACGTCGGCCAGCCCGGCGACGTGGTCGTCGTGCCCGTGGGAGAGCACGAGCAGGTCGATCTCCTTCACCGCGTGCTGCCTGAGCTTCACGCCGAGCGGCCCCGGGCCGGCGTCGACGAGCACGGTCGGCCCGCCCGGCACCTGCAGGAGGGTGGCCGCGCCCTCGCCCACGTCCAGGAACGTGAGCGTCGGCTTGTCGGGCGGCCGCACGGGCGCCGGCGCGAGCAGCAGCGGCGGCCGCCAGCACCGCCGCCGTCGCGGCGATCAGCGGCGGGCGGCGGCGGCGGTCCCGCACGTAAGCCACGGGACCGCCGCCGGCCCGCAGCGCAAGCACGCACACGGCGACGAGCTCGGCGCCCAGGCCGGCCAGGAGGAGCAGCCGCAGCGTGACGCCCTGGTACGTGTACACGGCTCCCGGCAGACCGGCGAAGAACCGCGCCACCTCCAGGAGGAAGCCGATGAACAGCCCGGCCAGCAGATTGAGCGGCCGCGACACCCACTCGCTCACGAACCCGGCCAGCAGCGACAGCATGCCGAGGAACATGATCGGCCCCAGGACGAACCCGCCCACGGCGTTTGCCGGCACGCTGACCAGTGAGGCCGACCCGAACGTGAGCACCGAAACGGGCGCCGTCGCGATGCTGGCCGCGGTCGTCACTCCCACCTGCTCCGCCAGCGGCCCGGGGAGAAACGAGAGCGCCCGCGTCAGCGGGCGCGCCAGCAGCAGCAGCCCGGCCACGGCCGCGAACGAGAGCTGGAAGCTCACGTCGAAGAGGTTGTTGGGGTTGACGGTGAGCAGCCAGGCGGCCGGCGCCAGCCACAGCAGCCACCCGTCGCTGGGCCGCGATGCCAGCACCGCGAGCAGGCCCAGGATGCCGGCCACTCCGGCGCGCACGATGGACGGCGACGCCCCGGTGAGCAGCACGTAGGTGGCCACCACCGGCAGCAGCAGCACGGTGCGCGCGAGCCTGTGGATGCCCAGGAGCGCGAACGCGAAAGACCACATGGCGCACAGCAGCACCACGTTCTCGCCCGAGACGGCCATGATGTGGAGCAGGCCGCTGGCCCGGAACGTGTCGATGGTCTCCTGCCCCACGCCCTCGTCGTCGCCGAGGACCATGCCCTGCAGCACCTCGGCCACGGGCGAGCGCACGCCGGCGAGCAGGTGCGCTCGCGACGCCTGCCGCAGCCGGTCCACCAGCCCCTGCAGCCCGCCGCGGCGGCCGGTGATGGTGAGGTCCGCGAAGTCCGCCTCGAGCAGCACGTGCTCCCCGCGGCGCCGCAGGTACCGGCCGTAGTCGAAGGCTCCCGGCCTGGGCTCGGGCAGGGGCTCGACGCTCACCGAGCGCAACCGCACCAGGGCGCCCTCGGTGAGCGGCCCCGTGGGGTCGTACCCGAGGGTCTGGCCCTCCTCCAGCCGCAGTCGCAGGTGAGCGGGCTCGCGGACGGACACGCCGTCGGCGCCGGTCACCCGGACGGCCAGCGTGACCAGGCCGTCCTTCTCCGCCGGCAGGTCGGTGAGGACGGCCGTGAGCGGCACGTGGTGGCCGGCGTACGCGGTGAGGGAGGAGCGCCCGACGGCGTCCAGCCGGGCGCCTCCGAGCGAAAGGCCGGCGACGACGAAGACGACCGCCAGCGCGCCGGTGACCGAGCAGCGAGCGCTGCCCGGCGACGGCAGCGACGTGCTCGAGCGGCGCCGGCGACCACACGACCAGCGCCAGTGCCACCGCGGCCGGCAGAGGCGACCGCCACCAGCCGCGACCACCGGCGGCCGCCACGCGAGCGCGAGGCAGAGGCCGGCGCAGTAGGCGGCCACGGCCACGTGAGGAGCAGCCGGCAGCCGCATCGCGGGCTCCTCAGACCGTTATGGAGGCCTGCATGGCCGCGAACTTGGCGTCCCCGATGCCGGGGACCTCCTTGATCTCCTCGATGGACTTGAAGCCGCCGTTGGCGGTGCGGTAGTCGATGATCTTCTGCGCCGTGGAGGGGCCGACGCCGTCCAGAGCGTCCAGTTCCTCCAGCGACGCCGTGTTGATGTTGATCAGCGGCGCCGGCGCGGAGCCACCCGTGCCGGCCCCCAGCCCGCCCGAGGTCTCGCCGCCGGCGGCCGGCGCCGCCGCGAGTGCGCCGGCCGCGCCCTTCTCGGGCACCACGATCTGCTGGCCGTCCGCCACCGGCGCCGCCAGGTTGACGGCGGCCAGCTCCGCCCGCGCCGTCGGGCCGCCGGCGACCTCGAGCGCGTCCGTCACTCGCGCCCCGGCAGGCAGCCTCACGACGCCCGGAGAGCGCACGGCTCCGCAGACGTAGACCACCACGTCCGGGCTCGGCGTGGTGGCGGGCTGCTGCGCCGCTCCCCCGGCCGCGCCTCCCTGCGCACCGGGCGCCGCCGATGCAGCCGCCAGCGGCGCCAGCACCACAGGCTGCGAGCCCTGCGGCCCCGCCTGCGTGGGCAGCACCAGGTACCGCACGCCCAGGGCGATGACCACCACGGCCACAGCGGCGTAGGCGAGGATCTGGCGACGAGAGAGCTGCACGGCCCACCTCCGGCGCCGCCTCGGCCTGGGGGAGTGACGGGCGCCGGGGGCGCGTCCGGCGCCCGTCACGCAGCAGGCTACGCCGGGTGCGGCGCCCCCGCATCGCCCCTCAGGGGGGATCTCACGGGGTGACGGCTGCTGCGACAGTCTCCGGCTGCGGCCGCGATAAGCTGTGCATCGCGACCGGCAAGTGACGACGAGGAGACAGCATGTCCAGCAAAGGGATGTTCACGGAGGAGGAGTGGCGCGTCCTGCAGTGGGCGGTCACCGACACGATGACCTATCTCTCCATGGCGGACCACGGCTTCTGGGACACGTTCAAGGAGGCCAGCGCGGCGGCCAGGTTCATGGCGCACGCCAAGGCGGACACCCAGAGCCCGCTCATCCACGACCTGGCCGGCGACGTCAAGATGGGTCGCGACAAGCAGGTCGCCCACGACGCGACCGACATGGCCGGCGAGGTCTCGAAGCGGGTGCGCGAGGCCAGGGCGCTGATCCAGCAGAAGTCCCCGGACGACGTCGAGGCGTTCAAGGCGTTCATCATCGGCGTGGCCGAGGCGACGGCCGAGGCCGCGCACGGGGTGGACGCGCACGAGGAGGCGGCCATCGAGACCCTGCGGGCCGCCCTCGCCTGACGGCCGCGCCTCGCCGGGCAGCGGCCGCGATCGGGCTCCGTGCCCCCGGCTGTTACTTCACGACGAAGTTGACGAGCTTGCCGGGCACGTAGATCTCCTTGACGACCTGCTTGCCCTCCAGGAAGCGCGCGGCGTTCTCCGCCGCGCGCGCCTGCGCCAGCACGTCGTCCTTCTCCGCGTCCACCGGCACCTGCAGGCGTTCGCGCAGCTTGCCGTTGACCTGCACGACGACGGTCACGACCTCGTCGGCGGCGAGCTCTTCGTCCCATGAGGGCCACGGCGCGTCGAGCACGTTCTCGCCCCGGCCGAGCAGCTCCCAGACCTCCGAGGCGATGTGCGGCGCCATGGGGCTCAGCAGCAGCGTCATGTCCTCGAGCACCTCGCGCCACTGCGCGAGCGACAGCGCCCCGCGGGCGTTGCCCCACACGTCCAGCACCTCGTTCTGCAGTTCCATCAGGGCGGAGACGGCCGTATTGAAGCGAAAACCTTCGATGTCGCGGCCGACCTTGCGGATGGTCTTGTGGAGCGTGCGCAGCACGTGGCGGCCCAGTTCGGCCTCGGCCTCATCGGCCGCCGCCCCGCTCCCCTGCGCCTCCACGACCTCCCCGGCGAGGTTCCAGAAGCGCCCGAGGAACCGGTACGTGCCCTGCACGCCGCGGTCGCTCCAGGCCACACTCTGCTCGAACGGGGCGATGAACAGCTCGTACACGCGCAGGGCGTCGGCGCCGTACTTCTCGACCACGCTGTCCGGCGTGATGACGTTGCCCTTGCTCTTGCTCATCTTCTGGCCGTCCTCGGCCTGGATCATGCCCTGGTTGCGGAGCCGATAGTAGGGCTCGCCGAAGCTGACGTAGCCGGCGTCCTGGGCCACCTTGCAGAAGAAGCGCGCGTAGAGCAGGTGCATCACCGCGTGCTCGGCGCCGCCCACGTACAGGTCGACCGGCAGCCAGTACTCGACCTTCTCGCGGTCGAACGGAGCGGTCTCGTCGTGAGGAGACGCGAAGCGGAAGTGGTACCAGCTGGAGCAGGCGAACGTGTCCATGGTGTCGGTCTCGCGCCGCGCGGGGCCGCCGCACCGGGGGCACCTGGTGGTGACCCACTCGGCGGCGCGCGCCAGCGGCGAGCGGCCGTCATCGGTCGGATGGAAGTCGTCGAGGTCGGGCAGGAGTACCGGCAGCTCGTCCTTGGGCACCGGCACCACACCGCAGTTCTCACAGTGCACCATCGGGATGGGCGCGCCCCAGTACCGCTGGCGGCTGATGAGCCAGTCGCGCAGCTTGTAGTTGACCTTCTTGCGCGCCGCGCCCCGCTCGCCGAGCCAGGCGACGATCTGCTCGAAGGCGTCGCCCGGCGCCGCCATGCCGTCGAACCGGCCGGAGTTCACCAGCACGCCGTCGCCGGTGTACGCCTCCGCGAGCCGGCCCTGGGGGCCGGACTCCGGCGCGATCACCTCCACGATCGGGAGAGCGAACTCCGTCGCGAACTGGAAGTCGCGCTCGTCGTGCGCAGGCACCGCCATGATGGCGCCGGTGCCGTAGCCCATGAGCACGTAGTCGCTGATCCAGATGGGCACCGGCGCCTCGTTGACGGGGTTGACGGCGTATGCGCCGGTGAACACCCCGGTCTTCTCCTTCTCGGTGCTCAGGCGCTCGATCTCGCTCTGCCGCCGAGCCTCGTCCTGGTACTCCTTGACCGCCGCCTTCTGCCCCGGCGCCGTGAGCTCGTCGACGAGCGGGTGCTCGGGCGCCAGCACCATGTAGGTGGCGCCGAAGAGCGTGTCGGGCCGCGTCGTGAACACGGTGAGCTTCTCGTCGCGGCCCTGGATACCGAAGTCGACCTCGGCCCCCTCGCTGCGCCCGATCCAGTTGGCCTGCATGGTCTTGATCTGCTCGGGCCAGTCCACCGTCGCGAGGTCGTCCAGCAGACGCTGCGCGTACTCGGTGATCTTGAAGTACCACTGCTCGAGGTCCTTCTTGGTCACGTCGCTGCCGCAGCGCCAGCACTTGCCGTCGTGCACCTGCTCGTTGGCGAGGATGGTCTTGTCGACCGGGCACCACCACTGCTGTCCCGTGCCCCGGTACGCCAGCCCGCGCTCGTAGAGCAGCAGGAAGAACCACTGGGTCCAGCGATAGTAGTCGGGGAAGCAGCTGGTGATCTCCCGGGACCAGTCGAACGACAAGGCGATCATGTCCATCTGCCGGTGATAATTGGCGATGTTGCGCTCGGTGGTCACCCGCGGGTGGACGCCCATCTTGATGGCGTAGTTCTCGGCGGGCAGGCCGAAGGCGTCCCAGCCCATGGGGTGCAGCACGTTGAACCCCTGCATGCGCCTGAACCGTGAGACCGCGTCGGTGGGCACGTAGTTGCGGCAGTGGCCGACGCTGAGCCCGTCGCCGGAGGGGTACGGGAAGAAGTCGAGGGCGTAGAACTTGGGCTTGTCGCTCTCGTCGGGCGTGCGGTAGGCGTCGCGCTCCTTCCAGAGGCGCTGCCACTTCTCCTCGATGGCGTGCGGGTCGTAGCGTCGGTCCACTTCAGTCCTCTCTGCGGTTCTGGCGCGGGAGACCGATTCTACCTCAGGCGTGTGTGAGCCTGTGCGGGCGGCAGGCGCCTCACGGCGCGAACGGCAGGTAGGTGACGACGGTGCGGCCGCCGGGCACGTAGCTCACCGTCGTCACCGCGAGCAGGCGCCGCGGCGCGTCGCGCGTGAAGTCGATGAGCTGGAAGGTGTAGACGTCGCGAGAGAGGGCCGGAGGTTCTTCCCCGCCGGCCCCGGCCGGAGTGGCGGACGCGGCGCCGATCGCCTCGTACCCCGAGGCGCCGGCCGTGCCCGCGTCCACCTGCACCACCCCGTCGTCGGCGGTCACGCCGGCGACGTGATCGTTGCCGTAGGCGACCACGAGGGATGCGCCTTGATCCTTGGCGGAGGCGATGGTGTCCGCCGCCTGACGCACGTCGTGCACCAGGAGCACCTGCGGGTGCGGCAGGTCCACCCGCCACAGGCCGTCGAGCCGCACGGCGTCGGCGGCGAGCGCCTGGGCGTCGGACGATATCTGGGGCGTCGACGCCGCCGGGTCGGACGCCCCCAGCACGCTCACGCCGTCCACGATCGCCAACCTCCCGTGCAGTTCACGGTAGCCGGCGCGGCGGAACACCCGCATCGCCGGCGCATCCTCGTGATTGCCGCCCACCAGGAGCACCGGCGCGGGCGGCCGGCCGAACGCGCGCAGGAACAGCTGCGCCTCCTCGGCGGAGCCTCTGTCGGTCAGGTCGCCGGCGAACAGGATGCCGTCGACGGGCCGGCCGCCGCCGGCCGCCAGGCGGGCGGCGGCGCGGGCGCCGAACACGTTGTCGTGGATGTCGCTCGCGAGCAGCAGCCGCACCACGTCGCTGCGCGGCGGCCCTCCGGGCGACGTGTCCAGCTGGGTGGCCACGGCCTCGAGGCCGGCGAGGAAGTCCTGCAGGCGGCCCAGGCGATCCGTCTGGTCGCCGCCGCTGCTCAGGGCGCGCAGCAGCGGGAGCACCGCCGGCACGCGCGACGCGAGCCCGGCGTACTGCACCGAGGGCGAGCGGTCCAGCGTCGCGTAGCTCGCGAACGCGAGGGCGCCGCCGAGCAGCAGCGCGGCGGCGGCGCCACCGGCCAGGCCCCAGAAGCGCCGCCGCCGCGACGGGTGGCGGACGACGAGCAGCCCGGCCGCAGCGCCGGCGAGCAGCAGCCAGGGGATGCGGCCCAGCAGGTACCTGGCGAATGCCGCCCGGGCGCCGCCCTCCAGCCTGGGCAGCTGCGCCGGCTCCTCCCCGAACAGAGCCGCCGTCTGCTCCGGCAAACGGTAGTCCATGATCACGTCAACCGGCGTGCGATGGGTGTGCAGGGAGAGCTGGCCGGCGGGGCCGAGCGGCATGATCAGATCGCCGCCGGGCCATGCCGGCCGGAGCTGGAAGGTAACGGAGCCGGCGGAGACCCGGTAGCTCACCGCCGCCTGCAGCTGCACCACGCTGAAGGCCACGACCAGCACGAGCGCTACCCGCAGCAGCAGGCCCGCGGCGCTGCGCAAACGGGCATGTGCCGGCCTCGCTCCACCCTCCCGGCCCTTTCCGGGGTCTCCCGTCGTCGCTCTGGTCGAATCGGACATCGCACCCCGCGCCGTCCGCCTGGTCGCGGCGCTCCCAGGCGCTTCGTTGTCAGGTTGCCGGCGAAGCCGGGTATGCTATACTTCCGAGCCTGCCGGCACGGTCGGCACCCCTTCGGTGGGGGTATAGCTCAGCTGGGAGAGCGTCTGGCTGGCAGCCAGAAGGTCAGCGGTTCGAGCCCGCTTACCTCCACCAATCTTCCTCTTCTCGTGTCCCCACGCAAGCGAGCCTGCACACGCGCCGGTCCGCCCCAGCTGCCGCGGACTGCAGGCCGTTTGAGGTCGCCCAGCCGGGGAACGGTCGCGTGTAGCGGGCCGAAGCAGAGTGAGCGCCCGCCACCCCCTCCGAGCTGAGGTGAGAGCCATGTGTCACGAGTACTACGAGCGGCTCCAGCGCCTCGAAGACCAGCGCCGGCGCGAGTCCCTCGAGCAGAGCAGGCCGCGGACCGAGAAGGACCTCGAGCAGGTCCGCTCCGAGCAGACCGGGCGGAAGGCCCCGGAAGAGCCCTCCCGCATCAGGGAGAAGGTCCCGGCCTGAGAAGGAAGACCGCGGAGGCCCGGCGGCGACGCCGCCGGGCCTCCGTCGCTTCTCCCCCGTCCCCCCGGGGCGGATCTCCGGCTGTCAGACGCCGCCGGTGACGCCGGCTTGCTGCGGCACGAGGCTCAGGTTCTGTAGACTCAAGCCGTGATCAGAACGACCAACCAGCTCGCGCTCTCCACGCTCGTCTTCCTCGCCGGCATCGGCTCGATGGCCACGGAGATCTGCGCCTCACGGCTGCTCGCGCCGTACTACGGCTCGTCCACCGTCGTGTGGGCCAACATCATCGGGCTCATCCTGGCGTCACTGTCGGTGGGCTACTGGCTCGGCGGACGCGTCGCGGACAAGCACCCCTCGCCGCAGCTGCTGTCCGTCATCGTCCTCGCGGCGGCCGCGTGGGTGGCCGCGATCCCGTTCGTGGCGCGGCCGTTCCTCGATCTCTCGATCAAGGGCATCGAGACCATCTCCACCGGCGCGGTGGTGGGCTCGTTCGCCGCGTCGCTGGCGCTGTTCGCGCCGCCCGTCGTGCTCCTGGGGATGGTCACGCCCTTCGCCATCCGCCTGGCCGCCACGGGCGTGGCGGACGCCGGCCGCGTGGCGGGGCGCATCTTCGCCCTCTCCACGGCCGGCAGCCTCATCGGCACCTTCGTGCCCGCACTCATCACCATCCCGCTCATCGGCACGCAGCGCACGCTCATCGGCGCGGCGCTCATCATCGCTCTCGCGGCCGTGCCGCTGCTGGTGGGCCGGCGGCTCGCCTACGGCCTCGTGGTCGCCGCCGTCCTGGCCGCCCTGCTGGCGCTGCCCCCGGGCGTCGTCAAGGCGCAGCCGGGGCTGCTGCACGAAGAGGAGTCGCGCTACCAGTTCATCCAGGTGGTGCAGGATGGCGAGGCCCGCTACCTGTACCTCAACGAGGGGTACGCCGTCCACTCCGTCTGGCGGCCGGACACCGTGCTCACCGGCGGCGAGTGGGACATGTTCCTCACTGCGCCGCCGCTGCTGGGCCGACCGGCGGCGCGCGTGACCACGCTCGGCAACGCCGCCGGCACCACTGCCCGCGCCTTCGGCGTCTACTACCCCGAGGCGCGCATCGACGGCGTGGAGCTCGACCCGGCGGTCACCGCCGTCGGGCGGCGCTGGTTCGGCCTCGACGACAATCCTCGGCTCACCGTGCACACGGCGGACGCGCGTCCGTACCTGGCGGCCTCGGACGCGCGCTATGACCTCATCCTCATCGACGCCTACCGGCAGCCCTACGTGCCGTTCTACCTGGCCACGCGCGAGTTCTTCCGGCTTTGCCGGCAACGGCTCGCGCCCGGCGGCATCGTCTGCCTCAACGTGTCCACCGTCCCCGGCGACGACCGTCTGGCGGAGGGCATCGCCGGCACCCTCCGCACGGAGTTCCCGCAGGTCCTCACCTGGCAGGCGCTGCGCTTCAACCAGTTCGTCGTGGGCCTCACGGCGCCGCTCTCGCGGGCCCAGGTGCGCGCCCGCCTGGCCACGGCGCCGGCCGACCTCCTGCCCGACACCCGGCTGTTCGCCGCCGAGTACCGGGAGGCCGGGCCCGCGGCGACGCCGTGGACGGACGACCTCTGCCCGGTGGAGTGGGTCACCGACCGCATGATCGCGGCCTACGCCATCCGCGGCGAGGCCGCTCCCGAGGACCTCCTCCCCACGGCGCCCACCTCACCGTAGAGCGGCTCGCACTCCTGCTTCCCAGACTCGACGGCCGCCTCGGACGAGCTCTGCGGGCAGTCCTCTCGGGGTTTAGCGCCACCCCCTCCCGGAAAGGTAAACGCACACAGCACGCAGGGGCCGACCGCTGCCTGCATCTCCAGTCGAGGAGGCGCGTATGGAGGACAAGCCGCAGTTCCGCGTCGACTACGAGGCGACGGACGCCGAGGTGGGCGTGGTCATCCTCGAGGGTGAGATCGACATCTACTCCGCGCCGGAATTCAAAGAGGTGCTGGTCAACGGCATCGAGGGCGGCGCGAAGCGGGTGATCGTCGACCTCTCCGGGGTCACGTTCATCGATTCCACAGCGCTCGGTGTGCTCGTCAGCGGCGCGAAGCGGGTGCGGCCCCGCAACGGCAATCTCGACATCGTGTGCACCGACGAGAACATCATCCGCATCTTCGAGATCACCGGCCTCGACCGCATCTTCGGGATCTTCCCCAGCAGGGGCGAGGCACTCAAGGCGGCGTCCGCCTGAGAGAGGGGACGCCGAAGCACGAGCGGTTGGCGGAGCGCTCGAAGGTCACGGGGCGGCCGCCGGGGGCGAAGAGATGGAGTTCCCCAAGACAAGAGCACTACGGGGCAGGACACTCCAGCACGTGGCCGACGCCATGCTGAAGACCAAGACATATGGAGTGGGACGAATCTGTATGGTCGACGGTTGCGGGACGCGTCTCTCGGCCTACAACCCGTCACGAGTGTGCGCGCTGCACGGCGGCTCGTGGGAAGAGGAATACCATCGCACCACCCGCAAGGCCACGCACCGTGAGGAGATCGTGCGCCGTTGCGCGTTCGAGCAGTGCAGCCGGGAGTTCACGACCACCAACCCCGCCAAGAAGTACTGCAGCGACGCCTGCCGGATGAAGGCCTTCCAGGCCCGCGTCATGGAGACCAGGCACACGGGAGACGCTCTCCCGCGAGCAAGCTGAGGCGCCGTACTTCACCGCCGCCGCCTCCGGCAGAGCGACCGGCCGCGGCCGGCACACTCGCGGCCTGCTGGTCCTTCCGCCCGGACCGCACGCCCTAGCCTGCGAGCGTGCGGAACGCGGGTGGGATCACGGGCCGCCCGCTCATCACGCTCTGCACGGCCGCCTCGATGCTCTCGTACACGGGCACGATGTTGGGCAGGCCGACCACGCCCAGGACCTTGCGCACCTGCCCCATGGGCCGCACCAGCAGCAGTTCCCGGCTCTTGGCGCGCTGCGCGGCCGAGAGCCGCACGAGGAACCCGATGAAGCTCGAGTCGACGAAGGTGGTGTGCTCGAGGTCGATCACCAGGTGATCCTGGTGATACAGCGGTCCCAGCGTGCGTCGCAGGAACCGGTCGATCTCGGGCACGGTGTCCAGGTCGAACTCACCCTCCAGCTCGAGTATGGGCGGCCCGTCGTCGCGGACGGCGGAGAGACGCAGGCGGACTCCGCGGGCGGCCTGCTCATACGGCTGGACGATGCGACGGACCACGGCGCTACCTCCCCCGGCAGGCACGGCGAGGCCGGAGAACCACATCCGGTCCTGCTGTGCGGTGATGGTGACATCGGCGCGCCCCGGGCGGGGCGCGTGGTCGACCCTAGGACTTCGACCCGCACAAGTAAAGGTCTTGTCGGGGAGGTTCGAGAGGTTCTCGCGTCAGGCTCTAGGCAAGCCTGAACGACGAGGGGTTCTCTCCCGAGTCGGTCGATGCTGCCTCAGGCGCAGGTCGAGAGTCTTCTGCGGCCGCCGCACGGCGGCGTGGCCGCCAGGGACGCCGCCTCTCAGGCCTCGTCGGCGCGAGCCAGCGCCTTGAGCTTCTTGTACTGCGGCTCGCGCTCCTTGAGCAGGGTCAGGATCGGGCTCGCGACGAAGATGGACGAGTAGGCCCCGGAGAGGATGCCGACCAGCAGGGCGAAGGCGAAGTCCCCCAGGGTGACCCCGCCGAAGAGCAGCAGGCACACCACCGGCAGCAGGGTGGTCAGCGACGTGTTGAACGAGCGCGTCAGCGTCTCCCAGATAGAGAGGTTGACCATGGCGCCGTACGGGATGCGGTTGAACCGAGGTTCGTTCTCGCGGATACGGTCGTAGATGATGACCGTGTCGTAGAGCGAGTAGCCGAGGATGGTGAGCACCGCGGCGATGGTGGCCGTGGTGACCTCCCTGCCGGTGAGCGAGTACACGCCGACGACGATGAGCAGGTCGTGGATCTCCGCCGAGATGGCGCCGATGGCGAACTTCCACTGGAACCGGAACGTGACGTAGATGAGGATGAGCACCAGGGCGAGCGCCACGGCCTTGAGCGACGAGCTCACGACCTGCTTGCCGAACGAGGCACTCACCGTCTCGAGGTTCCAGACCTCCTTGCCGTCCGCCGACGCGAGGGTGAACTTGTCGGCGAGCTCCTTCTTCAGCGCCGCCTGCTGGTCGGCGCCGAGCACCGGCGTCTGGATCTGGAAGCCCTGCTTGCCGGAGTTGGCGACGTTGGCCGTCTGCTGGATCTGCGCGCCTCCGTAGCCCGCCTGGGCCACCGCGGCGCGCACCTCGGCGAGCGTCGGGCTCTGCTCGAAGGCGACCGAGATACGGGTGCCTTCTTTGAACTCGAGGCCGTAGTTGAGGCCGTCGACCGGGTTGCCGCCGCCCTTGATGAACAGGCTGGCGAGGCCGGCGATGATGATGATGCCGGAGATGGCGAACCACCACTTCTTGTGGCCCATGTAGTCGAACGACCAGATGCCGCGGAAGAACTTCACGTGCTCACCTGCGCTTCTTGCGCTTGCGGTTGGGAGTGGACGTGCGGCGGCCGCCCTGGCCGCGCGGAGCCGCGGCCGCGGAGGACGACGCGGAGGCGCTCTCGGTGGCGGGCGCCGGAGCGGCTTCGCCCGCGGCGCCGCGACGCCTGCGCGACGCTGTGATGCGCGAGTCGCCCATCATGGCGGTCTCGATGTCGACCTGACCGGCCTTGACGCCCATGAGCGACGGCTTGTTGAAGAAGGCGAACCCGGCGAGCACGCCGAGCATGGCGCGCGTGAAGAGCACGGCGGTGAGCATGCTGACGATGACGCCGACGATGAGCGTGAAGGCGAAGCCCTTGGGGCCGGCGGTGGCGAACAGGAACAGCACCAGCGCCGTGAGCATGGTGAGCACGTTGGCGTCGAGGATGGTCTTGAAGCCGCGCGTGTACCCCGAATTGACGGCGGAGCGCACCGTCTTGCCGCGGCGCACCTCCTCCTTGATCCGCTCGAAGATGACGACGTTGGCGTCGGCGGCCACACCGATGGTGAGGATCATGCCGGCGATGCCGGGCAGCGTGAGCGTGACCGGGATGAGGTTGAACAGCCCCCAGAGCAGGATGGCGTACACGATGAGCGCGAGGTCGGCCACGAGCCCGAGGAAGCGATAGTAGAGCAGCATGTAGAGCAGCACGAGGCCGAGACCGATGAGGCCGGCGACGAGACCCTCGTTGAGGGAGTCCTTGCCGAGGGTGGCGGAGACCTCCTGCTGGTAGGCGGTCTCGAGCTTGACCGGCAGGGCGCCGGTGTTGAGCACGAGCGCCAGGTCTTTGGACTCGCCCACCGTCATGTTGCCGCCGCTGATGATCGCGGCGCCGCCGCTGATGCCGTCGCGCAGCGTCGGGTCGGTGTAGTCGATCATCGGGTCCGACTCCATGACGTTGTCGAGCACGATGGCGAAGGTCTGCGGCGTCTGCTTGAGCAGGCCGGTGCGGTAGAGCTCGCGAGTGATCTCCTGGAATTTCTGGCTGCCCTCGCTCGTGAAGTCCATGGTGACCTGGGGCTTGCCGTCCTGGCCGAAGCCCGCGTTGGCGCTCTTGACCGCCGCACCGGTCATGGCAGGCGGGAGCTTGTAGACGTACCAGGCCTCGGCCGTGCCGTCGACCTCGCTGGCGGGCTGGACGACCAGCGCGTACTTGTCCGAGTTGCCCTCGGTGGTGAGCATGTCGATCTCGGCCTTCGTGGCGCCCTGGCGCTTGAGCTCCTTGAGCGCTGCCTCCTTGGTCGCGACCGGGCCGACCAGGCGCGAGGACGGGTCGTCCTTGAAGAACTGCAGCTGGGCCGTCTTGCCGATGACCTTGAGCGCCTGCTCGGAGTTGGTGATGCCGGGCAGGGCCACGGAGATCTGGTCGGTGCCCTGCTTCTGGATCTGCGACTCGGTGACGCCCAGGCCGTTGACGCGCTTGTCGAGGATGGAGACCGCCAGGTCGAGCTGCGACTGGGTCGGCGCCTTACCGTCCGACGTCTTGGCCTGGTAGACGATCTGCAGGCCACCCTGGAGGTCGAGGCCGAGGCGGGTCTTGGTGCTCGGAGGGACGATCCAGTACACGGAGACGGCGACGAGCACGGCCATCATCGTGAGGATGAGCCAGTTGTTGCGGCGCGCGAAGGCGCCGTACATGGCCACCGCGATGGCGGCCACCCAGATGCCCCAGGTGATGTACTGCTGCGTCACGAGAAGTCCATGTCCTCAGGTTGAGTGACAACGGCGGTAGAGCGTACCGGACCCACAGGTGCGCCGCAACTGCGCGCGCAGAGGGAAACGCTCGAACGCTCGGGCAGGTTCAGATCGCCTCAGCGGTCCTTGAGGAAGCTCGGGATGTCGAGAACGTCGTCGTCGACGTCGAACTTGGGCTTGCTCTCTTCGGCGAACAGCGCGGTGCCCCTGGACTCGCGCTCCGGAGCGGCCTCCTGCTGCGCCGGCTGCTGGACGGGCACCTCGCGGTCGAAGCCGGTGGCGATCACCGTCACGCGCACCTCGTCGCCGAGCGACGGGTCGATGACGGCGCCGAAGATGATGTTGGATTCGGCGTCGGCGGCGCTGCTGATGATCTCCGCCGCCTCGTTGATCTCGAAGAGCCCGAGGTCGTTGCCGCCGGTGATGTTGAGCAGGATGCCGCGGGCGCCCTCCACGCTGGCCTCGAGAAGCGGCGAGCTGACCGCCGCCCGCGCCGCCTCGACGGCGCGGTTCTCGCCGCCGGCCACGCCGATACCCATGAGCGCCGAGCCGGCGTCCTTCATGATGGTGCGCACGTCGGCGAAGTCGAGGTTGATGAGGCCGGGGACCGTGATGAGGTCGGTGATGCCCTGGACACCCTGGCGCAGGACGTCGTCGGCGACCTTGAAGGCCTCGATGACCGACGTGCGCCGCTCGACCACCTGCAACAGGCGGTCGTTCGGGATGACGATGAGCGTGTCGACCTTGTCGCGCAGGCTCTGGATGCCGTCCGATGCCTGGCGGGCGCGGCGCTTGCCCTCGAAGGCGAACGGCCGCGTGACCACGCCGACCGTGAGCGCCGAGAGCTCCTTGGCGAGCTCGGCGATGACGGGAGCGGCCCCCGTGCCGGTGCCGCCGCCCTTGCCGGCCGTGACGAACACCATGTCCGCGCCCTTGAGCGCGTCGCGCAGCTCGTCCTTGCTCTCCATCGCGGCCTGGTAGCCGATGGTGGGGTTGGCCCCGGCGCCGAGACCACGGGTGATCTTGCTGCCGATGTGGATCTTGACGTCGGCGTCGCACATCTGCAGCGCCTGGGCGTCGGTGTTGACGGCGATGAACTCGACGCCGCGAAGCCCGGCGTCGACCATACGGTTGACGGCGTTGGTGCCGCCGCCGCCCACGCCCACGACCTTGATGACGGCGAGATAGTTCGCTGACGCGTCGATCATGGTGCTGACCCTCCTGTGCTGGTCGAGACTCGCCGTCGAGACCCTTGGCGAACCCTCAAGCCCTGCTTGAGCGTTGCTCGCATCATCTGCATCGATGCCCTGAAACGACCTTGTTTGCAGCAGTTCTCATATTGCCGAAAGGGCCGGGCAGCCTCAGCTTCCCGGCCTTGGACCTACCTTACCCACGCCCCTCAGGGGTGTCAAACAACTTGCCTGCACAGACGCAGATTTGCGGCGACTCGACCAAGGCTTGAGACAAGGCTCGACCATCAGTTGAGCAGGGGCCTGGCCAAGGTGTGGTCGGGGCTCGAGACGTCGATCTGCGTGCAGGTCTTGCCGGCCCGCTCGTACTCGGCCAGGACGGTCCGCAGGGCGACGGTCTTGGCGAGGGTGCGCCCCGCGTCCCCCCACACGACCACCGGGCCGCCGTCGAAGCGCAGCGTGAGCTGACCGTCCTCGTCCTCCACGGCGGCCAGGCGGCGGCGGAACGAATTGGGGAGCGCCGTGATGACCGCGAGCTTCTGCGCCGTGACCGGGTCGCGGAGCGTAGCGCCGCCGCGGACACGGCCCTTCACGGCGATGCGCGGCAGCGGCAGACGTTGCTCCGGCCGGGCCGGCGACGAGGCGGCCGGTCAGGCCGCCGCGATCGCCGGCCGCGGCCGTGTCCGTCGTGGCGGCCGTGGCGGCCGCATCCGTTGCCGCCGCGGTTCCGTCCGGCGAAGCCGACGGGTCGGGCGTGGGCGCGGCCTTCGCGGCCTTGCCCGTCGAGCCCAGCTGGTCGGCGGCGTCGGCGGCCGTGCAGATCACGTAGCCGCTCGGGTCGACCACGTACCAGTGGGCGCCGGCCAAGGCATACGCTGCCGGCACGTACTCGGTGACGCCCACCTCGAGCGTGTGCGGGAACGCGCGGTCGACGGTCACGTCGGCCACGAACGAGAGCGGCTCGAGCGTCGCGCGCACGTCGTCGGCGGTGACCGTGAAGAGGTTGTCGCCGACGTAGGTCTTCTCCAGCAGGCGCAGCGTCTTCTTCGCGGGGACGAGGTGGACGCCGCTCACGCGGACGGTCTCTACGGTGAACGAGGACGAACTGCGTCCCCACGCGTACACCACCGTGGGCACGGCGAGGATGACGAGCGTGAGCAGCACGGTGGGAAGCAGGCGGAATCGCGGGCGGTTCGCCCCACGTGCCCTCGTCATTGGCCGGACCTCGGTCGGAGTTGGGAGACTACCCCTGGTTCTTCGTCGCCGGCGTCTCTTCACCTTGCGCGACGAGCGTCGCGAGGAGCTGCTCGCCGGCGTGGAAGACGTCGCCGGCTCCGAGCGTGAGGACGAGGTCGCCGGGGCGGACGCGCGGCGCCAGCCGCGCCACCACGTCGTGCAGGCGCGGCAGGAACGAGACCGGGCCCCCGGGGCGCTCGGCGAGGTAGGCGTCGACGATGAGCTTGCCGCTCACGCCGGGCTCCGGCTCCTCACGTGCAGGGAAGATCTCCGTGACGATCGCCTCGTCGGCGAGCGTGAGCGCGCGTCCGAACTCGCGCTGCAGGTAGCGGGTGCGCGAGTAGAGGTGCGGCTGGAACACGGCGATGACCCGGCCGTGCTCGCCGCGCATGGCGGCGGTGAGCGTGGCGGCGATCTCCGTGGGGTGGTGGGCGTAGTCGTCGACCACCAGCACGCCGTCGTACTCGCCGACGCGCTGGAAGCGGCGGGCGGCGCCGCTGAACGAGAGCAGATGCGGCGCCGCGTCCGCGGGCTCGATCCCGGCGTGCCGCAGCACGGCCAGCGCCGTGAGCGCGTTGAGGACGTTGTGCTCGCCCGGCACACGCAGCTCGATCCGGGCGAGCTGCCCGCCGCCGGCGTCGCGCACGGCGAACACGCTGCCGGTGTCGTCGACCCGTTCGACGTCCGCGCGCAGGTCGCCGGCGCCGATACCGACGGTGACCACCGCCGCAGGGGTCTCGGCGGCCAGCGCCTCTCCCCCGCTCCCGGCCACGAGCACGAGCAGGCCGTCCTCCGGGAGGAGCGCCACGAAGCGCCGGAAGATGTCCTGCACGTCCTCCAGGCAGCCGTAGTTGGCGTGGTGGTCGAGCTCCACGTTGGCCACGATCGCGACCTCGGGGCGCAGGTACAGCAGGCTGCCGTCGCTCTCGTCGGCCTCGGCCACCAGCCACTCGCCCTGGCCCACGCCGGCGTTGGAGCCGACGTCGTTGAGCTCCCCGCCCACGAGGAAGGTGGGGTCCATCCCCGCCTGGCGGAGCACGTGCGAGATCATCGAGGACGTCGTGGTCTTGCCGTGAGTGCCGGCGACGGCGATGCCCCGGCGCAGTTCCATGATGCGTGCGAGCATCTCCGCGCGGCGCAGGACCGGAAGGCCGGCCGCCTGCGCCGCCCGCACCTCCGGATTGGCCGTGGTGATGGCCGACGACGTGACGACCACGGCGGCGTCGCCGAGGTTGGCGGCGTCGTGGCCCACAGCCACCGGCACCCCCGCCTCCACGAGGTGGCGCGTGTAGCGCGAGGCCTTGAGGTCGGAGCCTCGCACCTCGACGCCCAGCTCGTGGAGCACGGCGGCGATGCCGCTCATGCCCGCGCCGCCGATGCCCACGAAGTGGACCGGCTGCGGAAAATCTCTCGCGGCGTCGCTCATGGTGCCCCTCGCCCTCTGCTCGTCAGTACAGCCTCCACCTGGTCCGCCACCCGCTGGGCCGCGTCGGGCCTGCCCAGCGCCGCGGCGGCCGCGGCCATCGCCGCCAGACGGTCCCGGTCGCCGAGTGACTCGTCGACGAGGCGCCGCAGCAGCGCGCCGTCCAGCCGGGCGTCGTCCACGAGGAGCGCCGCCCCGCCGGCGACCATCTCGCGCGCGTTCTTGCGCTGGTGGTCCGCGGTGGCGAACGGGTACGGCACCAGGATGGCCGGCTTTCCGAGGGCGGCGAGCTCGGCGACCGATCCGCCCGAGCGCGCCACGACCAGGTCCGCCGCCGCCATGGCGGCGGGCAGGCGGTCAGTGTACGGGACCAGCCTGTAGCTCTCAAACCGCTCGCCGCGTGCCTCGAGCTCGGCACGCACCTGCGCCTCGTTCTTGGGCCCGCAGACGTGCACGAGCTGGAACCCGGACTCCCGGCCGCCAAAGGCGTCCACGCAGGCGCGGTTGATGCTCTGTGCCCCCTGGCTGCCCCCGAACGCGAGCACGACGGGCAGGTCGGCGCTCAGACCGAAGGCCTCGCGGCCCTCCTCGGGAGTGGCGTCGATCTGCTCCGCCGCGAGCGGCCGCCCCGTGACGACGTAGCGGGGCGGCTCCAGCCCCTCGATCGGGAAGCTCAGGCAGAACCGCTTGACGAACGGCCTGAGCAGCCTGTTGGCCACACCGAGGTGGGCGTCGGCCTCCAGGGCCAGGCCGGGCACGCCGCTCATCGCGGCGACGGCGACCACGGGGCCGCTGGCGAAGCCGCCGCCGCCGACGGCCACGTCCGGCCGCGCCTCCTTGAGGATGCGCCGGACGTGCGGCACGGCGGCGCCGAGCAGCTTGAACGTGCGTGCGTAGGCGCGGACGTCCACCCGGCGCTCGAACCCCTTGAGCTCGAGCGCGTAGGTGGTGTACCGCTCGCGGACGCGCTCGACCTGCGACGGCGTGGTGACGACGACGACGCGGGCCCCGCGCGCCTCCGCCTCAGCCGCGACGGCGAGCGCCGGCTGCAGGTGACCTCCGGTCCCCCCCGCCGCCAGCAGCACGGTCGCGCCGCGGAGCGCTGACGCCAATGTGACTCCTCCGGTTGGTGCTGATGTTGAGCATGATGCCCAGGCCGGCCAGCACGACGAGCATGCTGGTGCCGCCGAGGGAGACCAGCGGCAGCGGCACGCCGGTGAGCGGCAGCAGGCCGAGGGCGGCGCCGACGTTGATGCACGCCTGCCCCACGATGATGGCCGTGATGCCGGTGGCGAGCAGCTTGCCGAACAGGTCCTTGCTGTTGAGCGCGATTCGGAAGCAGATCCAGGCCAGCGCCGCGTACAGCGCCAGCAGGACCAGCAACCCGATCAGCCCGAGTTCCTCACCGATGATCCCGGTGATCATGTCGGTGGTCTGCTCGGGCAGGAACCCGAACTTCTGCACCGAGTTGCCGAGCCCCACACCGAACACGCGGCCCGAAGCGATGGAGATCAGCGACTGGGTGGCCTGGTACCCGCTGCCCTGCTGGTCCTTCCAGGGGTCGAAGAAGGTGACCAGCCGCTCCAGACGGTACGGCTCGACCGCGATGAGCGCGAGGATCGCGAGCACGCCGGCGAAGAACAGGCCGAAGAGGTAGCGCAGCGGCGTCCCGGCGGCGATGAGCACGGCGACCACGGCCGTGACCAGCACGAGCGTGGTACCGAGGTCCGGCTCCAGCATGATGAGGCCGGCGGCCGGGATGATGCTGACGCCGGCCACGCGCAGGAACCCCTTGAGGGACGTGACCTCCCAGGGACGGCGGACGATGAGCGCCGCGGCGAGGACGACGGCGGCGATCTTGGCGAACTCGCTCGGCTGCACCCCCTGCCCGCCCAGGAAGATCCAGCGGCGCGCACCGTTGACGACGGAGCCCACGCCCGGGACGAGCACGAGCAGCAGGCCGGCGAGGGCGACGCCGGCGATGGGCACCACGGCCTTGCGGAACCAGGCGTAGTCCACGCGCGAGAGGAACCACATCACGGTGACGCCGATGCCGACCCAGACCACCTGACGGCCGAAGAAGTAGAAGCTGCTGCCGTGCTGGAAGTAGGCCTGCGCCGCCGAGGCGCTGTAGGCCATGACGAGGCCGTACACGACCAGCAGGAACGTGACCAGCGTCAGCCCGCGGCGCTCGGCCACCCCAGGGCCGAGGATGGCCGACGAAGGCTTGGCGTTGCGCTCCGCGCGGCGGGCAGGCCGCGCCTCTGCCGAGGTGCGTTCGGGCGTGGCGGCGCGGCGGCCGGAGGGCTGCCGCGCGCGACGGGGACGGCGCGCGGCGCTCGCCCGCGCGGCGGTCCGCCGAGCGGCGCTCCTGCGCCGGCGCGCGGCCGGCGCCGCCGCGCCGCTCTGAGGCGCGCCGGTCGGCTCCCGAGCGGGCACGCCGAGGGCCGTCCTCGACCCAGTCGAGGTGGTCGAGATCGGCGTGCCCGGCCCCGTGGCCTGTCGACGTCACGCGGCCCTCAGCTCCTTGTTCTCAACTCGTTCACCAGATTGAGGAACTGTTCGCCGCGCTGCTCATAGTCCCTGTACTGGTCCCAGCTCGCGCACGCCGGGCTGAGCAGCACGACGTCGCCCGGCTCGGCCGCCGCGTGCGCGGTCTTGACGGCGGCCGCCAGGTCGCCGCAGACGACGTACGGCGTGGCGTCCGGACCGGCCGCGGCCGCCCGGGCCGCGAACGCGGCCTGGAGCCGCGGCGCCGTAGCGCCGATGAGCAGCGCCTCGCGGACGCGGCCCTCCGTGGCGGCCGCCAGCTCGTCGAACTCGGCCCCCTTGTCGTAGCCGCCGAGGATCAGGTGCACACCCCCCGAGTACGCGGTCAGCGCCTTCAGGGTGGCGTCGACGTTGGTCGCCTTGGAGTCGTTGACGTAGGTGACCCCGTCGACGACCGGGCCGACCTGGAGGCGGTGCTCCACGCCGGCGAAGGTACGCAGCGTCACGGCGGCGGCGCCGACGGACGCCCCGGCAAGGCACGCCGCCGCGGCCGCGGCCAGCGAGTTGAGCACGTTGTGATCGCCGCGCAGGGCGAGCTCGTCGCGGCGGCACAGCCGCCGCAGCTCGCCGCGGATGCGCACCCACAGCACGTCGTCCTCGACGCCGGCGACCAGCTCCTCCCCGCCGGGGCCCGCGGTCACGTCCTCCACGGCGGAGAACCAGCCGCGGCGGGCCGTGCCCGTGAGCCGCCCGGCCTTCCACTCCTCAAGGGTGCCATCGTCGTCGGCACAGAGAAGCGCGACGTCGTCCGCGGTCTGACGCTCGAAGATGCGCAGCTTGGCGTCGGCGTAGGCGCGGTAGGTGAAGTGCCGGTCGAGGTGGTCCTCGGTCAGGTTGAGCAGCACGGCCACGTGCGGGCGGAAGCGCTCGATGTGCTCGAGCTGGAAGCTCGAGAGCTCCGCCACGACGATGGCGTCCGGATCGACCTCCCCGGGCATGGCCGCGAGCGCGTGGCCGATGTTGCCGCCCACGGCCACCGGCAGCCCCGCGTCGCGCAGGATCGCGCCGGTGAGCTCGGTGGTCGTGGTCTTGCCGTTGGTCCCGGTGATGCCGATCACGGGGTTGGGCAGGAACCGGCAGGCGAACTCGACCTCGCTCCAGAGGGGCACGCCGCGGCTGACGGCCTCCCGCACCGCGGCGCTGGTGTCGGGCACGCCGGGGCTCTTGACCAGCAGCCCGGCGTCCTCGGGCAGCAGGGCCGCCGGGCCGGTCAGGACCTCCACACCGGCGGCCTCGAGCACCTGCACGGTGTCGTCGTCCGGCGCGGCGCCCTCGTCCAGGGCGACGATGCGCGCCTCCGGCAACTCGCGGCGCGCGAGCAGCGCGGCCGGGCGCCCGCTGCGGCGCAGGCCGAGCACGACGAGGCAGCGCACGTCGGCGAGCTCCATCGTACCTCCCTCAGAAGGTCGCGTAGTAGGCCGCGAACCCGGCGCCGGCGAAGATGGCGGCCACGATCCAGAAGCGCACGATGATCTTGGTCTCGGACCAGGCCTTGAGCTCGAAGTGGTGGTGGAGCGGCGCCATGAGCAGCACGCGCCGCTTGAACAGCTTGTAGGAGATGACCTGGGCGGCCACCGAGCCGGCCTCGACCACGAACAGCCCGCCGATGATGAGCAGCGCGAGCTCGGTGCGCGTCATCACCGCCATGCCGGCGATCGCGCCGCCCAGCCCGAGCGAGCCGGTGTCCCCCATGAACACGTCGGCGGGGAACGTGTTGTACCAGAGGAACCCGAGCGCGGCGCCGCCCACGCACCCGGCGACGACCATGAGGTCGGTGATCCCGGGGTCCACGGTGTTGCGCCCGATGATGAACGCGATGCCGGCGAGCGCCACGAGCACGATCGCCGAGGCTCCGGCCGCCAGGCCGTCGAGGCCGTCGGTGAGGTTGACCGCGTTGGAGAACCCCGCCAGCGTGAGGAAGATGAGCGCGTAGAAGCCGACCGAGCCGAGCTCGAGCCTGAACGAGGTGAACGGCACGTCCACGGCGGTGGTGACGCCGACGAAGTGCAGCGCCACGAACCCGATGAACAGCGAGAGCAGCAGCTGCAGCAGCAGCTTGTAGCGCGCCGAGAGGCCCAGCGAGCGCTTGCGCACGATCTTGATCCAGTCGTCGGCGAAGCCGATCAGGGCGTTGCCCATGGCCGCGATGAACACGGTGAGCGACGCCACCGAGAAGCGGCTGAAGACCAGGTAGCTGACGAGGACGGCGAACCAGATGAGCACGCCGCCCATGGTGGGCGTGCCCTCTTTGGTCTTGTGGCCGGCCGGCCCGTCCTCGCGGATGTTCTGGCCGAACTCGTTGAGGCGCAGCCAGCGGATGAAGGCCGGCCCGATGATGAGGACGAGGACCATGGCCACCACGCTGGCGCCCATGGCCCTAAGCACGAGGCGCTCCCTGGTCCGCGAGCGCCTCGGCCACGCGCTCCATGCGCATGAGGCGTGAGGCCTTGACGAGGACGGCGCTGCCGGACGGCACGATCTCGGGCAGCGCCGCCAGGCAGTCGTCGACGGTGGCGAACCACTGCTCGCCGGGAGCCCCGACGAGGTAGTCGCGCGCGAGGTCGCCGACGGCGACGAGGCGCACGCCGGCGGCGGCGCAGTGCTCGCCCACCGTGCGGTGGTACGAGCCGGCGCCGGGGCCGAGCTCGTACATGTCGCCGAGCACGGCCACGGTGGGCCTGCCGTCGGCGACGGCGACGAGGTGGTCCACGGCGGCCTGCATGGCCACCGGGTTGGCGTTGTAGGCGTCGTTGAGCAGCAGGCCGCCGCCGGGAAGCCCGGAGAGGGCGCCGCGGAGGTCGCTGAAGGCGACCCGGCCGGCGCCCTCCGCGGCCTCGTCCAGGCGATACCCGAGCTCGACGAACGCGGCCACCGCGGCGAGCGCATCGTGGAGGTAGTGGTCGCCGGTGAAGCTGAAGTCCATGCGCGCGCGGGTCCCGAACGCGTCGAGCAGCACGTGCGTGGTCTCGCCGCGCCGCTCCTGCGCCACGAGGTGCACGTCCGCGTCCTCGCCGCCGAACGTGACCACGCGCCCGCGGTAGCGGTGCACGTGCCGGTCCAGCAGGCGCTCGTCCGCGGGCACCACGGCGGTGCCGCCGTCGGTGAGCTCCTCGATGAGCTCCGCCTTGGCGGCGGCGACGTCCCGTATCGTGCCGACCAGCTCGAGGTGCACCGGCGCGACGTTGGTGATCACGCCCACGTCCGGCTCGGCCACCCTCGCGAGCTCGCGGATCTGCCCCGTGCCGCGCATCGCCATCTCGACGACGGCGACCTCCGTGGAGCGCTCCACCTCGAGCAGCGTGAGCGGCACGCCGATCTCGTTGTTCAGGTTGCCCGCGGTGGCCACCGTGCGGGCCATGGGCTCGAGCAGCGCCTTGAGGATGTCTTTGGTGGACGTCTTGCCGGCGCTGCCGGTGATGCCGACCACCTTGACGCCGGCTGCCCGGCGGACGGAGGTGGCCAGGTCCTGCAGCGCCTTGAGGCCGTCGTCCACCACGATGCGGGCCGCGGAGGCCGGAAGGGCCGCAGCGGCGTCTGCACGCACGACCACGGCGGTCGCGCCGCCCGTGAGCGCCTGCGCGGCGTACCTGTCGCCGTCGAAGCGCTCGCCCCGCAGGCCCACGAACAGGTCGCCGGGCTCGAGCGCGCGGCTGTCGCTGCAGACCCGCCGCACCTCGAGCTGAGGGTCGGGCGCCTCGAGGCGGCCGCCGCAGGCGGCCGCTACCTCGGCGAGGGTCAGCGGCAGCACGGTGTCACCCGGGCCCGGAGAGCGCGGCGATCTCCTCCTCGGCGACCTGGCGGTCGTCGAAGGGGATCTTGCGGTCGCCGACGAGCTGGCCTTGCTCGTGCCCCTTGCCGGCGATGACCACCGTGTCGCCATCGTCCGCCTCGCGCACTGCGATGCGGATCGCCGCGCGGCGGTCGGGCTCGACGACGACCTTGCCGCCGAGCTCGCCGGGCACGCCGGCGGCGATCTCGTCGATGATCGCGCGGGGATCCTCGGTGCGCGGGTTGTCCGACGTGATGACGGCGCGGTCCGCCAACCGGGCGGCGATCGCTCCCATGAGCGGCCGCTTGCCGCGGTCGCGGTCGCCACCGCAGCCGAACACCACGAGCAGGCGCCCCGCGGTGACGGCGCGCGCCGCCCCGAGCGCGTTCTCCAGGGAGTCGGGCGTGTGCGAGTAGTCGACGACCACGCTGAAGGACTGGCCGGCGCGCACCGCCTGGTAGCGGCCCGGCACGCCCTCGGTGACGCTGAGGCCGCGGAGGACGGCCTCGGGCGGCAGTCCGAGGGCGAGGCCCGCGGCCGCGGCGGCCACGGCGTTCTCGACGTTGAAGCGCGCCGCCAGGCGCAGCGTGACGCGCTCCTCCAGGCCCAGGCGCGGGCACACGAGCGTGAAGGCGGAGGCGTCGGCGCGGAGCTCCAGATCGCGCGCGACGACCGCGGCGCCGGAGGCGCCCTGCTCGTCGACGGCGCAGGTCCAGAGGTCGTCGCCGTAGAGCGAGGAGCACTCGCCCGCGAGCCGCGCGCCGAACTCGTCGCCGACGTTGATCACGGCCCGGGCGTCGCCCTGCCGCCGCTCGTCGGGCAGGAACAGGCGGCGCTTGGCGCGGAAGTAGTCCTCGAGGTCCTTGTGGTAGTCGAGGTGGTCGCGCGTGAGGTTGCTGAAGACGACCGCGTCGAAGTCGATGCCGAGCGCGCGGTCCTGGCTGAGGGCGTGCGAGCTGACCTCGAACGCGCACGCCTCGTCTCCCGCCTCGACCATCTCGCGGAACATGCGCTGCAGGTCCAGCGACTCGGCGGTGGTGAGGGTGACCGCGTGCTCCACTCCGCCGATGCGGTTGGCGACCGTGCCCAGCAGTCCCGAAGGCCTGCCGGCGGCCGCGAACAGCCCGGCCACCAGGTGCGCCGTCGTGGTCTTGCCGTTGGTCCCGGTGACGCCGACGACGCTGAGCTCTCGCGAGGGGTCGCCGTACCAGCGCGCGCCGAGGAGGGCCATGGCGCGGCGCACGGACGGGACGAGGACGTGGGTGACGGGCAGGCCGGTGTCGCGCTCGCAGACGAGCGCACTCGCACCGGCCTCGAGCGCCTTGCTCGCGAACCCGTGGCCGTCGAATCTGAGCCCGGGGACGCAAAAGAAAAGCGTGCCGTCGGCGACGTCACGCGTGTGGTAGGCGAGGCCCCGGATCTCGGCGCCGGGGTCCCCGCGCACCGTGGCGCCCGAGACCCCCTGGACCAGCTCACTCAGCTTCATCGGCGCGCATTCTAACAGACCGTCCCGGCCCTCGCTCGCGCCGGCCGGGCTCCCGTTCACGGCGCGATCTCCAGGTGCTGGAGCGAGTACTGCATGATCTGCTTGAACGCCGGCGCCGCGGCCTCGCCGCCGAACTGCGGCGTCCACTCGACGGCGACAGAGCACGACCAGCCTGCGGGTGGTCGGCCGGCGCCATGCCGACGAACGAAGCAGTGTAGACGTTCTGTGGCGTAGCCTCCGCCGTTGGACAGCGCGATCTGGGCGGTGCCGGTCTTGCCGGCCACCTTGTAGCCGCGGGATCCGCGCCTGCCGTGCCGGTACCCTCATCCACAGCGCTGGCTGAGCATAGCTGCGCACCTGCCGCGGCGACCTTGGCGGGGATGACGCGGTGCTTGTCTGCCGGGGCCGGATAGTAGACCGTTTGCCCGACCTGCTTCACCAGCCGGGGCTTGCACCTGCCAACCGTTGTTCGCGACGGTCGGAGAACGCGGACGCCATCTGCAGGGCCGTCACGGCGATGCCCTGTCCCATGGGAATATTGCCGATCGAGGAAGCCGACCAGTCCTTCACCGGAGCTGACGAGACCGCCGACTCTCACCGGGGAACTCGACGCCGGTCGGCCTGCCGAAGCCGAAAGCCTTGATCCACTTGTGCCATGCCCTCCTTGCCCATCTTCTTGCCGATCGTGACGGCGCCGACGTTGCTCGACCACTGCAGGATCTCGCGCACGTTGTAGCTTCACGAAGCCGTGCGGGTGGGACTCGTTGACCTCCCGGTCCGCGACCTGGAGGCTGTCGGCGGACAGGGCTGAACTTCTGGGTCGGGCTTGATGGTCCCATCGGCGAGCGCGCCGGAGATGGTGACGAGCTTGAAGATCGAGCCTGGTTCGTAGAAGTCGGTGACGCAGCGGTTCTTGTCGGCATCCGTCATCCTTGCCGAACCCGTGGATAGCCCTTGTCGGTGACGTTGGCCATGCGCGAGGATCTCGCCGTTGCGCGGGTCCATGACGATGCAGATGGCAGCACTTGCCGCCCGTGTCGCGCAGCGTCTTCTGGAGCACCTTCTCGGCCGTGTACTGGATCTGGCCGTCGAGCGTGAGCACTGACGTCCTGGCCTGCGACGCGGCAGCTTCTGACTGATCGTCCTGAGGGTGTGCCCGGCCGGATCGCGGACGATCAGTCTCGCTGCCCGGCTTGCCGGAGAGCTCCTTGTCGTAGATGAGCTCCATGCCGCCGACGCCCTTGTTCTCCATGCCGGCGTAGCCCACCACCTGCGCAGCCGTGCCCTTGAGCGGGTACGTGCGCTCCTCCTCCTCGTAGCTGCCCACGCCGGGGATGCCGAGCTTCAACGCCGCCTTGGCATACTCGGGATCGACCTTGCGGGCGACGTAGGCGAACCCTTTGTGGTGCTTCTTGCCCCAGACGAGCGCCTTCTCCACGACGCGGCGCTCACTGCGCCGGTTGATCTGCAGCGCGTCGCAGAGCTCGTCCGCCGCGCCGATCGGGTCCGTGAGCAGGTACGGTGTGGCGAACACGGTCTGCTGCGGCCTGCCCACGGCCAGCTCGTCGCCGTTCCTGTCCAGGATGGAGCCGCGCGGCGCCGGCAGCACGACGTCGTGGGTCTGCTGGTTGACGGCGTACTTGACGAGGTGCTCGGAGGACGAGGCGAGCGCCACGGCCTTGCCGCCGACGAGCACCAGGAACACCAGGAACGCGAAGCGGAGAAGCCGGATGCGACCGTCCGTGCCGCTGCGGGCCGGACGGGGACTCCCGAGGGCGCCGCGCCGGCCGGCCTGGCGACGACGTCCTGTCGTGGGAGCCGACATCAGTGGGCCACAGCTACCTTGCGCTCGCCCTTGGGCAGCAGCGGCTCGGGATAGGAGACGTGGTTCCCCGCGGGCTCCAGCCCGAGCTCGGTCTCGGCGATGTGCTGGATGCGCACCGGCGAGCCGAGTCCGGCGAGCTGCCCCTCGAGTCGGTCGTTCTTCTCGCTGATGCGCCGCTCCTCAAGCACGATCGCGTCCGTCTGCAGGGTCTTCTGCACCACGGCGAAGCTCAGCGCCACGCGGCCGACGGCCAGCAGGGTGAGGCAGCCCACGAAGATGACGAACGTGCGCATGAGGCGCGAACGGTGCGCGGCGCGTACCCTCGTGCGCGGCGCCCGGTACGCATGAGTGGGCGCGTGCTCACGCAGCGTCCGCCTCGTAGCGCGGCGCGGGCGCCTCGGCTCGGGCCTGTCTGGCGGCGGCGGCCATCCGAGGCCCTCTCAGTCCTCGAGCTTGACGGCCACCCGGAGCTTGGCCGACGAGCTTCGCGGGTTGGACTCGATCTCCTCGGCGCGCGGCGTGACCGGCTTGCGCGTCAGTACGCGCATGCTCGGCTCGTGGCCGCACACGCACATGGGCAGGCCGGGCGGGCAGATGCAGCCGGCCGCCTTGCCCTTGAAGAACTCTTTGACCATGCGGTCCTCGAGCGAGTGGAAGCTGATCGCGGCCAGGCGACCGCCGGGGCGCAGCACCCGGTAGGCCTCGTCGAGGCCGCGGGCGAGCGAGCCGAGCTCATCGTTGACGACGATGCGCAGTGCCTGGAACACGCGGCGCGCGGGGTTGCCGGCGGCGAAGCGGGCCGGCGTCGGGATGGTGCGCTTGACGATCTCCACGAGCTCGCCGGTCGTCGCGAGCGGCGCATCCTTGCGCGCCTGCACGATGCCGCGGGCGATGTTGCGCGCGTACCGCTCCTCGCCGTACCGGCGGAAGATGTCGGTGAGCTCGGCCTCCGGCAGCGTGTTGCAGAGATCGGCGGCGGTGACGCCCAGCTCGGGGTCCATGCGCATGTCGAGCGGCGCGTTGTAGGCGTAACTGAACCCGCGCTCGCGGCGGTCGAGCTGCATGGACGAAACGCCGAGGTCCATGTAGACCACGTCGGCCGAGGCGTCGTCGCGGTCGGCCAGCACGTCGGCGAAGTTGCCGTGGTAGAGCTCGCACTCGCAGGGCGCCGCGCGGGCGACGTCGCGGAAGTACTCCGCGACGCTCGGGTCGCGGTCGACGGCGATCAGGCGGCCCTGGGGACCGAGCCCCGCCGCGACGGCCTCGGCGTGACCGCCGGCGCCGAAGGTACAGTCGATCGCGGTCTCGCCCCTGGCCGGCCGCAGCAGCTCGACGAGCTCATCGAGAAGGACCGGTGTGTGGGCGAGGGCCATCTCGTACTCACGAAGTGAGATGCTCGTCAGCGGAAGCATCGGCCTCCTCCTCAAGGTGGGCGAGGTACTCTGTCCAGGCGCCGCGGTCCCAGATCTCGACGTGATCGGCGGCGCCGATGATCGTCACGTCCCGGCTGATGCCGGCGTAGGCGAGGTGTTTGGCGGGCAGCGTCACGCGGCGCTGCTTGTCGAGCTCCGGGAAGAAGACGGCGTTGGCGGCGAAGCGGCGCTTGACGTCGCGACGCGCCGCGGTCCCGGCAGGGGTGACGTCCACGTCCTCCTGCAGGCGGGCCTGGAACTCCTCGGGGTTGTAGGCGCCGAGGCAGTGCTCCCTCTCCTGCGCGACGTAGATGCCTTCGTCGAACGCGCCGTGCAGGCGTGCCGGGATCGCGATGCGGTTCTTCGCATCGAGCGTGACTTCGAACTCCCCTACCAACAACGGCCGCTGCATGTGCGCCACTCTACCCCACTTCTCCCCATCACGCAACACTTTTTGGTACTCCTTCCCCACTTCGTGGGGAATCGGACCACAGGCCGTCTCCAGGCGTGGCTACGCCCCCTCCAGGTGCCGAAAAGAGGCCGGCGATGGGCGGGTCGAGAAGCAGTCAGAGGAGATCGGCCGCCCTGAGAGGTCAGCCCCCGCTCAGACCAGGCCGGAGAGAGCTCGAGTGGCGTGAAGTGGGGAGAAGCGGCGCTACTGCGCGGGAACGACGATGCGCTGCCCCACGACCAGGGTGCTGCTGCTGCCGATGTCCGGGTTCAGGTCCCGGAGCGTGGAGGTGCTGGTGCTGAAGCGCACGGCGATGCTGGAGAGGGAGTCGCCGCTCTTGACCACGTACGTCTTGGTGGTCTTGGCGCCGCCGTTGGTGGCCTTGGTGGTCTTGGTGGCCTTGACCGTCGGCCTGACGACGGGCTGGTCCGAGCCGCCGATGACGCCTGAGTTGACGACGATGCCGACGAAGACGATGACGGCGACCAGGAACACCACCGGCGCCGCGATGCGGGCGACCGTGAGAGAGGAGCGGGAGCCGGCGGGCCTGGGGCGCGCCCCGGAGGTCTTCCCGGACGACCGCACGGGCCGCTGGGTGGGCGTCGCGGGCGGCGCGACGAACGCGTCGACGGCCGGCTGCGGCGGCAACGGCTCGGAGGGGGACGAAGACGCGGCCGGCGCGGGCGAGGCCGGCTGCCGCGTCCCCATGGACTCCAGGCGCCGCAGTGCGGCGTCCGGGTCGTCAGGCGCCCCGCCCGCCGCGGAGGACGGCGGGGCGTCGCCTGGAGGCACGGGACGAGGACGGCGAGGCTTCTTCTCTGGCGTCTCGTCGGTCACAGAGCGTCCTGGAGGTCGATGCGCATAGCTTCGGCGGCGGCGGCCGCAGCCCTTCGATAGTCGCCGCCGGCGCCTTGCCAGGCGAAGATGACGGAGCGCGACGCGTTGACGACGAAGCCGGCGGCGTCACCGGCGGCGATGCCGGCGAGAGCCTGGCTGCTGCCGCCCTGGGCGCCGTAGCCGGGTACCAGCAGGAACGCGTTGGGCAGCGCCTCGCGGACCTGGCGCAGCTGCTCGGGCGCCGTCGCGCCGGCGACGGCGCCGACGTCGCTGTAGCCGGCCTCGCCCACGTGAGCGGCGCCGAGCTCGCGGACGAGGTCGGCGACCCGCAGGAACAGGGGGCGCCCGTCCACCTCGACCTCCTGCAGCAGGGCGGCGCCGGGATTGCTCGTGCGCGTGAGGACGAAGACGCCGTGGCCGCCGGCGCAGTGCTCCACCAGCGGCGCCAGCGAGTCGTCGCCGAGATAAGGACTGGCGGTGATCGCGTCCGCGCCGATGCCGGCGACCGGGCCGGCGAAGCCGGCGGCGCCGCCGAACGCGGCCTTGCCGTACGCGGCGCCGGTGGAGGCGATGTCGCCGCGCTTGACGTCGAGGATCACGGGCAGGTCGTACTCGTGAGCCCGGCGGATGACCGCGCCGAGCGCCTCCCAGCCGGCGGCGCCGTACTGCTCGAAGAAGGCGGCCTGTGGTTTGACGCAGGCGGCCACCTCGGCGACGGCGTCGATGATGCCGTCGCAGAACTCCACGAAGCAGGCCGCCACAGCGGCGTCTTCGCCGATCTCCCGGGCCTGCGGGCGGTACTTCTCCACCAGGTCGGGCGGCATGCGGTCCAGCACGGGGTCCAGCCCGACGCACACCACGCTGCGCCGGGCGCGGACGGCCGTTGCGAGTCTGTCGGAGAAGTGCTGCACGAAGAACCCCTTGTGTCGAGCGAGGCTATGCTACCGCACCGCTCACGGCACCGACAGCAGGGCCGTCAGCTCACCCTGCCGCAGGATCCTCCGCCGTGACCTGCCGGCGGTCCTGGAAGCGACGCACGTTGCGCCGGATGGTAGCGATCTTGGCGCGCACGTAGTCGGTGTCGTCGCCAGCCTCCGCTCCGTCCTCCGCAACGGCCTCAGACTGCGCCTGCATCTCCCGGAGCACGCCCATCAGCTCGTCGTCGGTCATCGCCGAGAGGGTGTCGATGTCCCACTTCATCGCCCTGCTGGAGACCTCGTGCACGGCGTCCAGCCTGGAGCGCACGACGGGGTTGAAGACGGCGCCCGGGTCCACCTGCGCGGTGATCTCGTCCACGTCGCGGATCACGTCCGCGAGGCTCGCCCCGCTCCTGGGGACGATCTTGATGCGCCCGTCGTCCTCCTCCACCCGGTCGATGGAGAGGTAGGCGCGCAGGAACCCCTCGGTGAACGCCACCGGCACGGTGACCGCGTAGGCGATCACCTGGAGCACCTCGGCGGCGAACTGGGTGAACGTGCCGGTGTGCAGGTAGCTGTCCTCGATGAGCCCGAGCAGCATCGACTTGAGGTAGGGGTCGGCACGCGGGTCGCACGCGCGATCCCCGGACATGCGCCGGCTGCTGATGTCGAAGGAGTCGCTCATCTCTCTGCCGGCACGTATCGGCACGTCTGGTGGGAACTTGACGCAGGAGCGCGGTGGGGCGCGCCATCCGTTGGGAACGGCGGCGAGCGGGTAGGCTCACGCCGCTGGACGAGACGGAGGGGAGCCGTGGACACGGGATCGCCGATCATCAGTGGGCGCGAGGCGCTGGACGCGCTGCTGCGCTGCCGCCGGCGAGGATCCGCGCGCGGTCGCCTTGTTCTGCGACATCGACGGCACCATCTCCCCCATCGCGGCCACGCCCGGCGAGGCGCGCGTCCCGGCCCCGTTCCAGGAGCTGCTGGCGCGGCTGGTCGCGCGGCTGGGACTGGTGACGTTCATCACCGGCCGGTCGCTCGAGGACGGGCGGCGCATGGTGGCGCTGGACGGCGCCGCCTACGTCGGCACGCACGGGCTCGAGACGATGGCGCCGGACGGCAGCGTGACCACCGACCCGCAGGCCGAGCGCTACGTGACCACGATGCACGAGGTCCTGGAGGCCGCCGGGCGCGACCTCGACTGCGAGCGGCTGGGAGTCGTGCTTGAGGACAAGCGCACCGTGGTCGCCGTCCACTACCGCCTGGCTGAGGACCCGGCGGCGACACGGCACGAGATCTTGACCCGCGTGATCGAGCCCGCGCGCGCGCAGGGCCTCGCGGTCGCCAGCGGGCACTTCGTGTTCGAGGTGCGGCCGCCGCTGCCGTTCACCAAGGGATCGGCGGTCCGGCGGCTGCTGGGCGCGGGGGGCTACTTCTGCGTCGTGAGCTGCGGAGACGACCTCACCGACGTCACCATGTTCACCGCCGTGCGCGACTGGGGCGAGCGGGACGGGCGGCGGCGGACGCTGGCGGTGGCGGCCGTCACGGAGGAGACGCCGCCGACGGTGACGGAGGCGGCCGACGTGCTCGTGCGCGCCACGCCCGGCGTCCACGAAGTACTCTCGCGCCTGGCCACGGCCATCGGCGCGTGACCCCGGTCAGCGGCCGGTGAACTCCGGCGCCCGCTTCTGAAGGAACGCCTGCATCCCCTCGGTCTGGTCGTCGGTGGCGAACGCCAGCGCGAACAGGTCGCGCTCGATGCGCTGCCCGGTCTCCAGGTCGGTGTCCGCGGCGGCGTTGACCGCCGCCTTGCAGTAGCGCATCGCCAGGGGGCTCTTGCCCGCCAGTTCCTCGGCGAGCTTCATCGCCTGGGTCATGAGCTCGTCCCTGGGGAACACCGCCTGGACGAGCCCGATGCGCAGCGCCTCCTCAGCGCGGATGATGCGGCCGCTGAGGATGAGGTACTTGGCCCAGCCCTCCCCCACGTTCCGGGAGAGGCGCTGGGTGCCGCCGAAGCCCGGGGTGATGCCGAGGTTGATCTCGGGCTGGCCGAACTTGGCGTTCTCCGCGGCCAGCCTGATGTCGCAGGCGAGCGCCAGCTCGCAGCCGCCGCCGAGCGCGAAGCCGTTGACGGCGGCCAGCCAGGGCTGCGGAGAAGCCTCGATGGCGCTCATCACGGCCTGGCCGAGGGCGCCCCAGCGGCGCGCCTGCTCGGCGGTCAGCGTGCTCATGGCGGCGATGTCCGCGCCGGCCACGAACGACTTGTCGCCGCCGCCGGTGAGCACCACGGCGCGGACCGACTCGTCGGCCGAGAGCTCGCGCGCCGCGGCCAGGAGTCCCTCGTTGGTCTCGGCGTCGAGCGCATTCAGCGCTTCCGGACGATTGACGGTGACGACGGCGACGGCGCCTTCGCGGACGACCTCGACGGCCATGGGGACCCTCCTAGCGGCGTGAGACAGGATCGGCTGCGGCCAACTCTATCGCAGGGACACGGGAGCCCGGAGAGCCGCCGCGTCTGCGCGTCGTCAACCCGGACCGCGCATCGTCACCCTGTACAGGCGAGCGCGCCCGTGATGAAGTGAGCGGTGGGCGCTCCGAGACTGGAGGTGGAGTGTGGACCGTGACCATTTCCCCGCGCGCGCCGGGTCCGTACGCGCGCGGGTCACCACAGCGCTGGTGCTGCTCCTGAGCGCCTGCTGCGCCGCCTGGCTGAGCGGCTGCGGCACGCCCGGCGCGGGAGCCGCCGCGGCGACGCCTGTGAGCCCTTCCCCCACGCCGGTCCCTTCGCCCCAGATCACCAGCGGCGAGCCGCCGGCCGCGGCGGTAGCCACCGTACGCACGTTCTGGACGCTCCTGAGCGAGGGCAGGCTCGCCGAGGCGAAGGCCACGTTGGTCGCGCCGGGCTCGCCGCTCCTGCTCTGGAGCGACGAGCAAGACGGCATCGCGTCGGCACGCTTCGTCAGGGTCGTGCCCCACTCGGTCGTCCGCGGTCCGGCGCCGGGCGCCACCATCGAGTTCGGCGCGGACGTCTGGATCGAGCAGGACCCGTCCGAGCCCGTCGTGTGGGGCGACTCGGGCGAGCACCACCTGTTCGAACACGTGGTGCGCATGTCGGACGGTACGTGGCGGATGTGGGACAGCGGCACCGGGCCGTGACGACGCGGCCCGGTGCTCAACGGGCTCGCCGGCAGGCTCCAGTCCGGGAGCGTCTCAGCCGCGCAGCTTCCTGAGCGGCGCGACGCTGGCCATGAGCCGGCGCTCGGAGCCGTCGTTCTCGAAGCGGATGAGCACGATGCCGCCGCTCTGCATGTTCAGCACCGTACCCTCGCCCAGTGTGGCGTGAAGCACGCGGTCGCCGGGAGCGAAGAACTGCTCCACGACTTCCTCGTCGAGCTTCTTCTCCTTGGGCGTGAAACGGCGCCCGCCGCCGAGCGCTCCCGCGTCGTCTTCGTCCTCGGCGCGGCGGCCGCGCCAGCCGCCTCCGCCGCCCCACGAGCCGCCGCCTGAGCCGCCCGGGCCACTCCAGCCGCCGCCGGCTCGGCCCCCGTCCCACTGCGTCTGGCGGCCGCCGACGACCTGGCGCTCGGTGAGCTCCTTGGGGATCTCGTCCAGGAACCGGGACGGGACGTTGTACTGCGCCGAGCCCCACAGCGTCCTCGCGCGGGCGTGCACCAGGTACAGCCTGTCCATGGCGCGCGTGATGCCGACGTAGGCCAGCCTTCGCTCCTCCTCCACGTTCTGCTCGTCGAGGGAGCGCTGGTGCGGGAACACACCCTCCTCCATGCCGGAGATGAACACGACCGGGAACTCCAGGCCCTTGGCGTTGTGCAGCGTCATCAGCGTGAGCAGGGAGCTGGTGTCGGCGAGGTTGTCGGTGTCGCTGTAGAGGGAGATCTCCTGGAGGAAGACGTCGAGGCTCGGCTCGTCGCTGCGCTTGTCGTACTCGGCGGCCACACCGGTGAACTCCTCGATGTTCTCCAGCCGCCCCTCGGCCTCGAGCGTCTTCTGCGCCGCGAGGGCGGCCTCGTAGCCCGTCTCCTGGAGCACGCTGCGGACCACCTCGGCCACCGGCCGGCCGCCGAGCGTGGCCTGCAGGCCCTCGATGACGCGCGCGAAGGCCAGCAGGCCGTTGACGGCCGCCGGCGAGAGCCCCGGCACCTGGTCGGCGTCGCGCAGCGTCTGCCAGAGCGTCTGGCCCACCGTCGCCGCGTGCGCCTGCAGGCGCTGCAGGCTGGTGGCGCCGATGCCCCGCTTGGGCGTGTTGACGATGCGCAGCAGCCGCTGGGTGTCGTCGGGGTTCACGAGGATGGTGAGGTACGCGACGAGGTCGCGGATCTCGGCGCGCTCGTAGAACTTGGGACCGCCGATGACCTGGTAGGCGATGGCGTAGCGGCCGAACTGCTCCTCCAGCACGCGGCTCTGGGCGTTGGTGCGGTAGAGGACGGCGATCTCGTCGGGCCGGAACGCGCGCTCTGCGCCCTTGCCCTCTCCCTCGAGCAGCTTCTGCACCTCGCTGGCGATGAACTGCGCCTCGGCGCGCTCGTCGCCGACCTCGACGACCTGCACGAGCGCGCCCTCCCCTCTCGGGGTCCACAGGTTCTTGCCCTTGCGCTTGCGGTTGTTGGTGACCACCGCGTTGGCCGCGTCGAGGATCTTCTGCGTGGAGCGGTAGTTCTGCTCGAGGCGGATGACCTCGGCGTCCGGGTGGTCGCGCTCGAACTCGAGGATGTTGCGGATGTCGGCGCCGCGCCAGGAGTAGATGCTCTGGTCGTCGTCGCCGACCACGGCGAGGTTGCCGTGCGCGCCGGCGAGCAGGTTGGCGAGCCGGTACTGGGCGTGGTTGGTGTCCTGGTACTCGTCCACGAGGACGAAGCGGAACGCCTGCTGGTAGTGCTCCAGACGGTCGGGATAGCCCTCGAGCAGCTCGACCGTCTTCATGAGCAGGTCGTCGAAGTCCATCGCGTTCATCTCGGCGTGGCGCTTCTCGTAGAGCTCGTAGACGTCGGCCGCGACCTGGGCGAAGCGCCCGCCCTGCTCGCGGAACTGGGCGGGCCCGAGCAACTGGTTCTTGGCGTCGCTGATCTGCCGGCTGATCGACTCCGGGGGGTAGCGCTTGGGGTCGACGTTGAGCTCCTCCATGCAGCGCTTGATGAGCCGCCGCCGGTCGTCCTCGTCGTGGATGGTGAACGTGCTCTTGTAGCCCAGACGCTGCGCCTCGCGGCGAAGGAGGCGCGCGCACATGCTGTGGAACGTGCTGATCCACATGGTGCGCGCGACCGGGCCGACGAGCGCCTCGATGCGTTCCTTCATCTCGCCGGCGGCCTTGTTGGTGAAGGTGATCGCCACGACCTCGTCGGGGCGCACGCGCTGCACCTGGATGAGCCACGCCACCCGGTGCGTGAGCACGCGCGTCTTGCCCGAGCCTGCCCCGGCAAGGATGAGCAGCGGCCCGTCGACGTGCGTGACCGCCTTGCGCTGCTCGGGGTTGAGACCGGCGAGCAGGGGATGGTCGGGCCGCGCCGCTTCGCCGCGGCCTTCGCCGGCCCTTGCCCGGGTCGTCATCCGATGCCTCCACCGAGGACCAGGCTGATGACGACCGCGATCACGCCCGCCACCACGAGCTTGAGACCCGAGTACCAGAGCCGCTCGCGGGACACGGAACCGAGGAACAGGCCGAGACAGAACAACTCGACGAAGCCGACGCCGATCGCGGCGAAGTAGGCGGTGTGGATGCTGATGAGGGATGTGAACGCGAAGGGGATGAGGACGATGAGCGCCGCCGCGAACGGCGAGGCTCCGTCGATGAACGCGATGACGACGGCCGCGTAGCGCGACGCCGAGGCTATGGTCGTGCCCTCGAGGCTGGAGAGGGTCGACTCCTCGAGCTCACGCATGGCCCGGCCGCGCTCCGCTCGCTCGACCAGATACGAGCCGTAGAAGCCGGAGACGGCCATCCCGATGGACGTGGTGAGCACGAGGACAAGGATGCCGCGGGCGTTGTGCACGCCCCCGAGATACGCGCCCACGAGGACGCCGACGGCGGTGAGCACGCCGTCGAAGGCGTTGAGCGCGAAGTACCGGCGGGCGATCTCGCCGACCTCGGCGATCTCGTGGTAGTGCCGGAGCGTGGCCAGCTGACGTCGCACACGCATACCGATGCTGGGACTGCCGGGCAGGCTCACGACCGGCTCACTCGCTTGTCACGGGGCGCGGTCAGCGCATCCAGGGCGCGCCGGCGTCCTGGGGAGTCTCGACCTCGTCGATGAGGCGCTTGCCGGTCGAGACCTTGTCGATGGAGTGGATGCTGGCGCCCGCGTCCTGCACGACCTCCGCGACGTCCTGGAAGTCGACGTCGTCGCCCTCCAGCGTGATCTTGATGTTCTCGACCTTGTTGTCGATCTCGATGAGGGTGATGTCGACCCCGTGGATGCCCTCGAGATCGCCGAGCTTGTCGGCCAGCACGAGCATGGTGGGCTGGTGGGGCTTGAGGACGTCGAGCACGAGTCGCCTGACCTCGCTCATGGTGTGATCACGCTCCGTTCGAGGGTCGTCTTGGAGGGCAGCAATCGTAGCATACCCTCCTCCCCGCCCCGGTCACCCGCGCGGTTCGCAACCAGCGCGAAGCGCGCCCCGCGGCGTCAGATGCCGGCGCCCTCGTCGAACCGGAGGAACTCCGCCAGCATCGCCTGCGTCTCGCGCAGGGCCTCCTGGCGCTTGCCGCTGCGCTCGGGGTGGATCTCGTCGAGTTCCTTCTCCATCTCCACGATGCGCGCCACCAGGCACTTGATGGCCTCGGCCACCGGGTCCGGCAGGTGGCGGTAGTCGATGTCGGGGATCCCCACCTTCTGGCCCTGCAGGAGCACGGGGCGTCCTGGGTTACCGACCACGGTGGAGTTCCTGGGCACGTCGCTGACCACCACGCTGCCCGCGCCCACCTTGGCGTTGTCGCCGACGCTGACGCCGCCGAGGACCTTCGCCCCGGCGCCGAACACGACGTTGTCGCCCACCGTGGGGTGCCGCTTACCCGCCTCTTTGCCGGTGCCGCCGAGGGTGACCCCCTGGTAGATGGTGACGTTGTCGCCGATCTCCGTGGTCTCACCGATCACGACCCCGGAGCCGTGGTCGATGAACAGGCCGTGCCCGATCTTCGCGCCCGGGTGGATCTCGATGCCGGTGACGAAGCGGTTGAACTGGCTGAGCCAGCGCGGGAGAAGCGGGACGCCGGCGTCCCCCAGCCTGTGCGCCAGACGGTGCATCCAGAGCGCGTGCAGCCCTGAGTAGGAGGTGATGATCTCGACCTTGGAGGTCGCCGCGGGGTCGCGCTCCTGCACCGCCTTGACGTCGCTGGTGATCTCGCCGATGGCGGTGTGCACGTCCTGCGAGAGCTCGCCGATGACCCCGTTGAGCGGGCGACAGGCCGCCGTCCCTCGTCCCAGGAACCAGCACGCGGCGACGCTCAGGCCCGTCAGGCCCAGCAGCTTGCGGATCACGGCCGTCACCTCCTCGTTTCGTCTTTGACGGGCGCCGGCGGCCGTAAGGGGGCCCGGCGCCCGGGGTACGCCGTGAGCGGTGCTCCTTCGGCGCCCCGCTCGATACTTTCGCTACGTCGAGTACTGAGCGGTGCTCCTTCGGCGCCCCGCTCGATACTTTCGCTACGTCGAGTATTCACGCCTCGTTCATGCTTCCCGTGCGGAAACCATCCAGGTCCAGAGCCACGTAGGTGAAGCCCGCCTCGTGGACGGCGCGGGCGATCGGCTCGCGCATCGCGAGCGCGCGCTCGAGCTGGCCGGGCTCGATCTCGAGGCGCGCCACGTCGCCGTGGTGGCGCGCCCGGCACTGGCGGAAGCCGAGCTCGCGCAGGGCCTTCTCGGCGGCCGCGACGGCGGCGAGCTTGTCCGGGGTGATGGGCTCGCCGTACGGGACCCGCGAGGCCAGGCAGGCCTGCTGGGGGGCGTCCCAGGTGGGCAGCCCGAGGTCGCTTGCCAAGCGCCGGACCTCGGCCTTGGTCACGCCGGCCGCCAGCAGCGGCTGCAGCACGCCGCGCTCGGCGGCGGCCTTCATGCCGGGGCGGTGGTCGCCGGCGTCGTCGGCGTTGGCCCCGTCGACGACCACGGCGCCGCGCCTGGCGGCGACCTCCAGCAGCGCGTCGAGCAGGCCGGACTTGCAGAAGTAGCAGCGGTCGCGCGAGTTCTCCACGAACCGCGGGTCGTCGAACTCGCGCGTCTCGAGCACCAGGTGCTCGACGCCGAGGCTCGCGGCCACTCCCGCGGCCGCCGCGAGCTCCTCGTCCAGGTACGTCGGCGACGTCGCCGTGGCCGCCAGCACACGCTCGGGCCCCAGGGCCCGCGCCGCGGCGGCGAGCACGAGGCTGGAGTCGACGCCGCCCGAGAACGCGACCACAGCGCCGGGCACGTCGTCGAACAGCGCGAGCACACGTTCCAGCACGGGATCCTCAGAGGACAAGGTCGGCCAGCTCCCTGACGGACGGCTCGTCGCCGCACACCGGGCACGTCGGCACGCGGGAGACCTCGACCTCGGTGAACGTCATCGCCGCGCCGTCGTACTGCAGCAGGCGGTCGTAGAGCGGCTGCCCGGCGCCGGTGAGGACCTTGATGACCTCCAGCGCCTGGATGGAGCCGATGAGGCCGGGGACCGGGCCGAGCACCCCGGCCTCCGAGCAGCTGATCACTCCCGACGCCGGCGGCGGTTCCGGGAACAGGCAGCGGTAGCACGCCGTCTCGCCGCCCTTGATGGTCATGGCGAGGCCGGTCATGCGCAGCACGGCGCCGTCGACGAGAGTCTTGCCGGCCAGCACGCAGGCGTCGTTGAGCAGGTACCGGGTCGGGAAGTTGTCGACCGCGGTGACCACGACGTCGTAGCGGTCGATGAGCTCGGCCGCCCCCTCGGCCATCAGCCGTGAGGTGTGGGGTTCGAGAGAGACCTCGGGATTGAGCGCCGCGAGCCGCTCGCCCGCGACCTCCGCTTTGGGCCGCCCGATGTCGGCGGTGGTGAACAGGATCTGACGCTGCAGGTTGGAGAGCTCCACCACGTCGTCGTCGACGATGCCGATGCGGCCGACGCCGGCGGCGGCGAGGTAATAAAGGACGGGCGCGCCGAGGCCGCCTGCGCCGACCACGAGCGCGGAGCCGCGGCGCAGGGCGTCCTGCCCCCGCTCCCCGACCTCCTTGAGCACGAGCTGGCAGTCGTAGCGCTGCCGTTCGGTGCCGCTGATCCTCACGCCGACGCCTCCGCCAGGTCGGCGAACAGCGGGGTCGAGAGGTAGCGCTCCCCGGTGTCGCAGAGGACCGTGACGACCACCCTGCCGCGCATGCCCGCGCGCAGCGCGAGTTCGCGCGCGGCCCAGACGTTGGCGCCGGCGGAGATGCCCACCAGGATGCCCTCCTCGCGCGCCAGGGCGCGCGCCGCGGCGAGGGCGTCGTCACCGCTCACCGTGATGATCTCGTCGTAGACGGCTTCGTCCAGCACCTTGGGCACGAAGCCCGCGCCGATGCCCTGGATGCGGTGAGCGCCGGCGTCACCGCCCGAGAGGACCGGAGAGTCCGAGGGCTCGACGGCGACCACCAGCGCCTCCGGACGGCGCTCCTTGAGCACCTGCCCCACCCCGCTGAGCGTGCCGCCGGTGCCGACGCCGGCGACGAACACGTCCACCTCGCCGCCGGTGTCCTCCCAGATCTCCTCCGCCGTGGTGAGCCGGTGGACCTCCGGGTTGGCCGGGTTCTCGAACTGCTGCGGGACGAACGTGTCGCCGAGCTCCCCGGCCAGCTCGCCGGCGCGCTCCACAGCGCCGATCATGCCTGAAGCCCCGGGGGTGAGGACGAGGCGCGCGCCGTAGGCCTTGAGCAGCGCGCGCCGCTCGACGCTGAAGGTGTCCGGCATGGTGAGCACGAGGTCGTAGCCGCGGGCGGCCGCGACCATCGCCAGGGCCACGCCCGTGTTGCCGCTCGTGGGCTCGATGAGCGTGGTGCGACCGGGAGCGATGCGCCCCTCGCGCTCGGCGGCGTCGATCATCGCCAACCCGATGCGGTCCTTGACGCTGCCGCCGGGATTGGACGATTCGAGCTTGCCCAGCACCTCGGCGCCCGTTTCGTCCGAGATGCGGTTGAGCCTGATCAGCGGCGTGCGCCCGATGAGCTCGGTGATGCTCCCTGCCCTCTTCATGCGGTCTCCTCGTCAGATGTGGTACATCGGTGCGGTCTCGCGCAGGGAGTCCTCGCGCCGCAGCAGGTCGCCGATCGAGGTGCCGGTGAGGACCTGCTCGAGCGCCTGTTGCGCCTCGATCCACACGGAGGCGGCGCCGCAGCTGTCCACCTCGTCGCAACGGCCCTGCGTGCACTCGGCCGGCGAGGGGACGCCGTCCAGCGCGGCGACCACGTCGAGGACCGTGATGTCGTCGGCCGCACGTGCGAGTGAGTAGCCCCCGGCGGCCCCCCTGCGGCTGCGCACGATGCCGCCGCGGCGGAGCGCCGCGAAGACCTGCTCCAGGAACTGGAGCGGCATGCCGCGGCGCTGTGCGATCTCACCCAGGCGCACCGGCTTGCCGCTCTGGGTCTGCTCGACGCGGGCGAGCTCGGTGAGCGCGCGGACCGCGTATCGACTCTTCATGGAGATGTTCACGTGCCGCCCGCTCCTCCTCCGAGAAAAACCCGATAAATCCAGTCAAGATTACGAGAAGGACGCGTCTCCGTCAACGCGAGGCGTCGCGGAGGTCCTCGCCGGCTGTGCCCGGAGCGCCGCTCCCCGCGCCGCCGCCGCGCCCGTCACCCGTCCGGCGGCGGCGCAGCCAGTGCGACGCCAGCGCGGTGAGCGCGAGCGTGACGAGCGCCGCCCACAGGATGCGGTACGCCACCACCCAGAAGAGGCTGGCGCCCAGGGCGATGAAGATCAGCGAGTCTTCCACGATGGCGTGCACCATGCTCAGGAACACGCTCATGATGAACACCTGGCGGCGAGGCAGGTCGTGGCGGCGCACATCGCGCACGATCACGCCGCCTCCATAGGCCAGTCCGAACAGGAACCCGACCAGCGTGGGCGCGGCCGAGCGCTCGTCCAGCCCCACGTGCCGCACCACCTTGGCCCACCAGCGCACCACGCCGCGAAAGGCGCGCGTGCCCTCGAAGAGCTCCAGCACCACCATGATCGGCACCACGATGAGGAACACACGCAGCAGCAGGTCGAACGACCCCGTGGCGAAGGTCCGCAGGAACTCGCTCATGCCACCAGCCCCATCAGGAGGTTGGCGGCCGCGGCGGCCGCAAGACCCGCGACGACACGCAGCGCTCCGAAGGCGAAGCCGTTCATCCCCGCCTTGTGGAGCACGGCGCCCTCCACCACGAGGTTGTGGCCGATGAGGATGGCGACGGCGAGCACCGTGACCTGCCGGGCCGTGAGGTCCAGCGCCTGCATGGATCCTACGGCGGCGTAGATGTTGAGCACGTAGCCGACGACGAGCGGGACGGCGGCGTCGCCGGGAAGGCCGAGCGCCGTCATCACGGGGCGCGCGAGGCCCGAGAGCCAGCCGATGACGCCGAGTTGCTGCAGCGCGAGGGTGACCCCGTACGCCGGGATCATGACCTTGGCGAGGTCCCAGAAGGTCTGCAGCCCGGCGAGGACCCCGAGCCTGAGGTCGCGCCGCACCGTGGGCCAGAAGCCCTGCGGCGGCTGCGGGAGCGGCGCCCCCGGGGTGGTGTCCTGTGGTCCGGTCATGCGCCGGGATTCTCGCACGGGCGCCGGCCCGGCGCACCGGCGCCTCCGGCGGCGCAAGCGAAGAGCGCGGCGCGGCGCAACGTCACCGTCGTCCGCGCCGCGTCACCCTTGAGGCTCACGGGGGGCGCGCGCGACGATGCTGCCATGCCGTCCGTCCGCACATTCGCCGTCGCCGCCGCCGCACTCGCCGTAGCGGCAGCCGCCCTCGCGGCCTTCGCCGTCCAGCAGGGCTGCACGGCCCGCGCGGCCCTACCTGTGGCCGTGCCGTCGGACGTCCACCTGGCGGAGGCGCCCGAGTCCGGGGGCGAGGCGGGGGCGGAGTCCTTCCGTGGGCGCCGGGACGTCACCGCCGCGGCCGCCTCAGCCGGACTCGAGGCTGCGCGTACCGTCGCCGCCTACTGCCGCCTTGTGGACGAGGGGCAGTTCGCGCGCGCCGGCGAACTGTGCGCGCACCGGCAGCTGTGGTCGCGGCGGGCTCTGGCCGCGCTGAGCAGGTTCCGCTTCCGCTCCGCGCGAGTCTACGCCGCGCCGGACGCGCGCACGCTGGTGCTCGAAGCGCGCGTGCGCGTGCACGCGGGGCGAGGCTGTCCGCTGCCGGATGGCCTCGCCGTCGTCTTCTTCACCCTGGGGAGGGCCGGCAGCACCGTGGGGGGATGGCTCATCACGGCCGTCTCCACCCGCCCGTAACCCTCTCGAAAGGGGTCAGCATGACCGAACGGCACTGGGCGCACATCCTGGCGGCCGCGGCGGTGACCGCCGTGCTCGCGGCGGCCGCTCCCGCGGCGGCCTCCCCCGCTGTGGCGGGCGCCGGCGCGGAGGTACAGGCCGTCGCGGTGGGGGCGCGCGCAGCCGACGGCCCGTCGGCCACGGCGAGCGCCTACCTCCAGGCGCGCGCCACGGCGATCACGGCCGCAGACCCGGCCGCAGTGCTCGCCCCCTACCTCGTCGCCGGCAGTGCGCTTGCCCGCAACGAGGCGAACCTCGCGATCGGCACCGAACTGCGCGGGGAGAGCATGGGGCGTACCGTCGAGGTCGCGGACTGCAAGGTGACGATCCTCGACGTACAGCCCGCCGACGACGGCGTCACGGCCTCGGTCGGCGCGCGCGCCGTCACCACCTTCACCTGGCGCACCTCTTCCGGCAAGACCGACGTCGAAGCCAGCGGCATCGACCACACGATCACGCTCGTCCGCAGCGGTGAGCGCTGGGTGATCACGGCGGACAAGTACGCCGACGTCCTGCGCCCGGCCTGCCTGGAGGCCGCGGGCGCCGCGCGCGCTCGGGTGCGCACCGCCGCCCGCGCGATGGAGCGGCGCGTCACTCCGCTCTCCTTGCCGGCCGGCGCGCCTGCCAAGCGGCGGATCCCGGCGCGCGGCTACACCGCCGTCATCCAGTACGACCGTCCGGCGGCGCAGGCCTACGCCGACGCCTACTGCCTCTCGTACAACCGCACCTTCACGCGCTTCCCCGGCGCCGACTGCGCCAACTTCGCCTCGCAGTGCGGCCGCGCCGGCGGCATGCCCCAGCAGCCGGGGAGCACCACCGGCGGCTGGTGGTACGACAAGGACGGCAGCTCGAACCCGAGCGACGACACCTACAGCCTCAGCTGGATCAACGTCACCCGGCAGATGAGCTTCTGGAACACGCGCCGCACCGACTGGGCGACCTCCGCGGGCGTCCTGAGCCGCGGCGATTTCATCTACTACGACTGGAGCGGCGACGGCGTGTGGGACCACGTGGCCGTCGTGGCCGGCACCAACAGCGCCGGACAGAAGGTCATCGACGCGCACACCACCGACCACTACCGGGTGTACTGGAAGCTCGGGTACACCGGCACGAAGTACAAGTTCGCGAAGACGCGCGTGTCCTGGATCATCTGAGCCGCGCGCCGGGCCGCCGCGGGGGGCGCAGCGCCTCCCGCGGCGGCTCCCGCTCAGGCCTCCGTCGGGTCGTCGACCGCCGTCACGGCCGCCTCGAACCCCGGCGTGAGGTCGTGCGCGACGAGGTCGGCGGCGGTGTCGGCGCGGCGGATCTGGGCGAGCCCGCCGTCCAGGGTCACCGCGAACGCCGCCGCTCGGGGACGGGCGTTGTACGGGTTCATCATCTCGAGCGTGTAGGCGCCGGCGTCCAGGAACGCGACCACGTCGCCCACCGTCGTCGTACCCGGGAACCAGCGGTACGCCGAGTCGGCGTCTCCGGCGAACACGTCGCCGCCGTCGCAGAGCGGGCCGGCGAGGCGGAACTCGGCGTCCGCCTCCTCGTCGGCCCGGTTCGCGACCACCGTGCGGTAGTACCAGTGGTAGTTGGTGTGCTCGAGCAGTGTGTTGAAGCCGGCGTCCACGGTCACCCAGCGCTCGTCGCCGATGCGCCGTCCGGCGGCGTCGCGGCGCCCCTTGGTCTTCTCGCTCTCCACGCGCGAGACGAGCACGGCGGTCGTCGCGGCGATCGAGCGGCCCGGCTCCAGGAACAGCTCGAGGTCGGGCCGCCGCGCCTCGAGGCCGCCCGCGACGACCTCGGCGTAGTCGTCCGCCCCCAGAAGGGAGCAGAAGTAGTCGCTCGGGTGGCAGGTCACCGGCGCTTCGCGGTACTGCACCGCGAAGCCGCCGCCGGCGTTGAGGAAGCGCAGCCTGACGCCGGCCGCCGCCTCGACCTCCTCCACGATGTCGAGCGCCGCCGCCAGCGCCTGCCGGTACGGCTCCACGCTGGTGATCTGCGAGCCCACGTGCAGGTGCATGCCGGCCGGGTCCAGGTGGGGGTGCCCGGCGGCGAGGCGGAACGCGGCCGCCGCGTCGTCGCGGTCGATGCCGGCCTTGCCGCCGTGGGCGGTCTCGAGGCCGGGGTGCGTCATGGTCGGCACGTGCACGTCGATGCGCGGCGCCACGGCGGCGACGGCGTCGAGGCTCGCCGCCACCTCGCCGATGCGCCCGAGTTCGTGGAGGGAGTCGACCATGAACGCGCGCACTCCGGCGGCGACCGCGCGCGCTATCTCGTCCTTCGTCTTGGCCACGCCGTTGAACACGATCTGCCGCGGCTCGAACCCCACCGCCAGCGCCTTCTCCAGCTCGCCGCCGGCGTTGACCTCGACGTTGCTCCCCGCGTCGCGCGCCACGTGGAGGAACCAGAGATTGGAGCACGCCTTGCTGGCGTAGAACACCTCGGTGGCGGCGTGCCGGCGGCGGAACGCGCCGGTCACGGCTTCCACATTGGCGCGCAGGCGGCGCTCGCTGAACACGAAGAAGGGAGTCGGACGGTCGGCGGCCAGTTCGACGAGGTCGACCCCGTCGAAGCACAGACGCCCGTCCCGGACGGAGTAGAGCGGATCGGTAGACGGCATGCAACGCCCCCCTGCTTGTCGAACGTTCGACTGGAGAAGTATACTGCGCCCGCTTTGTCCCACCGGCCACGGGAGAGCCCGCGTGGTTGACGCAAGCCCCCACGACCGTCGCCGCACCGCCTTCACCGGCGGCAAGGTCCACGACTTCTAATACCCTCCTCCACTGACGTGCACCGCCCGCGCACGCGTGCCGGACCGGTAGCCGTCCCACGTCCCGAGGCGCCGAGCGGGCGCCGGATCGCCCGGCGCGGCCGCCTCGTCGCCGCACCCGTGCAGCCCCGGTGCCGGCTCGCGCCACCCAACAGACGAAAGTGGAGAAGGATGACCCTCCCCCGGCTCACCATCGACCTCGACGCCGTCGCCCAGGCGACGGAGCGGCTGGCCGCGGACCTGCGCGCCCGCGGCCTGACGCTCGTCGGCGTGACCAAGTGCGTGGACGGCGAGCCGGCGGTCGGGAGGGTGATGCTGGAGGCCGGCGCCGCAGGCCTGGCCGACAGCCGCCTGCCGTCACTGGTCCGGCTCGCCGTTCGGGGGCTCGGACCGCTCACGCTGATCCGGGCGCCGCAGCCCGATGAGCTGGAGATTGCGGCGCGGGTCGCCGACCGCGTGCTGCTGAGCGATCCGGGCGCCGCCCGCGTGCTCGGAGAGCACGGCCGCGGCGCCCCCGTCCAGGTCCTGCTCACCGTGGACCTGGGCGACCGCCGGGAGGGCGTCCTGCCGGACGCGGCCCCGGCGGCCGCCGCCGAGCTCGCCGGCCTGCCCGGCGTCGACCTGGCCGGCGTGGCCGTCAACTTCGCCTGCCTCTCGGGCCAGCTGCCGTCGCAGGAGCTGTTCCGGCAGGCCGAGCACGTCCTTGCGAGAGGTCGCCGACCTCTGCGCCGCCGAGCCCGTGCTGAGCCTCGGCGGCACCTG